>CAZYZX010000007.1:179415-181116 GCA_964652025.1 uncultured Melioribacteraceae bacterium
GGAAGAACAGAAAAACAGTTACCAACAGGTAATCAAGAAAATAAAGCATAAATTGAAAAAAATTGTTTTATTAGTAATTATAATATCCTTATTATCGACCGTTGTAAACATTGGGCAGGTAAGCCCAAGTTATAGCGGTCGTGCTAATTTATTTAGCTACGATTCCACTCGTAACTTTTATGCGTCCAATCAATTTATAACTACTGCAGATGGCTTATTAAATCCTGATGAATATTTTGTTGGTCCTGGTGATAAACTTTTATTTATTATATCAGGTGCCAATCCTTTAACTTTTTCATCAATTATAGATTATGAAGGGAATATTTTTATCGATCAGGTTGGAGTTATAGGACTAAAGAATTTAACTTTAAGCCAAGCTAGGGCAAAAATAAGAGAAGCATTAAAAGATTTTTATAAAAACGTTAAAATAGATATAACATTAACCGAATTTAAGAAAATAAAAGTATCCTTAATTGGTAATGTTGTAAAACCATTTACATATAACTTAAATGGTAATACTAGACTTTTAGAATTAATAATGAATTCATTTGGTGTATATTCTAATTCTGATATGCGAAATATTGAGATAATGAGTACTTTAGGTGATACGCTAATTGTAGATTTATTAAAGTACATGCGAGTTGGTGATAATACACAGAATCCATTTTTAAGGGAAGGTAGCATCATAAATATCAGAAAAGTAGACAAAACTGTAAGTATTTGGGGTAATGTTTTATATCCGGGTACTTATGAATTTTCTGATGGAGAAACAGTAAATGATTTAATAAATTTATGTGGTGGTTTAGAATATAAGGCTAGAGAAGATAGTATAGAATTAGTAAGATTTGATGATGATATGCTTAGTACAAACTTAAATTATTATAATTTGAATGAAATAAAACAAAAAAATATAAAGCTTAAACCAGGTGATAAAATAATTATAAGAGAAAAGCCAGAGTTTATGATTGATCGTTTTGTTAAAGTATCAGGATTTGTAAAATCACCTGGTTATTATAGAATAGAAAAAGATAAAACAACCTTAAAGACCTTGATAGTAGATTTAGTAGGAGGTTTTAGAGAAAATGCATCATTAAAAGATGCATATATAATTCGTGCTAAAGTAGATGAAAAGCCTGATTTAGAATATGTTAGATTACAAGGTTTGCAACGCAAGGATATGACTGATGATGAATACGACTATTTAAAGGCAATGTCTAGGCACCAAAAAGGGAGAATGGTTGTAGACTTTGAAAAATTATTTTTAAATAATGATTTAAGTGAAAATGTAATCTTAAAAGAAGGGGACGAAATATACATTCCAGAAGCTGTTAATTATATTACATTAGTTGGACAAATTGTAAATCCAGGTAATATAATGTATAATCCAAAATATAAAGTTGAAGACTATATAAACTTAGCGGGTGGTTATGCTTGGAGGGCAATAAAAAGTGATGTTAGAGTTATTAAAGCAAATACTAAAGAGTGGATAGATGCAGATGATGTAGATGAATTGCAACCGGGGGATATAATTTGGATACCTGAAGACCCACCGCCACCAAAGTTTTGGGATGTGTTTAAAGATACTATGCTAATAGTTGGGCAAATTGCATCTATTATAACTGCAATTGTAGCTGTAATTATATCTGCGAGGAAATAATTGAGTTTTAGAGAAATAATTAATTTAATAATATTTAACCGTAA
>CAZYZX010000008.1:0-179733 GCA_964652025.1 uncultured Melioribacteraceae bacterium
TCCTGAGCCAGGATCAAACTCTCCGTTGTATTTTTTTATATTATTATCTAATATTCTCTACAACTTCGAATTTAAAAGCGCTCGCGTACTTCTTACCTCGTCTTCTTCACTAAAAAACTTCCTTTTAGTCACTCACTTTGTCAAAGAACATATTTTCAAACAAGGACTGTAAACTTAATACTTTTTTTTCCTTTTGTCAAGTAATTTTAATATTAAATTTACATTTTTTTTGTTTTTTTATTTTTTCACAATCAAAAAAGAACAAATACCAAGTCTTAAAAAAAGACAGACTTAAATATAAAACTATTTTTTAAATTTGGCAAGCAAAAAAATAATAAAATTTAAATTTTTGTTAATTTAATTTTTATAATAGATACGTTATCCTCGCCACCAGCTTGTATTGCACTATTAACTAAGTCTTTTACACTTCCATCATCATTTAATATTTCTTCTATTATTTCATCATCTAACATATCGGTTAAGCCATCGCTACATAATAATATAGTATCATCTTCTTCAATTTTAGATGTTAAGTTTGTAAAATCTGTAAATACTCTATCACCGCCACCAACTGCATTATATATAAGATGAGTAGTGGAACGTGAATCCCCAAACATTGTATTATATGAATGATCTTTGGAAAATTGTTTTAAAAATCCGTCTCGCAATCTATAAAGGCGACTATCGCCAACATTAATCATATAAAAGTTACCATAATAAATTACAAATGCAATAAGCGTTGAACCCATTCCAAATGCATTGGGATTTTTATACCCTTCCTCTATTAAAAGATTATGTATTTTTTTTACTTCTGAATCAAAAAAAACTCTTATTTCGTTTTCACTAAGAATAGTAGAATATTTAAAAATTTCTTTAACAGCAACATAAAGCTCTGTTAAAAGAATTTCACTAGCAAGCTCTCCAGCATTATGCCCACCCATGCCATCGGCTATTGCAAAAAATAGTTTTGTGTTAGATAAATCTAAAGTTAAATTATAAAAGTGCTCATCATCTCGTATAAAACGAGCACCATCAAATATATAATCTTCGTTATTTTTTCTAACTATGCCAACATTACTAATTGATTCTATATTAAGTTCCATATTTCTTCACCCAAAATAATTGCTAAAGTTTTATAGTTTTATCATTAGCAGAAAACATATTATTATTAGATTGTAAATTTGAAATTTGCACAAAAAATTCGATATTTGCAAATATAATATAAGTTTTATCTTTAATTGGAACAGGCACATTTGGAGCTAATGGCTGCCCCTGATACTTTGTTCCATTACTGCTGCCCAAGTCTGTTACAGTCCAACCAATTGTATTATCATAATTAAATTGTGCATGACGACTAGAAATTTGATTATAATTTGCAAAAACATTTACAAAGTTTCCTGCTTTTCTGCCAATTATATCACCATTGGTAATTTTTAAAGTTGCATTTATAGATTTATTAATAATTACACAGTTTGGTATGCCACTTGCATTTTGAGTATTTAAGTTAGGTACTGTTTGGCTATAACCAGCATCTACGGTTGGCTGTGTTATATTTTTAGTTACATCCGCATTTAAACTTGATTGCGAATAAACAGCATTTGCATTACTACTATTATTTAAATTAGTATTTGCAGTTTTGGATAAATCACTCCCCATAAAAGATGCTGTTAGTGAAGACGTTGTAGCAGAATTTGCTACATTTTTATCTTTTGCGGCTATTAATTTGCCTCCATCTTCTGTGCAGCGCTTTCCCTTTCCCGGCTTTCCACACTTTTCACAAATATATAATTCCTCGCCACACTGGTCACAGTAAAAGGAATCATGTTCTATATCAGCTTTACAATATATACAAATCATTACTTTATTTCCTCTTCACTAATCTCGTTAGTTCCTTTTTGTTTACAGTTTTCTACAATTTTTTTAATATATTTTTCTACTAACTTGGAATTATTAATATTATTTTCTTTAATCAATTCCTTAACTTTATTAGCTGCTATATCACTTAAAACTAAATTAATTTCATTTATTTTATATAAAAACAAATCAAAAATCTCTTGCTCTGTAAAATCATTAAAGTATAAGACCTTCAAAAAGTTGGGTTTTGTTAAATATAACTCTCTTTGTAAAAACTGGTCCATATCTGTTTTATTACCACTTAAGATTAAACAAAATTTACCTTTATCTTCAACTAACTTTTGCTTTAATTTATCTCTTGCTTCTAATTCAATTGGTGTGGCATTAACTGAAGTTAGTTGATAAGCATTATTAAAATAGATTAAAGAACCATAACCTGAATTTATTGTTTTTTCTACTAATAATTCAGATTGCTTTAAATATTCACCAACAAAATCTGATTTTTGGACAAAAATGATATTTGCATTTTCTAAAAACCCAAAACTTTTTAATAATTTTGCGTATAGTTTTGCTATTGTAGTTTTGCCTGTACCTTCATTTCCAACAAAAATTAGATTAGGATTAAAATTAGACTTTACCCCTAATTTTATTTCGCGGTCTTTTTCTACTTTTAATAATCTAACAAGTTGATTAAAGAACGATTTAATTTCTGTTAAACCAACAAGCTTATTTATTTTATTAATAATTTCATCTGCTGTTAAATCTTTTTCTTCTTCTATACTTTCATCAATTCTTAATTCACTTAAAAATTTATCCTTAACAAGAATAAAATCATTTTGTAAAAATTCTTCTGATTTTGCTTTGTTACCACAAAATACTAATACAAATTTGTTCTTATCTTTTACTAAACGTTCTAAAATAACATTAAATGCTTCTTTACCATCCAAATCGAAAGCTTCAGTAATTAAATTTTCTATTTTATTAATACACAAAATATTACCTAATGCTTTATCAAAAATATTATTTACATTATCATCAATTGATTTGGTGCTAACTTTAAGTTCCTCTGCATCTACATTAATTACATTACAAGTAGATAAATAGCCATATTTTTTAAGCAGTTTTGCGTAATACTCTAAAAAATCTTTTTTTGCATTTTCATTTTCAGTAAAAATTAATAAATTTCCAACTGCTGCTTTATCTAAATTTAACTTGTAGGTTTCTAAACTATTTTCGCAAGTTGATAAAAACTCAACTAAATTTTGATAATTTTTTAGCTTTTCTTTGTAATCTAAAGTAAACTTAATTTCATTTTCTGAAATATTGTTTTTAGAATTATCGATACTTACATCAGCTGGTGATTTTTCATTAGTTATTAATGAATCTAATAAATTACCATAATTGGCTGGGAATTTTTCGTAATTACCCGTAATATCACCAAATGTTAAAATTTTTAGTAATCTTCTATCAAAATTTGGTTTTTTTAATAATTTAGCAAGCCTAGCACCTTGATTTTGAATGGCATTTTCAAAAATATTCCTCACTTCTCTTGCATTACCAAAATTTTTATCTCTATTTTTGTAAATATCTTCAAAAAAGGTTTTTAAGTTTTCTTTAGCAGTAATATCCAAAATAAGCTTTTTCTTTTTTACATTTCTAATAAAAATATCTTCAAGTTCGTTTGCTGTATAATCAGAAAAATCAATAAACTTAGTAAATCTACTTGCAAGACCGGGGTTCATATCTAAAAAGGTTTTCATTTGATTTGTATAACCTGCAACAATGCAAATAAATTTGCCTCGGTCATCTTCCATACGTTTAAGCAAAATATCAATTGCTTGTTTACCAAAATCGTTCCCGCCACCACTTGCAAGTGTATATGCTTCATCAATAAAAAGAATACCCCCTAATGCACTATTTATTGCACGATTAGTTTTAGGTTCCGTCTCCCCAACAAACTGTCCAACCAAACCGCTTCTATCAACTTCCACTACTTGACCTTGTGGTAATAACCCAATTGATTTAAATATCTGACCAATTAATCTTGCAACAGTTGTTTTTCCTGTGCCCGGATTACCAGTAAAAACGAAGTGGATATTTAACTTAGTTTGGTCTCCGCCCTCTTTTGAGCGCTCTTTTTCTACAGATAAAAAGTCTATTAATGCAGTCAGTTCTTTCTTTATATTCTGCATTCCTGTTAATTCGTTCAATTCTTTTAATATCTCATCCACACTAATTGTTTTGGTACCATCACTTGGTAAATCTTCTTTTGTAATTGTGCTTAACATTTCATCTGTTAAAAGTTCGTTGCTAATTTTGGAAACTCTTTCAGATTGCTTAGCAACAAGCGTATCAAAAAGTTTTCTAATATCCCGTGCATTAGCAAAATCTTTCGTTTTGGCAGATACCATTCCATTAATTATCTTTTTAATTTCTTCTAATGCATCTTCACTAATTTTATATTTTTTCTTATTAGCCATGCCCAAAAGAATTTTAAAAAGTTCGTCTTCTGTATAGTCATCAATATGTAAGTATTTATCAAAACGGCTTTTCATGCCGGGATTAGTATCTAAAAAGTCATTAATTTCTTTTTTGTAACCTGCAGCAATAACAACAAATTTTCCGCGGTCATCTTCCATGCGCTTCATTAAAGTTTCTATTGCTTCTTTACCAAAGGTGTCACCCCCCTTTAGTGGATCTCCTGCAAGCGTATAAGCTTCATCTACGAATAATATTCCCCCCATAGCTTGGTCGCATGCATCATTTACCAATTCTGGCGTTTTACCCACATACAAGCCAACCAATTTACTTTTATCAACCTCTATAACGTGTCCTTTTGGTAAAAATCCTATTGCTTTAAATACTTCCCCTAATTTTCTAGAAATTGATGTTTTACCTGTACCTGGGTTGCCGGTTAAAATAAAATGCATACCAAGCTTTTCAGCATCGGCAAGACCGCGATTAACCCTTTCTTGTGCAGTTTTAATTTGTAATGCAATTTCTCTAACAGCTTTTTTAACACTATCCATCCCAGTAAATTCATCAAGCTCTTTTAGCACTTCATCTAAAGATTTTGGTTTTGTCTCTTCACCCTGTATATCTTCTAAAGTTAAATACTTAAGTTCTACTGGGTCAAAATCGGGTTGCTGCATTCTTATACTTAAGCGGGTACCTTGTCTTTGTATTGCAGCCTCAAAAATATTCCTCGCCTCTCTTGCATTGCCAAAATTTTTATCTCTTGATATATGCACACCCTTAAAAAACTTTAATAAATTTTCCTCTGCTGATGGATCAAGCATTAAATCATTCCCTTTTACCATTCCCTTAAAAATCTCCACCATTTCTTCCGGTCCATAATCTGCAAAATGTATTTTCTTAGTAAAACGACTATTTAACCCCGGATTAGCGTTTAAAAATTTCCTCATTTCGTTAGTGTATCCCGCAACAACAACAATAAACTTGCCTCTGTCGTCTTCCATTCGTTTTAGCAATTGGTCAATAGCTTCTTTTCCATAGTCAAAAACTGCATCATCGGGTGAAAGTGTATAGGCTTCGTCTATAAACAATATTCCACCCATAGCTTGGTCTATTACTTGGTCTGTTTTGGGTGCAGTAGAACCAATTGTAGTACCAACCAATTTACTTCTATCAGCTTCTATTACATGACCACTTGGCAATAATCCAAGTTGCCTAAATACTTTACCAATAATTCTTGCAACTGTTGTTTTGCCTGTACCCGGGTTACCTGTAAACACAAAATGTATATTTAATGGCGTCGAGCCACCTCCCTGCTCTTTTCTTTTCTTTTCGATATTCAAAAAATTAACAAGATTTTTTATTTCCTCTTTTATTTCTTTCATGCCTGTTAACTTATTTAGCTCCTGCATAATTTCATTAATATCTAATTCTTTAGGTGCTTCGTAAGGAATGTCTTCGGGCATAATTGTAACAAGCAAAGCATCATTCTGTTCTGTAATAGGTATTTTTCCTATTCTTTCTGATTGTTTAGCTAAAGTGGCTTCAAACAATTTTCGCATTTCTCTACCATTACCAAAGTTTTTATCACGATTTTCGTATATTTTGGTAATTGCTTTTTTAGCTAATTCTTCTGCTTCTAAGCTTAACACGTAATTTTGCTTTTTGAAAAAACCTTTATAAATTAGTAGCAATTCACTTGGGGTGTAATCTTCTATATGTAAGTATTTTGTAAAACGACTTTTTAACCCCGGATTAGTTTTAAGAAATCTTTCCATATCTAATTTATAACCAGCAGCAATTAAAACAAATTTGCCGCGTTCATCTTCCATGCGTTTCATTAAAGTTTCAACAGCTTCTTTACCATATTTATCAACATCATTAGTATCGCTATAAGGAGTTAAAGTGTAAGCTTCATCTACAAATAATATTCCACCCATTGCACTGTTAACCGCATCGTTGGTAATTTTTGCGGTTTCGTTTGGGTATTGGCTAACTAATTTGCTTCTATCCACTTCTACAACATGACCGCTATCTAAATATTCAATTGCAGCAAAAATTTCCCCAAGTTTACGCGCAATTGTAGTTTTTCCAGTTCCAGGATTTCCTGTTAGCACAATATGAACACCCGCTTTTTCACCTTTTCCTAAACCGCGTTTTAACCTTTCTTGCTGCATAGATACTTGTTGCGCTATTTCTTTAACTGCTGCCTTAACAGTATCCATCCCAATATATTCGTCTAACTCTGCTAATACCTCTTCTACCGTTTTTTCTTCACAAATATTCCCCTTTATATCCTCTTTTTGTAAAATATTATCATCAATACCAGATTTACTAACCCTGCTTAAATAATTCTTAAAAATATCTTCTGCAGTACCAACTGCAAAATGTCCATTACCAAATGTTTTATCCTTTGTTTTAAAAGCTTGTTTAAATAATTGTTTTAATTTTTTATCAGCTTCTTCACTTAATGTTAAATTATATTTAGATAATCTTTGTAAACAAATTTGATATAACTCTATTGCAGTATACTCCGGCAATTTGAATATATACTCAAATCTGTTTTTAATAGATGGATTTTTTTCTATAAATTCTTCAAAACCTTCTGGCAAACCTGCTAAAATAACAATAGGGTCACTCCCAAATTTATCCATTTCAGAAAAAAGTTTATCTAATTGATGCAAGTCTCCCGCAAATCCGCTTGGTACTAACTTTTGAACGTTATCAATAAATAATATTCCTCCTTTAGCTTTTTGAATATTATTCTGAAAATCTTTAGTATATTCGCTATAGTCAACCGCATCAATAATATCGGCTTTAGGTTTTGTGATAATACCATTCTTAAAAAACAGGTCTTGCAAAACATTAGCAATAGTGCTTTTTCCGGTACCTGCGGCGCCTATTATTATAGAATGCATATTTATTTTATAACCAGTACCACGATTTTTTAAAGCTTTGGTTATATTTATTAAAGATTGAATTTCATTCTTAATATCTGCTAAACCAATTAACTGCTCTAAATCTGCAGCAGAATTAGATAAAATTCTTGTACCACACTTTTTACAAAATTTTGCAATATCTCTGTTTGCTGCTCCACAATTTTCACACTTTAAAGCCATTTAATCCTCTTATAAAAAAATAATTAAAACAGATTTTTTACCCATAAAAAAATACTTTTTATAAATTCTTTCACAGCTAAAAAGTAACCATCATATTTGGGGTCAAAACTTAATAATAAAATTAATACAGTAGCAAAAACTAAAATAGGAATAACAGTTTTCTTTAATATATAAATTTTGTCTTCTTTGCGTTTCATATGATAATCATTTAAAAGCGCTATTCGAGGGCTATCAAATTTATCTTTATTACTAAAAGCAAAAGCTAAAGGTTGCCATTCAAATGTTAGCTTATCACTTGTATCAAAAAGCTGCCGCCTAATAGATGCAGAAGTATAAGTATTACCATTTTTAAAGATATCGTAAATAGCATACCCAAGCAAAATTAACATCAAACCACCAGTTATGTAATAACTAGATACTACTAAATAAAATACATAGTATAATACAATTCCAACAACAGCGCCAACAATTGGTCCTCCAATACAACCCGCAGATAGGTCAGCATCTCCACCAGCAAAAGTAAATACAACACCTAATAATCCAAATACTATAAAATACCATGATGGTAATTCCCAAAACTTTCCCGGTAAATAGTGATTACCACCATCTGGATAAACGTACATAAACAAAAAGTAAGCCATTGCAATTGGTAAAGCTATTGCTATTCCTTGTCCAATAAAGAAACGTGCATCTAATCTTTGTTCCTTTTTAATAAGTTTTGGTATTGCATTTTTTGCACTACTATATTTTTTGGTTAAATCATTATTAGGGCTTATAGTCTCAATAAAATCCATGTATTCTTTTAGTTTATCCTCATACTCCCCTTTTTTGCTGTATTTAACATATGGGTCTTCGTGAAAATAAATGCTTATCCAAGCATGAATTTTACTATCAAGGTTTTTAAGTTCTTTTTTAACATAAGCCTTAACTTTACTGCTTGCATCTTGTATTTCTTTTGGATTTTTAAATTTTTCGCCTTCAATTTCAAATTCAAAATCCTTATTAAAAGCTCTAATTACGCGCATTAAAGCAATATTTTTATTATAGGGGAATAATTTTCCGTTATGGCTTTTAAAGTTAAAACTATATCTAATTTGTGCTAATTCCCAATCCCACTCTTTAGCCCAAGCATACATGTGCAAATAGGTAAAATCTTTGTTTAATATGTCTACATATTTATCAAAATTTTTAAGTAAAGCTTGTGCAATATCATATTTAGTTTTGTTATTAGATTTATCTACTGCGGTATAAACTAAATCTTTATTCAAGATATATGCAGCACCAACAACCATTGCATCTTTATTTTTTGGTCCAACTTGCTCTCGCAAATATCTAAATGCATCGTAATAATAGTTATTTCCATTAAAGCTAAACCACGCTTCTATTTCACTAGTAAGCATATATTCCTTAGCTTCTTCCATATAAGTTAAAAATAGATTACTCAATAAAGGTAGATTATCTATTGGAACAGCGGTGTAATTGCTTCCATCTTCTTTTTCTGGGTGGAAGAAAAGGTATGGTTTTTTAGGGTTTAAATGATAAATTGCATAAATTGTGGCTAAGCCTGGGTTATTTTTCATGTCATCAAAATAGCTATAAATTGCATCGCTTAAATCAGAGTATCCTTTGCTATCGATATAAATATATAATGCATCGTTACGATTTTGCAATTTTACTTTATAATCTTCAAAATTGTTTTCAATTGCATCTGCTAAGTCATCTATTGTAAAACATTCATTGTTATCAATATCAAGGTAAGGTAAATTTGGATTTAATGCATAAATAGCGGCTTGCACTGCAGTTTGTTTATCATTTCGGTAAATACTCTCTGTAATGTCTTCTATAATAGTAGATAATTTAACATTTTTTGCTTTCTCTAACCATTCTTTTATTTTCCCTCTTAATAAATATTTTTCTGCTAATTTTAAGTTCTTTTGCATAAATGCAGCAAGTTCTTCTGGATTCTTTGCTATTTGGTGGTCATCAAAAGGAAAGGGTTCGTAATCGTTATAAAAAACATCTTTATAAACGGGAACGTCTTCTCCATTTAACCATTTTACACATTCATCATATCCCCATCTTTTATCTTCATTTATTACCATTAAGCCACTAATTAAAGTCTTAATCCTTTCCGGCATATCATCTGCAAATGGAAATGTGCATTTTTCTTTTAGCTCATTCCAAGCCCTAAAAATTAAATCCTCGTCATAATTATCATTTAAGTCCACAATATCTTGTAAATTTGCAATTTCAATTATTTTTTTATAAACCCCTTGCCTACTCATCCATGTAACTAATAAAGTAATACCTAAAGCGTAGTAATCAATAGCACCGGATATTTTTACATTATTACTTGCCAACCTAACCTTTTTTAACCCTTCGGGAGCTGCATAAAAATCTGTCCCTTTCATTGTTGTTATATGGTGTTTAATTCTGTTATCAATTATAGAAGAAATTCCAAAATCGGCAATTACTAAATCGGTTTGCTTTTTATCTTTAAAGTAAATATTTTCTGGTTTAATATCACGGTGAACAATTCCATTTTCATGCAAAAACTTTAACGCGTTAATAATCTCTTTTACAATTTGTTTAATTCTCTTTTCGTTTTTAATTGGTATAGCATCAACTAAAGCACCCCCTTCTGCATATTCCATTAATTCAAAAAATCTTTCCCCAAATCTATCTTTAATATAACCATAATCAAAAACTTTTATAATATCATCGTGTTTAATCGAACGCAATTTTTTAATTAAATCTGATTTAGGAATTTGACCCGTTCTATAAACCTTTAATACTGCTTTCCCCTGTTCGCCTTCAACTAATAAAATATCTGCTTCACCTGTATTGGATGAAATAAGCTTTATAAATTTATACGGTTTGTTATTTAGTATATAAGTATTATCTGGCAAAATATCAAGTTGATTAAAACCACTACCAATAAAATCTGTTTGAGTAGGATTATCTAACCTTACAGTAGCATCGTTGATAGCAGCATTTACATTGGGAGTATTCATACCAGATGAAATTATAGTTTTATCACCAATATAAGTAGCGTCATTATCCATTTGTGAAGGGATTAAATTATCATCACCGCGAAATGTTTTATCGTCCATCTTTTCCTCTATAAATATTAATAAATTGCAAAATTAAAATACCCATTTACCACCAAGCTCGGGGCGTGCACAATCGTGTGGACCGGGATGCATAAAGTGAACGAAGTTACATTCCCAATATTTAGGTTTTTCTGGATATAGCTTTGGTTTTGTCGCATTAAAAAATCTGCGAGCTTCTTGTGCAGTTGCAAAAGTTAATTTAGAAACTTTATTTAATTCCTGTTGTAGTTCTCTTTCTTTGTTTAATCTTTCTTTTTTTCTCTCTTCAGCATTTTGAATAGTCTGCTTTGCTCGTTCTATAGCTTTTAAGTGATCTTCAGACATAAATGGCTTTGCAGGTGTACTGTTATTAATTTCTTCTTTTTTAGTTGAATTATTAGGAGCGCCTCGGTTATTAGAAACTTGTTCTAATCGCATCATTAATTGTATTTCTTTTTCTTTTCGTAGGGCTTCTTCATACTTTTGTTTTTCTTTAGCAAGCTGTTTTTCAGATTCTTCAATCTGTTTCTTAAGTTCTTCTTCGTTTATGCTTTCTTCTGCCAAAGAATCTATTTCTAAACTTAAATTTTCTAATTGTTTAAAAAATGGATTTTCCTTAATTTTATTAAGTTCTTCTTGGGCTGCCTCTGTTAACGGGGTATTACACTTTTTACAAAAATCAAAAATATTATGTTTTCCACAATTTGGGCAAATTATTCCTTCAGTTGGATTTCCACATTCCGGACAAAATTTTTCGTTACCACTTAAATCTGCATAGCAAAAAAAGCATTTCCCTTTTAATAACCACTCTCCACAGGCTTCGCAAATATCAGCATCGGGATAAACTTTACTACCACAATTAGGACAAGTTAAAATAGATGATAAACTTTCTCCACACTCTGCGCAAAACTTTGCACCTGGCTCATTTTCATAACCGCAATTATTACAAATATTTCCTGTTGTAGATACAGTTTGATATTTTTTGGTTTGTTGTTTTGCCTGCTGTTCTTGCTCTTTATATTTTTCTTTCTCTTTTGTACCTTGCTTTTGATTAAAATAGTAATTTGAGTCCATTCTTTTATTCCCATTTTAATCCTTAAGATACAAAAAATTATTCTTATAATAAAGATAAATATATCTTTATTTAAACTTTGGTATTATAAAATATTACTGTAAACTCTGTACCTAAGTTTTTTTTGCTTTCGCAAAATATTTCCGCATTATTTATCTCACAATATTTTTTTGCTAAAGCTAATCCCAAACCGTTTCCGTCATACCTTCTTGTATAACCTTGCTGCTCTTGAGAAAATGGTCTATACATTTCTTTAATATATTCTTCCGAAATTCCAATCCCAGTATCTCTAACTTTTATAACTAATTCATTCGTTGCAGTTCTATCTAAAATTAATTCTACACTACCTTTATCAGTAAATTTAACCGCATTATCTGTTAGTTGTATTAAAATTTGTTCAACAGAATAACAATCGCAAAAAATATTTGCATTTATTAAATTATTGGTAAAAGAAAATTCAAGTCCTCTTTGTTTTGCAATTTTACTATATTGATTAGAAACTTTTTCTGCCAATTCACAAACATTAACAAATTGAGAAGTATATTTATAATTGCCTGTTTGTATTTCACTCATGTTAACAATCATATGAACGGTTCTAATTATTCTATTAGCAGAGGTTATTATACTATCAAAAAGCTCGTTACTATCCTCAGTCATACAAGCGGCAAGATCTTCTTTAATAAACTGAATAGAATTAACCATAGAATTTAATGGGGTGCGAATTTCGTGAGAAAGTTGAGCTAAAAACTCACCTTTTAATCTATCGCTTTTCTCTGCTAATTCTTTAGCTTCTGTTAATGCTTTTTCTGCTTTTTTACGAGCCGTTATATCGCGTTGCACTGCGATAAAACCTAACACATTATTATAAGAATCAAAAAACGGACTGATGGAATTTTCAACCTCTAATAATT
Source organism: uncultured Melioribacteraceae bacterium (assembly GCA_964652025.1). GTDB lineage: Bacteria > Bacteroidota > Ignavibacteria > Ignavibacteriales > Melioribacteraceae > JAEXOD01. Next base: position 12,524 of record CAZYZX010000008.1, read on the forward strand.
CCCCACTGCTAAGCCTATTAATCATTTCTGCTTTGTAAGATTTACCACTTAACAATGTTTCCCACATTTCAGCATATTTATCTTCATCATAAAAACCAGCTTTAATAATAGATACGTTTTTACCCAAAACTTCTTCACGGCTATATCCATATACTTTTTCAAAAGCAGGATTTACATAAGTTATTTTTCCTTCAATATCTGCCATTATAACAACTTCTTCCGTCTGCTCTATAGCTAAATTAAGCTTTCTAACTGTTTCTTCTGCTTTAACCAAGTTAGTTATATCTCTAGAAACTACAACTACGTGTGTATATTCGCCTGTTTCGCTTAAATAAGGATAATAAGTTATATCATAGCAAAGCAAACCTGTTTTTTTGGTTTCCAACCATGCTTGATAATTTATTGTTTCCCCATTTAATGCTTTATCAAAATAATGTTTTATTTTTGCTTCAAAATCTTTTTTACCCCAAATATCTGCAATTGTTTTGCCAATAACTTCTTCTCGCTTTAATTTATGTGCAGCTATAAATGCATTATTTGCTGCTTCGTAAACATAATTATAATTTATTAAAGTCATAAAAGCTGCTGAGGCATTAACAATAAACTCATATTTTTTCCTTACATCATCAGCCTTTTTAATTTCCATACTGCGACTTAGTTGAGGCAGTATATATAACTCGAAATTACTTTTCTCAATAATTTCTTTAAGCTTCCCATTTTCTTGAGCAAAACCTAATAATCCAATTACCTTATTATTAGCATCTTTTAATATTATTGCATAAAACTCTTTTAATTTTTCACTTTTATTTTTTATATCAAAAACCATTAAAATATTTTCTATATCTTCTATACCAAAATATTTTGTGGTATTTAATTTAATGGCTTCTTCAAAAGCAGTTAATGCAAAAGCCCTATCATTTATTAAATTATTATCTTCTTCCGTTAAATTTGTTTTATAAAATACTGGTTCTACTCTATTATCAAAATTATTATATAAGGCACCAATTACCAAATAACTACCAAAAAAGTTTAGTAAATTTTCACCGTTTTTAATTAAAAATTCATTTAAATCTTTACACTCATTAACTGAATTACTTATCTTTAAAAGTAATTGGTTGTTTTTCTCATTTTCCTGTTTTTCATTAGGCTCTGCTTTTAACAAGTTTAGATTTTTTTGGCGTAAAAATAACAATACCCAAATAAAAAATATTATTAACGCACCAGATACTAAGATAAAAGGAATTAATCCGATTAAATAAACCCATAATAATAAAATTACCCTCATAAAATATACCTTATAAATTTTCTTATTGAATATATGAATAAAAAATAAGAAATAAAAAGATTTAAATCACAATTTAAAATAAAAAAGGGACCGATTTACGGTCCCTAACAATAAAGGGAGGAAGGAGAGAGAGCTTATTTTAATAAAGTCATTTTTTTGCTAATGCTAAAGTTACCAACTTCTAAGCGATAAATATAAATACCGCTTGCTAAGTTTTCTGCATTCCAATTTACTAAATAAGTACCTGCTGATTTATAGTCGTTAACTAATTCGCTAACTTGTTGACCAAGTATATTATAAACACTTAATCTTACATTATTAGCTTCTGGAATACTAAATTTAATTGTTGTTGTTGGGTTAAATGGATTAGGATAATTTTGGCTTAGCTCAAAATTCTCTGGAATAGAATTTAAATTTTCTTTAATTCTTACACTTGTTAATGTGTTAAAACGTGTCCAGCCATTTAACCAATTTTTATAACCAAAAGCACCTACATAATTAGCGTCTGTATCAAAAAATCCATCGTTTGGTGGAACAGCAGCGCCAGTAAATATTGGGGAATTATCTTTTGGCATAAAGTTTGGTTCTAATAAGTTAAAAGGATCTTTTAACATTACATCAGAAGTAGATGTAAAAATCCTGCCTCCATTATTTGTAAACCAATCTGTTGGATTAAAACCAGCAACAGAACCTGTTGAGTCTACTGATTTTTTAGTTGAACCAGCAATAATAGAGTTTTTAACAAACATGTTTCCAGCAACTGCATCATTAATAACGTTCTTACCATCTAAAAGTATTCCAGTAGGCCAGCCCATGATAATAGCATTGTAAACTTTATTTTGAGAAGATCTTCTTAAATGCATTCCACGCTTAAACAATGAATTATAAGTAGAGCTTGAATTTTCTTGAGGTCCTACTAAAGTAACATTATACCAAGTTGGTGCAGTACGAGGATTGTTTAACGAGCCCGCACCATCGTTATCAGATTCAAAACCATTTGAAGATGATTGGTCTGCTATCTGTGGGTCTCTTAAAGCTACTAAGTGTTGTAATTTACCGTTATAGCCAAAATCTGTATCAAAATCATCGTCCCAACCACGATAAGCTACTAAATATTTACAATTTACATTACCACCAAACCATTCAAAACTATCATCACCACTATAACTTACTTGTATATGATCTATTTGTGTGCCTCTTCCAACGCCACCAAATGTTAACCCATTTATTTCGTTATTTAGTGAGTAAGCTATACCAGGGTATTCTATTCTAACATAACTCATAACACCACTGTTATCATCTGGGTTATTTCCACCATAAGAGTCACCGGGACCTTCTATTGTTGCTGTTCCACCAGGTACGTTTATTGGTGCATTACCCAACAATATAACGCCGCCCCAATCACCATAATTAGGTTGCTGAGTGCTACCAGGCATAGCATATTGGCTAGTAAATACAATAGGATTAAATTCATTACCAACAGCCATTATTTTTGCACCCGGTTTAATAATTAACGAACCTTTTGTTGCATTATCACCATATATAACAGTACCAGCTTGAATTGTTAAAGTAGCAGGTGGTTGTACTCTTACTATATCTACTAATTTATAAACTTTATCACTTGTTAAAGTCATATCAGTTGTTATATCACCTTGTAACACAACTTGGCTTGTAATTAAATTAAACTTTGTCCATCCTTGCATCCAATTTCTATCTTTAAATGCACCCACATAATTTGCTGTTACATCAAAAAATCCATCATTTGGTGGATTAACTGCACCCGTTAATGCTGGTGAATTACTTAATGGCATAAAATTAGGAGCATTTAAATTGTATGGGTCAGTTAAAAATAGGTCTGCTGTTTTTGGTAAACTTCTGTTGGAATTTGTATTAAAAAACCATGTTTCTGGATTAAAACCAGCTATAGATTTTGTTGTATCAATTACTTTTTTAGATGAACCAGCTACTATACTGTTTTTAATAAAGGTTAAACCAGCATTTGCATCCCCAATAGTTGTTGTACCATCTAAATATACACCGGTGGGCCATCCTACTATTAAAGTATTATAAATTTTATTTTGAGAAGATCTTCTTAAATGCATCCCACGTTTATATAAAGAATTGTAGTTAGATGTAGTTTCTTTTTGAGGACCAATTAATGTAACGTTGTACCAAGTAGGCGCTGTACGAGGGGTATTTAATGAACCAGCGCCATCATTATCAGATTCAAAACCATTTGAAGATGACTGGTCTGCTATTTCTGCATCTCTAATTGCTACTAAAAATTGTAATTTGCCATTGTAACCAAAGTCTGTATCAAAGTCATCATCCCAACCACGGTAAGCAACTAAATATTTGCAATTTACATTACCACCAAACCACTCAAAACTATCATCACCACTGTAGCTTACTTGAACATATTCTACAGTTGTTCCCTTTCCAACGCCACCAAATGTTAAACCGTTTATTTCATTGTTTAAAGAATACGCTATTCCTGGGAACTCTATTCTTACATAACGTAAAACACCGCTGTTATCATCTGGATTATTTCCACCATAAGAATCTCCGGGTCCTTCTATAGTTGCTGTACCGCCCGGTACGTTAATAGGTGCGTTTCCTAAAATAATAACACCACCCCAATCACCATAATTAGGCGTTTGTGTGCTGCCTGGTTTTGTGTATTCACTTGTAAAAATTATTGGCTTAAGTGGGGTACCATCTGCAATAATTTTAGCACCCGGTTTTATAATTAACGAACCCTTTGTTGCATTTTCTCCGTAAATAATCGTACCCGGTTCTATTGTTAACACTGCCGGTGCTTGCACACGAACTATATCCCTTAGTAAATAGGTGTGGTTAGCCGTTAACGTTGTATTTGTGGTAATATCACCTTGCAATACAATATCTTGCGAGTAGATATTTACAGATAATATAAAAAAGGTTAGTAAAACTGTTAGTTTTTTCATTTATACTCCTATTTGTTAAAAAATATTATTTACAACTCATAGCTTAAACCTAAACTATAATCTGTACCAACTTTAATTCTTTCAGCTATTTTATCTCCTGATGGAGATTTTTGAATCATAACCTTGTCTTGTGCTAAAATATCTTTTGCAGCAAATTTTATTTTTAATGAATTAAATAAAGTTTTAGAAATCGCTAAATCTATTTGGTCACGGGATTTTTCTATTACGTTACCTAAGTTATTAAACCCAACTTTTGCTATTCTATCCCCAACTTTATTATAAATAATACTTGATGAAATGCCTGTATATGGTTCATCGTAATATAAACCTAAGTTAAGTATAAAATCTGCCTGCCCTTGTAGTGGTCTGCTTGCTTGTTCAAATCCAGAAACATTTAAGTGGATTTTAGATTTAATAAAGCTAACATTACCAACAAACATTAAGCCATCTAAAAACGAAGTAATACCAGCCAAAGATTTACGAAGTTCAACTTCTAAGCCATAGTTTTCTGCACTGTTTGCATTTTGGTAAGAGCGGATTGGTTCAAATCCAGAAGATGCTTTTAATACTTGTTCAATTGGGTCTTTAAATTTTTTGTAAAATAGCCCAACTGCTAAAAGCTCGCCTGGTTGTGGATAATATTCATAACGTAAATCGTAATTTGTAATTAAAGCTCTTTTTAATTCTGTATTACCTTGTACAAGTTCGTTTGTTAAAAAGTCAAAATAAGTAAATGGGGCAAGTTCTCTAAATTCTGGTCTTGCAAGTGTGCGGCTAATTGCTGCACGTATATTCATGGTTTCATTTAGAATGTATGTTGTGTTAATTGTTGGTAAAACGTCATTATATTTGGAGTTTACTTCTATTGGTTCGCCTTGTAAATTTTTAGAATTTAAATGTTGTAAGGAGTATTCATATCTAACACCAGTTACAACTTTTAAATCTTCAATTGGTCTAAATTCGGTCATCAAATAAGTACCAGCTACATTCTGATAAGATTTGTAACTATCTGCCGGTTTTGTAACTTCTACAATTTCTATAAAATTATCACCAAAATTCTCGGGTACAAAAATTTGTTCTACCGGTTTTAGTAATATTTCTTGCTCTTTCATAAAATTACCACCCGGTATATTCTTAAACCCAAAAGTTCTTGCGTTAAAAGCTCTATCTTTTTTGTCGTAAACAAATCCAACCTTTAAGTTCGGCATAAATGGGTTTTCGAATAATTTAAATAATAAGTCAAAACCAGCACCTTTGTTTTTATCAGTTAAATCACCAAAAAACCTAGTGGCTAAAGATTGGTCAAGCAAAAATGTTGGTTGTGCTTCTGTATCTTCTAAATCTCTTACGTAAACATATCGCCTTGCATCTGGCTCGTTACGTTTAGATTCTGATATATTTAAATTGTAATTTAAATGTATGCCATTTAACCAATTTAAATGGTGTTCACCTATAAATTGTGTTGAGTATAAAGACCTTGAAACATATCTTAAGGATGTTACATTTCTATAATCTGGATTATAATAATATGCTCCTTGATAATTTATTGTTTCGTCATCAGCGTTCTGATTATAAATATTCTTTAAGCTAATTTTATTGTTATTATCTACCTTTAAGCTTAAGTTTAATAATGCACCCCACATAACAGATTTTGTAGCAGTAGACCCTTTATAAGTATACCTTGGACCTTCAAAAGTATAATTATTTTTTTCGATTAAATTGGATTTTACAGAACTACTATAGTTTAAGGAAGCAATATAACCTAAAACTGTTTCACCTAATAAAAATTTATCCCCAATATTTAACTTATAAGAACCATTTAATGGTGCTTTTCCTTTTTTTGTATTCCAATTATTAGCAAAAGATTTGCCAATTTCGTTTAATTCAGTAACAGAATAATTACCACGTAATACAGGTTTTTCCCCAATTAAACCGGGCATACCTCTTGTGCCGTCATCCCAACCCAAATAATCTTTGCCTCCACCATTATACGTGTTAAAATCCTTAAATGTAGAGCGATTATTGTAAGAACCACTGTAACTAAATTCTAAAAGGAAATTTGAAGGAAATTCAATTGTGTTTATTTCTACCAAACCACCACTAAAATCCGCTGGTTTATCTGCAGTGAATGTCTTACTTGTAAGTACATTTTCAATTAAGCTAGCAGGAAATAAATCGTAAGAAAAACTTTTCTTTTCTGGGTCTGTACTTGGTAAACCAGCACCATTTAACATAGTGTTGTTATATCTATCCCCAATACCTCTTACAAAAGCGTATTTACCATCACTAATTGTTATACCTGTCATGCGGGATAAAATATCGGTTCCATCACTACTATTATTTTTACTAATAAGCTCGGCACTCACTCCGTCAACAATATTTAACGAGTTTTTTTGAATAGTTAATAGCGCACCCTCTGTAGATTTTATCATTTCTGCTGCAATAACAACTTCTTCTATTTGTGTTGCAACCGGTTTTAATGTTACGTTTATCTTAGTATCTTTACCCGCTAATACTTTAACTTTTTCTACCGTTACGCTATTATAAGATATATAAGATACTTTAATTGAATACTCGCCCGGCTCTAACCCTTTTATTACGTAGTTACCATCTAAATCTGTAGATGCACCAATATTAGTTCCAACAATTAAAACGTTAGCACCAATTAAAACGTCATTGTTGGATTCATCTTTTACCTTTCCGCTTATAGACCCTTTGCTTTGTGCGCTTATTAAATTACTAATTAGTAATAATAAAATAAGCAATAAATGCTTTAATTTTGTAAAATTTTCTAATCTGCCTATTAAGGCTTTAACACTATTTTTCATTTTATTTGGCTCTCCTTCCAAATTTTTATATTGTTAGTGCAAACTTAATTTTCTAATATTAAACTATTATTAAGCTCGTGTTAACAAATAGTTACTTATATGTTAATAAATTGTTAACTAAATAATTATTGATAAATATTTTTGAAAAGAATTTTAAACTTTTTATATTTTTTAAATGTTATAATTAAAACCAAAATGGAGGCAAAATGGAATTAAGAGAAGTATTAGAAAAAAGACGCTCTGTTAGAAAATTTAAAGATGATGAAGTGCCAATTGAAATATTAAGAAAAATTGTTAAAGCAGGAGGCATGGCACCCAGCATAAACAACAGTCAACCTTGGAAATTTATTGCTATTACTAATAGGGTGCTATTAACAAATATGTCGCTTGCTGTTAAAAATAAATTAAAAGAAATTTTTGGCGAAAACGTTAATTTTGAGACTGAAATAATAAGACGCAAAGTTGAGTGGTTTTCTACATTTTTTGTAGATGTACCTGCTGTTATTGCAGTTGTTGGAGAACCTTATAAAGCAGAAGCTGAAGAATTATTGCTCGGATCTATTACCCACGAAAAATTAAACGAAATGCGCAACTATCCAAATTTTCAAACAATTGGCGCCGCTGTGGAAAATATGTTACTTACCGCTGTAGATTTAGGTTATGGGGCTTGTTGGTTAACTGGTCCTTTGGTAGCTAAAAAAGAGCTTGAGGAGTTACTTAATATTAAAGAGCCTAATTATTTAGCTTGCTTAGTTGTTGTTGGAAAGCCTAATGATACTTCTAGCCCAAAAGCTAAAAAATCTATAACAGAAATTTTTGAAATTATAAACTAAATATTAAAAAGCCTTTAAGTTCTGTTTTTTTTAGAAGGCTTGGAAAAATTTTAACGAGTTTAATTTAGTAATTTATTTTAAAATATTTGTTAATAAATTTGTAATTTTGTAAATACAAATTTATTTAACATTACAATTATGAAAAATTACATTAAAATATTATTCTTATTTTTTGCTTTTTTTATATCCTTTTCTGTAAAAGCTCAAAATGAAATTTACAATGGTATTTATATTATTGATAGTTATGTAACACCCGAAAAGCCATATAAGTTTTTGGTATCCTTTGTTACAGATGATAGCGCTAAAACTAACTTAGTAATAAACGATAAATATAAATTTGTAGTTTCTAAAGATTTTTCAATTAATCATAAAATTGAACTTGATTTAAGTAATATTAAATTAGATTCATCAAACTTTGTTTATTATATTCAAATATTAACTAAAAACGAAGAAGAATATAAAAGCGAGCAGTACGAAGCAGAACTTCCACAAACATTAATTACTACTACAACAACAAATAGTAATATTTTTACAACTTGCCTTTTTGGTTCCATTATTTTCTTAATCCCAGAACCTACTTACGTTTATATGCCTAATTTTAATTCTTTCTCGTTTAAAAAAGAAATTCCTTTATTAACTTACCATTTAGGCGGTTATAATTACCCTACCGGATACTTTAATGTTGAATATAGACACATAACCAAAAACCATTTTAATACATTTGGCATAGGATATAAGCACATAGTATTAATGCCCGTAATTGAATATATATCAGTTGGGGTTACAGGTTTTACAAACTTTAAATCAAAAAATGGATTAATTCCGGAAATATCTTTAGGTTTATTTAAATTATATGATAATTTTACATTTAACGTAAAATATAGATATAACATTAAACCTAATGAAAAAGAGTTTAATTTTAACGAAATTTCTGTTGGTTTATTCTCTAATTTCTTTTCCTTAAATTTATAGTTTTTAATTTTAATAAATAGGTTAATAAAATTGTTACCTTTTAATAGTAAAGTACAATCTGTTACAGAAATTACAAATAGTATTAAACATACATTAGAAACAGAGTTTGATTTTGTTGTAGTAACCGGAGAAATTAGCAATTTTAAACCTCATTTTGCAAGTGGGCATTGGTATTTTACATTAAAAGATGAAAACGCGCAAATTTCCTGCAATATGTGGGTTAGCTATAATGCCAAAGTTACATTTAAACCGACCGATGGCATGAAAGTTATAGTTAGTGGTAAATTAAATGTATACCCACCTCGTGGCAGTTATGCAATTGATTGCCGCACAATGGTTGTTGCTGGAGAAGGTGAACTACTTGCAGCATTTGAACGCCTTAAGAAAAGATTAGAAGCCGAAGGACTTTTTGACAAACAATATAAAAAAGAATTAAAAAAATACCCTAAAAAAATTGGTGTTATTACTGCTGTTGATAGCGCTGCAATGAAAGATATGGTTAGAACTGCCACCAGACGCTACCCACTTGTGGAAATAATTGTTATTCCTACTAGAATGCAAGGCGAAGGCGCTGCTGAAGATGTGGTTAACTCAATTTCTATATTCAATAAAAGAAATGATATAGATACTATTCTCATAGCCCGCGGTGGTGGAAGCATAGAAGACCTTTGGGCTTTTAACGAAGAAATTGTTGCTCGCGCTATTTTTAATAGTAAAATTCCAATTATTACAGGTATTGGACACGAAACTGATTATACTATAGCAGACTTTGTATCCGATGTGCGCGCTTCTACCCCTACTGCCGCTATGGAGCTTGCTACACCTGATAGAAATGAATATGAAAATATATTAGATTATTTTTTAACCCAACAAGGAACTATATTACTAAATAATTTATTACAATATAAATCAACTATAAATCGTTTAATAGATAGCTATGGATTTAGAGTGATTAACTCTAACATTAAAAATAATTTTAACACTTTAGATAACCTTATTTATAAAATGACAAATAACTTAGAAAATAAAATTGTTAGACTAAAAAATAAACTTGAAATTAGCGAAAACAAGATTATTCATAATAACATTAATAATATTTTAGAAAAAGGTTATACTTTAGTTTTACAAAATAATAAATTGGTTAAACGCCAAAAAGATTTTGATAACAACTTAAAATCAAAAATAAAGTTTTTTGATGGCGAAATTGAGGTAAATTAAAATGGAAAATGTACAAGAAAAATCATTTGAAGAGCTTCTAAATAGAGTTCAAGAAATTTCTAATTTGCTTGATGGTAATGTAGTGGATTTGGAAGAATCTTTAAAACTATACGAAGAGGGAATTATATTAACAAAAGAATGTTATTCAAGATTGAATAAAGCAGAATTAAAAATTACTGAATTAAAGAACGATTTAGAAAGAAGTATAAAAATTGAGGTACAACAAGACTAATGAGCGATTTAGAAAAAAAATATCCTGTACTTTCTAAAGTAAATACGCCTAATGATTTAAAGAACTTAAGTTTAAGTGATTTAAAAACTTTATGCAGTGATATACGCGAGTATATGGTAGATGTAATATCACAAGTTGGTGGTCATTTTGGTGGTGGTTTAGGTGCTGTAGAATTAACAGTTGCATTAAATAAAGTTTTTAATACGCCCGAAGACGCTGTGGTTTGGGATACTGGACACCAAGCTTATCCACATAAAATTATTACTGGTAGAAAAGATAAATTACACACAATTAGACAGTTGAATGGATTAAGTGGCTTTTTAAAGAGAACAGAATCCCCTTACGATGCTTTTGGTGCTGGTCATGCTTCAACATCAATTTCTGCCGCGTTAGGTATTTCTATTGGAAATAGATTAAATAAGCTTAATAGAAAAGTTATAGCTGTTATTGGCGATGGTGCTATGACTGGCGGAATGGCATACGAAGCCATGAATAATTCTGGCGTTTTAAAAAGCAATTTAATTGTTGTTCTTAACGATAATCAAATGTCTATTGCCCCAAATGTTTGGCAATTTTCTAATTATTTTACAGAAATGATTACCCACCCTGATTATAACAGATTTAAAGGTGCTGTGTGGGATTTAACTGGTAAATTAGACCATTTTGGTGATAGACTTAGACGCATTGCTGCGCGCTTAGAAAGTGGTATTAAAGCTATTGTTACACCCGGAATGCTTTTTGAAGCTTTAGGCTTTAGATATTTTGGTCCTTTAAATGGCCACAATTTACCACAATTAATTAAAATTTTTGAACAAGTTAAAGAACTTAATGGACCTATTTTAGTTCATATATTAACCGAAAAAGGAAAAGGCTATAAACCAGCTGAAGGTGATAGTCAAAAATTACACGCTTCTACTCCTTTTGATAAGGTTACTGGAAAAGCGATTAAAACTGGCGACGAAAAACCTTCTTACACATCTATTTTTGGTAAAGCACTTACAGAAATTGTTAAAGAAAATAAAAAAGTTGTTGGTATTACTGCTGCTATGCCCGATGGTACAGGGCTTAATATATTACAAAAGGAGTTCCCAGAAAATTACTTTGATGTTGGAATTGCAGAAGAACACGCTGTTACTTTTGCCGCTGGATTAGCTACACAAAATATTATTCCTGTTGTTGCAATTTACTCCACATTCTTACAACGTGGCTTTGACCAAATTATTCACGATGTAGCTTTGCAAGATTTACACGTTGTTTTTGTTTTAGACCGCGCCGGTTTAGTTGGTGCAGATGGACCCACTCATCATGGTTCTTTTGATTTATCTTACCTTCGCCTTATTCCTAATATGGTTGTTATGGCTCCTAAAGATGAAGCTGAATTACGCAACATGCTTTACACTGCTGTTGAATATAAAAAAGGTCCTATAGCTTTACGTTACCCTCGTGGTAGTGCTACTGGCGTTGAACTAAAACCCGGTTTCGAAAAACTTGAAATTGGCAAAGCAAAAACTATTTTAAATGGAAATGATGTTGTTATTTTGGCAGTTGGTAATATGGTTAGTTATTCGTTAAATGCGGCTAACAAACTTAGTGAAAAAGGCATTTCTGCCGGTGTTGTTAATATGCGCTTTATTAAACCAATTGATACTGAACTTTTAGACCAAATTGCTAAAACTAATATTAAAATTGTAACCGCAGAAGAAAACACTATTGTTGGTGGATTTGGTAGCGCCGTTGCAGAATACTTTTCAGATAAAAATTACAAAAATGATATTTTACGTATTGCTTTACCCGATGAATTTATTGAGCATGGAACACAAAAAGAATTACATAATATTGTTGGTATTGATGCAGATGGAATTGTTAATAAAATTGTTAATTTTTTAGGTAAATAACTTAACAATTATTTAAAATTAGTTTATTTGTAATTTAAGTATTGTTTAATATATTTAAAATCTTTTTTTGGTAATAATAATTTATTTAATGTAATTAATGGAGAAGTTTTATGCAAACAAAAATACTAATTGTAGATGACGAAAAAGATATAATTGAAATGCTGAAATACAATTTAGAAAATGAAGGCTTTGAAGTTATTTTTGCATACGACGGTTTAGAGGCTTTAGAAAAGCTTAAGGAAAATCCCGCATTAATTGTATTAGATATTATGATGCCAAAATTAGATGGCTATCAAACCCTAAAAAAAATTAGAGAAACAAAAGGGTTTGAAAACACTCCTGTTATGATTTTATCCGCTAAATCCAGCGAAATGGATGAAATAAAAGGACTAAATATTGGTGCAGATGATTTTGTGCAAAAGCCAATTTCTCCTAATAAACTTATTGCCAGAATTAATAGTAATTTACGTAAGGCTAACATTTTTGCTAATAAAGCCCAAAAACAGAATTTTATTAAAATTGGGCCAATTGAAATTAATAGAGAAAACTTTACTGTTAGCATAGATAAGCAAAATGTTTTTATGCCTAAAAAAGAATTTGAAATTTTGTGCTATTTAACTTCTAACCCTAATAAAGTTTTTCCAAGAGAGCAAATACTTAATGATGTTTGGGGGAACGATATTTATGTTGTAGAAAGAACCATTGACGTTCACATTAGAAAGATACGTGAAAAATTGGGTAAATATGCCGATTTAATTGAAACGGTGAAAGGCGTTGGCTATAGATTTAAAAACGAATAATAACATTAAAGAAAGCCTAAGTTTTGGCAAACCTGTTATTAAAAATATTTTTTTCCCCACTCTTTTTATAATAATACTTCACCTATTTTTCTTCGATTTGCACTTATCGCAAATTGTCTTAGTTATTCTGTTTATATTAATATTATCTTTAATTCTAATGTATTATTTTGGTAAATATCGAAAGGCAGAAATAAATAAAATTAAAGATATTATTAAAAACATTAGAGAAAATAAATTTAATAGCCCAGATGAAATTAATTTAGGCGGTCAATTAGTAGAATTGGAGGGTGAAATAAAATCCATGTTTTTACGCACACAAAATGATATACAAAACTTAAAAAAATTAGAGCAAGTGCGTACAGAATTTTTAGGCAATGTTAGCCATGAACTAAGAACACCTATTTTTGCAATACAAGGATTTATTGAAACACTTTTAAATGGTGCTATTGATGATAAAAAGGTTAATCGCTTATTTTTAGAAAAAGCAGCCACACATACTGCAAATTTAAATAACTTACTTAACGATTTAATAGACATTTCTATGATTGAATCTGGGCAAATGAAGATGAGCTTTAGATATTTTACAGCCAACGATTTTATCCAAGAAATTAAAGAAGAATTAACACCCTATGCTGAAGAAAAAGGTTTAGAAATAAAATGCGATTATATAAAACCAACACTTAAGCTTTATGGAGATAGAAACCGCATAAAACAAGTTTTAGTAAATCTTTTGCAAAACGCTATTAAGTACACAGATAATGGATATGTACAAATAATAATTGAAGAAGAAGGAAAGAATGCAAAAATTACCGTAAAAGATACAGGTATTGGAATATCAGAAAACGATTTAAGCAGAATTTTTGAAAGATTTTACAGAGTAGATAAAGCGCGTAGCAGAGCAGTTGGTGGAACAGGTTTAGGCTTAGCAATTGTAAAACATATTTTAGAAGCCCATAACTCTAAAATTGAAGTTAAAAGCCAGATTAATGTTGGTAGTGAGTTTTCTTTTAAGCTAAAAAAATAAATAAATTAAATTAATTTTTTTAAAATATATTGACTTATTGTAAATAATTTAATAAATTTACTGTTCTAATTTAAGACTGTTGGAGGAAACTAAATGTTTGCAGTAGTTGATATTGCAGGACAGCAATTAAAAGTTGAAGAAAATAAAACTTATTTCGTACGCAGATTGAAAAACGAACCGAACAGTGAAGTAGTTTTTGATAAAGTATTGTTGTTTTCAAACGGCGACGACACCAAAATTGGCGCACCTACATTAAGCAATGTTAAAGTTAGCGCAAAAGTAATTGAACACTTAAAAGATGATAAAGTAATTGTGTTCAAGAAAAAAAGAAGAAAATCGTATAGACGCAAAAAAGGTCATCGCGATTTCTTAACTCGTATCGAAGTAACAAAGATAGGTTAATTTTCGGAGGAAATTATGGCTCATAAAAAAGGTCAAGGTTCATCGCGTAACGGAAGAGACAGTAATCCGCAATATTTAGGTGTTAAAAGATATGGCGGTCAAAAAGTTTCTGCTGGCTCAATTTTGGTTCGTCAAAAAGGAACCAAATTTCACCCTGGTACTAATGTAGGTAAAGGTAAAGACGATACTTTATTTGCTCTTATAGATGGCGTTGTGAAATTTGAATACAAGAAAGACGACAGAAAATATATTAGCGTTTACGCAGAATAATTTTTAATTTATACTTTTTTTTATTAAAGGGAATTTAGTTTCCCTTTTTTTATTTTAAATAAAAAAAGCCCGTTGTTTTGCAACGGGCTTTTAATTTTATAACATTAAATTATTTCATTAATGCCATCTTTTTGGTTGCTGTAAAGTTCTTTCCATTTACGCCTTTTGCTTCTATTGTGTAGAAGTAGATTCCACTTGATAAGGATGAAGCATTAACGTTAACAACATGGTTACCTACTGTGTAGTTACCTTCAACTAATGTGCTTACCAACTGTCCTAATGCATTATATAAATTAATTGTTACATTAGATTCAACTGGCAACGAGAATGCTATTTTAGTTGTTGGGTTAAATGGGTTTGGATAGTTTTGACTTAAAGCAAATTCTGTAGGAATGCCAACATTAACTTCTACAGTATTTGAATAAGAGAATGTACCATCAAAATCAACTTGTTTTAATCTATAAGTATATTTACCACTTAAGTTAGAAGCATCTGTGTATGAATACATATGTCTTTCAGTAGTGGTTCCATTACCTTTTACAAAGTCGATTTGTTCAAATGTTAAGCCATCTTTGCTGCGTTCAATTGCAAAACCACTGTTGTTAGTTTCGGTAGCAGTAGCCCAATTTAATACAACTTTGTTATCAACTACATTAGCTGTAAAGCTTGTTAATTCAACTGGAATAACGCCTGTTCCGTAAACAGTTACGTTATCAACAGCCCAATACCAGTTCCAACCAGTGTTAGCATATTTAAAGCGTACTTTTACGTTTGTTTTACCAGCTGCTAAGGATGATATGTCATAAGATTTATGTTGTGTTCTATCATCAACACCTACTACGTAGTAAACATTAGTCCATGTTGCACCACCATCATTGCTAACATCTACCCAACCTTGGTCTTGACTATTGCTATAGATATGGAAATCTGAGTCAAACTCTAAGTAAACATGTTCGTAATTAGCGCAATTTAAACCATTAGTTAAAGTTGCAGTAGTTGTTTGTGCGCCAGCAGAACTTCCCCATTCATCACTATCTGCAGCAAATACTTTACCACTAGCAGTTGGTGGCAATAAATAAGTATTAGGCCATGGTAGACCATAAACTGTCCATACATATGGTGGATTACCTTCTATTGTCCAATTTCCTGAACCAGCTTCAAAATCTTCAAAGAAAGTTGATGGGTCTCTCATGGTCTTGAACGTCCAAACTGGACCATTTGATGTACCAGTATTATCAACTGTAATTACTCTCCAATAATAACTTGTAAAGTAAGCTAATTGAGGTAATGCTAAAGTAGTAATTGGATTACCTTGGTAAACTAATGCAGAAGGATCCATATTTTGAACTTTTGCCTGCTCATCACTAAAATAAACTGCAACTGAAGTTGTAGTATTAGGATTAGTCCAACTAATGTTAACACCAGAAATTGGAACACCTAAAGCGCCATTAATTGGAGAAGGATTTGTTGCTGGACCAGGACCAACAGGCGCACCTGAACTACCATAGAAAATAAATGGTACGTCTTGTGCATTTGTACCGTCCACTAAAGCAGCCCATGCATTATTTGCCCATTGAATAGCATCACCGGTAACAGCTTGACCTGTAATTGTAATTGGTGGGCACCAAGGACCGGAAGACCCGGAACCTGTTGTTCCAAATTCTACCCAATAATCGCCAGGAGGTAATACTAAACCAGGTGTTGCACCAACTATCATCATAATAGGTCTTGTTGTACCTGGTGTAGTATCAGTATATCTGTAAACACCTGTCCAACGTGTTGCAATCATTATGTTAGTAGTAACATCACCCCAAACAACTGTTCCACCATTTCGTGGATCACCATTATATACTCTTACATATAAACCTGTAAAAGTAGAAGTTGTTGTTGAACCTGTCTGGTACCCAAATACTTTAATTGAGTCAATAGTCCATGTTGCACCAACTACTGTAAAATTATCCGCTATTCTGAAAGGAGTAACATTATTAAAAGCAAAACCAAAACTAGTTAAACCCAAGTTTGTTTGTAAAACACTACCATCTGCTCCATTAGGACCTGCGCCGGGGGCATTCATAAATGGACCATTAGTATAAAGTTCTGCCATTTCTGTATAATGTGGCAGTGGTTGTGGATTAATTGTGCGTGTTTTTAGTATGTAATCTAAATTAACACCTTTTAATTCCACGGTTTCTTTTGCATCTTGTGCAAAAATGTTACCTACAAATAATAAAACTAACGAGAATATTATAAAGTATGCACTTTTTCTCATTAAGTCCTCCTGTTTTAGTTGATAGATGATTTTTTTAAATGATTTTATAATTTTTAACTAATATGTTTAATTTTTTTAAAAAAAGCAAGTTAAATTTATTTAAATAACTGCACTTTCAGTTATTTCTAAAATATTTTTTTCTGTATTCAAGGAGCAATTTAAACCAAATGGCACAGTAATATTATCGCTAATATGACCATGCTTAAAATTATAAATTACAGGTTTATTAATTTTTGAAAAATAATCTGCTATAACTTCATTTAAAGTTAAAGATTTTGCACCATCGGAATCATAGCAATCTACAAACCTACCTAAAACAATTGCAGAAGCTTGCTCTAAACCCTTAGCAAGTTTAATTTGGTTTAGCATTCTATCAACTCTATAAGGAGGCTCTCCAATATCTTCTAACATTAAAATATTATTTTCAAATGATGGCAAGTAATCAGTCCCCATTAATGCTGTAATAAGGGCTAAATTTCCTCCAATTATTTTTCCTTCTGCATTGCCTTTGTTTAGTACAAAAAATCTTTCGTTATCTGGATTTGCTAATTTACCAAAAGGTTTATCGCTAGTTATCATGCGCCAAAATTGCTCTTCGGTAAATTTGCTTACTTCTTCTTTCCAAAAATCTACTGCAACCATTGGTCCAGCAAAAGTTACAAGCCCACATTTTTTAAGAAACGCCATTTGTAGTGCTGTTATATCACTATAACCAACAAAAATTTTAGGATTCTTTTTTATTAAAGAATAGTCAATTTTATCAAGCAATCTCGGCGTTCCATATCCACCACGCGCACAAATTATTGCTTTAACATCTTTTTTGTTAAACATGTAGTGTAAATCTTCTAATCGCTCTTCATCTGTTCCTGCAAGGTATCCGCGTACTTTCCCCACATTTTTACCAACTTCTACCCTATAGCCTAAAGACTCTAAATATCTAACACCTTTCTCAATTCTGCTTATGTCATCTGGTATAGAAGCTGGTGTAATTACACCTATTAAATCCCCTTTTTTTAACATATGTGGCTTTAGAATTTTCATAATTTTTTCTCATCTATAATTTTATTTAAAATGCTACTTGAAATCCTAAAATAAATCTTTTTAATGTTTTTCTATTTGCTAATTTGTAATTTGTACTTTCGTAATTTAGCTTTATTTGATTTAAAATATTTTCATTTAAAATAAAAGAAAAACCTGCTGTTATTTTTGTCAATTCATCATCTGTAATTTTATTGTTTGGCTCTAAATATTCCCATCTAACAGCTGGTTGTATAGCTACAAAATATTTGGCATCTACTGGAATTGTGTATAATGCATAAGTTTGGTAACTAAATGTATTTCGTTTAAAATTGGTCGAGTCGATTTGCCTAATAGCGTATTCAAAATCTAATTTAAACTTATTAAGATTTAATGTTGTACCAAAATCATAAATATCAACAAATGCATTATCCAATTTACCATTATAATAATTTGCAGAAACAGAAATTGATTGAATAGGTTTTATTACAGCACGAAAAGATTTATTTAATGTTCTATCACTTTCTGTTTTATTTGGACCGCTTCCATTAAATAATCCAGCGTATAACTCTAATCCCATTGCCTCTTTGTTTGTATACCCAAACATTACACCAACGTCACGTAAATCTGGTGTAACTTTAGTAGTTAAATTTCTATTGTAAAAATCAATCTCTAATGGAGCGCGTAAATTATCTGTACTAAATGGAATTTTATATTGTCCAAATTGCAAAAACAGAGCTTTATCAAAATTATACTTAAAAAATGCGTCTTGCAAAACTTCTGCAAATTTTGCTTTCACATCTGTAACCTTACTGTTTACATCTTTTTTTACGCTTAGGTTACCAATATTTGCAAAATTTACAAGAACTTTATAAGATAAATATTCATTAACAGCACCTTTTACACCTATTCTAGCAACATTAAGTGAAAAAGACTCGGCATGGTTTGTAAAATCTACATCAAAACTGCTTTTAAAATCTCCAAACCATGATGGCTTATATTTGTTTTCTTGACCCGAAATAATAGAAATACCAAATAAAAATAAAATAAAAAAAGTAAAATAATTTTTCATACAACCTCACTAATTGGGGAAAAATATTAATAAAAAGAGTGGCAGAAAAAAATTCTGCCACCTATAAATTTATTATCTTAAATATTTTCTAGATACTAAAGAAGAATGCTCAATTTTAAATTCTTCAGTCAATTCTTGTAATTTAGTTGTAAGCACGCTAAGGTCTTCGCTAGCTTTAGCAATTTGCTGAATGCCAATAGTGTTTTCTCTTGTAATATTGTTAATGCCTTCAATACGTTTGGTAATTTCTTCGGCAGTGCTGCTCATCTCTTCAGAAGTAGCTGCTACTTGAACAATAATATCGGTTACTTTTTCTGAGCTTTTAACAATTTCATTTAAAACATTACCCGCTTCAATTGCTAAAGATTTTCCTTTTTCTACTTGAGATGTACCCTTAGTCATAGAACTTACAGCTTCGTTAGTATCTAACTGTATTTGTTTAATCATGCTGGATATTTCTTTTGTAGCTTTAGTAGTGCGTTCAGCAAGTTTTCTAACTTCATCAGCAACAACCGCAAAACCTCTTCCTTGCTCGCCCGCACGTGCTGCCTCTATAGCTGCATTTAATGCTAACAAGTTTGTTTGATCTGCTATATCACTAATTACAGATATAATTTCACCTATCTTTTCGCTATTACTACCCAAAATTTGAACCGTTTCTGATGCTTTGGAAACTACTTCTGCAATTTTATTCATTTCATCAATAGTTTTATTTACAACAACACCACCTTTTTTAGCAATTTCTCCACTATTTTTAGCATTTTCTGCCGCTAAACTAGTGTTTTTTGCACTATCATAAATTGTCCTTGTCATTTCATCAATCGCAACAGATACTTCATTCGTTTGTTTACTTTGCTCTTCGCTTCCAGCAGCCATTTCCTCTGCACTTGATGATATTTGAGCAGATGCACTTGCTGTTGCATGTATCGATTCTGTTACGCGTCTAATTAATTCCTTAATATTTTGAATTGCATTGTTAAACCCTGTATATAAACGCCCCATTTCATCTTGTCGCTCAACTTCCAATTCTAATGTCAAATCACCTTTAGAAAATTTATCCATTGCCTCTAATAATTCTGCTGTCTTGGCTTCTAAATACTTTTGTTTAGTATTTGCTAAATTAGTAGCTTCTTCAATTTTCCTATCAACACTATTTTTTTCTTCTATTAACTTTTGGTTATATTCCCTAATATGATTTATCATTTCATTAAATGCAACACTTAGCTCTCCAAGCTCATCACTTCTATCAACTTCAATTTCTACCGAAACATTACCTTGTGCTACATTTTGTGCCGCTGTTTTTAATCTTAATATAGGATTAACTAATAAATTTGCACCCTTTATACCTAAAAATACGGAAATTATTATTATTGCTAAACCTAAATAAATAATAATACTAATTGTTGTACTAACAGAATTTAATGCACTATCTCTATAAAACTGATAGTTTTTTTCTTCTAATTCAGTAGCCTTAAAAAGTTCTGCCTTTAAGTCTCGCCATCTTGGCGTAACTTGAGTTGTTAAAAAGGTAACTGCCTCTTCTAAATTACCACTATATGCCATTTCTTGTGCTCTTTCATTCATACTTGCAACTTCATCAGCCAAGCTTTTTATGTTGTTAAGACTTACTAACATCTCACTATGGTCTTTTTGCAATTCAAATATTCTATTTAAACTTTTATTAAAGTCTGCTTTGGCATTGTCATAGTTCTTTTTAGCAGTATTGTCGTTTGTATTAAGTAATATATTTCTAGTTGCCTGTCCTTCTATAAAAGCTTGTACAAATAAATTGTTAAGCTCTTTTATAGTTTCAAATTGTGTAGAAGTAAGTTCATCTAGATTATGTTTTACATCATTTCCTTTGAATATAGATAAAACAAATATTAAAAAAGTACCAATTATAGGAATTATTAATATTGCTAAGAATTTTGATTTTAGTTTTAAATTATTGAACCATTTATTATTCATTTTTACCCTACAACATTTTGATAATTAGAATTTCAGATTTTAATATAAAAATTTTAAAATAAAAAATAAAGAAATATTATTTAATAATTAATAAAAAAACATTAAATTTGCTATAGATTTGTAAAAATATTAAGTGAGGAAATTTTGAAAATATTGGTAAGTAATGATGATGGTATTTATAGCAAAGGAATATTTGCACTTGCAGAAGCATTAAAAGAATTAGCAGAAGTAATTGTTGTAGCACCATTAACAGAACAAAGTGCCGTTGGTCATGCAATTACTATGAAAATCCCTTTACGCGTAACAAAACATTACCGTGGTGGTGGGCATTTTTTTGGCTATGCCGTTGATGGAACACCTGCCGACTGCATCAAAATGGGTATAAGAAATATTATGCAAGAGTCCCCAGATTTAGTTGTTTCGGGCATAAACCATGGTAGTAATACCGCAATTAATATAATTTATTCTGGAACAGTATCTGCGGCAAGAGAAGCTGCAATTATGGATGTGCCCGCTATTGCTGTTTCTGTTACAAGCCACGATGTTGAAGATTTTTCTTATGCAGCTAAAGTTGCTAAAATTATTTCTGCTAAAGTGTTAAATAATGGTTTACCAAAGGGAACAATGCTTAATGTTAATGTGCCTAATTTACCCGAAGATAAAATTAAAGGTATTAAAGTAACTAAACAAGGTCTTTCCAAGTGGGATGATATTTACGAAAAACGCGTAGACCCTTATGGAAAAGATTATTATTGGTTAACCGGCAGTTTAGTAAATACAGATACAGAGCTTGATAGAGATCAATTTGCTGTTCAAAATAATTATGTTTCGGTTACACCTATTCATTTCGATTTGACCGATTATAATACTTATAATAAAATTAAAGATTGGAAATTTTAAGTCTTTATGTTTAATATTTCCAGCTTTTCAGTTCAACTTAACTATTCATTTTTATTTCTGCTGTTAGGTGTTATACTTATTGCAGCTATTACTTATTATTATTATAAGTATACTATTCCTGCTATTGATACTAAAATTAAAATTATTCTTTTTATTTTAAGATTTACAGCATTAAGTTTAATTTTACTTTTAATTTTTGAACCACTAATTCATATAAATTTAAAAAACGAAATAAAACCCAAAAACTTATTCTTCTTTGATAACTCGTCATCAATTGCCGCAAAAGATAGTGCAAAAACAAAAGAATATTTAGAAAATTTATTTATTCAAATAAAAGATAAAATTAAAGGAGATTTTGAAGTTTTTACTTTTGGTAAAGATATTACAAAAATATCTGAACCAAAATTTAACTTTAACGAAAGCACAACTAACTTTGAAAAAATTTTTAATTACGTTGCAAATAAAAACGAAAACATTGCTACAATTAATATTATTAGCGATGGAATAATTACAGATGGAGTAAACCCTATTAGCAAAGCTGTGCAACTTGGAACCAATGTTAATATTATTGCTTTAGGTGATACCACAAAAACTAAAGAGGTTTTTGTATCTAATATAATTACCGGGGAATATTTATATACAAATACTAAATCTAACATAGAAATTTTAGTTAAAAATAATTTTTTAGAAAACAAAATTGCTACTGTTCAACTTTTTGAAGATGGTAAAGAAATTTTATCTAAAGATATTACCCTTTCCCCAAGTGGAATTGATAAAGTAATTTATGAATACTTACCCAAACAAGCGGGAGAAGTTAAACTAACAGCAAAAGTTATCTTAAAAGATAAAATTGAAAATTTAACCAATAAATCATTTATTAAAATAGTTAAAGTGTTAAGTAGCAAAGTAAAAATTGTTTTGCTTTCTTCCCTACCCACACCAGATATTTCATTTATTTACAATGCATTAAAATTAAACGAAAATTATCAAGTCATTCAAATTCTACAAGTATCCACAAATTTTTTAAATGGTGCCCAACTAAAAAGTATAGATAGTGCTAATGTTTTTGTTTTAATTAATTTTCCAACAAATAATACCCCAGCAGATTTATTAAATAAAGTAATATCTAAAATTGAAAATGGAAAACCTTTTCTGTTTGTTTTAGGTGAATCGATTGATTATAATAAATTAAAATTATTAGAAAATTATACGCCTTTTGTAGTTAAAGCAGTCTCTAACAATAAAATATCTATTCAAGCAAATGTTAAAAATTATAATAGTGCAATACTAAAAGCAAATAATCCGCTCTTTTCAGAAATCTGGAATAATTTACCACCTGTTACAAGATATGCAGCAGAATTTATTGCAAAACCAGAATCTGAAATATTACTAAATGCAAAAATAGCTAATAGTATAACAGAATTACCGCTTGTATTAACCCGTTCTTTAGGTAAAAAACGTTCTATGGCTATTTTAGCTGGTAATATTTGGCGATGGAAATTAAATGTAACCACTGGTAGTGAAGATTTATTTAATGGTTTTTTTAACGAAGCCATTAAATGGTTAAATGTAGCTTCTGAACAAAACCAACTGCAAGTTAAACCAATTAAACAAGTTTTTGCTAAAGGAGAACCTGTTGAGTTTATTGCGTATGCTTACGACGAAGCGTTTAATCCATTAGAAGACGCAGAAATTAAAATTAAATCAAAAGTTCAAGATACAGATTACGAAACAGTTGCAGAAGCACTTGGCAATGGAATTTATCAAGCAAAACTAAATATTCCTAAATCTGGTTATTTTTCTTTTAATGCATCTGCTAACTATAAGGGTAAATCCTTAGGAAATGTAAAAGGTAAATTTTCTATTGGTGAAATTGATTTAGAAAAAATTAATTTAGTGCAAGATAAAAATTTTTTACTTTCCTTAGCTGGTAATTCAGGAGGAAATTTTTATAATAAAAGCGATTACTTAAAATTTATTGATGATATTAATAAAAAAACCGCAAATACATCTAAAATTTTTATCACTGAAAAAGAGTTTAAACTTTGGAATTTTGAATTTTTACTTTTTTTAATTATATTTATTTTTGCATTAGAATGGATAATCAGAAAAAAAAGTGGACTATTATAAATTTTTATGTAAATCACAAGACATCATTATCTTAATAAATTGGTACAAAAATGAATACAATCTTAACCGAAAAAGATTTATTGGGCATTAAAGAAATTGACGAACAACATGAAAAACTTCATAAATTAGCTTCAGAATTAAAGGATGCATTTTTGAGTAATAAAACATACGATATGAAGTACTTGGCTGAGCAAATTTACGAAGAAATGGGTAATCATTTTAAAACCGAAGAACGATACATGAAAGAGAATAATTGTTTTGAAATATCTCATATATTAGAACATCAAAGATATTTAGAAAAGACAAGACACTTTATTAAAGCATTAAACAACAACCAAAAAAATGCTGTTACAGAATTTTTACACTCTTTTCGGCTCTGGTTTTATAACCATTTAGAACTTAATGATAGAAAAATGGTTAAAAATAAAAACAAAGATGCTTAGTTTACTTAATGCAACTTTTGATTTTTTACTTCCCCGCTTTTGTGTTTTTTGTGAACAAAAATTATCCCCTTTAGAAAAATACCTTTGTAATAATTGCTTTAGTAAATTAGATTTAGCAGATAATGATTATCTTAAAGATTTTTTTAATGAAAAGTTTAATAATTTATCTAAAATAGATTATCTTTTTTCTTGTTACAAGTATACTAAAAAATCCCCAATACAAAAAATTATACATCAATTAAAATATAATGGCAAATTTAGAATTGGTTATTATTTAGGAACGATTTTAGCCAATAAAATTAAGGATGATATAGAATTAAATAATTACAATTTAATTTTACCCGTCCCAATACATCCAATAAAAAAAACTGAACGCGGTTATAATCAATCTTATTATATAGCAAAAGGATTTGCTAAATCAACTAATAAAAAAATAATAAACAATGTTTTATATAGAAAAGTATATACAGAAAGCCAATCTTTACGTAATAAAAACCAAAGAGAAGAAAACATAAAAGATATTTTTGAAATTAAAAATGTAAACTATATAAAAGGTAAAAACATAATAATATTAGATGACATTATAACCACTGGCTCTACAGTAAAAGAGGTTGCCAAAATATGTAAAAATAATGGAGCTGCTAAAATAGCTGCTGTATCTATAGCATTAACAGTTATTGGCAATTAATTACTTTTTTTTTAACCCATAAAATTAACTTAAAAAATCATTTATTTTTTGTAAATTTAAGTTTAAATATCAAATTTTTCGGTACAAAATGAAAAAGCTAATTATTTTAATATCTTTTATATTTACAAAGCTAATACTAAGCCAGCAAGCGGGTACAACTATAAATTACACATCTTATAAAAACATAAATAATTTTGTAATTTCTAATAATACTTTATTTGCTGTTAGCGAAGGTGGCTTTTTTTTATATAACTTATTAGACACTAACTTTGTAACCTTAAATAAAGCAAATGGCTTAAGTAGCCAAAATGCCACCGCTATTGCTGTGGATAACCAAAGCAAAGTTTGGATTGGCTACTTAGAAGGTTTTATAGATGTTTACAACCAAAACACTGGGTCTATTACAAAAATTACAGATATTTTCTATAGCGATAAAACTCAAAAGCGAATAAATTATATGTTTGTTAAGGGTGATACTATTTTTGTAGCTACAGATTTTGGATTATCCTTAATTAATACTAAAACTTTAGCTTTTAAGGAAACTATTACAAAATTTGGCTCGTTTGGTAGTGATATTAAAGTAAAAAACTTTATTGTTGATAATTTAATTTATGTAAATACAGAAAGCGGAATAGCTGTTTCTAAATTAGGCGTAACTAATCTTTCCTCTCCCGATAGTTGGAATAATTATCCCCTTCCATTAAATTTTGGTTCTATTACATTTAATAAAATTGCATTAAAAGGTAATGCTATTTTAATAGCTACTAATAAAGGTGTATTAAAGCTTGAAAATGGAATTTATGAAAAATATGATTTGGATGGCTTTAATTTAGTGGATGTTATACCCTTAAATAACGGAATTTACGCACTTGGGTCTTATGACTTAATTTTTAATGGAATTAATGGCTATAATGTATTGTACCACAGTGATAGTCCATTATTAAAATCTGTAATACTAAATAATAATAGTTTTTATTTAAGCACAAATAATGGCATTCTTAAAATAAATAATAATAATTCAAAGTATATTTATCCTAGTGGACCCGCTACTAATTCTTTTCAATACTTAGAAGTGGATGCAAGTGGAAATTTATGGGCAGCTACTGGAAAAGATGGCTTTGGAATTGGATTAATGAAGTTTGATTATAACAATTGGTATTTATACAATAACACATTAAACAGTGCTCAAATTACTTTTAATGATTTTTATAAAGTAACATCGGCAAGTGATAATACTGTTTATGGTTTAACTTGGGGAAATGGCTTTACTGCTTTTAACGGTAATAAAATAACTACTTTTAATACAACCAACACAGCTTTAACCGGTATACCAAAAACACCCTCGTTTTTAGTTATTGGCGATGTTAAAAAAGATTCTAAAAATAACACTTGGATATTAAACTACTGGCCCGCAAATAAAAAGCCATTAAGCGTTATTACATCCGATAGCACCTGGTATCATTTCGATTTTGTACCCTTTGCTTTATCAACAGAATCTACTTTTGGAAATATGGTTATAGATAGAAATAACACAAAATGGTTTACTATAAACTCTGTACAATATGGGTTATATTACTTTAACGAAAACGGCACATTATCTAACACAGCAGATGATAAATGGGGCACTTTAAAAGATAGCGATGGTTTAAATAGCAACTCCATTACTTCCCTTTTATTAGATAATAGAGGTGAGCTTTGGATTGGTACTATTTTAGGTGTTAACATTATTAGAGATGTTAATAATCCAAAAACTTCAATAAGTAGCTCTTTTCCACTTAGGCAACAATCTATAATTTGCATGGCAGTAGACCCATTAAATAGAAAATGGGTAGGAACAAAACAAGGCATTTTTGTAGTAAGCTCTGATGGTAGCACACTTTTAGCTACATACGATAGCAAAAACTCGCCCCTTCCAACAGATGATATTAAATCTATTGCATTTGATGATAAAAAAGGGATTGCTTATGTTGGAACAGACTACGGATTAACCGCTTTTTACACAACTGCACTTAGACCTGTTGATAGCTTTGGAACAATTTTTATTTATCCAAATCCTTACGTTGTTTACCCTGGTAACGATACTCGTCTTACAATAGACGGCTTAATAAAAGATAGTAATATTAAAATTTTTACAATTTCGGGCAAACTTGTAAAAGAATTTTCCTCACCCGGTGGTAAAATTGCTTTTTGGGATGGAAGAGATAACGATGGCAATCTTGTTTCTAGCGGTATTTATATTTTAGCCGCATATGATAATGAAGCCAATAATGTTTCTATTCAAAAATTTGCTGTAATTAATAAATAATTGAGTTTTTAATGATAGACATAAATAACTTATCTATTCAATTTAATGGCACTTATTTATTTGATAATGTTAACTTAAAAATTAATGGATTAGATAGAATTTCACTTGTTGGTGCTAATGGTAGCGGTAAATCTACATTTCTTAAACTTTTAATGGGATATGAACAACCCGAAACAGGAACTATTGTAAAACAAAAAGGAATTAAAATTAAATATCTTCCACAAGAGTTTATTTCTAAATCTAACTTACCTTTGTTTAATGAAGTTAAATCCGCTTTACCAAACCAAACAGAAATTGAAGAAAAAGAAGAATATATTAATGCAGAATTGTTAAATCCAGATATAACACCAGAGCAACAGCAAGAATTAATAAATGAACTTGGAGAAATTCATTTACTTAAAGACCACATAGATTATTACGCCTTAGATAGCAAAATTGAAAAAGTATTAATTGGACTTGGATTTACTGAAAAAGATTTTTATAAAAGCGTAGATACTTTTTCTGGTGGTTGGCAAATGAGAATTGAACTCGCCAAAATATTATTAAGCGACCCCGATTTATTGATGTTAGATGAACCTACAAACCACTTAGATATCGACTCTCTACGCTGGCTTATAGATTTCTTAAAGTCCTTTAAAGGTGCTATGCTAATAGTATCCCACGATAAATTTTTTGTTAATAGTGTAACCAACAAAACTTTAGAAATTTTTAACCGTAAGCTTTCTTTTTTTAATGGCAATTATGATGCTTATATTAAATTTAAGGAAGAAAGAGATTTATCCTTAAATAACTTAATAAAAACAAGACAAAAACAAAAAGAAGCATTAGAACGCTTTATTGAACGGTTTAGATACAAAGCTACTAAAGCAAAACAAGTGCAAAGCAGAATTAAAATGCTTGAAAAGTTTGAAGATATAGAAATTACAGAAAATACCGAAAAAATAAGATTTAAATTTCCAGAGGTAACAAGTAGTGGCGTAGTTCCAATTGAATTGAAAAATATAAGCAAACGATATGGGGATAATATTGTATTAAGTAATATTAACTTAAAAATAGAACGTGGAGAAAAAATAGCATTTTTAGGACCGAATGGAGCGGGTAAAACAACATTAGCCAAAATAATTGCTGGCAAAACAGAACCAAGCGATGGGGAATTAATTATTGGTCATAATACTTTAATTTCTTATTATGCGCAAGAAGTTACATCGGAATTAGATTTAGATAAAGATATTTTAGATACACTTGCAGAGTGTGGAGAAGATTATACACCCGGTCAGCTACGTGCATTAGCGGGGTCTTTCCTTTTTAGTGATGACGATGTATTTAAAAAAGTTGGCGTGCTTTCGGGTGGAGAAAAAAGTCGCGTTGCTTTAGCCAAGCTTTTACTTACAAAAGCAAATTTTATTGTGTTAGATGAACCTACTAACCATTTGGATATTACCAGCAAAGAAGTGCTGCAATCTGCATTAATTGATTTTAGTGGCACCTTGGTTATAGTTTCCCACGATATAGATTTTATTAGACCAATTGCAACCAAAATAATAGATATGCGAAATGGTAACTTTAAAGTGTATTTTGGTAATGCGGATTATTATTTACAAAAAATTAAAGAAGAAGCAGAAGGTGGATTAGATACTATAAAAGAAATTGAAAAAGAAAGCGAAGAAAAGAGAACAAACAGAAAAGATATAAAAAGACAAGAAGCAGAGCTAAGACAAAAAAAATATAAAGCAACAAAAGATATTTTGGCAGAAATAAAAAAAATAGAAGATGAAATTAGTAAATTTGAAGAAAAAAAATTAATAATAGAAAACGAATTAGCTAATCCGGAAATTTACAGCAATGCTTTAATAATAAAGCAAAAGCGTAACGAATACGAACAAGTTAAAACTACATTAGAAAACTTATACCTAAATTGGACGGTAAAAAACGAACAATTAGAAGAAATAGAAAAAGCTTTTTTATAACTATTCTGTTACTTCTTCATCTTCAACTAATTCATCTGCAAATTCTTCAGCTAAAGCTAAACCGCCATAAATAGCAGCATCATCACCTAGTTTAGTTGTTACTAAATTCACAATTTTGCCCGGTTCGGGTAAAACAGCTTTTTCAAATTCCTTTTTAATAACTGGCAACATATATTTACCCATAGCTTCTATAACACCACCACCTAAAACAATTGTATCTATATTAAGTAATGTTACAATACTACCTAAAACAGTACCAATTATTTTAGAAGCTTTGTTTATGTTAGATTTAACCACTTTATCGTTTTTTAACATAGCTTGCAAAAGAACTTTGCTTTTTATAGCTTTTTTATCAGCAACTAACTCTGTAATAACCGATTTTTTACCAGCTTTAATATCTTTTAATATTGCTTTTACTATAGCAGTTCTGCTTGCTAAAGTTTCAAAAGTTGTTTTCTTTTTATTCCCCAGTAACATTCCTTCTTCAGATACTAAAATATGCCCTATTTCACCCGCAAAATAACTTGAACCGCGATAAATTTTACCATCAAAAAATAATGCCCCACCAATACCCGTACCAACAAAAATAACCAGCATATTATTTACTTTATCATTAAATTCATATTTTTTTATTCCTAAACCACCCAAATTAACGTCATTTTCTATTAATACTGGTATCTTAAAATGTTTTTGTAATGCTTTTTTAATGTTATAGTTTTTAATTTGTAAATTGGGTGCATTACCAATAATTCCCGATAGTGGATTGACCGTTCCAGGCACACCCAAACAAATGGCTTTAATCTTGTCTTCTGTAACACCAGCCTTTTCTAAAAGCATAAAAACAGATTCTACAATATCTTTTACTAATTGAGCTGGGCCTTTTTTAAATTTAGTAGCTACTTTTTCTCTTGCAATTATTTCTTTGTTATCATTTATTAATGCGCTTAAAATTTTTGTGCCACCCAAATCTACCGATATTGTAAAATCTTTCATGCAATTTCTCCGCTATTATTATTTAACTACGTTAATTTAATTAGATATTCTTTAAATTTCAAATTTTTATTAATCAAACAAACTAATTTTTGTATTTTTGTAATATTAAATTTTAATTTTATGAAACCATTAAAACATTTTGGACAAAATTTTTTACAAGATAATAATATAATTAATAAAATTATTGAATTATTTAACCCCATTGATGACAATATTGTAATAGAAATTGGACCAGGTATGGGTGCCCTTACTAAGCAACTTTACCCTATTATAAAAAATTTTTACGCAATAGAAATAGATACTCGCGCTTTTGAAACACTATCTAAAACATTCCCCAATTTAATTTTATTTAACCAAGATGTTTTAGAATTTAACTTTGACCAAATTTATAAATTGCACAATAAACCATTAAGAATTATTGGAAACTTACCATATAATATTACTTCACCAATTATTTTTAAGATATTTGAAAATATTGAGTATATACAAGACATGGTTTTTATGGTTCAATACGAAGTGGCTAAACGATTTACTGCACAAAAAGGAACTAAAGACTACGGCATTCTTTCCGTTTTATTAAACTATTTTACAGATACTAAGTTTGGCTTTAAAGTTTCTCGTAATTGCTTTTATCCCATTCCAAATGTAGAAAGTGCAGTTGTGCATATTAAAAGTAAAAAGAATTTTGATAATGTGGATAAAAAAATTTTTATATCAACCGTTAAAGCAGCTTTTGGAAATAGAAGAAAGACCCTTAAAAATTCTTTTTCTAATAGTATTTTTAGGGATTTTGACCTAAGTAAAATAGATTTTGATTTTACAAAGCGCGCAGAAGAATTAGATTTAGCTGCATTTATCTATTTAACAAAAGAGTTTACTAAACTGCTTTATCAAAACCAAAATTAAAATTAATAAATAGGAACTTTTTAAATTAATAAAAAATTAAATATTATATTTTACCTAAATCAACTTTGGTTATAATATCAATAATTACAGAAAAATAGCGGTCTAATGAACAATTTGCATCTTCTTTTAAATAACAAAAGCCGTTTTTGTTGCGGGTTTTACACTTTGCACAAATCGTATCCTTTAAAGCTTGGCGTATTTCATCATAAGTTTTATCTGCATTCTGGTGAACTACATCAACTATTTCATCTGTATATAATTCCACTGCGCAAACTTCTTGATTATTTAATGTACAACGCCCTTTTTGGTCACTATCGCAACAAATTGTGCAAACATGTTGTTTTAATGCTACTCTATATTTATTCATACCTAAACTCTATTTTAATAATAACAAAATTTAGTAATAACATTCACTTTAATCAAGGGAATTATGCATAAAAAAGATAAAGTAAAAAGAATTTTTGACTCAATTAGCCATAAATACGATTTTTTGAACCACCTTTTAAGCTTTGGCATAGATTATTATTGGCGTTATAAGGCACTTAAAAAAGCAAAAGTAAATAGTAATACTATTCTTTTGGATGTTGCTTGCGGAACGGGTGATTTTTCTATTGCCGCAAAAAAATTTGGAGTAAATAATATTTTTGCTATAGATCTATCCAAAAACATGCTTATGCTTTTTAACAAAAAAGCAGAGTGGTCTAAAGGTAAAATTGTTCAAACTGTAGCAGAGTTTATTCCTTATAAACCCAATATGTTTACAGATATTACTGTTGCATTTGGTGTTAGAAACTTTTACGATATCCAAAAAGGATTTGACGAGTTTTTTAGAGTATTAAAACCCAATGGTAAAGTTACTATTTTAGAGTTTAGACTACCAAAAAATAAAATAATTGCAGCTATTTATAATTTTTATTTTAATAAAATATTGCCACTAATAGGTAAGCTAATATCTAAAGATAACGAAGCATATAGATACTTGCCCGATTCTGTTAGCGATTTTGATGCAACAGTAGACTTAAAACAACTTTTGCAAAATAGCGGATTTAAAGATATAAAAACCTATAGTGCAACTTTTGGTATTGTACAAATAGTAATAGGAAATAAGCTAAACTAATCTGTTGTTAGCTCGTCCAAGTCTACTTTATACATATTATTAATAGTTTTACCTAAAAATCTTTCCGCAACAACTTTAAATTTTTCTGGTAAATCGCTAACGTAGTACTCGTGTTTCCCTTCTTGGTTGATAGGGGTTTTTAAACCTCTCCCCGTCAAATAATTATCCACAATTTTAGTTGCAGCCTGTCCGCTATCAATTAAAGTAACTTTTTTACCCATCACTTTTTGAATAACATTAGCAAGCAAAGGATAATGAGTACACCCTAAAATTAAAGTATCAATACCAGTTTCTTTTAGCTCTGTAAGGTATTCTTTAGCAATAAGCTCTGTAGCTTTGTGGTCGGTCCAACCTTCTTCTGCAAGAGGAACAAATAAAGGACATGCTTTTTCGTAAACTTCAAGCGTTGGGTCAATTCTTAATAGTTCTTTAGAATATGCTTTATTATTTATTGTGCTATTAGTACCAATAACACCTATTTTTTTATTTTTAGTTACTTGGATAGCCATAGCAGCACCGGGCTCAATCATTCCAATAACTGGTATTTTATATGTCTTTCTTAAAATATCTATAGCTACAGAAGAAACCGTATTACAAGCTACAATAATAAGTTTAACATTTTTTTTCATTAAAAACTTAGCGTCTTGCTTTGCATATTCTATAATTGTTTGGTTGGATTTTGTACCATAAGGTACCCTTGCAGTATCACCAAAATAAATTATATTTTCGCAAGGTAAATAAGCAGAAATTCTTTTTACAACTGATAAACCTCCAATACCAGAATCAAACACCCCAATTGGGTTATATCTGTCCATAAAATTCAAATTTAACTCCTATAACATATCTTCTATTGTTTGCGTTAACGTCACCCGTATAAGCTCATAATCGTTAACAGAAAATTTTTTATTGTTCTTTTTATAAGTATAAAACGAGTCTACTACATCATCCCCTTTTGTAGAAATTTTAGCAAACGCAATATGCAATCCTAATTCTGATATAGTTTTAGTTATTTGATATAGTAAACCTAATCTATCGGGTGAAAAAACATCTATAATTAAGTATTTTTCGTGCTCTTCAAAATTAATTTTAACCTTACCATGCCGTTTAAAGAATTTTCTTTCAATTCTCCACCACTTACTTTTAGCTTTATTAAATTCTTTAGTTAAAAGTAAGTTATCGCTAATAGCAAGGAAAAGGTCATTTTTAATTTTATCGTAACGGCTGGGATCTACTGTTTTATTCGTTCTAAAATCTGTTACATTAAAACTATCTATTATAATACCATCTTTGCGGGTAAATATTTTTGCATCGTGTATGTTAATATCATTAATAGAAAGTGTACCGCATAACCTTGCCAAAATACCTTCTATATCTTTTGTAATAATGGTAATATTGGTGTAGTCATCCATTTCCTTAAAGAATACACTTAAATCATTCCCCTTTTCTATCTCTTCAACATGCTTGTTTATTTCTTCTTCTGTATATTGTTGTAAATAAGAAATATCATTTATAGATTGAATGTGATCTTTAATCATTTCATTAGTTAAATAAACATTCCCCTCAAGCATTTTCTTTGTTTTTTCATAAATAAGCTCTTCACCCGTTTGTTGCTCTTGTAACATATGCTTTGTTTTTCGATAAAGTTCATAAAGCATGTCACTTTTCCATTGCGTCCATACTATTGGGCTAACGGCAGATAAATCCGCATATGTAAGTAAATATAAATAATCTAAATACTTTATATTTGGAAAAATTGAAGAGAAATTATTAAGCGTTTGGGGGTCGTTTAAATTTCTTCGGAATGCGTTTTGCTCCATAGTTAAATGATGAAGCACTAAAAAGCTAACAAGTTTTATATCTTCCTTATCATAACCTAAAACTTCCATATTAGTTTTTACAAGCTCGCTACCTAATATTTCGTGACCAACTATACTAATTGGTTTAGCGATATCGTGGAATAACACAGCCATAAATAAAAGGTCTTTATTTTCAATCTCAGAGTATAATTTACCCAACATATTAAATTGACCTTCTAACTTTTCTAAATTAATTATGGCAATTAAAGTATGTTCATCTGCCGTATAACAATGATAAACACCCGGTTGAAAAAATCCGTTTAGGTCTGCAAACTCTGGTAAAACTAAAGATAAAACTCCTAATTCGTTCATTGCAGATAAAGTTAACCCCACGTTTTTAGGAAGTTTTAATATTTCCCTAAAAAATATAAAGGATTCATTATTGCGCTCCATTTCGATGTTATAATCGTGCACTGTTTGAATAATTAACGAGCGCAAATTTTCATCAAAAACAGCACCGTAAACGCCTCTATAATAAAATGCTTTAAGAATATCAGAAAGCGAAAATTCTTTTTTATTAATAACAGAAATAATATTTGCTTTTATAGAAAAATCATCATCTATGCTTATAGAAAGGAAATCCGTTATTGGTTCAGAAATCTGTTCAGTATACTTGCGTATCATCGTATTAGTAAATCTATTAATAACCACAGCAGACTCGAAATATTGACGCATAAAGATTTGAATATCTCCCTTATTTGCATACATTTTTTGTGCAATTTTCTCTTGGCTTTCAAATTCTAAACGGTCGTTTTTACGGTTATTAATAAAATGCAAATAGTTACGAGTTTTAAGCAAAAACTTATAAGCAGCTAAAAGCTTATTTAATTCTTTTATAGGAACTTGCTTTTCTGCTTTAAGCATATTAATAAAACTTGCGGTTTGTATAATTTCGTTCTGGTCAGATAAAAGTCTGTTATTTTTTAGTGCGTAAATCCACTCTACAGCTTGTAAATCCCTTAAACCACCAGCAGAAAATTTTATATTTGGTTCAATAACTTTTGGTGAAGCACCATATTTTTTGTGCCTTAACTGAATATCTTCAAAATACGCATAAATCAATCTTATTCGTGTCTCTTCGTCTAAAAAAGAAAAGAGTAAATTATTCCACTCGTTATAAACTTTATTACTTCCTGTTAAAAAACGAGTTTCGAAAAATTGTGTTATTTTGGTAAGGTCGTAATCAATTGCAGGTGCAATATCAGAAAACTGTGCAACGGTGTGACTTATTTCTATCCCACAATCCCACAACAGCCTTATACACTTTTTTATAACTTCTTCGTATTTTGATGCATCTTCAGTTATAAACATTATATCTATATCAGAAAAAGGTGCAAGCTCTCTTCGGCTAAAACTACCCGCACTTACTATTGCAAATTCTATTTCCTCTTTAGATAATATATCTACTATAAACTCTTCTATTAACAAACTATAATTAAAACAAAAGCTAAAGGAATCATCTAACAACTCTGTGTCGCTAAATATCCTTTCCTTTAAATTTAAAAAACGTTCTTTTATTTTAATTACTTCTTGCATAAAGAAATTATTTTAATTTGCAAATTTAAGCATTTTATTTATCATTACAAATTTAAGACATTTAATATAATATTTATCAATTTTTTATAAATTTTATTAAAATAAATATATATTTAATTATACATTCAAAAATTCGTTCCAAATATTATAAAGTTCTGCTGTGGCTAATAAATCCTTAAAGCAGTATTTAGCAATTTCCTTATGCATACCCGCTTTAAACATATTTCTAACTTCCATGCCGTTTTCATAATCTGTTTTAGGAGAAGTTATACCAAAAGCTTTGCAATAAAAATCTAAATTAAACTTTTTTACTAACCCATGATAAGAAAATTGCTCTAACAAATCGATGTGCTTAATATTTGTATTTTTTAAACTAACTAAATTAACAGAGGGTTTTATTTTTAATATAGATGAGCGAAGCATTAAAAATGGGAAGTCAAAATTTTTACCATTAAAGGTGATAATAGTATCAACTTTTTTAATAAAAGCCCAAAAATTAGTTAGCATTTCTTCTTCTGTAAAAGCTTTACATTTAAAGGTCTGCTCTTCATTTTCGTATTCTTCTTGTGTATCAGATAAATAATACACGCTCCCTTTTTGTTTATCTATATTATAAATGCCAATTGCAGAAATATTAGCAGTAAATGGATATAAACTTAAATATCTTATTGCTTCATCGCGCTTTTCTTGCCGCAAAGTTTCGTCATGCTCTTTTTCTGCATATCGCATAATAAACTCCTGCTGGCTTTCAGAAAGAGTATCAAAATCGTAACCTGCTGTTTCAATATCTAAAACAACTTTCATTCAATTATATTAACCTCTTTTTCAAAACTTTTAACCACATCATAAAACTCTTGGGGCAAGGGTTTACTTTTCATTGTACCTTTATCAATATAAACAAAAACGCCACCACCTTTTGCAATAATTTCGTTTTTTTGATTAGTAACTAAATGTAAAAACCCAAAACTGGATTTTTTAATATAATTAATTTTGGTGTAAACCGTAACAGTATCATTCATCACTAAAGGCTTAATGTAATCGCATTCATTATGCGCCATTATTACAAAATTATTCCCCTCTAAAAATTCATTTAAAGTAAATTTACTTTTTAATGTGTTCAAATAATCAATTCGTGCATCTTCAAAATAGCTAAAGTAAACTGCATTATTAACAACACCCATTAAATCTACTTCTCTAAAACGCACCTTAAAAGTAATTGAATGATTAAAATTTTCTATTTCCATATAGGTTTCCTTACATTATA
The DNA here is from genome assembly GCA_964652025.1 of uncultured Melioribacteraceae bacterium. Taxonomy (GTDB): domain Bacteria; phylum Bacteroidota; class Ignavibacteria; order Ignavibacteriales; family Melioribacteraceae; genus JAEXOD01. Next base: position 49,680 of record CAZYZX010000008.1, read on the forward strand.
TCCATCTAAGTTTTCTAATACTTTACCAATTATTTTGGTTGCAAACTCAATTTCTTCAAAAGAAACATCTAAATGTGTAACGGCTCTAATAAAACCCGGTTTTCCTTCTGATAAAAGCAGCCCAAGTTTAGAGCACTCTTTAATAAATTCTTTAGCGTCGTAATCAATAATTTTAAACACTACCATATTAGTTTGCACACTTTTTGTATCAATTTCAAAGAATTCATTATTAGCAATATATTTAGCTAATAATTTAGCTTTTTGGTGGTCTTCTTGTAAAGCAGCTAAGTGATACTTTAACGCATAAATCCCCGCAGCTGCTAAAATTCCTGCTTGGCGCATTCCTCCACCAAATGATTTCCGCACTCTAAAAGCTTTTTGTATTAATTCTTTATGCCCCAATAAAACACTTCCTACTGGTGCACCTAGCCCCTTGGAAAGACACACTGATATAGTATCAAAATATTTTCCATATTCCATATATGATATTTTGGTTTCTGTAGCTGCGTTCCATATTCTAGCACCATCACAATGGAAAAACAGATTGTGGTTATCTGCTAATTCTTTTAGATCTTTAATATTCCCCATAGGAATAATAGTTCCACCCGCTCTGTTGTGTGTGTTTTCTATTGCAATAACTTTTGTTCTTGGCATGTAATAAGCATCCCTTGGTCTTATACATTCCTCAACATCTTCTGGATACATTACTCCATATCTTCCTTTAACAGGATAAAGCTGCACCCCACTTAATTTTGCAGGGGAACCACTTTCGTAATGGAATATATGAGAATCTGCTTCACAAATAATTTCATCACCTGGGTTGGTAAGTATGTTTAATGCTATTTGATTACACATTGTGCCACTTGGAACAAATAAAGCAGCCTCTTTGCCAAACATTTCTGCAACAGTACGTTCAAGTCTTAAAACTGTTGGATCTTCTCTGTAAACATCATCCCCAACTTCTGCTTCATACATTGCTTGTCTCATACCTTTTGTTGGCACTGTTACGGTATCACTTCGTAAGTCTATAATTTTCATCTTTTTATTAAACCTTTTATTTTTATAATAATATTTGCTATAATCACAAAAATATAAATAAATACGGATAAATACGTAATTAAATATGGATACTTAGTGTAAAAAGTAATCTCTGTATTAATCCCCACATCGCTTGTTATAACATCTTTAGTAAACATTTTTGTTTTAACAAGTGTTTTGCCCAAAGGATTAATAACACAGCTAATCCCCCCATTTGCTGCACGAATAACATATCTACGGTTTTCTACTGCCCGCAATATACTAAATGCTTGGTGTTGGTATGGACCGCTTGAATTACCATACCACGAGTCGTTTGTAACAACGGCTATAAGCTGACCACCCTTTTTAACAAACGAACTTACAAATTGACTGTAAATTGATTCTATACATATTACAGAAGCTACTTTTACAGTATCTGTATAATTTTTATATTTTATTGGCGTATTGAATACAACAGTATCTTTCCCCACATTCCAGCTACTAATTCCCACTTCCCATTTAATCAAATCACCTAGAAACGGGATATACTCTACAAGCGGCACTTTTTCTCCAAATGGTACTAACATAATTTTGCCATAAAAATCTGCACTGTTATTATTTGGTAAAAAGCGAATAACAGAATTATAAGATTGATACCCGATTTCTGCTCCTTCAAATAATTTTGCATCTTGTGGAATGTTTCCTTTCCCAAAATAATAAATTATGTGTGGCATGCCAGTAAATAGCACAACATTATTGCTATCACAATAATTTTTTATTTTAGAAACTAAAGAAAAATGTGTACCATCTAGTAAATATACTGGTAAAGCTGTTTCCGGATAAAATAATAATTTTGCACCCTTTTTAACTGCTTTATCAGATAACCTTAAATATAGCTCTGCTTGCTCTTCTAAATTTCCCGCTTGCCATTTATTCCATGGATTTAAGTTTGGTTGAATAATCCCCACTTTAACTTTTTGCATAGGTTCTTTATATGTGCCAATTTTTATTATTCCATATATAATTGGAGTAAAAATTAAAGAAATAAAAATTAAAGCATAACTGTTTAATATTTTTTTGCTTTCTTTATATTTTATAAAAGCTTTATATAAACTTAAATTTGCAAAAATTATTAATAACCCCAAACCACTTACGCCAATAATATCTGCAATTTGTATATAAGAGTTAAAATATGCTGCTAAATTACCAATCGATAACCACGGGAAGCGAAAATCTGTAACAGAATAAAAATACTCGTACGCTATCCAGTAAAAAGGAAGAAACCAAATAGAATATTCTTTTTTAATTATTTTGTTAGTTAAATAATAACCATAGATGGGAATATAAAACGTTAATGGATTAAAAAAAAGCAACACACCACCAGAAAGCATTAAAAATGGGTCTGCTTCTTTAGACCAGCTACCAACCCAATATAAAGTAATAGCATTAAAAATAAATGCCCAAACATAGGTTGCTTTAAATAAGGATGAAGCTTTATTTAAGTTATTTATAACATGTAAAAAAGGTATAAATCCAAAAAACAGAAAGAAAGGGAAAGGAATTGGTGGAAATGAAAGCCCAATAGCTAACCCGCTTAAAATTAAAAGCTTATAATTAACTTTTTCCTTTATCTTAGTTAATTTTTTCTTAAATAATTTCATTTTTCTTTTTATGGGATAAATAAAATCGATAGCCTATATAAATTAAGATTATAATAGTAATAATGGTAATTATATTAGAATATGTACTAAAAAATTTATCAATACTTTTAATATTATTCCCTAAAATGTATCCAACATAAATAATTATTGCATTCCATAAAAAAGCACTAATAGATGCTGCAATAAAAGTTTTAATAACATTAAGCCTATGTATACCCGCAAAAAAACTAATCACACTACGCGTACCGGGCAAAAATCTATTAGCAATAATTAAATAAAAGCCATATTTACTAAACCATATATCAGTTTTCTTTAAATCATCGTCGTTAATAAATTTTAACTTATGATGACGAATAATTTTTTCACCAAAAAAATGCCCCACATAATACATTAAAATAAAACCAAGCGCACTAAAAATACTTGTTCCAACTAAAACATAAATATATTGCGGAATGCTATTTGCTATTAAAGAAGAGCCAATAATAACTAAAACATCGCTAGGGGAAGGAGGGAAAACATTTTCTATAAAAGAAAAAAAGATTAAAGTTGCATATATTAAAAAAGGATCCGCATGTTGTAAAAACTGAAAAATTTGCTCAAACATACTATTCCTTTACCAATAGAACAACAGCGTAAGCTTCTGCACCTTCTTCGTTCCCCGCAAAGCCCATTTTTTCTGGTGTAGTAGCTTTTATAGATACTTGGTCAGTTTTGCACTCCAATAGTTGAGAAATAACATTCCTCATTTCATCAATAAAAGGTGCTATTTTTGGTTTCTGTAATATTATTGTACAATCTAAATTTCCAATAATATAACCGCGCTCCTTAATTTTTTTAAATACATCTATAACAAAGTTTTTACTATCATACCCTTCATATTGTTTATCAGTATCTGGAAAGTGTTTCCCAATATCGCCCAATGCTAATGCTCCAAGTAAAGCATCACATATTGCATGAAGTAAAATATCTGCATCACTATGACCCAAAAATCCTTTTTCAGCTGGAATATTAACCCCACCCAAAAACATTGGTCTTTTTTCTGTTAATTTATGAACGTCATATCCAAATCCAATTCTAAAATTATTCAAATTAATACCTCACTTCAAAAGTTTTAAACTCGTTTTTAGCTGGTAAATACTCAATTGTTACTTTTGTTACATGACTAAAAGAAGGACCAATTTTAATTTTTTTATATAATTCTTCAACTTTAAATCTTTCCCCCTCTACCACTGTTAAAACTTCACCAGTAAATAAGTTTTTAACATAGCCAAGTAACCCAAGCCCCCTTGCGTTTTGAAATACAAAATGCCTAAAACCTACACCCTGCACATGCCCCATTGCTATTATTTCCGCTCTAACTATTTCATTTCCCATTTTTAGTTACCCAATTATCGTAAATTTCCGATATAATTAATCCACTAAATATTAATAAACCACCAATAAAACCCAAAAAGTTAATTTTTTCGTTTAATACAATAAAAGCAAATAAAGCCGCAAATATTGGCTCAAAAGAGTATATTATTCCCGCTTTTGTTGGAGATACACTTTTTTGATATTTGGTTTGTAATATTGTATTTATTAATGTTGCAAAAATTGCGGTGTATAGCAAAGCGAAAATTAAATTACTAGTTAAATCAAACTTAATAACTTCCATTTTTGCAGCATTAAAAATAAAGGCAGCAATAAAGCTTAAAAATGCAGTAACAAAAAGTTGAGCAAAAACTAAAAACCAATAATCATATTTTGCAGTAAAAACGTCTAAATAAACCACGTGAACGGCAAATAAAACAGCGCACATTAAAGTTAAAAAATCACCAAAATTAAAATTATTCCCCAGCTCTTTAATAAACGAATAAATATTATTCCCACTACCAGAAAGAAATAATATACCTATAAATACAAGAAAAGCACCTATTAAAGCACCTTTAGAAGGCTTTTTCTTTTTAATCAAAACTTGAAAAAATGGTATTAACACAACTAAAGTACCTGTTAAAAAGCCAGATTTTGTGGCTGTTGTGTATGTTAATCCTGTTGTTTGCAAACCAAAGGATAAAAACAACAAAACACCCAAAACAACACCAGCTTTTACAATACCAAAATCTATACTTTTAATTTTTGTAAAAATAAATGGAATAAACAAAATAGATGCCGTTAAAAACCTAAACCCCAAAAACATCATTGGAGAAGCATCATTTAATGCATCCTTAACAATAACAAAAGTTGCACCCCAAAAAACGGTAACAATTATTAATGCAATTTCTCCAATAAATTTGCTGTTTTTTAAATCCATTCTATTCTTCGTTATGTTTGTAATAGCCTAAGTATTTTAGCGCTTTGGGGTCTTTTCTCCAGTTACTTTTTTCTTTTACTCTAAGCTCTAAATAAACTTCCTTACCAACAAATTCTTCTATTTCTTTTCTTGCTTCCATGCTAAGCTTTTTAATTGCTTCTCCATTTTTGCCTATTACTATAGATTTTTGCGTACTTTTTTCAATTAAAATTACCGCACTAATATAGTCTTTTGTATTTTCTCGCTCTTTGTATTCTTCTACTACCACTTCACTACTATATGGTATTTCATCGCGATATTGTAAAAATATCTTTTCTCGTATTATTTCACTTACAAAAAAGCGAATATTTTCATCAGAAACTTGGTCATCGGGATAAAATTTTGCACCCTCTGGTAATAGCTCTATTATTTTATCCTTTAATAAATCCACATTGCTTAAGTAAGATGCACTAATTGGGATTATTTCATCAAATATTCCTTTGCTTTTATTTTCCTCTATAATTCGGTTTACTATGGTTTGGTTTGCAAGGTCAATTTTATTAATCGCCAAAATACGTTTTTTATCTTTAAGATTTATCGACTTAATAAAGGTTTCTGTATTAAATAGTTTTTCACCATTAGCGTCATTTTCAATATCTAACAAATAAAGCAAAATATCTGCATCATTAATAGACATATGAATAATTTCTAACATCTTATCTTGTAACAAATAGTTTGGCTTTAAAATACCGGGGGTATCTAAAAAAACGATTTGATAATTTTCCTCACTTAAAATACCTAAAATTCTTTTTCTAGTTGTTTGTGGTTTATGGGAAATAATAGAAATTTTTTGCCCTAAAAGTGCATTAAGCAAAGTAGATTTACCCGCATTTGGTAGTCCAATTATTGTTACATATCCTGCTTTAGTATTCATATATTTTTACTTCTTAATCTGTTTTAATAAATTATTAATTATTCCTATTGCATAGTCAATATCATCTTCAGTAGTATTAAAATCAAAAGAAAACCGCACAGTACCTTTAGCATAATCATCACTTTTGCCTAAAGCTTTAATAACGTGGGAAGGTTTTAATGAACCACTCATACATGCACTACCAGATGAAGCAGCAACACCGTTAATATCTAAATAAACCAAAATAGATTCTGTATCCACTTTGTAAATTTCTGGGTCAAATGTTACGCTACAAATATAATCGGTTGTGTTAGTGCCGCCATTAAAATAAATGCCTTCAAAACTTTTAAGCGCATTTATAAATCTACTTTTTATATTCTTTACATGGTTTAAATAATCAGTTCTGCACTCATTATAAATCTTTATAGCTTCTGCCAGACCAATAATACCAGCAACGTTTTCAGTTCCACCGCGCCTATTCCTTTCTTGACTTCCACCTAATATTAAAGCTTCTGCCGGTGTGCCACTTTTTATATATGCAAAACCCGTTCCCTTTGGTCCATTAATTTTATGTGCACTGGCACAAATCATATCTGTTTTAAGTTTTTTAACATCTATGCTATACTTGCCAAAACTTTGAACACAATCTGAATGAGTAAATATATTCTTACTTTTTGCAATAGTGTTAATCTGTTCCAAATCGTTAATTACACCAATTTCGTTATTTATGTGCATAACAGAAATTAGCAAAATATCATCATCAAGTAAGCCGCGTAAATTTCTAATATCTATCTCGCCATTATGGTTTATAATTGTTTTAACAAAATTAAAACCTTTGTTAGCTATATCTTCAATCGTATCAAGTACAGCATGGTGCTCAGTTTCTAAAGAAACAATGCCACGTTTCATAGTTTCTTTAGCAGCAGCAGACGTAAATCCTTTTAGCACAAAATTATTAGCTTCTGTGCCACCAGATGTAAAATAAATTTCTCCCGCAGATGCATTAATTTCTTGGGCAATAATTTCTCTTGCTTCTTCCACAGCATTACGCGCCCTGCTGCCTAATGTATGTGTAGAAGAAGGATTGCCATACTCTTCAATTAAATACTTTACCATAGCCTCTACAACTTTTGGATGTGGTTTTGTTGTAGCTGCGTTATCTAAGTAAACTAATTTTTTTTTGGTTTGCATATATTATCTTAAACTAACATCACCAAAAGATATTGGTATAATGTTATCACCTTGCTTTAATAGTAATTGCCCATCATTATTTATATCATCAAAAATTCCATATGTTTCTTTATCGCCTTCAACAATTTTAACTTTTTCACCAATCATTTTGCATCTATCGCGCCATTCATCTAATACCTTTTTGTAGTCAATATTAAGCAAGTTTATTATTTCTTCTAAATTATTTAGTAATTCACTTAGTAATCTTTCTCTACTAACAATTTTTTTAATTTCCTTTTTAACACTTGTTGGAGCAATTAAATATCTACTAGCAAAATTTGTTTGATTTACATTTATACCAATACCAACAACAACTTTTGTTATTTTATTGTTAGAAGAAACGGACTCGCATAAAATACCACATATTTTTTTACCTTTTATTAAAATATCATTAGGCCATTTTACTTCTGGTACAAGTTGGTATAAATTTTCTAAAGATTTTGCAACAGCAACAGCTGCAGCAAGCGTTATTAAGTTTGGCTTTTTAGTAATTAGTTTATTTTTTAACAATACAGAAAATGTTAAATTTTGGTCTGGCATTGTTTCCCAGCTTCGTCCTGCTCGCCCCTTTCCTTTTGTTTGGTTTTCTACTAAAAAAACCATCCCCTCTTTATCATATTCTGGGTTATTTAATAACACTGTATTAGATGACTCTGCCTCTTCACAATATACAAAATTTCGTCCTAACACATCTGTTTCTAACTTAATATCAAAATCTTCTATTTTAAACATTTATTCCTCTTTATTTAATATTATAAACTTTAAAAATAAAACATTTTATTTATTAATTCAACTTAGTAAAAATTAGCTGGTAATTTGAATAATTTAGTAATTAAAATTAAACATATAAAAACTTAATTATTCAAAAACGAGTTGTCTTTAAGCGAGTTGTTAAATAGATTTTTTACTGGCTCTATTAGTTTTTCTGCATCCTTTAAAGTAAATTCTGCAAAATTTGTACAATGTAGCATATCACCAAGTTTATGGATTGCAGAATAAATAATATAAGCTAAATTATTATTTTCGTAATGAATACCGGCAGGTAAGAAAAATGCTAAATCTAAAATAGCGCACTTGGCAAGTAGTAAAAGCTCTTCTTGCGGTAAATTTTGCAAAGTAATTTCCGGATGATATTGTCTTGCACGTTTTTTAAGTGCTAGCTCCAATTTCATCCTTTCTAAAATTAAATTTACTGCCGTATTTACTGGTATTTTTAGTTCTAACATTTTTTAAATCTTTTTTTTAAATTATCGAACAAAACAAAAATTAATTTAGCTTAATAAATAGACCAATAAGCAGAGATAAAGCCCGAAACATACCTATATGAGGAATCATTTCTAGATGAACTACCCAAAGTAAATTTAGCTTGAATTATCATCTTTTCCATAGGCTTATATTCTGCTGTTGCGTTCCCTTCTGTTATAACAAAATCGCTTGTTGGCACATAACCCAATTTACCACCAACATAAATTTCGTAATCTTTATCTTTATCTAATAAATACTCGCCCCAAATAGCGTGGGAAGAAAAACTATATGGGGAATAATATAAAGGAGTAGTATAACGATAATTAGAATAAAAATACTCGTAACCTGCTTTTAAATCTTTTTCTAAATATTTGCCAACTCTTAATTGTAAATCATTCCCTTCATTATTTCCATAGTCAGGGTCGTTTTGGTAAATTTTAATATATTGGAAATAGCCATTAATTAAAAATCCATTTGGTAATTTATAATCGCCATTAATTCTGTAATGGTCTGCATCAAGTCTTACGTCTACAAGGTTAGAAGAATATAAAAGTAATGATGCATCTGTTTTTAAATAAGTTGCTGTTAAATTTAATTTATCTTTAATTTCATAAGTTATATAAGCATCCGTTTCGTTTTTGCCTGCCATATCGCGGGTGTTAATGCGTCCATGCCCAAATCCTAAATTAATTCTGTTACTAATTTTTGCAAACAAGTGTCCTTTAAATACATTGAACGAACGTGATGACACGTAAGATTGCACCCTGTTTTGGAAAAATGAAACACCAAGCGAAAAGAAACTTGCTGTTGCAAATTCCATCCTACCACCATATTTATAAAGCTTAAAGCCTAAATTATCAGAGTAAAAAGCACCAGCGGGTGCAAAGCCAATTGCAGCGGGGAATGTTTCAATCCAGCTACCAAAGCCACCCCTTGCAACCCAACTTTTACGCATATCTAATAATGCAACTTGTGTTGTGTCTAAATCTTTGGTGCGTAAAAAGTCATATACCGCCCTTGCAGAATCAAATGCACCAACTTTTGCATATGCATCACCTAAATATAAATTTGCTTCAAAGTCATCAGGTTCTTCTTTCACAACATCTTTAAACCCTTGCAAAGCTTTAATAGAATCACCCTTTGCAAAATATACTTTAGCGCGCTGCATTGCTATATCGTAATCGTATCCATTGTTGCTTAACAATTCATCATAAATACTTAAAGCATTATCATAATCTTTAGCACAAAAATAAACATCACCCATCTCTTTTTTAACTTGGTCATTCGGTCCTGCAGCATCTAAATATTGTTGATAGTATTCTATAGCACCTGCGCAATCATCATTCATTACCCGTTTGCGACCTTCTTCTAATATCAAATATAACTTTTCTTGTTCTGCTCTTTCTTTGTGCAAAGCAATATCATTATAAAGCGACGCAAGGTACGGATCTTCCGGTGCTATTTCTTTAGCCTTATCTGCATACATTGTAGCCGCATCAAAATCTTTAGAGTTCATCTTTAATGAACCTAAAGAAATATATGCTTGTACATTTTTGGGATCTTTTGCTAATACATTATTTAAGTATTGTTCTGCTATGTTATAGTTCCTTCCTGTCCAAACATATAATTGTGCAGCTAAAAGTTGATAATCTATATTGTTTGGCTCTTTTGTAATTAAGTCTTCAATTGTGCTTATTGCATCATCAAAATTATTATTCCATGCTTTTAATTTAGCATACTTAAACTTTAAGCTGTTATCATTATCATTTGGTACTTCTGTAAAATAATTTTCTAAAATTGCAATAGCAGCTTCATAATCCTGCAAATATTCGTAATATTGAACAATATCTTTAATAGCTGCTTTATCTTTTGGATTTTTGGATAGTCTATCGTTCAATTTATCAATTGCAGATTTATAATTATTTTCACGATATTCTAAAACATAATCCATCTTTTCTCTAAATCTAGGGTCATTAGGTGCATTAAGCTCAATAAAAAGTAAATTTTGATAAGCCTCTTCAATTCTTTTTGCTTTAATTAACTCATCAATAAGTTTAAACCTAATTTCAATATCTTTAGGATTTTGTCTAAGTTGCCTGCTTAACCTATCAATAGGATACTCTGGTTGTTCAAAGCTTTTTGGGTCTTCTTTAGTAACATAGGGTTGCCTGCGCGCTTGGTCTAAACCATCTAAAGCTTCTTGGAAAAACGGTTTAAAGCTTAGTGCCGTTTCAAAAGCTTTTTCGGCAGGTTTATTTTTCCCCAACCATAAAAGAATATATCCATATCTACTCCACAATCGCCAATCTTCGGGATATCTTTCTACATATAACTTTAACCATTTTTCGGCTTTGGTTAAATTTTTGGTATATATCAATATCTCAACAAATCTAATAATTTCATCTGGAGAAGCATTATTATCGCGCTTTAAGTATTCATCATACCATTTTTCTGCTTCACTCCACTCCTCCATATGACGATAACACTTCCCTATTTCCAAATAATTTACAGCTTTATTTGGGTCTATTGCTATTTCCCTTTGATATCCAACTATTCGTTTTTTTAACATTGGATACCAAGTATCTATTATTCGCTGCATATTTGTTTGGATTTCTTTATTATTAGGCTCTAATTTATTAGCTCGTCTAAAGTCTAATAATGCATATTCGTATTGTGTGCGCTTTTCGTAACAAAGTCCGCGCAAATTATAACCATCTGCTTTGCGTGGGTTAGCTGTTATGTATTTGTTTAGCAATTCTATTGCTTCTCCATAACGCCCTGCCTTCATATGTCCTTCGGCTAACTTTTTATAATCTGTTTGCCCTTGTTGCGCATTTATTATACTAAATGCAAAAAATAGTATTAGTATTATTGTGTTTTTCATTCAAGTATATTTTTATTTTTTCTAATGTACAAAAATAATTATTTATTTTCAAATAAGTTAATAAAAATAAATAAATTATGTGTTACATTATTTTTAAGTTTTAGGTATTATAATAGGAATTTTTTTAATAAAACTGGGTTAGTTAAAATAAATTTTTTATTAAAACTAACCCATTATTTAATAGATTTGCTAATTAAATTGCGTCTAAACCAATATAACCTTCAAGGTTTTTTAGATATGCAGCAGATTTAAAATACTTTAATCTTTCTTCTAATAAATGGATTTTATCGTTTATTTCTTTTTTAGTTTCGTCTGATAAATATAACGAATTTTTTAGGGTATCATTTAAGTACTTAATATTTTTTTGAGTTAAATTAATATCGTTTAATTGCTTATTTAGTAATCTATCACGATACCAATCGCTATTTATTAAATAATCATAAGTAAACATTCCTCTTATTTCTGGGTCATCAATCGTTTTACCTTCATGGGTTCCGCTTACCATTATATCTAACAAAGCTTTTAATTGTGGAGCAGCTGCCTCATAGCTACCATCCTTAAAGTAGCTTTCTGCAACCCTTTTCTGTGCTTCTACTATGTTATTTACTCCATCTACAAAGCAATCCATATCTTGCAATTCCGGCTTAAGCATTTCTTCATTAAATACTGCATCTGGATTTTCAAAAACTCTTCCAAAATATGTTCTAGTAAATTTGTAAGTTATTCTATAACCTAATCTGCTTGCTAAAACAGTTTGTCCTTTATATTCAAAATCTTGTAATTTTTCTAAATATCCATTAGCAATCATAAAATTTGGGTCTCTTTCATCGGGGCGTAATCGGCTCCAAATTTCCGGTATTAACAAACTTATATCATGGTCTACTTTATATTTAGGACCAATATACCCAGCAGCAGATGAAAAACCAGCATAACCAGTTAAAATAAATGAAACAAGCGCACTGTTCAAATCTTTTATTGGTAGCAATGCATTAAAAGGTCCTTTTGTTAATGCACCTTCACTTCCTGCACCTGTTGTAGATGGTGATTTACCTGTTAAACTGCATATATAATCCATAAATAGCTCGGGCAACTCTTGATAATGTATTGGATTATACACCGCCAATGGTCTAATTCCTTTTTCGGGTGGATTATTCCTTCTACCCGATAATACAGCATTAACCGGGAATAATACCGGCTTATCCATCGGTATTTTTCTAAACAAACGCGCACCAACATATGCCAAGTATTTTGCTCTGTGGTTTACTAAGTCAGGTCTGTTTTGCAAATATCTCATATTTTTAGAAGGTTTCCCCTCAAAAATTCTTGGATGTGATGAAGACACAAAATATTTGCAATCCCCTTCTTTAACTACATCTTCAATTAATCTTTTAATTGGTGTTGTATATTTATCAAATCCAATTGCATCTTCCATTATTGCTTTAGCATCATCTATGGTTAATGGCTCAAAATTAGAAATAAATGTGTTTGGTGTTGCTAAGTCCGCTTCTGCTTGTTTGTCATATCCCCTGTGTATAGCATCATCTGGCCGTTGGAATAATCTATATTCACAGTTTTCTGTAAACTTTAACGATTTATTGTGATATTCCTTACTTAAATATTCTAATTTATTAGCGGGTACAACTATAGATGCCGTTATATCATCTTCCATTTGTAATTTATCCGCAGCAATAAAATCATGTCTTAGTTTAAATGTACGCCATTGGTTATCGTTTGTTAAACCAATACGCAAATAACTTGCAACAAGTTTTCTATCACCAAATTTAAGTTCGTTACCATATTTGCCATCAATTATATCTACACTAAAATACTTTTTCCAATCGTTTCCCCACTCTGGCTTATAAAAGCGCTTAATTAAAAACACTAAACCTTTTACGTAGTGCGGTATTGTATTTAACCACTCATTATATTCATCTGTATATAAACTTGGTGATGGTGTTAACAATTTAATTACAGAACCTAACGAACGTTTTGGACTTAAGATTGGTCTACTCGAGCCCGGTTCTTTTAGTTTAATTTTATATCTATCATTATAATCGCGATTAATTATTTCCTCAACCATCTTAAAATCTTTTTCATAATCTGCTATAAATAGTGGTCCATATAAAATAGCATCATTTATAGATTTTGATATTTCAGATTTTCCACCACCACTTACTGTGCTTGGTTTATGGCAAAATGTTCCATCTGCCACTGTACCTACCAACCTCCAAGTTGGAATGTATGGATTTTTTTCCATTCTTATCTTATAGCCAGCAGGCAATACATAAGTGTTTTTTGGGTGTAGATTAACAGAATACTCTTTGCCATCTTTAACCCATTTAACTTTTTGTTCAATTAAGCTAAAGTAACTGTTTTCTGGAACATAGATAATATCATTATAATTTTTATCTATAGCGTAGCCATCTTTTGTAAGCTCCATAAATTCCCCATACATTTCAATCATCTTATCAAATGTATGGTTATCGGTTAAAATTTGGTTATCATCGTGGAACTCGTCACCTAACTTATAGCTTGGGAAAGCTATTGCACCACCTGCATGCTCCTCTTCAATATTACCATAAATATTAGCAACATAACCTATTTGTGTTTTAACTTCCTTTTTGCTGTAGCCAAAATAATTATCTGCAATAATTGTTAAAATAACCCCCTCTTCAGTTCTAGCAGTTACCTTAAAAGATTTACCATTATTATATTTTTCGTTTTCATCTTGCCAACACATTCCGTCACGTTTTTGTCTTTCTGTAGCTTCGCTAATGTGTGGTAAGCCTAATTCCTTTTTAGTGCAATTTACTAAATGAGGAGCTAAAATAATGCAGCCTGTGTGCCCCGTCCATCCGTCAATATCTAAAGCGCTGTCGTTTTCCGGTAAATATGGGTCGCCTGCATTACCAAATATAGATTCCACAAAATCTAAATTACTAACCAAATTACCCGGTGCAAAAAATCTTATCTCCATTCGCTTTTCTTTTATTAAACCCGGTACTTCTGGGCACACAACCGGTTTTAATAATAAAGATACAAATAACTCTGCCTTGTTTTCTTGATTTGAAGTGTAGGGTAATCGCAGCAATTCCTTTGGTGGATTTAATGCACATAACAATAAATTTGCAAATGCTTTTTTGGGCACTGCTTTTTTATCATCAGGTATAGGTAAACCACCTTCTGCAACATGGAACACACCCTCTGTGGTTCTTCTATCGTTTTTTGGGTTGTGCAATACACCTTGCTTTATTTTGTAAGAGTAAATTATATCGCTCTTAAATTCCGAACTATCTGCCGGTAGCGACATCATCCTTGCAATGCCATGGCTATCAATTGTAAACGTATTACCGGGTAATCTAATATTTATTTTTTCTTTATATTCCCTTAAATATGAGTCTATAAAATTTTGTATCCTTTGGTCAGCTGGGCACAAATAATCGCTTAATAATCTATTTTTTTCTCTATAATTCTTAATTAAATCCTGTGCGTAGTCTAAAAATCTATCTTCTTTTTCTCCTTCATAAATTGGCTGCCCTAAAGAAGCTAACTTTAAGTTAATATATTGCTGCAAACGCTTTGTTTTAGGCATTTCGTTTTCGCCATATTCGGTTAATCCAAATGCTTTACGCAAATCCATTTATACCTCTCGTTAAAATAAATTATAAATTAGTTTACAAATTTAATAATATTTATTCTTTTTTTCATGTTAATTGCACGTTAATAAGTAGGGCAAAATTTTTATACCTAAAATTTGAAATTAGCTTATTTTTTAAATTTATTTGCTAATCTTTGACAGGCAAGTTGTTTTTGTTTATCACCAAGTTTTTTAAAGTGCTCGCTTAATAATGTAAAAATCTTGGGCTTATCTTTTATTATCTTTAAGTTGTTATTTATTGTTTCTATTATATTTTTATTAGTTTCTCTGTTTATTTCATAATCATATAAATTAAGCATGTTTTCATAGGGTTCATATTCATGCGGATTTATATTTGCAGCTTTGTTATAGTAACTTAAAGCCACTTCATGTTTTTCGCAAGGTTCGCAAGATTGTTCTAAAACAGTACCCGTCCATAAATAAATTGCATAGCTGTTTTCTGGATAATGCTTGCAATATGTTTCTGCAAAAAAAGTAATTTGTTCTTTAGTTAAATGTGGATTAGCTAATAATTGACGTACTAACTGACTATCGTTTAATCCTTTTTCCATTGCATACTTAAATGCATCAAAAAGCTTATCGAAAGAAGATTCCGTTAAGTATATTCTTTCTATATCTTCTTTTGTTTTGGTTTTCATAATTAAAAATTTTTTTGTAAAATATACTAAAATTAATTATGCTTTTCAATATGGGGTTATTTGAATACATTACGCGGATAAACAAATAACAACTTTAAATATAAAAATGACCTCTTAATTTCTACTTTGTTAAAACGCAAAAGTCCATTTACAAAAAAAATCGGTACTCTTATAGCAATTCCAAAATAATGAATAATTATTGCAGATAGAAAATAAAATCCCTTAAAGTGCTTTTGAAAATATTTAATTTTACCAATACTTAAATTTTTTAAGCTAAACCAAGGAATAGCATTAGTTGTTGCCCCACCTAAGTGTATAATACTTGTATTTGGGTAGTATATAACTTCTCCATAACTATCTTTAAACCGTTTGCATAAATCACTTTCTTCACTATAAAAATAAAATCGGGTATCAAATCCGTTTAATAAATCAAAATACCGCTTTTCTCCAAATATAAATGCCCCTTTTATTATATCAACTTTTTTAGGAGTATCTAAATTAACATAATTTTCTACAAAACGATTTAACTTTTTACTTTTTAGAAATATCTTATATAAAAAAGTATTTTCTCCAAATAAATTTAGTATATTGTCAAAATCTGAAATAGATACTTGAAATGAACCATCTTGGTTAAGCAATTTGCAACCAATTAATGCAGGTTTACTTATACTTTTATAATATTTTATAATTGTATTTAGTGTGTCTTCTATTAACAAAGTATCGTTATTTAATAGTAAAATATACTCCCCTTTTGCTATTTTAATACCTTGATTATTTGCATAAGCAAAACCCATATTTTTATTATTTTTTATCCAAATAACTTGTGGGTAATCTTTTTCTATTTGGTCACTTGTTCCATTTGTGGAATTATTGTCCACAACAATTATTTCAAAATCTAAGTTGGGTGTAAACTGATAAATAGATTTTATGCAATCATAAGTTAAATCAAATCTATTATAATTAACTATTATTATGGATAATGTAATCATTTGGCTAAATTAAATATTCTTAAATTAATAATTTTATTCCCCAGCTCTTTTTTGTTAAACCTTTCAAATAAAAATAATATCTCATGTTTTTCGAAAAATTGCAAAATTAAAGTGATTATTAAAACCGCAGCAACTGCAAATAATCCATAAATAACTAAAGGCAAATAGGAAAGTAAATATAAAGATAATAGAACTAAAACATTCCAAATAACAAATGTTTTATTAATTAAATAAAATTTATTGACTGTTTTATAAAGTATAAAAGAAGTAAAAATAAAACCAAGTACACCAACAATTACCTTACTTAAAGCAACTCCATTATAACTAAATTTAGGTATTAAAATAACGCTAACAACAAAATGAACTATTAAAATAAGCGCAGAGTAAATAAAATCATACTTTTGTTTACGGTAAGCTATAAGCAAATTTACAATAAAAAAGTTATAAAAAAAGAAGATTTGAGAAAATAAAAGTATTGCTGTAGGTAATCCTGCATCAATGTACTTTTTACCATAAACTATAAGTATAAAGCTTTGGTTTTTGAATAAAAAAATGTAAGCTAAGATTGCAGCAAATAAAAATAAAATTTTAAAAACTAAATTTATTAAAATATTATCGTTAGTACTATTATCACTAGCTTTTTTAGAAACTAAAGGAAAAATTGTGTGAATAATAGCAGTGGGAAAAATTAGCAATGGCATAACCAACCTAGATGCAGCTGCATAAACCCCAGCATCATAATAAGAAGAAAAGTTTTTAAGCAATATAACATCCATTTGTTGGTAAACAGTATCTAAAAGGATAAAGCCAAAAATTGGTAAACTTTCCTTAAATAACCATCTATAAGATTTTAATGTTGGTGTTATATTAAAATTAAATTTCTTTTTTAAATAAACAAACATCAATATCATGCCGGGTATATTACTAACTGCATACATAATAATAAAATAGGTTAATCTATCCTTAAAAAGAGGGATAAAAAATACCGATATCATTAAAATTAAATTATCAAGATTTGTAAAAATCATAGGATAATGCATTTTAAAGTTCACCTTAAAAGGCACATCCATTAGCTCTCTTACACAAATAAACTTAGATGATATTAATGCATTAATAAGTAAAATATCAGATAAAATTATTTCCGTATAACTAAAATTTAGAAAAAAAACAAAAGCATTAAAAACTAAAGCAACAAATATAAATGCCATAAATCTAAGTGCTAAAGCTGTATTTAGCAAAGTGTAATCAGATTTATTGATTGAAAGCTCTCTAAAAACAATAGGAGTAAAGCCAAAATCCATTGCCTTAGATACTATAACTACAATAGCTAATAAATAACCAAATTTACCAAAACTTTCTACACCTAAGTGCCTTGCAGCAACTGTAATGGATAAAAAAGTAAAAGCTAAATTTACAACTTGACCAGAAGTAATAGAAAAAAGATTTTTTAATAACGTTTTTGATGTATAATTGCTACTCATTTGCCCAAAGAAAATAAAATTATTTTTTTATTCTTTTTTCTATAGTAATTGTAATTACTTAACCATTCAATTATTGGAATTGAAATTAAAATCAATATTAAGGCAATCCAAAAACCAGCCATGCGAGATATCATTTGCATTATAGTAAAAGCTACTATTACACTTAAAAACGAATACCAAGTTAGATATTTAATTTTATAAGTTTCAAAAAACTTAAACCATAAAAAGGTGCAAATAAAACCTAAAAAGTAAGGGAAAATAAACAACCCAAAATAGCCAAAATCCGCATGAATTTCCCTTAAATATGTTGCTTGATTTGTCCACATTGGAACAAAATAACCTTTGGGATAAAACTTTGGATGATCGATTACCCCAAACTTAGAAATAAAATTATAAAAAGTTAAAAAAGTGTTTTCACCAATCATTAAGTTTTCATCTTCAAAAATTAAATAACGATTTAAAACCACCGGATTGGAGCTAAAATACAAATAAATAGATGGTGAAATAAATAAACTATTTTTAAATTTACTTAACGAGCGTGACGTTGCGGAATAGGTTTCTATTTGTCCGCGGAATGTTTTTATTAACGAAACTGCGGAAACTGCAAGCAGAACAATAATTATTGCACCAATTATTATTCCTTTTTTACTACGCTTTTTATCTGTTTTAATTGTTAATAAAGAGTATCTTGTGTAAAAAAACGTTAAAAAAAACAATAAAAAAGCAAAAAGAATACCGGTTCTACCAACACTTGCGGTATCCTTTAAAATTACAGCAATCATAGGAATTAATGCTGCAAAAGTTATTCTTCCTTTTAATGCAGTATAAATTGCAGATAAAAAAACACCAACATAAGCAACTGTGTAAAGATAAGGCAAAGAACCTTCAAACTCGCCCGATACACGCATGCTATAAATAACATTGGCATTTAATAATACTTTTGTAACGCTACCAAATTTTGCTATTAACTCCATCCAATGGTGGTATGCAGCATATAAGCCAAGCAATCCAAAAAAATAAATTGCATAAACTAAAATTTGTCCACCATCTTTAAATATCAAAAATTCGTGAGCTCGCTCTTCTGCAAAAACATCATTATTTTTATTAAATACTTTACGTGCTGCAAATACCGTAACTATACCCAATACATAACTAAAAAAGGTGGCAAGTATAACAAACCATGTAACGGGCTTAATATCAGGATAATTCATCAAACGCAAATCATACAATATAATATAAAATGCCCAACCAAAAGCATAAAGCGTTAAATGGTTTATGCGCTTTTTAAATAATAAGCGATTAAGAATTAAAACTAAAACT
The DNA here is from genome assembly GCA_964652025.1 of uncultured Melioribacteraceae bacterium. Taxonomy (GTDB): domain Bacteria; phylum Bacteroidota; class Ignavibacteria; order Ignavibacteriales; family Melioribacteraceae; genus JAEXOD01. Next base: position 68,985 of record CAZYZX010000008.1, read on the forward strand.
AAAACAACAATGGTTACAAAAGTAATCATTAGCTTTTAATGCCAAATAACTTTTTTAATTTTAAATAAAAGTTCTTTTCTTTTTCTACTAATCTGTTATTAGCTTCTGGCAAGTTACAAACATACTCTGCCCTAAAAGCAAATAGTATTAATAGAAACAAAGTTAATGTGCTAATTGCGGCAACAATAAAAACTCTTTTCGGTTGATATTTCACCTGTGGCGGAACAGCTTTATCTATAAATAAAAGTGAAGGGATACTTTTTTGCTCTTCAACTTTGGCTTGTTCATACATTGGTAAAATTACTTCTAATATTTTAGATTGTATTTCCAGCTGACGATAAAAACGCAAATATTGAATCATCATATCTGGTACATTTTTAAAGGGGAATAATACGTTAGATGAATTAGATAAAGACGAATTACTTTTTAATTCATTAACTTTATCTCTTAATAAATTAATTTGTGTTTGTAACCCCATATATTGCGGGCTATTGGGACCATATTGTTGTTTTAGTAAATAACTTTCTATTTCCTTTTCGGTTAATTGCGCTTCTAAACCAGCTGCTGCTTTAACAGAAACCTCTAACTGCTCTGGCACCGCAAAAATACCATATTTCTTTTGAAATTTATAAAGGCTATCTTCTGCTGCCTTTAAATCTGCTAAATTTTTATTATACCTTTGTTCAATAAAAATTCTGTTATTTTTAGCAGCTTCCACATTTACATATATATTTAAACTATCTGCCAAGTGCACAAAGTAATTTGCCATATCGGCTGCTTTTTGTGGGTCTTTATTTATTACGCTAATTTCTATAAACTGAAACTCGTTTGGTTCAAACAATAAATCGTTTTTAAACGCCTTTATTGTTTTATCCATGTTATTATCATCAATTTCATAATAATCTATTAAATTATATTTATTAATTACATTAGTTAGTGCAGTTCTACTATTTAATAAACCTAAAAGCATATCTTCGTTTGATGAAGAAGTACCAAACAACTTTGCACCTAATGATTGAGATGATTTACCACCACCTAACAAGCCCGTTAAACCACTTAAGCCTAAGCTACTTTCTGGTGGAATTGATACTACCGCAACCGCTCTATAAGTTACTGGTAATATAAATGCTAAACCAACACCTAATGCAGTAAATATTAACAAGATAATTATAATTAGTTTTTTCCACTTAAATAATATATAAATATAATCTGATAATGCTACTTTTTTACCTGTATTTTCATCCATAAAACTACTATCCAATTTTTAGTTTTTTCTTGTTAATTGTACTATTAATAAAGCTATGGTTGTTAATGTACCAACAACACTGCTTATTGCCAAAATTCTCTCGCTATAATAATTAAAGTCCCTTCTTAACTGTTTAGGTAGCCAAATATAATCACCTGGTTCTATAACATATTTTGTATCAGCTTCTATTAAAGTCCAACCACGTGTTTTACCTTTAATTAAATATATTTCCCCACGCGCTGTTTTACCAACACCACCAGCCAAATTTATGTAATAATTAACGTCTTTATTTTCTTCGTATTTTAAATATCCTGGAGAGTTAACTTGACCAAAAACATAAACAAGATTTAATTTTTCTGGAATAAAAATATAATCACCATCTTTAACAATAAAATTACTTTCAACCGATAATGTATCATTTAACTTCTCAAAGTCTAATACTGCATTACCACGTGCAAAACGAAGTTTATTATCTGTAACAAAGCTAATCGAGTCCTCTTTAGAAATATCCGCCATACGTTGCATCAATAAACGTTCAAAATCTTCGCTAAAAACTGGGCTTTTAAAAACGTTAGCACCTCTAATTAATTCCGCACGGTTTAAGTCTGCATTTTCCTTTAAACCACCTGCTTTTGCTATAATTTCCCGTAGTTTTGTAGAACCTTTTGTTATTGGTATCCAACCCGGTCTGTTAACTTCTCCTGCAATATAAATTTTATAGTCCTTTCTGTTAACATCATCTGCTAAAACTACAACACGGTCTCCGCGTTTTAATTCTGGATTATCTGAAATATTATATTGCAATGTCAATTCTTTTTCACCATCGTAACTTAATCTTATTATGTTAACTTTTGTAACATTTTCGTAAGCTTTGCTAACCCCAAGCGCAAACATTAATGCATTGCTTAGCTTGTCACCTTCTACAAATTGAAATTTAACAGGATTATTAACTGCACCCATAACAGAAATAAAATCTTTTTCTACATCATAAGGAGGGAAAATTAAAACATCTTCGTGAGATAAGTATGGATTGTATTTGAAATCTCCTGTTAAACGAAATTCGGCTAAATCTATAATAGTTTCTGTCCCATTATTCTTTTTTAGCTTAATGTTTCGTTGTGGGTATTGTTCTAGTTCCTTTAATATTTCTTGCTGTATACCATATTCTTTTACTAATGCAAGCCTTTCAGTTTTTGCTTGATTAAAAAGACGACTTACAAATTGGTCTACCCTTTCACCCGGCGCTGCTGGAAAAGTACCTGTTACAACAAAATTACCCCCTACTGTTACGCTCATTGCCATAGATAGCTCGCTTAAACTGCTACTTTTTTTTGTGTAACTACCCTCGTCTTGTGCAAAAATATTAATAGCAAGTATTAGTAAAATAATAACTGTTCGTTTTATCATTCCATTCCTAATTTTTTATTTTAGTAATTTTTACCGTATAAATTTTTATAATAATCTTTATAACTTCCAGAAATTATCCTTTCCCACCATTGCTTGTTTTCTAAGTACCAATTAACTGTTTTTACAATGGCTTCTTCAAAACTAAATTCCGGCTTCCAATTTAGTTCTGTTTTTATTTTTGTAGCATCAATTGCATATCTTCTATCGTGTCCCGGTCTATCCTTTACATATTCTATTAAATCTTCAGATTTACCAAGTATGCCCAATATAAGCTTTATAATTTGTATATTTTGCATTTCATTTTCTGCGCCAATATTATAAACTTCTCCCGGCACACCTTTATCTAATACAAGCTGAATTGCTTTATTATGGTCTATTACATAAATCCAATCTCTAACGTTTTTGCCATCACCATAAACAGGTAATTTTTTATTATTAAGTGCATTAATAATCATTAAAGGAATAAGCTTTTCTGGAAATTGATATGGACCATAATTATTAGAGCAGCGTGTAATTAAAATTGGCATCTTATAAGTATGATAAAACGCCAATGCCATCATATCTGCACCGGCTTTACTACTGGAGTAAGGACTATTAGGTGATAGTGGTGTTTTTTCTGTAAAAAATCCCGTTTCACCCAAACTACCATAAACTTCGTCAGTAGATATTTGCAAAAACCTATTTACTTCGTGCCTTCTGCTTGCTTCTAATAAAACGTTTGTTCCAATTACGTTTGTACGATAAAACACTTCGCTACCTAAAATGCTTCTATCTACATGGCTTTCCGCAGCAAAGTTTATTACTTCGTTAATTTTATATTTAGTAAAAATATACTCTACTAACTCGTTATTAGTTATATCTCCCTTAATAAAAGTGTAATTTTTTTTGCTCTCTACATCTATTAAGTTTTCTAAATTACCCGCATAAGTTAATTTATCTAAATTTATAATTTCTATATCATCGCGTTCATTTAATACTGTTTTTATGTAATTACTACCAATAAAACCAGCACCACCTGTAACCAAAATTTTTCTCATATATTCTCCTTAGAAAGCAAAAAAGCCAAAAAATATACCACTAGTTATAAAAAATGAATTATTATTTAATTTAGAAGGAGTATTATAAAGGGTTTGTTCGTTATCTATTTTCCAATCGCCGGATAAATCTGTTTGGTAGCCCATACCCAATCTAAATGCTATAAACCTATTTAATGGAATATCTACATTAACTGTTGGAGTAAAGGAAAAAAAGTTTTTATATATTTTTTTATATTCAGAACCTGTATCTCCATTTTTTATACCATTAAAAACATCATCCCAAACAAAATCCCCCTTGTTTCTATAAATTTCTATAGTAGCACTTCCACCTCCCATAATAAAACCAAGCGAAACAGCAACATCTTTTATAAAAGGAAGAGTATACTCAACCGTAAAACCACCCATACCTAAGGAGTAATCAACTTGTGTGCGATATCCATCAATAACTTTTTCTACTTTAGAGCTACCACCATAGCCTAAGCCACCAAAGCGAACGTTATTCCAAAACATTATATATGCATAACCAGAACCACCATAAGTAATTAAACCAGAGTTTGAAAACTCATCTAAACCTAATAACTTAACTTTATTATTAAGTTCATTTAAGTTAGGAAATATATAAGTGCCTATTACTCCACCGGCAGCACCAAATTTACTTATATTCCCCACATATTCTTCTTCTTCTTGTGCTATTATGTTACCAACAAGCAATAAAGAAAATATTATAAAAAAAAGATGTTTCATAGTTTACCAATTATTTACAAATAAACATAGTAAGTTAGTAAAACTTATTAAAAAATAAAATAAAAAAATTTATGCTCAAATATCAATTATGCAAAAGTTAAAACGTCACTTAAGCAATTTGAATTATAAAATTTATAAATTTTACACTAAAAATTTTGCTTTTAATTATAATTTATTATATTTTATTTAATCAATTTTAACTTAAATTAAGCTACAGTATTAAAGGCAGGTTATGAAGCTTAAAACATTAATCCCTAAATCCGAAGCACGTAAAATAGTTGTGCAAAGAAGAAGCGAACACACAGAAAGCGAGCTAAAACTAAAAACAAAAAGAATTATTGACAGATTAAGCCAAACAGATGATTATGTGTTCGCTAAAACTATTCATTGCTATATAGCTAGTAGACCCGGTGAAGTTGATACAAGAACTTTAATAGACTATATGCACTCTAGCGGAAAGGTTGTTATTATACCAAAACTTAATAAGCTAAAAAAAGAATTTAGAAGATTTCAATTTATGGGTTGGGACCACATAACAAAGAATAATGAAGGTTACTATGAACCAATTTACGGCATGGATGAGGATTTAAGTGATATAGATTTAATTATTGTTCCTGCTTTAGCTGTTTCTTTAAGTGGCCAACGCATTGGCTATGGCGGCGGGTACTACGATAAATTACTTAAGCAAACTTTTGCTCCTAAAGTTGTTTTAGCTTTCGAATTTCAAATTTTCGATTATATAGAATCTTCTATTACTGATATACGTGTAGATAAAATTATTACCGAGCGACGCATAATTAATATTAAAGACAGAATTACTACTTATTAATTCTCTTTTTAATTCTGCTTTACTTATACTTTAGGGCTGAATTTTTCTTTAAGTTTTATTATTTTTATTATTTAGTTTTAAATTTTCTGGATTTTATAAATATGACTCCTAAAGAATTTAGAGTACTTGGCTTTGCTTTTATTTTAGTTACTGTTTTATATATATTAAGTTTAACATTAGTTGTTGGTTTTTCTTTTTCCTTAATCTCTTCAATTATTTTTGGGTTATTTTCTGTTTATATTGTTCATAATTCCATTAATACCAATAGAAAAACAACCCTTATTTTTGCTACTATTATATTTTGTGTTTCTTTATATATTTTTATTGTAAAATATTTCCATATTATAAATATTTCACAATTGTTATTACCTTTTATATTCTTTTCTTTGGGTGTAATTTTTTTAATGCTTTTTATTTTAAGAACTGAAAATAAAATTTATTTACTAAACTCTTTGTTTTTATTTTTAGTTTTAGCAGCAATATTATACTTCAAAAACACTTTGGTAATTAATAAAATAAATTTAGTACTATTAAACTTTTTAGATATTAATAGCCTTATTATAATAATTATAATATTGCTTTTAATTTTTTCTAAAAATAGAAGAAATTAATTACCTAAATAAAGCGAGTGTCCATCTATATTTTTAGACTTTTTACTATACAATGAAATTTTAAATAAATCCGCATTAATTACACTTTCTTTTGTATTTATACTTATATATTTTTTGTCATAACTACCAAAAGACATTATTTTATTGGAAACACCATTCTTAACCCAAGATAAAATATATTCTTCATCAGATTTTATTTTTGGTAAGTTATCAACTTGCAATAATGCTTTATTATCATTTAAAGAAATAAATAATCTAGCTACTACAAAATTAGTACTATCTTTTAATAAAATAGTTTTGTAGCTGCCTAAATTTGCAAAATCTATAAACTCTTGATAATCGGATACAAAATTAAATGCCAAATCAGATTTTTCTTTTGCAATATCTAATCTTTCTTGCAATTTATTTATTTTGGAGTTAAACGATAAAGATATAATAACTAATAGTAGAATAAAAAACAAATTTAATGCAATTAAGGCAAAAAGTAATTTATTACCTTTATTAGTTATAGCACTAAAAGTACTGTTTAATTTTACTTTTACATCTTTAACCACTTCCTTTTTTATTTCTGGCTGTTCGCCTTCACTTAGATTAGAAAGATTTAATTCTTCATCTTCTTTTATTTCTTTTTCTATATCTTCTTTAATTTCTTTTTTATTATTTTCTAAAATTGGTTGTTCATCTTTTAGTGGCTCTATAAAGTCATTAAATACTATATTAGATTTTATTAACTCTTCTTTTATTTTTTCCAATAAATTAACTTTAATTTCTGCGGGCTCTAAAGTTAATGGTAAAAGGGCAACAATATTTTGCAATTCTCCAAAAAGTCTAAGCGATACTTTATCTAATTTACCTGCATTATAATAATTAACAAAAGCATCAAAATTTTCTCTATTTAAACAACCTAAAGAAAAAGCGGAAATAAACTCTAAAATTACACTGTTTTCAGAATTAATAATTGTCTCTTTTTTTATAAGTTTATCGAACAAAGCAAAAATACTATTCATAATTTTTGCTCTGGTAATTTCGGTTGGTAAATTTAATTTAGCAACAATTTCATCTATAGTAAAGCCTTCAAAAAATGCGTATTCAATTACTGTTTTTTGCATTTCAGTTAGGCTATTATAGCTATCGTTAAAATCCTTTTCTGTATTTATGGCTGTTTCTATATCTAATGCAGCTACATCATAACAAAGAGTGGGGATAATATATTGGTTTTCAAAATCTTCGTCGTAATAAACTTCTATATTCTCAGAGGTTCTATTGCGCCTTAAGCTATCCACAGCGCGGTTACGTGCAAGTAACACAATCCAAGCATAAGCATTATCAGTTTCAAGCGGGAATAATTTAGCTTTTTTAAATATTATTAAAAATACTTGCATAAGTATTTGCTCTGCAAGTACATCATCTTTACATATTCTTAAAATTAAAGTAAATAAAAGTTTATGGTAACGATTATATAATTCCTTAAATGCCTTAAAATTATTTTTAGAAATTAAGTTTAATAATTCAGTATCACTATAATTTTTAAGTTCCACTTTAATATTCCTATATTAAATAAACTTTAATTTTAATTAATCTTTAACATTTTATAAATTTTAAATATACTAAAAAGTTAATTAATATTCATTATAAAATAAAAATTAAAATTATTATATTTGAAATTTAAAAAAAAGAAAAAGGGAAATAATGACATCGCGAGAAATTAGACAAAGTTTTTTAGATTTTTTTGCAAAGAAAGAACACCATATAGTAAAAAGTGCACCCGTAGTACCCTATGATGACCCCACACTTTTATTTACAAATGCGGGGATGAATCAGTTTAAAGATGTATTTTTAGGCACTGGTAAAAGAGATTATAAACGTGCAGCAGATACACAAAAATGTATACGCGTTAGCGGAAAGCATAACGATTTGGAAGAAGTAGGTCACGACACTTACCATCATACATTTTTTGAAATGTTGGGGAACTGGTCTTTTGGTGATTATTATAAAGCAGAAGCTATTGAGTGGGCTTGGGAATTATTAACAGAAGTTTGGAAGCTACCTAAAGAAAGACTTTGGGCAACTGTTTATAGAACCGATGACGAAGCTTTTGAACTTTGGAAACTAAAAACCGATATTAACCCAAACCACATTTTACGCTTTGATGAAAAAGATAATTTTTGGGAAATGGGCGACACAGGACCATGCGGACCTTGTAGCGAAATTCATATAAATATAAGCGATGATTACGATAATCCCGCTTGGGTTAATGCAGGCAAACCTGAATGTATCGAAATCTGGAACCTTGTGTTTATTCAATATAACCGAGATGCAGAAGGTAAATTGCACGAGCTACCTGCTAAACATGTTGATACTGGTATGGGTTTTGAGCGAATTTGCGCTGTTATTCAAGGTAAAAAATCAAATTACGATACAGATGTTTTTACACCCTTAATTAATAAAATTTCTCAAATTTCCGGTGTTCCTTATAAAGAAGAAGTGCACCAAATTGCAATGCGCGTTATTGCAGACCACATTAGAACATTAACCTTTGCAATTGCAGATGGCGCTACTCCCGGTAACGAAGGACGAGGCTACGTTTTACGTAGAATTTTACGCCGTGCCGCTAGATATGGCAGAAAAATTAACCTTACTGATCCTTTCCTTTATAAACTTGTTGATACTTTATGTGAAACTATGGGCGATGTTTTCCCAGAAATTGTGGAAAATGCAGATAAAGTTAAAAATATTATACATGCAGAAGAAACAAGTTTTCATACCACTTTAGATAGAGGGATTGAACTATTTGAAGAAGTTGTTAAAAAAGTAAATCAAGCCGGGCTTAACGTTATTCCCGGTGAAGAAGTATTTAAACTTTACGATACATTTGGCTTCCCTGTAGATTTGACCGCTGTTATGGCTAAAGAAAAAAACTTAGAAATTGACGAAGCCAAATTTAACACACTTATGAATGAACAAAAAGAACGTGCAAGAAAAGTTACTAAAGAAAAACTTTCCGCACTTAATAACTCTAACTTAGCAGATTTTGGAGAAGAGTTTAATAACTTGCCCGATACTGTTTTTGTTGGCTATACACATACATCATACGAAAGCAATGTTTTATTTGTAAAAGAATTTGATAATTTGGTTGCAGTTGTTTTAGATAAAACACCATTTTATCCCGAGTCCGGTGGTCAAGTGGATGACCAGGGAGTTATTGCTTACAATAATCAAAAACTAAATATAACCGCTCTTTCAAAACTAAATAATAAAATAATTCACTTTATAGAAAAAAGCGATGTTACACCTACTGTTGGTAGCCAAGTAGAAGCAATTGTAGAAAGCAAGCGCCGTAAAGATATTATGCGTAACCACTCCGCTACACACTTGTTGCATAAAGCATTAAGAAGTGTTTTAGGCACACACGTTAAACAAAGCGGTTCGTTTGTTGGACCAGATAGATTGCGTTTTGACTTTAGCCATTACGAAAAACTTAACGAAAACCAACTTAGGTTAATAGAAGAATCCGTTAACGAAAAAATTAGAGAAAGCTTGCCACTTATTCACCATAGGGATATTCCTTTTGAAAAAGCAAAAGAGATGGGCGCTTTAATGTTTTTTGGTGATAAATATGGCGATAAAGTTAACGTTGTGCAATTTGGTAATTATAGCATGGAGTTTTGCGGCGGAACTCACGTTCCTAATACCGCAGAAATTGGAATGTTTAAAATTATTAGCGAGTCATCTATAGCTGGTGGTGTTAGAAGAATTGAAGCAGTAACCGGTAGAGGTGTAGAAAAATATTTACAAAATAAAGAAGAAGAAATTATTAAACTACATAATCAAATAGCCGCTTTAAACGACGAAAAACGTAAATTAGAAAAAGAACTTGCAGAGTTTAAACTAAAAGAAAAACTTGGTGGTATAGATTCTGTTCTAAAAAATAGCTCATTGGTTAAAGACTTTCCTTTATATAAAGGAAAAATTGAAGCTGCCAGCATGGATGAATTAAAATCCTTTGGAGATGAATTACGCAACAAAATTAAAAGCGGTATAGGCGTATTATTTTCAGTTATAGATAATAAAGCAGCTATTTTGTGCGTGGTTAGTGATGACTTAATTAAAGATAAAAAGCTTAATGCGGGTAAAATTGTTGGCGTTCTTGCAAAAGCTGTAGATGGCGGCGGCGGTGGTAAACCACACCTTGCTACTGCTGGTGGTAAATCTGTAGATAAAATTGACCTTGCTTTTGCTAATACCGAAAAATTGATTGAAGAAGTGATAAATTAATCTTTAGCGTATTAATCCATATTTATGCATTAAGCGCCAAAGTGTAGTACGACTAATACCTAACTCGTCAGCAGTTGTGTTTTTATTCCATTTGTTTTTAGCCAGCGAGTTAAGTATTACGTCTTTTGTTATTTTATTTGGCTTTATCTTTATCTCTAATTCTTCCTTTTTTGTATTAGTATGTAAGTTTTCTTTTATAAATGGGGGCAATTTAGATGCTAATATAATCGAATTTTCTGCTGTTCTAACAAATGCATATTCAATTATATTTTCAAGCTCTCTAACATTTCCGGGATAATTATATTTAATTAAAACATCAATTGCTTCGTCAGATAAATCTTTTATATTTTTATCATAAATTAAACTAAACTTGTTTAAAAAGTGATTTATTAAAGGTATAATGTCAGATTTTCTTTCCCTTAATGGTGGTAAATGTATTGGTATTACATTTAATCTATAAAATAAATCCTCTCGTAGCGCTCCTGTTTCTAAAGCAACTTTTATATTTTTATTTGTTGCAGCTATAACTCTTACGTTTACTTTTCTAGTTAAAGATTCCCCAATCCTTTCAAATGTTCCCTCTTGCAATACTCTTAACAATTGTAATTGGGTTTGTACAGGAATTTCCCCAATTTCATCTAAAAATATTGTACCACCATCTGCAACTTCAAAGCGTCCCGGTCTATCTTTAATTGCATCTGTAAATGCGCCCTTTACATGACCAAAAAGCTCTGCAGCTAATAAATTTGGAGGAAATACCGCACAATTTATCTTAATAAAAGGTTTGTCTTTTCTTTTAGAAATAGTTTGTATAGCATTAGCCACCATCTCTTTACCCGTGCCACTTTCTCCTGTTATAAATACTGGTGCATCACTATCTTTTATCTCTTTTAGTAGCTCATATATCTCTTGCATTTGGCTACTTTTGCCTATTATTCCGTAAAAATCAGATTCCTTCATCAAACTTAAGCGCAATTGCTCAGATTCTGATAACTCCCTAAAAGTTATTATCCCACCTATTGGGTTATTTTCTCCATCATACAAAATCGATGAGTTTAATATAATATCTTGCTTTATTCCGCTTTTTTTGTATAACTCGTAGTTAAAATCCGAAATAGTTTTTTTCGACTTTAATGCTATGGAAATGGGACAATCTTTAGCACACTCACCCGGTTTTATAACATATTTGCAAAATTTGCCAATTACTTCATTTCGTAAATATCCGGTCAATTTTTCAGCGGCAGAATTAAAATAAACAATCCTAAAATCCTTATTTACAGCAATAACCCCTTCACTAATGCTGTCTAATATAAAATCTTTTAAATTAGAATTGTTTAAGTTTATCATAAAAACCCGCTAATTTATTCATTAATAATACAAAAATATAAAAAAAAAGGCTACTTTAAAAAGTAGCCTTTTAAAATAATTTTAAATTATAAACGTTGCTCGCCACCATACACATTTAATTTACCATTAATGTGTTTAGTGCTATCTGTTATAACCCAAGTGTTGTTAGAGTAAGATACTTCGTTAGGATGGCAAAAAGTACAGTTATTAGCAAACGCACCTTGCATATGGGTACCACCTGGTAAAGGATTACCTGTTGATGGATTTCCATGACAGCTACCACACTTAACACGAGAGTTATCTGCAGGGTCTTTTGTCCAGGAAACAACATTATCAAGGTTACCATTCTTAAAATAGCCATGGCAATATGTTTGGCTACATGTACCATTAGCAAACGAATATGTTGGGTTTGGTGCAAAAACTCCTCTGTTTGGATCTCTCGAATAAGAACTATCTGTATTAGTTTTAATTAATGCAAGCCCACTAATATTAATTTCTGCTGGTAAGCCATTTATATGAGATTTTACATAGCCACCAACAACTGTAACATGTGGGTGACAATCATAACAACTTAAGTTTGCACCTGCTATTCTAACATCATAAGCATGCACTGTGTGAACTCCAACTCCTCTATCAGAAGTAAGCATGCCACCTCCAATAGCTCTTGGCGGTGCTATACGTTGGGAATTGGTTAAATCCCCATGGCAAGTATTACATGCTTCCGGTCCTTGTGTGCTTGCATGGCAACCAGTTGTTTTGCAGCTTACTTTTGCCGTTCCGCCGCTGTAATCTGCTGCATGGCATGTTTTACATTCATCTAAGTTCCAGTTTGTTAACCTTAACGATACCGCATGAAAATTTTCAGAGTTTGGATTTGCAAAACCTTCTCCATGTACTCCAACAGATTTATTAACCGTTATTTCCGGTTCAGTATCGCTACATCCTACAAACACTGTTAATGATATTGCAAAAAAGACTAAGAATATTTTATATTTCATAATTTTACCGTCCTCTTATTATTTAGTACCATGGCAATAGCCACAAAAACCAACACCAGCAATTCCATTTGGGCGTGCATTTGGATCTGTATGACAAGTATAACATAATGAATTTTTATCATTGTGCCAATCACCATTAACATCATTCAAAAAGTTGTTTGCGTGGGTTCTTGGATTTGTCATCTTAATTCCATCGTTATCTGTGTGGCACAAAATACAATTTGCATCTGCACCCGATACATCATGGCAAGAAGCACAACGCTCTATATCTCGTTTTGCTAATATAGCATGCTCGCCGCCACCACTTCCATATGTTCCGGGCATTACAAATCCTTTTACAGTATGGGATTGTGGTACTATTCCACCCATTGCAAAATCACCACCAGTTGAAGCATGACACTCTACACAAAAGATCTCTTTTTGATGACAGGTTGTGCACTCGTTCACTTTGGATTTTGCATCTATTCCGTGAGTATAGCGGTAGTTTAAATCATGCACTAATGTAATTTGCTGTTGCTTTATGGCACTATTGCTATTTACTGGAACGTATGGAGCGTAAAAATCGGTCTTTGTATTTTTACTTGCTATACTTGTTGTTCCTGTATGGCAATTATCGCAACTTTCTTGTGTGTGGCACATTTCACAATTATTGGTATTATTTGCGTATAATATTTTGTGATTGCGTTTGAAATCTACCGTTTGATGATTTTCTGGAATTAAATTAACCGTAGATTTATGGCATGCGCTACACTCTGCACTTGCTGGTCCTTCTATATTATGGCACTGATAGCAAGTTTCCATTTGCGGTAAAGCTTTTTCGGCACTAACAACATTATCTGTCTCTGGTATTCCTTTATGGCAAACCAAACATTCTGCGTCGGATTTTGCACCATGCTGAACGTGACTGAAATATAAATCGCTCACCTTTTTCTGTAATGGTTCATAAACATCTTCGTAGTGGCAGGTGCTGCACCCTTTTTCGTCTTCTACATCATGGCATTGTGCGCACACTTGCTTTTCTGGTAAAAGTTTATCGTTTAACGATGTAGAGGTTGTTACACCAGAGTGACAAACTGTACACTCTACTGAACCAGCGTGTGCTTTGTGAGAAAATTTTATAATATCTTTATTATCTTTTACTTCGGTCTTTAACGTATATCCGCCAAATAACCATATAGCGCTTGCAGATATAACAAAATAAACCAGCCCTAAATAAATATTTTTTATCTTCATATTAAATTATGCTTAAGTTTGTGTTGAACCAATAGTTAACTTTGAAAAACACTCTAAAATCGTTTTTGTATATTTTGTTATTAAAATATTGCGATTGTAAATCGAACGATAAAGCTTTTATAGGTCGGTAGTTTATTCCTCCTATTAACGTTGTAATATTATATTTTGGTGATGTGGATGATAATTTATAAGCTGTATACCCAAGCCCTAAAGATGGAGTTAATAAACCATCAAAAAAGCTATAAGCACTAAAAACCGAAAATGCATCCATCTCTCCCGCATATCCCATATTTTTACGATAAGATATCGAACCGTAGCCGCTATTTATTCCAATAGTTATACGTTGAGAGTTTTCATCTTTATAAATTACATTTGCTACTTTTCCTACTACTGTAAATAAATTATTTATTCTATAATCCCCACCTACTTCTATTTCTTGCGTATTTCCATAGTCAAATACTGCAAAAATAGAATTGTACCTAATATGTGGCTGCCTATAGTTATAATATACAGATAATCCTAAGTTTTCTATTTGCTCGTATCTACCACTAATTTCAAACTTAGATGGCTTAAAGATATTAAAATCAAAATCTAATCTTGTATATGCAGAAAATTCTTTCGGTTGCATAAAAGATACATCTGCCGACGCATATCGGTATTGATTAGATTTTTGCTCGATTAGCAAAGTAATTGGATTATTGTTTTCGTCTAATCTTATTGCTTCGTAACTTTGGGATTTAAAGTTTTTATCAATATAATATAAGCCTAATCTTAAATTTTCTAGTGGTGTATAATTAAATTTACCACCCAAAATGTAATTTTCGCTAAAGTTATCTATTAGCTTTAATTTTTGATAAGCTGGTACGCTGCCACCATAAAATCCACTAAATGCAAACTTGTTTATGTTTACATCTAAAGCTGCACCGTCAAAAATTCCACCTGCAACTACGTTATAAAGTGGTTGCCTACCTATTTTTAATGTGGCTACATCAAAAATCTTTCTTGCTTCAAAATATAAATTATAAAACCTTAGTCTTGGGTCGTTATCCATTTTTTGTGCAATATCAGCTTCCAAATTTAAGCGGGTTCTTAAACTAAAGTTCTGTTTATTTATATTTAGATATAAAGATTGGAAAGTCCTAAAATACGTATTGCTATTACTTTGGTCTTCGAATCTTTCGAACGAATAAACAGATGAACTTATAGAACCATTAATATTTTGGGCTTTTACCGATACCGCAAACAATAAAACCAATACAAAAACTGTTAATTTTTTCATCTTTGGCTCTTATTATTATTTTTCTTTTGGTACGTAGTGTTTAATTTTTGCCCATTTTTCTTCAAATTTAAATTCTTTGTAAGTTGGACTTTCTGGATTGTGGCAACCTACACAATATTCTTCTTTATTTTCGTGATATTTCATTCCGTTTTTAATTGCTTCTTGTCTATCTTTCATTATCTTAATTGTTTTATATTCGCTTCCTGCACCATGGCAGCTTTCGCATTGTACGCCATCTTCTTTGCTAAACTTTTCATCAAACATGCTTGCATCTGCACCATGTCCTGTTACGTGACACTTTAAACAAAAATCGCTTTCTGCTGCTTTGTCTCCTTTACCTAATTTTTTAGCTATTTCGTCACTTTCGGGCTTTAACAATGTTTTATATGCTTTTGAATGGTCACTTTCTTGCCATATCTTTAGCTGTTCACCCTGCTTATCTGTTTTATGACACATTTTAGCACAGCTATTTACACCTATATACTTATATTTTTTACCATCTTCTTTTGGACTGTTGCTAAATGCCATAAACAAAATGCTTACTGCTAAAAGTGTGCTTAAATAAATTTTACTTTTCATGGTTTCTCCCGTTTATTTAATTATGATAAAAATACACGTTTATCTTATTTATTTTACTACTTAAATATAATAATTTATTAAGATAAAAAAAACTTATTTTTATTTTTTTATTAAAATTCCTTAATTTTACTTTAAATATAATAAATTTTTATGAAAATTATTGTTGATGAAAATGTAATTTTTGCCAAAGAAGCTTTTGGCTTTTTTGGTGATGTTAGCCTTGTAGATGGCAGAAATATTACGCATAATCTTATTAAAGATGCCGATATTCTTATTATTCGTTCTGTAACTAACATTACTAAGGAACTTATTAATAACACTAACCTTAAATTTATTGGCACTGCTACTATTGGTGTAGACCACATCGATTTTGACGCTATTAAACAAAACAATATTTATTTTTCTGATGCCAAAGGCTGTAATAGCTTTGCTGTTGCAGAATATGTTTTAACCGCCATTTTAGCCATTGCAGATAAACATAATTTAAATTTAGATGGCAAAACTATTGGTATTATTGGCTATGGTAACGTTGGTAAAAAAGTAAAGGTGCTTGCAGATGCTATTGGATTAATACCCATTGTTAACGACCCACCTCTACAAGATGCTAATTTTAATTACCCGTTTAAATCACTAAACGAAGCCCTAAGTTGCGATATCGTTACTTTTCACGTTCCTTTAATTAAAGATGGCATTTATAAAACTGTTGGATTACTTAACCAAGATAATATTTATCAAATTAAAAAGGATACAATAATTATAAACACAAGTCGCGGTGCAGTTATTAATAACCACGTGCTGCTAAATAAAATTAATACCCACAATAATTTAACAGTATTAGACGTTTGGGAAAACGAACCAAATTGCTTAATGGATTTAGTTAATAAAACCGAAATTGCAACAGCTCACATTGCCGGCTATAGCTACGAAGGTAAAGTTATTGGTACCAAAATTATTTACGATGCCCTTTGCAATTTTTTAAATGTAAATCCTATTTGGCAACCACCAATATTTAATAATATTGTTAAAACTTATAATTATAATAATTCCCAAACGCTTAAACAAAACTTAACCCAAATTACAAAAGATATTTACGATATTTACCAAGATACAAGCAACTTTAAGCACCAAATGAACTTACCCCACCCTGCCAAGCAATTCGATTTAATCCGCAAATATTACCCACTAAGAAGTGAATTCCCAAACTTTGCCATTGTGGGGTGTGAGAAAATTGAAGAGAGGAATAAATTAAATAAAATGAGATTTAATTAGTATTATATATCTCATTCCTTCTTTAGCACTATTCCCATCCATTCGTTCATGGTGGTTTTTTCAAGTATTGTTAGGTTAAGGTTTGTGTAAGCAGCTGTTATATCTTCTTCATCTGTAATTAATAAGCCAGATAAAATTACAGTGCCACCCGTAACAAGTTTATTAACAAGTAATTCTTTAATATCTAATAAAATTGGTTTATTAATATTGGCTAAAATTAAATCGAAATTATCTTCAGCCAAATCCTTTAATTCCCCCATAACAACTTTAACCTTATCTTGCACATCATTTAGTGCGGTATTTTCGTTACCATTTATGTAACACCATTCGTCGTTATCTAAGGCAACAGCATAATTTGCGCCAAGCTTAACAGCAGCAATAGCCAAAACAGCGGTACCACTGCCAACATCTAAAACACGTTTTTTACCGGCAATATGCTTTTCTAATAAACTTAGCACTATTCGCGTAGTTTCGTGCTCACCCGTGCCAAAAGACATTTTGGGGTCTATAGTAATAACCAATTCGTCTTTTTGTTTAGTATATTCTTTTGTAGATGGTTTTATAACAATGCTCTCTGTAACCTTAATAATATTTAAATTCTTTTCCCACTCCTCATTCCAATTTTTCTCTTCAAACTCGTTTATTTCTATATTATAAGTTTCAATTTCCCCAAGCTCTAACATATTTTGCAATATTTCTTCTATCTTTTCTTTATCAAGTGTGTCAGCTTCTGATGCATAAACAGTTCCAAAAGTATCGTTATCTACAAATCCACCTATTTCTAAATCCCATAAAAAGCCGCTTAAAATATCTGGATTATATGGAGTAGTATAAATATTAAATTGCTTATATTTTTTCATTTTTATTCCAAATTACTTAAAATTTCACAAATTTTATCTTGATAATCCCTTAAAAGTTTGCTGCTACCAACAAAGTTTTGGGTCAAAATAGAAAAAGAGATTAAAGCACCATTTTTGGCTGTAAGATAACCGGTTAAAGTGCTAACACCGCTTAAAGTGCCAGTTTTTGCATGCACATTATTAAAGCAAATACCCGTTTTCATCCTGTTTTTAAGCGTACCATCTACACCACCAATGGGTAAAGAATTATAAAGCGTTCTAAAAGCAGTTGCGTTATTTTGATAAATAAACTTAACAACACCATTAAGCAGCTCAGCAGAAACCAAATTATAATAAGATACTCCTGAGCCATCAGCAAATCTATAATTATTTGGATTAAACCCAGCAAGTGTAACCAAACTATCAATCATTTTTTTACCGTTTTGTGGTGTAGCCGGTTTACCAAAAAACTCTAGCGCTAAAGCGCGCAAAGTCATCTCTGCACTTAGGTTATCACTCTGTTTATTAAGATTATCTATAACATCGCCAAATCTTCTTTCTAAACTGTAAATCTGAATTGCATCATCCGGTAAAGTTTTATAACTAAATTTATTATTGGTAGCAATTCCCTGCCTTGCCATTTCTTCTAAAGCAAGGGTCATAAAATATGCATTGCCATCAAAAACATTAACAGCTACAGTATCAGTATTAACATTTTTGCTTAACTTACCTTTAACAATAATCTCATTTGTTCTATATACCCAATTTCTAGTTATCTCAAATTTATCATTAACTTTATCTGTTACTGCACTATTTGTTAAGCTAACATATTTAGTATTAGGTATAATTTCTATAATAGGTTTATCCCCTAATTTACCTGGTTTATAAACAACATTAACACAATTATCGTTGATAACTAAAGGAGTTAAAGAAGGGAAATCGCTACCAGGGTCGTCATCCCACATCCAACCGGCACCCCAAAATAAAGAGTCGCTTGCGCTTACATCTGCATAAACACTTCCCCTTACTTTAGTAATACCCATTTCTTTAATTTTACCCACTAACGTAGTTAAGTCTGCTAAAGAAAAATCTGGGTCAAAGCCTCCAACAAAATAAATATCGCCATCTAAAACGTTTTTATTTATATTCCCAGTAAAATAAACTTCAGTTTTAAAAGTGTAATCGTTTCCTAAAAACCATAAGGCAGTAGCAGAAGTTAACACCTTTTGGTTACTTGCAGGGCGCAACAATAATTTTTCATTTTTAGAGTATATCGGTTTTTCGTTAGTTAAATTATAAGCATCTACAGCAACAATGCAAGTTTTAAAAATATCATCATTAAATAAACTATCTAAACTATAATTAATTTTGGAATAGCTATATTGCCCATAAATAACACTAAAACTTAAAAATAAAATAACACCTGCAATAACCTTTTTCATATTAACCTCTATTAAAAATATGGACGTAGTCTAAAATCAACACCAATTTCATCAGTAATAAACTTTTTAGCAATTTCAGTATCAACAGAGCTTAAGCCAACAACAGACATTACCACATGGGTATAATTTTTAGCTTTTTTAGCAAAGTCAATCATTTCTGCGTGTAGTTTTCTATCAACGCGCATTAAAGCTGCGTATTGGTCTGGGTCTACAGAGTTTAGGCTAATAGAAACAGTATCAATTAACCCTTCAAGCTCGGGCGTAATATCGCGCTTATTAATAAAATTACCATGCCCATCGGTATTCATACGCGTTTTGCCACCATTATCTTTAACGTATTTTGCAACTTGTTTAACAACATCCCAGCGAATAGTAGGCTCGCCATATCCACAAAAAACGATGCTATCGTACTGTTTTGGGTCACCAATTTCTTTAATATAAACCTCTGCATCAGGCTCTTCAGTTTTTTTCATTTTAAGATTGTAACCCGCTATCATTGCATCTCCCTTACGGTCGCAAAATACGCAATCTGCATTGCAACGGTTAGTTACATTAATATATAACGAGTTACCAATTTTATAAGTATAAGCTAAACTTGGCATTTTACCAATTCCAAATAATTTATAAGCGTTTAAGGAAGTTGTTCTAGCAATATCCTCTACAGTAAGATTTTTAAGTTCTGCAATAGTTTTAGCAATAAGCTCAACATGTTTAGGTTCGTTGCGCTGTCCTCTAAAAGGAGTGGGAGTCATAAAAGGAGAGTCTGTTTCTAATAAAAGATTTTCCGGCTCAATAGCTGCTACAATTTTACGTAAATTATCGGCTTTAGTATAAGTTATATTTCCCGTAAAAGAGATATAATGCCCCATCTCAATTAGCTCTCTTGCATCTTGCAAAGTACCAGCAAAGCAATGGAATTGTGCGCGTAACCCTGTGCCTTTATATCTGCGCATAATTTCCATAATATCATTATCAGCTTCTCTATTATGTATAATAACAGGTAGCTTTAGTTCAAGTGCTAAATCTAATTGGTCTGTAAAAGCTTTAATTTGGTCTTCTTTTGGAGAAAAATCGTAATAATAATCTAATCCAATTTCTCCAATAGCAACCACTTTATCGTTCATGGCAATATCTTTAATTGTATGTAATAAGCTTTTATCCCAACCTTTAGAATCGTGTGGATGAACGCCAGCAGAGGAATAAATAAAGCTATATTTATTTGCAAGGTCTAAAGCTTGCAAAGAGGATGCAATATCTGTACCTGGAACAAGAATATAATCCACACCACTATTAACAGCTTCAGTAATAACTTTATCAACTTCTCCATTAAAATTAGGATAAAACAAATGACAATGTGTATCTATAAACATAAAAACCTCAAGCTAAAATAAAAATTATTCTACAACCCCCATAACATAACCTTTTTCCCCTGCGCTTTCTGCAATATATAAAACTTTATCCACTAAATTTTTATCAACAATAGCAATTAAACCAATCCCCATGTTAAAAACATGTCGCATTTCTTCGTCAGTAATTTTGCCTACATCTTGTATAAGTTTAAAAATAGGTAAAACATCCCAACTGTTCCAATCAATTTTTAAGGTTAAATTTTTTGGTGTAACACGCTTTGTGTTGCCAATTATTCCACCACCAGTAATGTGGGAAAAAGCTTTAATTTCCACATTTTCTTTTAAAGCTTCAATTAATTTTAAGTAAGATTTATGAACAGTTAAAAGCTCTTCACCAATAGATTTATCAAAATAATCGGTTTTATCTGTAACCTTAAATTTTTCTAACAAAACTTTACGCGCTAAACTATACCCATTAGTGTGTAAACCAACAGATTTAAACCCAACTAAAACATCCCCTTTAGCAACAGTGCTGCCATCAATAATTTTAGATTTATCCACAACGCCAACAATAGTGCCGGAAATATCATACTCGCCCGGTGCATAAAAGCCCGGCATTTCGGCAGTTTCCCCACCAATTAGTGCAACGCCATTTTCAATACAAGCTTTGGCAAATCCTTTAATAACCTGTTCTGCAACATCGGGGTTAAGTTTACCAACAGCAAAATAATCCATAAAATAAAGCGGTTTAGCGCCACAAACAGCAATATCGTTTACGCAATGGTTAACTAAATCTTCACCAACTGTGTCGTTAATTCCCATTAAAAATGCAATTTTAAGTTTTGTACCAACACCATCAACACTGCTAACAAGCACCGGCTTTTGGTATCCGGTAAAGTCTGCTTCAAAAAAAGCGCCAAAATGGCCTATGCCGGAAAGCACATTTTTTGTAAAAGTGGATTTAGCTAAACCCTTTATTCTATCAACCGTTTCGTCACCAGCCGCTATATCTACGCCTGCCGCTTTATATGTGTTATCCAAGTTTACCTCAGCATTTATTTTTTAGTTTTTAAAGATAAGCTTATTAAGTTTAAAAAGGAACTTGCTAAATAAAAAAATTGTAAAATGGATAGATTTATAGCGGGATAAGGAGTTTAACTTTAAACAAACTAAATTATTTTGTATATTTGCAAGTTATATCTTAAATAAATTGACAGTGGATAACTACATATTAAACGATAGAGAAAAAGCAATATTACGCAATGTAATACACCAGTTTATTCTTACTGCTATGCCGGTAGGAAGTAGGAATATTGCGCGCAAATATAACTTAGGGTTATCCCCTGCAACAATTAGAAATATAATGGCAGACTTGGAAGAAACAGGCTATTTAGGGCATCCACATACTAGTGCGGGAAGAATTCCTACTGATAAAGGATACCGAGTTTATGTGGATTCTTTAATGGAAATTACAGACCTTGCCCAAGAACAAAAAAATAAAATTATAACAACACTAAATAATAATGTAGAAGATACCGAAAACTTACTTCGTTTGGCTTCTGTTATTTTAAGCAATATTACTAATCAGCTTGCTTGCGTAACTTTCCCTAAATTTGAAAGCGCAGTATTAGAAAAAATCCAAATTGTGCAACTTTCATCTAAACGTATTTTAGTTGTGCTTAGCATAAAAAGCGGGTTAGTTAAAACAATTACAATGGAATTAGATAGCCAAATGGAGTTAAAGGATATAGATAAAGTTCAATCTATACTAAACGAAAGATTATCCGATTTAACTTTTTCTGAAATTAAAAAATCTTTTGGAGAAAGAATTAAAGGCTCGTCTATTTTAGAAAATCATTCTATTGTTAGATTGTTTTTAGATTCTGTTGATAAAATTTTTAGCGATACTAATTTTATAGATAAAGCATTTATTACAGGTGCTAAAAATATATTGCGACAACCGGAGTTTGATGATGCGGAAAACTTTCAAAGCATTATAGAGCTAATAGAAAATAAAGATATTATAATACACATTATGGATAGTAAAAAGCCAGAAGGAAACAGCGTAACTGTATCCATTGGCTCAGAAAACTCTAATGAATTATTACACAATTATAGCTTTATTATAAAAGATTATAAAGTTGGCGAAACGATGGGGTTTTTGGGAATAATTGGTCCAAAAAGGATGGAATACTCTAAGTCAATTGCCGCTATTTTATATATTGCAGAAACATTAACTGAAGAATTAAAGAAAAAACAATAGAGGTAAAAAAATTTATGAAAAAAGAAAAACATGAGCTTAAAGCCGAAGAAATTAAAGAACAAGAAACCAAAACCGAAAATTTAGAAACAGAACAAAATACAGAAATCGAAAAAAAGGAAGAAACTATTTTGAAAGAAGAAAAAGAACAGACTGCAGAAAATAAAGAGATAAATAACTTTGAAGAAGAAAATAAAGCTTTAACAGAAAAAATTAAAGCTCTTGAACAAGAGCTTGCAGAAGCAAAAGATAAAAGGTTAAGAACTATTGCAGAATTTGAAAATTATAAAAAACGTACACAAAACGAGTTAAGTGATTTTTATAAATATGCTTCGGAAAATATGATAAAAAAGATATTGCCAATTTATGACGATTTAAACCGCTCGCTTGGTCACATACCAGAAGAGTTAAAAGAAAACCCTTTTGTTGATGGCATTAAAATGATATACAATAATTTTACCAATATATTAACAGCCGAGGGAGTGAAAAAGATAGAGACCACGGGGAGGCAATTCGATTTTAATTTTCATGAAGCTTTACTTCGGCAACCTAATAACCAAGCTAAAAATGACGAAATTTTACAGGAAATTGAAGCAGGTTATATTTACAAAGATAAAGTAATTAGACATGCAAAAGTTGTTGTATGTGTTAACGAAAATGCTGACGAACAAACAGAAAATAATAATCAAAATACCGAACAAAATTAATAAGGTAACTTAAAATGAGTAAACGCGATTACTACGAAATACTTGGTGTTGATAAAAAAGCGACAAAAGATGAAATAAAAAAAGCTTATAGAGATCTAGCTAAAAAATATCATCCGGATTTAAACCCAGGTAATAAAGAAGCTGAAGAAAAATTTAAAGAAGCTGCAGAAGCCTACGAAGTGCTAAGCGATGACCAAAAACGCGCTAAATACGATAAATATGGTCACCAAGGAATGAATGCAGGTCAAGACTTTCACGGTTTTAGTGATATTAACGATATATTTAGAAACTTTGGTGATATATTTGGTGGTGGCAGCATTTTTGATGATTTTTTTGGTACCGGAACACAAAGCAGAGGTGGAAGGCAACGTACTACTGGAACACCCGGTAGTGACCTAAAAATTAATTTAAAGCTTACTTTAGAAGAAATTGCTACTGGAACAACTAAAAAAGTAAAAATTAAAAGATATATAAAATGCTCCTCTTGTAACGGAACCGGTGCTAAAGATAATTCATCGTTTAATACCTGCCCAGTTTGTAAAGGAAGTGGTGAAATTCGCCAAGTTTCTAAATCTTTCTTTGGTCAATTTGTAAACATTACACAGTGTAATAACTGTAATGGAACGGGAAAAGTAATTTCCGACCCATGCAGAAAATGCGCTGGCGATGGACGCGTGTTGGAAGAATCCACAATTCAAATAAGCGTTCCTGCGGGCGTTGTAGATAACAGTTATATGACTTTGCGCGGAGAAGGAAATGCGGGGAAAAATGGTGGACCTGCTGGTGATATAATTGTTGTATTTAGCGAATTAAAACACGAGTACTTTGTTAGAGAAGGCGATAACGTAATTTACGAATTATTACTTAGCTACCCAGAAGCTGTGCTTGGTACAGAAGTAGAAATACCAACTTTAACGGGGCGTGCAAAATTAAAAATTGAACCAGGCATACAACCCGGTAAATTTTTAAAAATGCGCGAAAAAGGAATTCAACACTTAAACTCGCACGGTGCGGGAGACCAACTTGTTAAAATTAACATCTACGTTCCTAATAAAATTGATGGTAAAGAACGCGAGTTGTTAAAAGAATTACAGAAAATGCCAAATATTAAAGTACCTAATCATTAATATAAAGTTACTAAATTGAAGGATAAAAAAAGATTTTTTGCTAATTTAGGCTTTTCATTAACCGAAGTTAAAGCAATACTTTTTTTATCCTTTCTTTTTTTAATTTCTTTCCTATCTTACTATTTCCTTAAACCAAATTATGATAAAAAAGCTTTTGATTACAAAACTACAGACTCCCTATTTATAAAAAAACAAAGCAATAAAAAGCCTAAAAATACCACCAAACATAGAATAGTTAAGCAAGATAGTGTTAGAATAAATTTACTAAATGCTTCAAAAGCCGAGCTAACTTTAATAAAAGGAATTAGCGAAGATAAAGCAATACAAATAATTAATTTACGCAAACAAGGAAAGTTAAACAGTACAATAGATTTAGTAAAAGAAGGAATTATTAGCAGAAAAACATACGAGAAAATAAGATATAATATCTATTTAGAATAAATTGATATAAGACTTAATATTTTAATATTAATTTAAAAATGAAATTAAAAAAATTAAAAATTATTCTAAATCTTTAAAAAAAAAGTTGATTATGATAAAATACTTTAAGAAATTAGTGATATTAAAAAAAAATATTATTAAATTAATAAGATAAATAATTTAGGAAAAAGATAATATCCGGAGGAAAAATGATTTCGAAAAACGAGCCATGGTATATTCATGCTGCCCTATATGTAGTTATAGCTGTGCTTACTTTTATTTTAATCCAAGTAGCTATATTAGAACCACAAGAAGTTGTTAGAAAGGAAGCTTACTATAAAAGCGAGTCCCGTGCTAGAATGAGTAACTTACGCGAAGCTGAAATTTTATATCAAAAGAAATATGGAAGATTTACAAATAATATTGATAGCTTGATTATCTTTTTGAAGACTCAGCCAATAGTTGTTGATTTAATGACAAAACCTGATACAATAACTGGTAAAATTAAAAATCCATTCAAAAAATTATTTGTTGGCGAATTTAATCCTAAAATAGCAGATTCTTTAAGATTATCACCTAAGTCATTTAAAGCTTACAAAATATCTATTGATAGCAGCGAAGTTGCTGATACAGTAATTGATAGAACTGGACGCATTGTTAAAATTAATAAAACTATATCCAAAGGTAATAGATATATGATTGAATGCCCCGATGGATATGGTAAAATTGGCGACTTGTTTAGCGACGCTTTAAAGAATACTGCATCTTGGGAATAATTTAGTAAATGACGCTCTTTCAAAATCATGTCGGGTTTAATATTACAAAGTCTAAACTTCAACTTGTTGAAGTTAACTTTAACGACACAGGTTTTATTATTGAGAACGTAGATGAGGAGTTTTTTCCAGATTTTATTAGTCCTAACGACAAAGAAACTAAACTCATCTCCGTTCTTAGAGCGGCTTATAACTCCTTAATATTAAAAAAACCATTAAATTCTAAGTACATATCATTTTTATTACCTCACGATTTTTTCAAAGTTGTTAATATCCCTTTCGATAAAACACTTTTAGATAAAGATCTAAATGAATTAATTAAGTGGGAATTTTCTGTTTTATACCCCCATTTATTAGTTAATGATTACGTTATACAAAAAATTAAAATAGAAGAAAGTAATCTTATTAAAACGAATAACATAATTTTCTTTGCACTAGAAAAAAGAATTTTAAACTTATTAAGTAAGTTTGCTGCTATAAACAACCTTATAATAAAATTTGTTGATAACGCTCACCTTGCAGCTAATTTAACTTTTATTTCTTCTAAAGATTTTAATAAACAACAGAACTCGGTTAGTATTTATTTAACAGAAGACACTGTGCATTTTATGATTTATGAATCTTCAACACCAATATTTATCAAGTCTTTTGCTTATAAAAATATCTTTGAGATAATAGATTGCATTAAAGATGCTTTTGCAAGCATGAAAGAACAAGAGATTAAAAGTGAATTAATTCATAAAGCATATGTTTTTACAGATAGCGTTACAGATAGTATAATAGAACAAATAAAAACGAAATTAAATTTAAACTTGTTACGCGTTTCTTCGTTCGATGAATTACCTTTATCCGAAGAACTAAAAAATAACGAAATAATTAAGCGTAAATTAAATAATTTTGCTGCCCCATTAGGAATAGCATTGAGATTGGAATAATGCGTATAATATCCGGCATATATAGAGGAAGAACAATAAAATTCCCCAATTCAAAAGCCGTTAGACCTACAACCGACAAAGTAAAGGAATCCCTCTTTAATCATCTTACAAATGAAATAGATTTTGAAGGGATTGATGTTTGCGATATTTATGCAGGTAGCGGCTCGCTTGGGTTAGAAGCCTTAAGCCGCGGAGCTGGTTTTATAGATTTTGTAGAAAGCAACTTCGGCGTTAGTAAAGTTTTGCAAGAAAATATCTCCTCTTTAGGTGCAGATGAATTTTGCTACATATATAAAACCGAAGCTGTTAAATTTTCTAGAATTAGTAATCATAAGCAATATGATTTAATTCTTGCAGACCCACCTTTTTATAAATACGATATTTACGAAGTTTTTAGTAATATTATTAAAAACGAGTTTATTAAAAAGGGGGGCATTTTTATTATTGAGCGTTCAATTCAAACAATGGAAAAAGATATTGAAAACTTTGGTGCAGAACCTTACAAAAGAATTGGTGATAGTAATATTTTTAAATTTTATATATAAGGTAAAGTAAATGAAAAGAGTAATATACCCTGGTACATTTGACCCTGTAACATACGGACACGTTGATATTGTTAAACGTGCAATAGATTTATTTGATGAAGTTGTAGTTACTATTGCCCGTAACCCTGCCAAAACTTGTATGTTTAGTTTAGAAGAAAGACTTTATATGCTTAAAGAGTGCTTTAAAGATGAAGATAAAGTAATTGTAGATGCATTTGATGGTTTAACTGTAGACCACGCTAAAGCGCTTGGTGCAGTTGGCATTATTCGTGGTTTGCGCGCTATAAGCGATTTTGAATATGAATTTCAAATGGCTTTAATGAATAGAAAACTTTCGGGCGGTATTAAAACTATTTTTCTTATGCCACACGAAAAATACACTTACTTAAACTCTACAATTATTAGAAATCTTAGCCAATTTAATGGGGATATTTCCGCCTTTGTTCCACCTGTTGTTTTAGAAATGTTAGAAAAAAAGAAGATGAAATAAAAAAACCCTCGATATTTCTCTCGAGGGTTTTAAGTTTAATCTTTGCAATTAGTTTATATTATTTCAATCAATGCACTCGTAATGGTTTCTTTAGTTGGTGAAAGCAGAAATACTCTATAAAATCCCCTATCTGCAAAATTAATACCAGGGAAATATATATAAGTCATATCTGGCTCGGTATTAAATTCATAATCTTGATAATACTTAAAAGTTCCACTCCTTGCATCATATTTATCTAATTGAATGTAAACTTTTTCATAATATATTTCGTTTGCTAATTTTGCCATTACTGTTAGCGTGCCAGCATAAAATCTATCAGAACAATCTATTTCACCTCCATCATATTTAACGCAAAAGTATAATATATCGCAACTTTGCGCTTTTAAAGATTGAGCTGAAGCGAACAGCATACTTGCAAAAACCAGTAAAAACAACATTTTTTTCATTATAGTACCCCTTAATTAGTTATTAAAAAAGCCTCCTTTTTTAGGAGGCTTGTAATTAGTTTAATGTGTTTATTTTACTAAAATCATCTTTTTGGATTGAACAATATTACCATTCTTTCCATTTGCAGTTAACCTATAAATGTAAGTTCCACTGCTATATCCATTAGCATTAAATTCTACCTTATAAATACCTGCTTCCTGCACGCCACTTACTAAAGTTACTATATGCTCGCCCAATGAATTGTAGATGGATAAATTAACATCCACTTTTTCTGGTAAAGTATATGTAATAAATGTATTTGGGTTAAATGGGTTAGGATAATTTTGTTCTAATACAAATTCATTTGGTGTTACAACTTCTGCATCTGCAACAGTGCTATATTCAAAATTACCGTTATAATCAATCTGCTTTAATCTATAGGTGTATTTACCTACTGTTAAATTAGCATCTAAATATTGATAATAACTTTTTTCGGTTGTATTCCCTTTTCCATTAACAAAGCCTATTTGCTCCCAACTACTGTTAGTAGATTTCC
This sequence comes from uncultured Melioribacteraceae bacterium, assembly GCA_964652025.1. Lineage (GTDB taxonomy): Bacteria > Bacteroidota > Ignavibacteria > Ignavibacteriales > Melioribacteraceae > JAEXOD01. Next base: position 97,708 of record CAZYZX010000008.1, read on the forward strand.
TTTCTATTGCAAAACCACTGTTGTTTGTTTCGGTTGCTGTTACCCAGCTTAATAAAACACCTGTCTTTTGTACTTCTGCAGTAAATGATGTTAATTCTACAGGAATAACGTTTTCATTTATTTTTAATGTAACCGGGACTATAACTTGAGGATTTACAGGATCGTTAGATGTAATTTTTACATCCATTGTATATGTGCCAATTGGGAAATCTTCGCTTCTATATGTTAATATTAATTTTGCAGAAGCATTATTTGTTAAGTTACCCGAAGTATTATTTACACTTAACCAATCTGGGTCTGCACTTATTTTTACCGCAAGATTTGGTTTTGCGTAAAGAACGTTATAAGCTATTAATGTACCTACTGTACCAGTAGCGTTTTCTATACCAACAGTTTCACTGTTATTGGTTGCAAGTGTAACATCTTTATAATAAAACATAATTTTACCAGATCTATAAAGATGAACTTGGAAAGTTATAACACCTGTACCTGTATATCTTGGCCAGTTTGTGTATTGTACTATAAATCTATCACTTTCTGCTTTGTAATATACTTTTCCTGTTGTTTTGCCATCTAAATCATCCCAGAATGGACAAATAATATTATTTGGTGCAGCAGAGTTTGGTATACTAGCATTTGTAAATGAATTAGCTGTTAAAGGAGCAAAGCATAAAAATCCATTTGAACCAAAGTAGATATTACTAAATATATTTCCATAAAACTTAAAGTTAAAGCCCATATTAAAAGGACCTGCATAACCTTCATCTGTTCCAGCATAAGAATCAGTTGGAGTCCAAGAAGTAACTTCGGTACCTGTTGTAGAAATATCTACCCATTCAAATACTGGTCCGTTTGGTGCATCGCTGTCAATCCATTTATAACCAAATGGATCGGGACCACCTTGTCCTTCTACACTGTAACCAGAATTTATTTCATCAACACCTTTAAGTGTTAATTGATTTGTTTTCTCTTTAATAATATCTGGAACTAAATTAAATGATACATTTTTTGTTGGGAATGTTGCGTTAATTAATTGTACGTTATATTGCATTGTGGATGGACTAGTACTAATATTTGCAATAGTTAATGTATCATGAGATACTTGATTGTTAAACATTTCTTTATATAAAGATTGTGGATTAACGCTAATAACTGGTGCTTCTAAAGTTGTTCCATTTGCGATATTAGAAATTTGTGACCAGTTACCCCATACGTCGCGGGATTTTACTGCAAAATGATAAGTTGTACCAAAATTTAAACCTGTTACTGTTAACATCTCTGTAGAACCAGCTGGTTTTGGGGCACTTGGAAACTGTACACTAGTAGCAGCAGAAAAGTTTGCATCGTTAATTGGAGAAGTAGACATTCTAACATCATATCCAACAACTCCACCAACAGATGTATCATTTGGTGCTGTCCATTGCAATTGTAAAGAATTACTTGTAGGATTATTTACAAATAAATCAGTAATTGTTGTTGGTGCTACGTTATCGGGTGTTCCCATAGAAATAAATGCAGCATAACAATCAATTAATCCTTTACCATAGTTGTTATCTTCACCAGCAGCACCTAAATCTTTTGCTGTGTTGTATAAAGCTAATTTTATTTGTTTACCAGTTAATGTTGGAAAAGCTTGCTTTAATAATGCAATAGCGCCTGCTACGTGCGGTGATGCCATCGATGTTCCTGTAAAGTAACTATATCCACCATTACGTACGCTAGAACGTACGTTTGTTCCTGGTGCGCTTACTTCGGGCTTAATCAATAAGCTACCGGTTCCACCACATGTTGATGGTCCACGAGAAGAGCTGCTTGCTATTGGATTTGTATTGCCTTGCAAATATACCGATCCATCTATATTAGCAACGCAAAATACGTTAACTTCATCTGTGTTAATATTTTTTGGTTTGGTAATTGTAGAAGCATTAGGACCACTATTTCCAGCAGAAAATACTATTGCAATGCCTGCTGCTTCCATAGCATCTAAAGTTTGTTTGTAAATTCCGTTACATTCATCAGATACATCGGGGTCGTACCAGCTATTAGAAATTGCATCAGGCATATCATTAATTGTTGATGGATTACCATCGGGATTTAATGCCCATTGAAAAGCTGCTACAGAGTTTGATGTGTGTGGAGATGAACAAATTGTTTTTGCTGCAATCCATTCGGCATCTACTGCTATACCAACAGTATCACCATTGGTTCTACCAACCATAGTACCCATTGTATGTGTACCGTGGTCATCGCAATCGCTTGGTGAAGTCGAACCTGATGGGTCAAACCAAGCTTGATTTGTTGGAACGTGCTGTCCTCTCCAACGTGCATTTAACTGTGGATGAAGGTAGTCTACACCAGTATCAATGTTCATAAGTAATCTACCTTGTCCAGTAATTCCCATTGACCATAATTTATGAGCATTAACAATTTTTACACCCGGTTCCACACTTTCTGTACTACCTTCATTAGATGTCCCTTTTTCTGGATAATCTAACATTAATTCAGCGTCTAAATCCATTTGTGCAACTTCTTGCCTTGTCATCATTTCATAATAAAATGATGGCTTTGCAATAACAGCAAACATGTTAGCAATCCAAAAACGTTGATAAGAAAAAATTTCACCTGTCTCAGTTTTTCTATTAAATTGGTCAATAAATATTTGCTGTGTTTCGTTTGCTTTTTGTTGTAATGCGGTTATAACTTCGTATGCCCTTCTTTGTAATGTTGCTTTTTCTTGATATAATTTTGCATCTAATGCGTTTATATCTACCTGATCCTTTAAATAGATGAATCCATAAACGTATTCATCTGCTTTTGCCTTTTGTAATGCTTGTTGCAAACGAGTACTTACTTCCACTTGAGCTGTTATTACACTTGCTAGTAAAAGTAAAAATAGTAGTTTTTTAATCATTCATTTCTCCTATTTTTTATTAAATTATGTTAATTGCAAGTTACTTTTTAAAATTTTTAAAATCAAATTAATTTTTTAAATTATTTTTATTTTTTATCTCCTAAAACATAATATTGCACATTTGCCTCTGCACAAAGTACTTCTGCGTTATTAAAAATATTAACTAAAATATTTACTGTTTTATGAGCAATATTATTAATTTTTGCTTTAATTTTTATATCTCCTTTATCAATATAAATTGGCTTTAAAAATCTAACTTCTAATTTACTTGTTACTGCCATTTTATTAAGCAAAGTAGATACCGTCCATGCTGCTATTTCATCCGCTAAAGTTGATATTATCCCCCCATGCAATATGTTTTTATATCCACCAAACCTTTCCGATGGTTGCCAAATCGAAATAATTTCCTCACCATCTTTATAAAACTCCATTTGCAATCCATATTTATTGTTTGGTGAACACCCAAAACAAAAATAATCTTCATTACCCAAATAAAAATTTTTCACTTTTTCCATATATGTATATTTTATTATATTATTAAAATAAATAATAAAATTAAGTAAAAATAATGTTATATTCAACTTTTGAAACTGAAATTATTGTACGTCCTGATGATATTGATATGAATAATCATGTGCATTATTCTAAATACTTAGACTATTTGCTTTTAGCAAGATATGACCAAATGAAAAGATGCTATAAAATGAGCATGGAAGAGTTTTTAGATAGGGGTTTAACCTGGTTTGCTTCGTCTGCTAATATAAATTATAAAAATGGGTTAAAGTTAAACGATATTGCTGTTGTTAAAACTGGTATTAAAGAAATTAAAGCTGCCCAAGTTTCTGTTGATTTTTGGATTTCCCGTAAATCTGATAATGCTTTGTGTTGCTTTGGCAATGTTTTTTATACTTTAATTTCTTCATCAACCGGTAAACCATGTAGAATTCCAGAAGATATAATTAACAAATATTCTATTTAAATTTTTTAAATCTTTATTCCTTAAATGGACAAAAGAGGTTAATATGGTACTTTTACCACAATGTGTTAGTTGCAAACATTTGATTGGCAGTTCTGAAGATGGGAAAGTTATTTGTAAAGCATTTCCAAAAGGAATTCCTAAAGAATATTTAGCAAGCTCTGGTAATTATGAAGAAGATAAAAAAGCCACAAAAATAGATCATCAGGTGCGTGTAGTTCATCGTACAATTGACCCAAGACAGGAAGGAAATTATGTTTTTTACTAATTTTTTAGTTAAATCTTAATTATTTTTGTATATTAAGTTTTTACTTTTTATGAGAGGATAAGATGAATTACAAAGTAACTGATTCTAAAATATTGCACTATGGAAAAGTTTTTGACCTAAAAGTAGACACTTTAGAGTATGACAGCGGTAATAAAGGAATTCGAGAAATAGCTGTTCATCGTGGTGGCTCAGTCGTTGTTCCTATTACAGATGCTGGTAAAATTGTATTTGTTAAGCAGTTTCGCTATCCATTACAAAAATACTTAATTGAGCTACCTGCTGGCAAGTTAGAAGAAAACGAAGACCCTATTATTTGCGCTGAACGTGAACTAACTGAAGAAACAGGTTATATTAGTAAAAATATTAAGCCACTTGGTAAAATTTATACTACACCTGGTTTTTGCACAGAATTGCTTTACATTTATCTTGCCACAAACTTAACTAATGGTACACATAACAGAGAAGAAGGCGAATATGGAATGTCTATTTTAGAGCTAACCCCTAAAGAAGCTGTTAGACGAATTATGTTTGGGGATATCCTTGACGCTAAAACTATTGCTGGAATTTTTTATTATATCAACAGAGAAAATACTACATTTTAAGGGGAAATTCATTCCCCTTAATTTTCTCCATTAAGCGTGTTCCTTATAAACCGTTCGGATACTCCTAATAATCTTGCAACTTTTTTTATAGATACATTTTTCTCTCTTAAATCGTTATAATATTTCATTATATATTTCTTCCTTAATTGATTTATCGGTGCTTCTGAAAAATAAATATTAGATTTCTTAAATCTTGCAAAAAGTTTTAAAAAGTTTTCAAAACCAACTAACTCTATTATTTCGTTATATTCATCTGTAAATTCATTCTTATAATCTAATTCTTTAATCCAATTTTCCATGTGCACCTCATATTTTTTTATTTCATTTATGATAATTTTTTATTATATTGCAATACAAATGTATTCAATTTTGAAATATAAATCAAGTTAATTGTAACATATTTGATACAAAATTTTATGTCACTTGGAAAAAGATTAAAAGAATTTGCAAAAAGTAACTTTAATAACTTATCAGATTTTTCTATTGCATTAGGAATAAGCAGAGAAAATCTCTACAGATATTTTAACGATACGGTATCACCAGGTAGTGAAATTTTGCAAAAATTAGCCACCTTAGGTTGCGATATTAATTGGCTACTACTTGGCACGCCAAATAAAAATATTTCAGCTAAAAGCTATATACCAATAGATAAAGCAGAAATTAACGAGTTACCAAAGTTTTTAGAATACCCTGTACTTGGAACTATTCCTGCGGGGCGAGGTGAAATTGTAGATTTAAGCGATTGGATTCAAAAAATGGTTATCCACTACAGTCCAGAAGACCACGCATTACTAATGATTGATAAAGAATATGGTTACTCTATGACTCCAATTATTCAACCAGGTGATGTTGCATTAATAAGCTTTAGTAAAAAGCCAGAAATTGGCAGACCTGTTGCCGCTAGATGGGGAGAAACCAAAGGTGCCATTAAAATACTAAACTATAACGAACTTGCCCCCGATGTTGTTTGGCTTTATTCTTCTAATAGCGCTGAACCGCCTATTATTGTTAGTAAAGATAAAGTTAGGCTTTATCCCGTTGTTGCTTTCTTTTTAACTGGAAAAATACACAATGCTACTTAGTTCTAATAGGTTTAGTGGTCTAAAAACTACTACAATTATAAACGATTTACGTGATTTAGAAAAACTTTACTATTTTTCTTTTAATGGCGTTAGATACTATCATAAATTAACGGAATTAGAAAATATAAAGCAAATTAATACAAAATATAAAAAGTACCAAATAATTTTCCCCTCTGCAACTTGCTCTTGCAACAATTTTACTAATACAGATTTAATTATTAATAACTTTTGTATTCATTTACAAAAAAAGATTTTAACAATTTTTAAAGATAAACTTGTAGATTTAAGCTATTTGCTATTAAAAGATTTTGTGCCAAATACCATTTCTTATAAAATTGAATTAGAAAAAGAATACTTTATAATTTTATCAATTTATCCCCAAGTAAAGTATGTTAAAATTTATTTTATAAACAATAAAAATATATTTCAAGTTATAAAATATTACCCACTTAAAAAGCAATTTCAATATGGTATAAACTTAAACTTAAATAAAAATAAAAATGATTTTATAGAAGAAGTGTTAAATAATATCGAGATAAAATAAGTGTAATAGAAAAAAATATATACCACTCCCCCTGGTTAAAGACCACAACAGAAACCAAAGGGAGCGGTAAATAAAATAAAATTAATCTGTCATTCTACGTAAAAACGAACTACTATCTAATTCGTCTAAATCGTCAATAGAATAAGTTGATTCTGGAGTAGTAGGGTTAAGTGAATCTGATAAAACTGTTCTTACTTTATAACCACCAGTTAAATAGTCTGTGCTTTTAGTTTGTAATCCTTGTTTAATGGTAGTCTTATAATCGTTTGCTGTAGAAACTTCTTTATTTTCTGCTTTAATTTCAACAAGTTTAGGAGTAGAATTAACAACAGGTTTAACAAAAGTAGTTGCTGGTTCTGCAGAAACAACTTGTGGAATTTCGGGTTCACTAGCTTTAGCGGCTTCATCAAAACCGGTAGCAATAACGGTATAAGAAACCTTATCACCCATATTTTCATCAACAACCCAACCAAAAATAATATCTGCTTGGTCACCGGCAGCTTCGTAAATTACGTCGTTACCTTCGTTAATTTCATCCATTCTATAATCTATACCAGAAGTAACATTTAGTAAAATACGTTTAGCACCTTTAATATTCATACCTTCAATTAAAGGAGAAGATATAGAATTTTCTGCAGCAATTCTGCTTCTGTTTTCACCTTGACCAATACCAATACCCATAATTGCGGTACCGCCATTTGTCATAACAGTTTTAACATCGGCAAAATCTACATTAATAACACCTGTTTTTGTTATAATATCTGCAATACCGCGTGTTGCTTGATAAAGTACATCATTAGGCTTTAAGAAAGCGTCTAAAGCTGTTGTACCTTTTTCTATTAAATTAATTAATTTGCTATTAGGAATAACAATCATACTATCTACATATTGGCTTAATTCCTGAATACCAGCTTCGGCATTAAGCATACGTTTTTTGCCTTCCCACTTAAATGGCTTTGTTACAATACCAACGGTTAAAATTCCCATGTGCTTTGCAATCGAAGCAATCATAGGGGCAGCACCTGTACCTGTTCCACCACCCATACCGCAGGCAATAAAAATCATATTAGCGCCATCTAAAACTTTACTGATCTTCTCACGGTCTTCTTCAGCAGATTTTTTACCAATTGTAGGATCGGCGCCTGCACCTAAACCTCTTGTAGTATTTACACCAATTTGAACTTTGTGAGTTGCGGAATTGCTTAATAAAGCTTGGGCGTCTGTATTAACTGCAACATACTCTACGCCTTGCAATCCCTGTTTAATCATATACTCAATAGCGTTACAGCCACCACCACCAACACCTACAACCTTTAATACAGGTGCTGGTAAATTCTTTTCTTCTCTAGCTAATGTTACATGACTTGGCATTTTTCCTCCTGTTGTGGTCTATATATCATTTAAAAACTCTTTAAACTTATTTAAATAATCTTTAACTTTTTTACCTAAATTAGATGGTATTTTTATTTTAGCTTCTTTTACTTCTTCTACCTTTGTTTCACTTTTGTTACTTTTTTTATTATTATAAGTATAGTTTGTCTCTTGTTTAGAACTAACATTGCTTTTTAAATCATAATTGCTACCGGGGAAAGGTAAAATTAAGCCAGCAACAGTTGCATACTCCGGTCTTGCTAAATGTGCTGGAAAATAATTTGGTATACCGATCCTTGTAGAAAGTCCAAAAACCGATTGTGCCAATTCTGTAGAGCCGCGTAATAACGACCCACCACCTGTTAACACAATTCCACCTGTTAATTTTTCTTTTAACCCTTTTCTTGTTAAGTCCGCATCTATAATTGAAAATAGCTCTTCCATGCGCGCTTTAATTATTTGAGTTAAAAATGTAACAGGAATTTTTATCATTCCTCTTCCACCAGTACGATTTATAAAAATTTCCTCATTAGATTTAATAATTGCTTCTTCAGTTGCATAACCAAATTGCTTTTTAATTTTTTCCGCATCAGAGCTAACAATGGATAAGGTGTCTCTAATATCATAAGTAACTTGATTACCGGCAACACCCACAACGCTTGTATCGCGAATGCGTTTATTAATATAAACTGCAATATCTGTGGTACCACCACCAATATCTATTACACAAACGCCAAGCTCTTTTTCGCTTTCATCTAATACACTAATACTGCTTGCTAAGGGTTGCAATTTAAAGTCATAAACATTATAACCAGCACGTTCTACAGAGCGCTTAATGTTATTTAATGCAGCAGTAGCAGCAAAAACAATATGACTGCTTGCTTCTAACTTTTTACCCGTGTTACCAATAGGGTCATCAAAACCTCTTACGCCATCTATAATGTAATCAATTGGTATTATGTGTAATATCTTTTTATCAGATGGATGTTCAATTAATCTTATATCACTGCGTAATCTTTCCAAGTCTTCAACAGATATCTCGTGCTCTGGATTACGAATAGAAACGTAATTTACATGAGTCATTGCATTAATATGCTCTCCAGCAACACCTGCATAAAGGTGCATATTTCTAATTTCTTCTTCGGTAATATCTGTGCCTTGCAAAGCATTTGTCATTGCTGTTTTTACTGCTTCTGCTGTTTTATTAATATTGGCAACTAATCCACGGGATAACCCTTCACTTGGTGCTTCCCCAACACTAATAATATTAGGGTTATTGCCAACCATTTCCGCTAATAAAATACATACTTTTGTTGTACCTATATCCAAACCTGCTATTAAATTCCTACTCATTTACCCCTCCATTATCAGTTTCGGTTTGTATATTAGGCATTATATAAGCTAAATTATTAAAGCGCATATCAATATAATCAATAGTTCCAGATTTTATATTTTCATTCATTTTTTTGTAAATTTCGTTAAATCCAACTACTTTTTTAATAATATTATCTTTATTAAGAAATACTTTAAAATTAAAATTATTAAAGTCCAATATTATCGTTTTTCCAAAGTTCAAATTAATTTCATTAATACTATTATGTAGTTCCTCGTTTTCATATTGTAATATGCTTAATATCTTTAATCCTACAAAAGTATTGTCATTTTTATTAAGATATTTCAATGGTTTATATTCTTTTTCGTATAATGATCCTTCCAAAATAGGTAAATCTATTTTTTTTGTTTCTGGTAATATTGGCACTATCTCAAAATTATCTGTAATTAAAAAGTTTTTATTATCCACTGTAAAATATTGTGCTATAAAATTCTTTTCTGTAATTAAAACAATAATTTTATTATTATTTTCATAAAAAACATCTGCATTGGCTACGTAAGGATGTTTTGAAATTCTATCCCTTATAATTCTCGGATTTAGATACTTATAATCATCATAATTATCAAATTTTGCAAACTTAAAGTAGTTTTCATTCGATAAATAATCACTACCTTTTACTTCAATTTTACGAATAATTAGTATGTTTTTATCTTCTAATTTAAATGTTAAATATAATAATATTCCTAATAATATTAATAAGAATATTACACTAAAAAACCTATTATTTAACTTTTTTTGTAAAAACATAACTAATTATTAATTAATTTTATAAATTGTTCGCCATATTTCCAAATATCACCGGCACCAAGTGTAATAATAATATCACCGGGTTTGTAAATTTGCTTCAAAAACATTGGAATATCATTTTTATTAGGAATATAATAAACTTCCTTATGACCAAATTTTTTAGCTGCATTTGCAATTAATTCCCCAGTAATACCTTCAATAGGTTCTTCTCTTGCTGGGTAAACATCTGTACAAATAAAAATATCGCTATTTAAAAACGAACGTCCAAACTCTGCGTAAAAGTCTCTTGTTCTGCTATATAAATGAGGTTGAAAAACTGCTATAAGTCTATTTTTCCAACCAGTTCTTACAGCGTTTAAAGTAGCATTAGTTTCTGTTGGGTGGTGTCCATAGTCATCTATAACCAAAACTTCTTTATTATATTTAGTTTCAAATCTACGGTATACACCACTAAATTTACCCAATGCATCTTTAATTACATTAAAATCAATCCCCAATTCTTTAGCAATAGTAACAGCCACTAATGAGTTTTTAACCACATGTAAACCGGGCACTTTTAAAGTAATTCTGCCTAAATCTTCTCCTTTATAAATAACATTAAACGATGATTGATATTTATCGTGAACAATATCAACCGCCTTAACATCTGCTTGGTTTGTGGTTCCATATGTAATTACACGTCTATTAATGCTGGGGATAATATCTTGCAAAGCCGGTTCATCTAAACAAATAACTACAAAGCCAAAAAATGGTACTTTATTTGCAAATTCAATAAAAGCACCTTTAATGTCATCTAAATCTTTATAAGTATCTAAATGCTCTCTTTCTAAAGTTGTAATAGCAGCAATAGATGGGGTAAGTTTTAGGAAAGTTCTATCAAATTCATCTGCTTCTACAACAATATACTCGCTATTACCTAAGCGCGCATTAGTTCCTCCTAAGCTGCTTAATTTACCACCAACAATAATAGTTGGGTCAATTCCTGCTTCTGTTAAAACAAGCCCCACCATACTGGTAGTTGTAGTTTTACCATGTGTTCCTGCAATTCCTATTCCATATTTCATGCGCATGCACTCAGCCAACATTTCGCTGCGTTTTATAACTGGAATTTTCTTTTCAATTGCAATTTTAACTTCCGGATTTTCTAACGCAACAGCAGAGGAATAAACAACAACATCCGCATTTTTTACGTTTTCTGCACTGTGCCCTATATAAATTTTAGCGCCTAATTCTTCAAGTCTTTTTGTGGTATCGCTTGCACTTAAATCACTTCCAGAAATATTAAAACCTTGATTTAATAATATTTCTGCAATCCCACTCATTCCTATTCCACCAATACCTACAAAATGAATATTTTTAATTACCTTATGTATCATAATTATATCCTGTTTTTGTTTTCAGCTGCTTCTAAAATTTCTGCTCCTATTTTATCAGCAGCATTTACTCCAGCAAATTTTTTTATGTTGTTGCTTAATTGTGTTAATTTATCATTATCATTTAGCAATTTTGTAATTACATCTATAATAGCAGTTTCCGCATCTTCATCTTTAATTAGCACTGCTGCTTCAGCTTCTTCTAAAGCTTTTGCATTTTTATACTGGTGATTATCTGTAACATTTGGCGAGGGAATAAATATTACAGGCAACCCTAAGTAAGATACTTCTGCAATAGTTGTTGCACCTGCACGCGCTATTACTAAACTTGCCGCAGAGTATGCTTCTCCCATATCTGTTATAAATGGAAAAACTTTTACATTACTGCTTGCATACTTTGCGTATTCGTTTATATAATTATTACCACACTGCCAAATAATGTTTACATTTAATTCGTTTAATTTTTCTATATTTTTTGCTATTGCTTTATTTATTGTTTTTGCACCTAAACTACCCCCCGATACAAAAATTACCGGATAATCATTCGCAAATCCATATTTAATTCTTGCATCTCGCTTAGATATTTTATTTATATTTATCCTTATAGGATTACCATATTGTACTAATTTGTCTTTAAATCTAAAATATTTTTCACTATCCTTAAACGATATATAAATCTTATCAGCTTTTTTTTCTAACAAACGATTTGTTACACCTGGATAACTATTTTGCTCTAATAAAAACACTTTAGCACCTGTTATTTTTGCAGCCCACACAATAGGACCGCTAACATATGCACCACTACCAATTGCTACATCAGGCTTAAACTTTATGCATAACCATAAAGATTTAATAATTGATACAAATAATCTATATGCAAAAATAAAAATACCAAAACCAATTTTTCTCGGCATTCCACTTATAGATAAAGAATAAAAATTATAACCTAAATTAGGAATAACGCGGGACTCGATTTTATCCTTTGTGCCAACAAATAATATATTAGCATTAGGTTGCAACATTTTAATTTTTTCTGCAACGGCAACAAGTGGGAATAAATGTCCACCTGTTCCACCACCTGCAAAAATAAAATTAAGTCCGCTTTTTGTTTTTTTATCCATTATTTTGTGCCGTTTCTAATTTAGTATCTTGCTCTTTTGCATATCTAATAGCAATATTAACTACAACCCCAACAGTAAATCCAAAAGTAATAATAGCTGTTCCACCATAACTAATAAAGGGTAAAGTAATACCTGTTACGGGCCAAGCACCACTTACAACCGCCATATTTACAAATGCATTTAAACAAATAACCAAAGTTAAACCAAATGCCAAAAGCTGCCCATATCTATCTGTACACTTATAAGCTATATAAATACCCAAAAACATTAATATCATAAAAATAAGTAAAACGGTTACAGTACCAATAAAACCAAATTGCTCTCCAATAATAGCGTAAATAAAATCCCCATATGCTTCGGGTAAAAATTCATCACTTTGTCTATTATTTGCTAAGCCTCTGCCAGTAAGTCCACCACTTCCTAAAGCAATATTAGCTTGATATGATTGTATGTTTAACGTCTTTTTTTCACCTAAACCTAAAAAGCTATAAATTCTTGCTCTACCATGGCTAAAGGACATCATTACTGCAATACCAACCAACCCAACTAATAAAGTGGTAATAATTAAGTGTTTGTATCTTGCACCAGAAACAAATAACAACGAAAGCCCTGTTGCAATAATTAAACTAGCGGTACTAATATTTGGCTGCAATACAATAAAAAATGCCGTTAAAAATATCCAGAATAAAGACGGCAAATATCCCCTCTTAAAATCTTTAATTAATTCCCCTTTTCTATCAATTAAGTTAGAGAGGTGCATAACAATAGCAATTTTTGCTAATTCTGATGGTTGAAAAGAGAAGAAGCCTAAATTTATCCAGCGGCTAGCCCCTTTTTTGGTTAAACCAAGCATTAAAGTAAAAATTAATAAAACAATTACAACCATCATAAAACCTTTTGTAAACTTTCTATACTTTTCATAAGGGATATACATCCCCAAAGCAAAAGCTCCTAATGCAAAAACTACTTTACCAATATGATTTATAATCATAGAGTAATCTCGCTTAACACCACTTGTAGCACCAAGCACCATTGTTATTCCTATTACTACTAATAGTAAAACAATGCTTAAAAATACTCTATAAACAATACGCATTTTCATAAACTATTTACTATCCTCTTAAATTCTTCCCCACGGTGCTCGTAATTTTTAAACATATCAAAAGAAGCACATGCCGGCGATAATAATACTATATCTCCATTAACCGCCTCTTTTTTTGCACTTTGCAAGCAATCTTCAAATGTATCTTTAATTTCTGTGTTAACTATATCCTTAAAAAATTGATACACCTTATTTGCCGATGAACCAATTGCATATATTTTTTTAACACGTTTTTTAACTTCATCTTTTATTTGTGTATAGTCGTTCCCCTTGTCTTTTCCGCCTAAAATTAATATTAGCGGATTATCAAAACTTCTTAATGCATACCAAACAGCATCTACATTTGTTGCCTTGCTATCGTTTATATATCTAACTCCATTAAGCTCTCGCACAAATTCCAAACGATGTTCCACACCTGGAAAGCTGCCAAGTGCCTCTTTAATTTTTTCGTTTTCTATACCTAAAGTTTTTAAAACTGTTATTACCACTAATGAATTATATAAATTATGCTCACCCTTTAATGCAATATCAGTTACCTCACAAACTACTTCTTCATTACTATTTTTTACAAAATAAACTACATTATTTTTTGCATAAGCTCCATTAATCACCTTATTTTTAATCGAAAAGTAAAGCCTATTAACGTTATTGTTTCTATCCTCATATTTTTTAATTACTTCATCATCTGCATTTATAATAAAGTAATCATTTATGTTTTGATTTTTAGCAATATTAAATTTAGATAAAGCATATTTTTCAAAACTGTTATCATATCTATCTAAATGGTCGGGTGTAATATTAATAATTACAGAAAACTTAGGTTTAAATAATTCCACATGGTCTAATTGAAAACTAGAAACTTCTAAAACAGCAACTTCATCTACTGTTAAACTATCTGCAAACTCGCTAAATGCATTGCCAATATTTCCACCAACCTTTGCTTTAACGCCACATTTATTAAGCGCATAATGCATTAAGGAAGTAGTGGTAGTTTTTCCATTTGTGCCGGTTATAGCAAAAATATTAGATTTACAAAACCAAGCTGCAAATTCTATTTCACTAATAATCTTTATTCCTCTTTTTAAGGCTTCTAAAATAACAGTGCTATTATCTGGCACACCTGGGCTTGTAATAATAAAATCGCAATCAAAAACTTTTTCACTATGCACACCAAACTCAAAATTTATCCCTTCGCTAAGCAAAACATTTTTTTGCTCTATTAATTTACTTTCCTCACCTTTATCGCTAACAAATGGTATAGCTCCTTGTCTTTTAGCAAGTTTTGCAGCACCAATACCGCTTCTTACAGCGCCTAAAATTGTAATTTTTTTATTCTTAATATCTTTCATCTTATCTTAAACGAAGCAAGGCTAATTAATGTTAAAATAATAGTAATTATGTAAAATCTAATAACAATCTTTGGCTCACTCCAGCCTAAAAGTTCAAAATGATGATGAAGTGGAGCCATTCTAAAAACTCTTCTTCCTTCACCATACTTTTTTTTAGTGTACTTAAAATATAATCTTTGTATAATTACCGAAACGGTTTCCATAAAGAATATACCACCTAAAATCGGTAATAAAAGTTCTTTTTTAATTAAAATAGAAATAACACCAAGTGCTCCACCTAAAGCTAAAGAACCTGTATCACCCATAAAAACCTGAGCTGGATAAAAATTAAACCACAAAAATCCTAAGCCTGCACCTATTATTGCAGCAATAAATACTGTTAACTCTCCACTATAAGGTATATACATTATATTTAAATAATCGCTATAAATTACGTTACCACTTACGTAGCATATTACCGCCATAGCAAGCATTACTATTAACATTGTTCCCATTGCTAAACCGTCTAATCCATCTGTTAAATTAACGGCGTTAGATGTGGCAGTAATTATAAAAATAACTGCGGGAATATATATATAGGAAAAATCCCAATTTAAATTCTTAAAAAAGGGCAATGTTGTTTCAGTTGTATAAGTGCCAAACTCTGGCATATTATAAATTGCAATACCAACAACTAAACCAATAATAAATTGACCTAATAATTTATATCTTGCTATTAATCCTTTTGGCTTTTTTCTAACAACCTTTAAATAGTCATCATAAAATCCAACTATACTAAGCCAAACGGTAACTAATAATGTTAATAAAATAAAACTACTTTTAATATCTGCCCACAATAATACAGGAACAACAACAGAAAAAATAATTATTATACCGCCCATTGTTGGTGTACCTGCTTTAGGTTTATGGCTTTGTGGTCCTTCTTCTTTAATTGTTTCGCCTATTTGCTTTCTTTTTAAGTAATTAATTATTTTTGGACCAATATAAAAAGCCAAAAACATAGCTGTTATTGCAGCTAAAATAGACCTAAAGGATAGATACTTAAAAATATCAAATCCCGGAGGAGAATATTTTTTATTTATATAATTAAATAAATAGTATAACATTTACTTTACTCTCTCCGCTATTAGTGGTATAAATTGTTCCATTTTCATTCCCCTAGAACCCTTAAACAAGAAAGCAGTATCCTTCACTTCTATACTTTTTAAAACTTCTAAAAGCTTTTCTCTACTATCAAAATGTATATTATTTACCCCTAATTCATTTAACCTTTCAGAAGTATAAGCCGTATTTTCCCCAATTAATAAAACTAAGTTTAATTTAGCGTTTGCAATATCATCTGCAAGTAATATGTGCATTTGTTTACTGCTATCACCAAGTTCAAACATATCACCAAGTATTGCAACTTTTTTTGCCAAAACTTTAATATTAGCTAATAAATTAATTGCTTCGTTCATACTTGCAGGATTAGCATTATAAGTATCATCAATAATAACGCAACTTTTAAAGTTAGTTACGTTTAATCTACCTTTAACTGTTTGAATTTTATTAATACCATTTATAATTTCATCTGTAGATAACCCAAGCACATAAGCTATAGCCACTGCTGCTAAAATATTTTTGGCAGCAGCTAAACCATAAACGGGCAATGTAATTTTCAATTCATTCCCCTTGTGTGTAATTTGTAGTTTAGTTCTGCCCAAGTCATCATAGCCTAAAATATTCCCCATAAAATCCGCTTCATTAAAAAATGCAAAAGTAACCTTATTGTTAGTCTCTTGGCATTTTACACTTAACAAAGGGTCATCGTTGTTAACAAAAATAACTCCACCCTTTTTTAATGTTTCGTCAAATAGTGCAAATTTCTCTTTTAATACACCATTTCTATCAATTAAAAACTCTAAATGGCTATCCCCAATCAAAGTTATTAATGCATAATCTGGTTGGGAAATTTTAGAAGTGTACTCAATTTCTCCAAAATGGTTTGTCCCCTGCTCTACAATAATAATTTCTGTATTGCTATTTGCACTTAATAAAGTTAAAGGAACGCCAATATGGTTATTATTATTAAGTTCAGTTTTAGTTACATTATATTTTTCACTAAGAATAGTATATAAATATTCCTTTGTTGTTGTTTTGCCATTGCTACCAGTAATGCCAATAACTTTAGCATTTAATTTATTTCTATATAGTTTTGCAACTTCGCCAAATGCATTTACTGTGTTTTTACAAGAAATAACCACACCATTAAAGTTTTCACTTTTAATTAAGCTTTCCTCGTTAATTAATACCCCAGCAGCACCAGCTTTTTCAACATCGCTTAAAAAATCTGCCCCATCAAAATTATCCCCTTTTATAGCAACAAATAAACACCCAGCTGTAACTTTACGGCTATCTATAACAACTTTGTTAAAAGCAATATTTGCATCACCTTTAACAAGCGTAAAGCCATTTAAGTTAAGTAATTCTTGGGTATTTATTAAAACTTGTGTCATAAACCTAAATATACCTCAGCTTTTTCTTTATCACTAAAATGTGTTCTAACTCCATTTATTTCCATATAATCTTCGTGACCTTTTCCAGCAATTAATACAACTGCATTTTTAGGGGATTGCGTAATGGCATATTTTATTGCTTCATCTCTATCAACCATAACCACATAATTATCCTTATTTATTCCTTTAACAATATCATCAATAATCATCTTTGGGTCTTCAGTTCGTGGATTATCTGAAGTAACAACCGCTACAGTGCTTAAATCACTTGCTATTTTGCCCATAAGTGGTCGTTTGGTTTTATCTCTATCGCCACCACATCCAAAAACTGTATATACAGGATAATTTTTAATATTAAGCTCTTTAATTGCTAATAATGCTTGTTCTAAACTTTCTGGAGTGTGAGAGTAATCTACAATAGCTTTTTTATTCCCTTTAGCAATTATCTCAAATCTACCTGGAACTTGTGGTGCTTTTTTAATTGCATTAATAACTTTAGTTGGGTTAATACCACTTAAAACACCTGCTGCAAAAGCTGCTGTAGCATTATACGCATTAAATACACCAATTAATTTTGTACTTAAATTATAGGTGGTATTATTATATGTAATATTAAACTTTGTACCATTTAAATCATAAACAATATCAGAAATTTTAAAATCTGCATTATTGTTCATCCCATATGTTAAAACTTTAGCTTTGCAATTTTTAATAAGCTTTTTATAATTTTTATCATCACTATTTAAAATTGCAAAAGCACTTGGTTTAAGATTATCAAAAAGGATTTTTTTTGCTTTAAGATAATTATTAAATGTACCATGAAAGTCTAAATGATCGTGAGCAATGTTTGTAAAAATTGCAACATCAAAATCTAAATTATCCACACGGTGTAATTGCAAACTGTGGGATGAAACTTCCATTACAGCATTTTTTACTCCATTGCTTAACATCTCAAAAAAATAGCCGTTTAATGTATGGGCTTCTGGAGTAGTAAGCTTACTTACAATACTTTCTTTACCTAAATTTATTTCAATAGTGCCAATAAGTCCACATTTATCATTACCAAAAACTTGCTTTACAAGATAAGCTGTAGTTGTTTTTCCCTTTGTTCCCGTAATCCCAACTAAATTTAATCTACTAGTAGGATTATCATAAAACTCTTTAGCAATATCTGCCAAAGCAATTCTGGTATCTTTAACTAATATTTTAACACACTCGCCATGTGTAAATAAATGCGCAGGTGCTGCATCATTATCTTGAAGCACTACGGCAGAGGCGCCATTATTTATAGCATCAACTATGTATTTATGTCCATCAGTTTTAAAGCCTTTTATAGCAAAAAATATAGAGCCCTTTTTAATATTGTTACTATTAATAGATAGCTCTTCTATCATAGTAAACTCAGGTCTACCGGTAACTTGTATAACTTTTATATTATTTAGTAAATCAGATAATCTTTTTTTCATTCATTTAACCCAATTTTTTCTGATTTGCACTCTATAACACAAACAGAATTTGGGGATAATTTTTCCCCTGGCGTAATTGATTGCTTAACAACTTTACCTTTTCCTATAACTTTATACTTTACATTTAAATCACTTAAAATAGCCACTGCTTCCCTAAGACTTAAATTAACCAAATCTGGCATACCGTTTTTTATGTTATAAGATTTTTTACTAACTTTATTTTCACTTTTAGAATAATTTCCGTAAACTTCACTATTACTATTTTTAACCTGTTTCTTAATTTCTTTAGTCAAAATTTCAGTTGGTTTAACCCTAAAATCTGGTAAAAGTGTAACGTCTGCTTCAATTAATCTATCTGCAACGTTCTTAAAAATAGGGGCTGCAACACTACCGCCATATTTTGCCTTTTCGGGCGAACTTACCATTATATAGCAAACAACTTTAGGTGCTTCGTAAGGGAAAAAGCCA
The DNA here is from genome assembly GCA_964652025.1 of uncultured Melioribacteraceae bacterium. Taxonomy (GTDB): domain Bacteria; phylum Bacteroidota; class Ignavibacteria; order Ignavibacteriales; family Melioribacteraceae; genus JAEXOD01. Next base: position 116,976 of record CAZYZX010000008.1, read on the forward strand.
ACAAAAGAAGTGTAATAATTACTTTTTGAATATGAATTATTTTCTAATCTTTGGGTTGTTCCCGTTTTGCCACCAACTTTAACAGCTTCTAACTTAGCATTTTTTGCCGTGCCACGCTCAACCACATCTAACATAAAGCTTTTAATAATATTAGATGTTTTTTCACTAATAACTTGCCTTAATTTTACTGGTTTAAATTCTTCTACAGTATTATCGTAGTATTTTATTTGTTTAACTAATTGTGGCTTATATAAAACACCACCATTTACTAATGCACAATAAGCAGAAACTAATTGAATGGGGGTGACCATTATTTCATAACCAAAAGACATAAACATTTGGGTAAGCTTATCAAACTTTTCTGGACGCTTTAATAATCCACCAGATTCACCCGGTAATTGTGTAAGTGCTTGGTTACCAAAACCAAAATCCCTTAAATACTTATAAAACAAATCTCTTTTTAATCTATCACTTAAAACCGCCATTCCAATATTACTGCTATTAACCACAACGTCTTTAACAGTTAGCGAGCCATATTCGTGAGTATCTCTAATTTTAACCCCATTTGTGGAGTATGTTCCATTAAATGTGTTAACAAACTCTGTTGGCTTAACTTTATTTTCCTCTAATAAAATACTCATTATTATAGGTTTTATAGTACTTCCTGGTTCATAAGGATCTGTAATTGCCCTGTTTTTTCTTTGCTCGTTATTAAATTTGGAATAAGTATTAGGGTCAAAATTTGGATAATTAGAAATAGCTAAAATTTCCCCAGTATTGGGGTCCATAATAATTCCTGTTGCAGAAGCACCACCAAAAGTTTCAATTCCTTTTTGTAATTCTTCATCTAAAATTTTTTGATAATTTAGATTTATAGTTAATGTTATTGTAGCACCATTTTTAGGTTTTTCGGATAACTCCTCGTTTATTGTTAGAAAATTGCCATGTACATCTCTTTCTATCATGTACTTGCCATTTTCCCCCTGCAATATTTTATTAAACTGCTTTTCTAAGCCTTCTATTCCCCTAAAATCATTATTTACATAACCTAAAACATGCGCCGCAATATTATTATAAGGATAAATTCTTGCATGCTTTTCTTCTTTTTTTACTGCATCAAGGTAAAAATCTGTTAGCAATATTTCTTTCTCTTTGCTTACATTATCTTCTAATAGTACATTCCCTTTTTTAGAGTTTATTAAATTTTCATAATAACTTTTGCTTTTATTAAAAACTCTGCTAAAGGTTCTTATTAAACTATCTTTATGCACTTTTTTAACAAGCATCCTTGTATCTACATAATAGCTCTTTTGGTCTTTTGAATAAGCTAAAATTTCTCCATTTCTATCCTTAATTAGTCCTCTTTCTGCATATGCATTAACAGTTTTACGTTGCTGCTTTTCCGCCAAAAATAACCAATAATCATGCTCTACCACTTGTGTTTTATACAAATGCATAACAATCCTAACTGGCAGTACCATCACAACAATTAAAACTATAAATAAAACTTTTATTCTACTCATAAATTTTATTTAATCTTTTCTCAAGGGACATAATTTTATCTTTAGAAATTTGAAGTTCACCTACACCTTCGTAATTATACTCTAAATAAAGAGAATCCACCGCTAATTTAGAAATTCTATCTTCTGCGCTTAATTTTTGAATTTGGATAATTTTATCGTTTATCTTCTCATTCATTAGTTTTAAGCTATCTTCTAACAAAACTTTTTTTCTAACTAATTTTTTAACTTCTGTGCTAGATACAACATAAGCAGAAAAAGATACAACTATAACTAAAACAATAATAATCAATTTAACTAAAAATTTATTACTCATACTTTTTCCGCTACTCTTAGTTTAGCACTTCTGCTTCGTCTATTCTTGCTTATCTCTTTATCATCCGGTACAATAGGCTTTTTAGTAACAGGTTTTAACGTTTTTACCTTATTACATACACAAATAGGAAAGTTTGGCGGACAGATACAATCTTTTTCCGCATATTTAAATACTTCTTTTACAATTCTGTCTTCTAACGAATGATAAGAAATTACAGCAATTTTTCCACCAGGTTTTAGTAAATCAATCGCTTTTTCTAAAAAACTTTTTAAATCTTCTAATTCATTATTTACATAAATGCGTAGTGCTTGAAAAACCCTAGATAAAGCAGCTGGGCGTTTATCAATTGGTGTTATGCTTTCCACTATTTCCCTTAGCTGCTTTGTACTAAAAAACGGCTCCAATTCTCTTTTTTCTACAATTAGCCTTGCTATTTTATAAGATTTTTTCTCTTCACCATACTTATACAATATATCAGCAATTTCATCTTCTTTAAACGTATTTAGAACCTCAGCAGCGCTTATTCCACTACTTTTATCCATTCTTAAATCTAAAACAGTGTCTTCTCGGTAAGTAAATCCTTCTTCTTTATTATCCAACTGATAAGAAGAAACCCCTAAATCTGCTAATATTCCATCATAACTTTCTATAAACTCAATCTTAGATATCTTATCAATCTCTGCGTAACTTGCATTATAAATTGTAACGCGTGGGTCATCTTTAAACTTATTTTTAGAATAATTTATCGCTTCTATATCTTTATCTGTACATATAACTTTAGCATTAGGTCCTAATTTATCTAGTAGCAACTTAGTATGACCACCAAAACCCAATGTAGCATCAAAATAATTGCCATTTTGGTCATTCAATATGTAAAGAACACTAACTTCTGGTAAAACCGGAATATGTTTTTCCATATTAATCTTTTTTCATTACCTCTTCAGCTATCTCTTCGTAAGGCTTTTTAATTGACGCTTTAAAGTTTTGATAAATTACGGGGTTCCAAAGCTCTAAATGGTTTCTTGCTCCTAATATAAAAACTTCTTTCTCTATGCCTGCAAAATCTAATAGCGCTTTTGGAATTAATAACCTTGCTTGAGTATCTAAAACCTCTTCGTTTGCATATTCAAATAACATACACATAAACGCGCTATCTGTGCTATCAAATTCATCTAACTTATCTAATCTTGGTTCTACTTCTTTTTCCCAAATATCTTTAGGATACAAATAAATGCATTGCCTTAAACCGCGCGTCATCATAAATCTTTCTTCCGCTTCTGGGCTTAAGTTTCTCCTAAATTTTACCGGTATACTTAACCGATTTTTAGGGTCTATTGAATATGTGTAACTTCCGTAGAACATTTTATGCTTTTATCTGCTTTTTTTGACCGTTTTTGACACTTTTCAACATTTTTTACCACTAAAGTGTAAAATAACAGTATTTTAATTTAAAAAGCAAGTTTTTTTACATTTTTTTTACACTTTTTTTGCTTTTTTTTATGGATTTTTTAGGCAAGAATATTATTCCCCTTACAATTTGCAATTAACTAATTATAATATAATAAATTATACTTATTTATTTAATAAAAGTTATAAGGTTTTTTAGGGTTAATTATTAATAAATTTTAGGTTAAAAAATTATTAATTCCCACTGCGGAAAGTATGTTTATAAAGCAAAGTTATCCACAAGTTATCCACATTATTTTTGCATTTTCTTAAAATTAAATAGAGATTGCACAAATAAAAAAAGGCTTATTAAACAAAAGTTAATAAGCCCTTTAAAATTAAAATTACTAAATATTACTTTATTTTACCATTAATCAATTCTTGCTTAATTCTTTCAGCACCTGCTAAATCACCTAAAATTTCTAAAATACCATTAGAAGTAACACCAATACACCTATTATATTGTTCGTCATATAAAAAGTCTCCAGCTAAGCTTTCAATGTTTCCATCAAATGCAATTCCAACTACTTCCCCTTTTGTGTTAATAATTGGGCTACCACTGCTGCCACCCGTAATATCTGCGGTTAACGAAAAATTATATGGTGTATTTAAATCGAAATTTTTACCCGGTTCTGCCCAACGTTTTGGTAAATCCCAAGGATATTTTTTATTAAAAGAGTAATATCTATCATACATTCCATAAAATGTAGTAATTGGTGGTGCTATAGTTCCGTTATATTCGTATCCTTTAACAATTCCATCAGAAATACGTAAGGTAAAAGTTGCATCTGGTGGTACATTACTTCCATAAACCGTATATAACACTTCTCCCAACATATTTTCTAAATCTGCTTGTGCTTTTAATATTTCGTCCTCTTTTTCAACGTATTTTTCATAATCTTTTCTTGTATTAAACACAAAATTTATTACTGGGTCTTTACTGTTGTTTACTGCGCTAAGACCTTCATAAAATAGTTTTCTAACTTTTTCCTTATCTCTTAAAATAGTATTATTTAATAAGTTTTTAGCAGCTTCTTCTCCATTGTTGCCATTATATAGCATTTTTACAAAGGCGTTATCTTTGCCAAGATTCATTTTTATTACATCTAATAAAATTGCAAGTCTTTTTAGCTCTGCAGTTTCGTCATAAGTGTGTTTTGCTTTTTCTTTTCCAAAACGATTTTTACTATTATCAAAAGCCTCATCAATACCACTATCTATAAATTTTTTAAGGCTATCGTTTAAGCTTGTATAATTACGCTTTTTTAAGTCTTCTGATAGTGTGTAAAGTTTTAATGCAGTTTTAAATAAGTTTACGTTTAAAGCTCTATAATTTAAATTATACCCAGCTTTAATATTTCCAAACTGGTCTAACTCTTTTTGCAATTCTTCAATCGAGCTCCAAATGTGCCCATATTTTTCTTTAAGTTTGGGGTCATTAAGAACAATAGATTTAAGCTCGTTTTCAAAAAGTTGCTTGCGTTTTAATAAATAAGGATTGATAACAGCATTATACTCTCCGACTATAACCTTAGCTGTGTTAGAAATAGCACCCATCTCTGCAATTAATTCCTCTGCATTATCTGGGTACATTTCGATAAGTTCATAATACATTTTCATTAAATGTTGAAAAATATAAGCGCTATTTTTAGATTCAACTTTACCCATATATTTAAGTTGAGCAACTGTTTTTGCGCGCTGTGTTTTTCCCGGATTTCCTACAACAAACAAAAGTTCATCTGGTTGTGGACCTGACGAACTAAATTTAAAGTAGTTTTCAATTTTTGCAGGTTTTCCATTTTCGTCATAAGCGCGTAAAAAGGCAAAATCCGCTCCATATCTTGGATAAGTAAAATTATCTGGATCCCCACCATATAAGCCAACAGAAGACTCGTTAAAATAAACTGCACGAACGTCGTTATACCTTTTATATCCATAAATAGAGTACTTACTACCATTATAAAATGGAACAAGAACACAGTTTAATCCCGTGTTTTCTTCATATTCTTTTTTAATATCTGCTAAAATCTCTGCTTTGGATTTATCTTTATTTAGCCTAAGCTTTTCTTTTATCTCGCTTGTAATATCTTGCATAAATACTAAGTTATCTACAAAAACGCCATCCACTTTTCTTTCATCGGCTAAGGTTGGGGCATAAAATCCGTTTTTATCAATATTTTCCCCATCCTTTTGTATTCTTTCACTTACAAAATCTATACAATGGTGGTTGGTCATTATTAATCCATCTTCGGAAACAAATGATGCAGAGCACCAAGAAGCAAATTTTAATGCAGATAATTTTACTTTTTCCACCCATTTATCAGTCGCATCAAATCCATAACGACTTTTGAAATAACTTTTAGGGAATTCATCAAAAGTCCAACTTTTCCCCATGTCATATTTACCAACTGCTAAGGTATCAAAAAAGTAATATTGTGCATTAACTAAATTATTACTAATTATTACAATTAATAAAACAATAGAAAAGGTTATTTTTTTCATAACAAGCCCATTTTAATTAAAAATTATTATTACCAAATTTAAGTAAATCCAATATTAAATGCTAAGAAATATCTAAAATTTGATAACAAATACATTAAATAAATAGATGTGGGAAAGAATAAGATTCTATTTTTTTCTCGTCTGTTGTATTGCCATTACAATTAGAACAATGTTTAACATAATAAACAGAAGGAATTTCGTAATTATTGGGTACTAAAAACCCAACAATAGATTGACAGTTTTCGCACTGCACAACATGATAATCAGAAAGCTTACTTTTGCACTCTGGGCATAATATGCACCCATCTTTTATATTATTAGTATTTTCCATACAAAAGATTACTTTACAAGCTAAATTGTTACATTGTGCAAAGTGTTTAGAATTAGTATAATTATTGCTAATATAAACCTCAAAAAAATTTTTTTTGTAAAAATAAATTACTATTTTTAAACATTCTATGTAAAAATTTATACTATATTTAAAATTGCACTAAAAATAAATTAATAAATGGAGTAAAAACTTATGGACAGAATTCCCGGATTTAAAGCTTACGACATTCGTGGAAAAGTGCCCGGAGAACTGAACACTGATTTAGCTTATAAAGTGGGTAGGGCTATAACAAAATATCTTCAACCTAAATCGGTAGTTATAGGTAGAGACGTTAGAAAATCATCACCAGAATTAGCAGAAGCATTAACAAAAGGTTTTACAGATTGTGGTGTTAATGTATACGATTTAGGTATGTGCGGAACTGAAATGATTTATTTTGGTACCCCATATTTAGATGCAGATTGCGGCGTTATGATTACCGCAAGCCATAACCCACCAGAATATAACGGATTAAAATTTGTTAAAAAAGGTTCCGTTCCAATGGGTTACGAAAGTGGATTAGCAGAAATTGAGCAAATGATTTTGAAAGATGACCTTGCACCTATTACAGAAAATAAAGGCGAGGTTATTAAAAAAGATATAATGAAGGAATTTATTGAACGCGTTAATACATTTTACGATAGAAATAGGATTAAGCCATTTAAGGTTGTTGTTAATGCGGGTAATGGTTGCGTTGGACCAGCTTTAGATGCTTTAGAGCCATTTTTACCAATTAAAATGATTAAAGTTTTTCACGAACCAGATAGCAACTTTCCAAATGGCGTACCTAATCCATTACTACCAGAAAATAGACAACCGACTATTGACGCCATTAACAAATACGAAGCAGATTTGGGCGTTGCTTGGGATGGTGACTACGATAGATGCTTCTTTTTTGATGAAAAAGGGAATTTTATAGAAGGATACTATATTGTAGCTCTTTTAGCTAAATCTATATTAAAAAAACACCCTGGTGAAAAAATTGTACACGACCCTCGTTTAACATGGAACACTATAGATGAAGTAAATCGCGCACATGGTGTGGCTGTAGTTTCCAAAAGTGGTCATGCATTTATTAAACAAAAAATGCGCGAAGTTAACGCAGTTTATGGTGGAGAGATGTCTGCTCATCACTATTTTAGAGAAAATTATTACTCAGATAGTGGTTTAATTCCGTTCCTTTTAATTTTACAATTGATGAGTGATGAAAACAAATCTCTTTATGAACTTGTTAACGATATGATTGCAGCTTATCCTTGCAGTGGAGAAATTAATTCCACAGTTACAGATGCACAAAGCAAACTCGCATTAATTAAAGAAAAATATTCTGATGGTAAAATTGATGAATTAGATGGTATTAGCGTAGAGTATGATAATTGGCGCTTTAATGTAAGAACAAGCAATACCGAACCTTTAATTAGGTTAAATGTAGAAGCTAAAGGTGATGCTAAACTTATGCGTCAAAAAACCGAAGAACTTTTAAATATTATACGTAGTTAACGGAACTTTTATTTTTATCATACGTCTAATTTAACTAAAACAATACGGAGTTAACTTAAAATGGAAAACGAAAAAGATAAAACAATTGACGTGGATAAACTGCTAAAAAACAAACTTAAAAGTGTTAGCATTGCAGATTTAGAAAACGGTATTGCTAAAGTTGTTAGTGAACTTGTTGGCGAAGATTATAAATGCACTATTGGTGAAATTAAATATACTTTATTTAGTGGTGCAGATTTTCACGTAAAAATAGAACTTTCTTACAATCCACAAGAGTAATTTTTTTTTTACTTGGGGGATGCAAAAAAGCATTCCCCATTTTAATTCTCTCTATTATAAAATATTCCGTAGTCCCTATCTTGCTCTTGTATATGCTTTATTAACCAATTCTCTAAAATACTAAAAATATTCTCCAGCGTGTTTTTATCACCAGCTTTTAACTTTTCCAAAATATTTATTACCTGCTTAACTAACACTTGATGCTGCGCTTTGTGCTCAATAAGTTTATCATAATTATTTGCAGCCATATGTTCTTCTTCGTAATTAAAATGCGTTTTAGTATAATCAATTAATTTTACAAGAATTTCTTTTAGCCTTTCCGGATGTCCCTTTGTTTTTGCATACACAGTTAAATTAATAATCTCCACTAGTTGCCTATGTTGGTCATCAATTTCCTTTATACCCAAGTTTAAGCTGGAATGCCATTGAATAAAGTGCATAAAAAAAATTCCTCATATTATTTTTATATATTTAAAATTATAAAATTTTTATTAAATTGCAATAAATATTATTCAAAAATAAATTAAACAATGCTTATGTTCAATTATTCAAATTATCGCAGGTTAAGCATTTATTTTTTAGGGTTTAGTGTAATTATTTTTTTATTACTGTGCATTATTTTATTTAATATTTTTTATATAGAGCAAAAAGAAAAAGTAATTTTAGATACATCTCAAAAGCTGGATTTGATTGCTACGCAAGCCAAAATTAATATTCAAAACACATTTGAAAATTATATACACATACTAGATCAAATGGCAAAAAATCCTTCAATTATTAAGATGAATGACGAAGGGAAAGGAAATTTTGAATTTGCGTTTAACAATTACACAAGTTATCTAAAAGCCGTTACAAGAGTAGATAGTTTAGGTAGAATTGTTTATACTTATCCCGAAAATCCAAAAGTAATTGGTCAAAATATTTCTAATCAAAAGCATGTTTACAAATTATTAATTACACATAAGCCAGTAATAAGCGAAGTTTTTTGGGCTGTTCAAGGTTATAATGCAATTGCAATACATGTTCCCGTATTTAATGGTAAACGCTTTGCGGGCTCAATTGCTTTTGTATTAGATTTTACTATGCTTTCTCAAAAATTTCTTAAAGATATTAGTTTGGGCTTTAATAACAAACCTATTCTTTTAAGTAAAAATGGGATTGTTCTTTTTAGTAAAAATAAAGATACTGTTGGTAAAAACATTTTTGAAAATAAAAACTTATCTGATAGCCAAGTGCAGCTTTATAGAAATATGACAATGGGCAAGACCGGATTTTATACAGTTGACCTAAATAATGAAGCTAGTACCACTTTGTTTGCATTTATTAAACAAATTGAATTAGGCGATACCCACTGGTCTATTGCTATTATTATTCCCGAAAATGAAGTTTTTGGTAATATTACTTCATTTAAAAATCGTTTGCTTATTATTTTTATTATTTTATTTATTGGCGGGGTAACCTTTGTTTACTTTATAACAAAAGCATGGGGAATAATTAATAAAGACAATGCAATTAAAGAGTACCTTAAAAAACTTGAAGAAAGTGAGAAAAGATATAAAACATTATTTAATGATAATCATACTGTAAAAATTTTAATAGACCCAGAAACTTTAAATATAGTGAATGCTAACGAAGCTGCCGCTAAGTTTTATGGCTATACAAAAGAAGAACTACTAAAATTAAAAATAACAGACCTTAACTTAAACCCACCAGAAAAGGTTAAAAGTGATATTAATAACACACTTAACAAAAATTATGCTTACTATGAATTTAAACACATTTTAAAAGATAGAACAGTTAAAGATGTTGAAATACACGCTGGTGTAATAGATTATGAGGATAAAAAATATATTTACACAAATATTTACGACGCAACAGAAAAGCGAAAAGCACAAGCAGCATTAATTAAAGCAAAGGAAGAAGCTGAAAAAGCAAGTAAATTAAAAGATGCTTTTATTGCTAATATTAGCCACGAAATTAGAACACCACTAAACGGCATTTTAGGCATGACAAGCCTTATTAAAGAATCTTTGCATGAATATATTGGTCAAGATGAAAAAGAATTTTTTAACGGTATAGATAGAGCTAGCAAAAGAATTATTAGAACTATTGACATGATTGTTAATTATTCACGTTTTCAAGTTGGAGATTTTCCATTCAATCCTAATTATTATGATATGGATATTTTGCTTACTAATATTATTAAAGATTGTAAAAACTCTTTTGAAACTAAAAAATTACGATTGGAGTATAGCAATAAAACTGGTAAAACTAAACTATTTATTGATGAATATAGCATCCAACAAGCTATTGGCAATCTTTTAGATAATGCCGAAAAGTTTACTAACGAAGGTTACGTTAAACTTACACTTTATAAGAATAGCGATGATAATGTTTGTTTAGATATTAAAGATACCGGCGTTGGTATTTCTGAAGAGTATTTGCCTAATCTTTTTAGACCTTATTCCCAAGAAGAATTTGGCTATAATAGAAGATTTGAAGGAATTGGACTTGGACTTTCTTTAGTTAAAAAATACTTAGACCTAAATAATTGTATAATTAATGTATCTTCTAAAAAAGATTTTGGAACGACTTTTACAATTATTTTCCCAACAAACAACAAATAACTTTTTTAGTTAATTTTAAGTTTTTATATTAATATTTGTCCATATTTTTAAAATAGCTTAAATTTACTATACTTTATTTATCAGGAGATACCATGTTTAAGTTTTGGTTTTTATTTATCTTTTTAATTATTTACTTAAATAACATTTTAGGAGAAAATGTGATTAATTATATTATTCCTAAACCAAAAATAGTTAACCTTAAACAAGGCACTTTAACCATTAAAAAAGGCACTGTTTTATTTAATGGTAGTGATAAAGAAAAACTTACTTATTCATTTAATAAATTACAAAACTGCTTAAACCAATTTAATATTTATGCAAATTTATCTAATAAAAAAAATTCTGAGATAATATTTGAAATAAAAGAAAATGATTTTTTTAATAATGTACCAAAAAAATTTATAAACCAAGCTTATAACTTAAATATTACCCCACAAGGAATAACAATAAGCGCGACCACACCAAAGGGAATATTTTATGGTGTTAATTCGCTTATTCAATTAATAGAAAAAAGCAATAATAATATACCTATTTGCGATATTACTGATTACCCAGATATGGAAATAAGAGGGATATCTGACGATATAAGCAGAGGGCAAGTTTCTAAATTAGATAACTTCAAAAAAATTATAGAAACTATAGCCCGATATAAAATGAACACTTACATGCCATATATAGAAGATGTTATAGAATTAAAAAGTTACCCCACAATTGGTGTTAATCGTGGTGCGCTAACAAAAGCAGAGATTGAGGAATTACATAAAATAGCTAAAGAAAACTTTGTGGAAATTATCCCCATATTCCAAACATTAGGTCACTATGAAAATATTTTAAGCCAACCAGAGTTTTTAAAATATGCACCATTTCCCGGTGCTGCTTCGTTAGATGTTAGCAACCCAGATATATATCCATTTTTAGAAAACATGCTAAAAGAAGTGTTTGAATTATTCCCCTCTGAATATATTAATATTGGTGCAGATGAAAGTTATGATGTTGGGCTTGGCAACAGCAAAAAACTTTTGGCAAGTGGCTCGCTAGCCGATATTCATTTACAACACTACTTAAAAGTTTTTGAAATTTGTAAAAAGTACAATAAAAAAGTAATGATGTATAGCGATATCTTGCTTAATCATCCGGAAATTATTGACCAATTGCCCAGAGATATTATCCCCGTTGATTGGCACTATAGACCAGATTATTTTTATCCATCTACAAAAATATTTGCAAGTAAAGGTTTTAATTATATAGTTTCTCCTTCTGTTTGGAATTTTGTTACAACTTTCCCCATTAACTATTTAGCTTTCCCTAATATTAAATATATAACTTTATCTGGAATTGATAACAACTCGCTTGGCATGATAAACAGCAATTGGGGCGATTTTGGCGCAGAAACATTTAAGGAACTTGTTTATTTAGGTTATGCTTATTCTGCTGCTATTGCTTGGAACGTAGACATGAAAAGTGATAATTCTTTTTTAATAAACTTTTTTGAAGACTTTTTTAATGCTAAAGATACGGGCATTGCAGAAGTATACCAAATTTTAGGTGACCAGCTAAATACCATCGTTTGGCACGATATGTGGCGCCACCCTGCTTTACCATTACGCACACCAGCTTGGTACGAAAGTAATATCTCGCGCCTCTCTAAAAATGAAAATATTTTAGTTAGTTACCCAATTATTATAAACTTACTAAATAAAGCTAAATTAAAAGCCAAAAGAAATATTGACCATATTAAAGTTTTGGAATTTATGGCTAAATTTACTAAATACTTTGCACTTAAAACAGATACCCAAGAAAAATTAAATTCCCTATTAAGCAATAAAAATAATAAAGATTTAGTTCTATCACTTATAGATAAAAATATAGCAGAGCTTAAATCCTTAAAAAGCCAATATACGGAAATATGGAACACCTATTACAAGCCCGATAATTTAAATATGATACAAGATAAATTTGATTATTTAATTGCATATTTTGAAGAAACTAAAGTTGCTATTAATAATAATAGTTTTAGCAGTCCTGTAATACCTTCTAAATGGATTTATTACGCAGCCAGCAAAGATAGCGCACAAACAGCTGTTAAATTTTCAAAAAAAATAACACTAAGTGGTAAAATTTCTTTTGCAAAAATGCAGCTTTTAGCAGATACCCATGCTAAGCTTTACATTAATGGTAAATATATTGATGAAGTTTACGCCCGCAGGTCGCTTTCTTTATTAGTAGATTATAAGAGAGTATTATACAAGGACATTTCACCTTATCTAAAAGATGGGGATAATATTATCGAAATGAAGCTTATAATTATAACAGAGAACCTAACGCAGGTATAAATTTTATTTCTAAAATTGTTACAAACAATAATAACTTACAAATTTTAAGCGATGAAACATGGGATGTATGTAAAATAAATGATAGTAGTTCTATTAAAAAAGCTGAATCTAAAGATTATCCATTTGTAATTACTTCACCAAATTTTGAAACTAATAGGACAAGTAAAATTGAGCGATAAACTTAGCAAAAAAACGGCTTTATTTATTGGTGTTATTGCTTCTTATTTTGTTATTGCTTTCGTATTAGAGTTTATACAATATATATTTTTAAGCATAGCCAATATTAAAAATTACTCATTCCAATTTTATGGCTTGTGGCTAAATGTATCTTTGTTTAAAATTTCTAATTCCCCATTTTTAGAAATAATTGCATCTCTATTGCCAATAATTTTAGCTATAATTTTAATAGAAATAAGCATAATAGAAAAAGTAAAAAAATTTTTTAATTCCTTATCTTTACTAATTTTTCAATTATCTATTATAACTTATTTAATGTTAAAAGTAATAATTGGGGCAATAGTACCTTTAGTTGTGCCAAATTTTTATAACGATATATATGTTGTACTTAAATATTACGAAATAAGTAATGCATTTAAATATCTTAACGTTCTTTTTACGGTATTTGCATTTTTAATATATTTTAATAGAACTTCTACAAGAATTGTAAAAAACAACAATAATAAACGAGGTATTGATGGAAAAACTAAATAACAAAATTGTATTTATTACAGGTGCTACATCAGGAATTGGGAAATCTACTGCTTATGCATTTGCAGCAGAAGGAAGCAACTTAATTTTATGTGCGCGCAGATACGAATTATTAAAAGAAATAGAACAAGATATAATAAACAAATATAGAGTTAAAATATATAGCTTTAAGCTTGATGTAAGAAATCGTGAAGACGTAATTAAAGCTATTAGTGATTTTCCTAAAGAATGGAAAAAGATTGATATACTTGTTAACAATGCAGGTTTAGGACGAAACTTTAGCCCACTTTATATGGATAACCCAGAAGGATGGGAAGAGATGATTGATACAAACGTTAAAGGGCTATTATATGTTACAAGAGAAGTAATTCCTTTAATGATAAAAAATGGAAGTGGCCATATTATTAACTTAGGTAGTATTGCCGGGCACGAAGCTTACCCAAATGGCGCCGTTTATTGTAGCACTAAGTTTGCAGTAGCCGCTATTACAAAATCTATTCGTGCAGAATTAGTTGATAAAAATATACGCGTTAGCACTGTTGACCCTGGTGCGGTTGAAACAAATTTTAGTAATATTAGATTTTATGGTGATACTCAAAAAGCAAAAAATGTTTATAAAGGTATAGACCCATTAAGAGGTGATGATATTGCAGAAGCAATTATATTTTGCGCCACAAGACCAAAACACGTTAACATTAACGAAATGATTATAATGCCAAGCGTTCAAGCTAGCAGCTCTGTAATTTATAGAAGACCTGAATAAAAATAAAAAAGGCTTGCTTAATGCAAGCCTTAAAATATATTAAGTTTACACATTAAAACTATTTTAATCTAGCCAAAATATTTTTCTTATATTCATCTCTATAAACATTACTGCCATTAGAAGTATAATCTACAACAGGGATGTTTTGAACCTCTAAAAGCGTATTAATTGTACTAATTCTATCTAATGGATCTGGGTGAGTTGATAAAAATACTTCTACTTTACTACTTTTGCCCGTAATTAAGTTATCAGCTTTCATTTTTTCAAAAAAGAATTTTACCGCACCGGGATAGTATCTTGTCCCCTTTAAGTATTCTACACTGCTTTCGTCTGCTTCATCTTCGTTTGCGCGGCTATTAGCTAAAAATGCAGCACCAACAAATAAGTTAGAAACTATTTCTGATAATTGACTTGGATTTTTACCTAAAACCAAACTAACCAAAATAGAAGCGCCATAATATTGGGTCATTCTTTTAGTTGCGTGTCTTTTTTCTGCGTGTGCAATTTCGTGCGCAATAACTCCAGCAAGTGCTGCTTCGCTATCTAAGTACTTTAATAAACCTGTGTAAACATAAATATATCCACCCGGCAAAGCAAATGCGTTCATTACATCAGGTCTATCTATAATTTCTATAGTATAGTTAAAAACATTTTTCTTTTTAACTGCGGGTGATGTTAAAATATGCTGAAAAATTCTTTCATTAATATATTTTTTAAGCTCTGGATCCCCCTTGTAAATAGGATACTCCTTAGGATCGCTATTTATTTGGGCAACTACCTCTTGGCCTAATTGTACGTCATCTTTATCGGTAAATATATTTGCATTTTGAATAACACTACAGGATATTGTAAAAGATGTTATCAGTAATAAAAAAAAGTAAAGTTTTATTTTTTTCATACAGCACCTTAAAATTATTTTTTATAAATAACATTTAATAAATTTGATTAAGTTCAATAACAATATTTTCTATTATAAAACTAATTTTTAGATATTAATATAATTATCGTTAATTTTAAAAAAAAGTTTAAAGAACGGGAGACTTACCCCCGTTCAAAAAATTTTATGATGCTGCTTTAACTTCTGTGGTTTTTGTATCAGTTTTTGGTGTCGATGTTTCGGTAGCTGCTGTATTTGGATTTGTGGTTGTTGTTGGGGTGGACTTTTTACCGTTTCCATTATTTTTATAATCGGTTATATAAAATCCAGAGCCTTTGAATATTAACCCTGCTCCGCTACCTATTAACCTTTTAACTTCTCCACCACATGTAGGGCATACTTTTATCGGTTCATCTGTAAATTTTTGTAACTGTTCGAATACGTATCCACAATCACTACATTTATATTCGTATGTTGGCATATTAGCTCCAAAAAAATTTTAAATTGTAATTTTAAATTTAATACATTTTTTAAATTTTTAATTATTAAAAAATTTTGTAAATTTAGTAAAATAAAAGAGGCGTTTTTACTATGAAAAATTATCTAAAAATTTTAACAATTTCTTTTTTATTATTGTTCCTTCCTGGATGCTTAAACTACGAGCAAATTACAAATATTAAAATCGATGGCTCCGGTGATATGTACGTACATTATTGGATGAAACTTAACCAATTTACAGATTCTACAATTATCAACAAATTAGGTATTTTTAATCAAGATTCTATTAGAAAAGAGTATAAATCTGAACACCTGAACATTACTAATATAGAAGTTTATAAAGATGAAGCTGATTCTACCATTCATGCACAGGTAAAGTTCACTTTCAACAAAATCGACTCCTTAAATTTTACTAAAAAGTTTAAGGATATGAATTTTGTATTTAAGAAAGTAGAACAAAATATAATGATCTTTTCTCAATATGTACCTGCTTTTGCAACCGGTTTTGGTATTAATGGTAAAGATTTTAACGTTACTTATGTTTATTATATACCTGGTGAAATTTTAACCCATAACGCCAATGAAATTTCTAATAACAAATTAACTTGGAAATTTACACTTGACGAAATTGGTACCGGTAAAACTATTTCTGCCACTTTTAGACCATTTAAACTTAAAGAAACACCTGTTGTTATTTATTACGCAGCGCTATTTGTTATTGTTGTGGTTGTTTTCTACCTATTAAAAAAGAAAAAATAATTATTATAAACAAAGGCATTTTTAAGCATTTTCTATCTTAAAAGTGCCTTTATTTTTGTTGTATACTTCCTAAAATTTATAGATATTTCTACTGGCATTAATCTTTTATTATTTATTAAAATATCTTCATAAGGATTATAATCTATACCTATTAAATCAATTGTATGTAACAATGAATAATTTTTTGATAAAAAATATTCCTGCCAATAAGCCAATATTGCATAATCTAACCGATAATATTTATTATTAAAAATAAAACTTGATACCCCTAATAAACCAAAATTTGTTTGTTGTAAAAACGATGTGTAAATATCTTTAATTATATATTTGCCCGCTATGCTTGTAAAATTTCCCGCATAAATTTCTGTTGGCAAAAGTTTTAAACATTCTATTTTATCCCTTATCCCCTCAACTTTATAATCTAAAATAATTTCCTCACTTATTTCTCTACATGGTCTTAAGTTAGACATAAATGGCATAAAAATAGCCTTATTTTCCGAAATAAACCCTGTAATACAGCCTAATGTAAAGGCTAATCTTTTTATAATTGTACCATAATTATCAGCATCATTAAAAATAAAATTTGTATTGTTATAGCTCCCAAACATTCTTTCATCTACATAAATTTGGCTTACATCTGTAATAGTTAATATTGGAGGAGTATAAGCATTATTACTAGAAACAAACTTAAAATCTGTTATAACCTCTACGCTAATATCCGGATACGCAAGTTTATAAATTTTATTTACAAAGTCCGTTAATTTTATGGGCAATGTATTAATATTTAAAGGTGCCAAATTAATACTATTATTAATAACCGTATCGGTTAAATTAATTCTGTACGAGCTGGGTTTAAATACACATTCCAAGCTATTTTCTAACTTACTATAAATAACAGATAAATTATCTAAATTTCCCTTAAATAATACATCATTATTCAACTTAATTTCTAACAAAAAATTATTTAATTCCACATGTTTATCTTCTATAAGAGTAATTAAAATTGCCTCTTTATCATAAAAAGTTAAACCAAATTCTGTTAAGGCAAAATTAGATAAAGACTCAGAATCTAACTTAAAAATAATATCGTTAACTTCTATTATTTCTAATGGCAAATCATTTGGGCAATTAAATGTTTCTATTAGGTCTGCTTTAACCCCATATATTACATAAACGGTTATTATATAATTTAAATTATTTACAGTTGCACCTGTAAAAACAAATTCATATCCTGTATTCAAAACAAAATTAATCATAAGTACCTACTTTCGCTATTGGTTAATTTTTTTATCACTGCTCTTAAATCATAACCACTTTGTTTAAACTCTACTTTAGGAATATTTAACGTTATTTCTGAAACTTTTTTATAATAATTATCAGATTTAAGCAACTCGTAATTTTTACCTTCATAAAAGGGAGTAATGTTTTTTTGTGGTAAAATTAAACTTTGGGTAAAAGAATTAAGCCCCACAAAACCACCACCAAAAATAGACTCCACCCCACCAAGTATAGTTTTAAATAGCATTGCTTTTGTAGCTGCCTGAATAAAAGAATACAAAATAGACTCTGCTAAAGATTTTACTTTATTCATTGGAATAATTGCATCTGCTAACGAGGTTGCCAAAACATTACCAGCTGCCTTAAAACCTGTTATCATGCTATCTGTTAAATTTTTTTGTGTTTCATCTATTTTATAAAATTCATCTTTAGCAACTGCTGTTATATTTACACTATCAAAGGGTACATTATTAATGTTCAATCTTCCTTTATATCCATAGCCCATAATAGGTTTAATATCATACTTATTTAATTCTTTTTCTGCACTTATTTTTTTGTTTAAAATTTCTGCTTTTTCTCTAATACCAATATCTGTATAGTTAAGTAGTACGTTATAAGATTTTATTTTTTGTTTTAATTCCTCATCTGTTGTAATTAATTTAGTCTTTAAACTTGCTAAATCAAACTTAAAAGCATTAATTACTTCTTTAATATCATTTAGTTTATTTTTTTCTGTTTTAGTAAGATTATCTTCATTTAATTTTTTATTTATTTCATTAATAAGTAAGTTAATACCTTTAAGGTCTGTTACTTCTTTAGTTTGTAATATATTACCCAGCGAACTTAACCTAAGGTTAAGCTCGCTTAAATTATTGTTTAAGTATTTCAAAAGGTCATTCATATTTTGCCTTCTTAAAATTTTTTAAAAATAAAAGTTTATTGTTAAGTATCTCTCTTCGTTTTTCATATTCAAAAATAAAAACTCGTTTTAAGCAAGTTTTTTCTATTGATTTAGCTATAGCAAAATTGTTATCACTTAAAAATGATAGCAACAGTTCCTTTTTATCTGTAATATCACTAAAAAATATTTTATCGTTATAATCAAAAATTAGTCTTCTATATTCACATTCAGCAGAGCTTTCCGCATTTTCTAACTCCTTAAAAAGCTCCGTCATTCTGCTAAAAAATCGTTACGCCTTTTTAATATATCTTCTTTTATTAGCTTTTTTATTACTTTTAACTCTGCTTTTGTAAAATCAAAACTTTTTTCATTTTTAACAGCATCAATTGGTTTTAGCACAATATTTAGTAACTTGTTTAAGTCAAAAGCTACATCACCATTGGTAATTGCATTTACAATATATTCATCTTCTTCCCAAGTAATATCACCATAATCTTTTAAGTAAAATTTGGCGTTATTGATTATATAAATATTTTTATTTTCCATTGCGTCTCCATAATGCAGTTAATAATTAATTTTAATTTTCTGTAGTAAGTGGGTCTTGGTTATTGTTGTTAGGTGGATTTATTTCCACTTCCCATGGAAAAGATAGCTCGCCCCATGGATTACCATCTATTACATCGCGTATATTATTAACATATTTAGCTGCTGTAATAATTATTGGCGCTTTATTTTCGCCAATGTTTAGTTCACCACTAATATTTAACCTAACATGCTTTATATAAATATTTAGTGGATGCAAGTTTAATGTACAATATTTATTTACCAGTTTTTCGTACTGATAAAGAGAATAAAATTGTAAAGCCTTAATTTCCATACTAAAATTGTAGCCCATTTGCAGCTCACTTTTATCAATTAGTGTAATGCTATTTGCTGGAAATTTTAACTTAATACTTCCCTCTTCTATATATCCCGCTTCTGTGTTATAGTCTAAACCCTCTAATATAATAGTTATTTTTTCAACAGATTTTTTTATAATTCTATCTGCATTAGCGCTAATTATTGGATTTTCTAAAGCCATAATATCTCCTTAGTTAAATAAATTAAAATAAAGTCCTATACCTATACCGTAGGTAATTTTTTTATCAGCGGTAAATATTCCTCCCGCAAAAATTCCTATGCCAAAGTCTTTTGTCTTTTCTGTTATTGTGTTGCTATTTTTATAGCTGCTATTTTCAACATATGTATTTTCATTTAGCAAAGCTCCTTTAATTTTTAAGCTAATAAAAGCATCCTCACTTGGTTTGTTTTTATCTATATAGCTACTGCTTAAGTGCAATATGCCCTTAAAGCTATTTGAGCTATCATATATTGAAATAACGGTATCTATGGAAGATGTATAGAGTGTATCTAAATTATTATAGTTTTGTTTATAAATAATATTTTTTTGTAATTTTGGTTTGCTTATTATTTTATTATCAATTTCTTTAACCAAAACATTTTTTAAAAATTGTTTATTATTTTCTACTGTTTCTTTTTGGCTTATTCTTTTTTGTTTTGGCAAAAGCATAATAATTAATATTACCATTATTACAACAATAATTGCATAAACAAGTTTTTTATTTTTAATACTAAACATTCTTCACCTTACCAGCTAAATACTCTTTAAGCAAATCTAAATTAAATGCAACAGAAATATCAGTTTTATCTTGCCTAACATTACAATGGGAAATTATTCCCCTGTAATTATTTAATAAATCAAAATTAAAATCATATTTATTAAAAACTTGTTTTGGAATGTTAAACTTTTGGCACAAATAGTTTACTAGTTCACACACAGCCATAACTTGCTTACTTGGATAACTAGCCCAGTATTTTATTCCTCGCCATTCTTGTTCGTATACATCGCCATAATATTTGTTTTTGCCGTTAAACCAAAAATATTCATCACCCGCTTTAGTTAAAGCACCTTCATTGGCTATTTCTATACCAATACTATAAATATTATTATTTTTTGTAGCTTTGCCACCTAAGTGATAAGACCAATATTTGGGGTCAAAATATTCATAAATAGTACCGTCTTTATCTACAACATATGCAGTTGCTACTTTTTTACCATCGTTGCACCACCATTCGTAAACTCCTTTTTCACTTTTGGATACCGTATGATGAAGCACAATTAATCTTTTTTCTTTTATGCCATCTATTTCAAATTCTGTTTTACTATATTCTGTATCTGGTAAATATTTTTTAATTATGTTCATTTATCACCTCACCGGTAAAAGTTAAATCAATTGGCACAATAAATTTTAGCTTAAATCGATAATTACCGTAATCATCTTGATTAATTATTTCTACGTTATTAGGAATTATGTAATTATCTTTTAACATATTGGCTGTTTTTAATCCGCTTAAGCATTTAATAATAAAATCTATATAACCGTTAATATTATTATTGTTTAGTTCTGTAATTATGCCCAATATTTCAACATTAAGTTTTCGTTTGATAAAAAACAAATTATTACACTTAATAAAGTTTTCCGAAAAACTTTCTCCACTATAGATTATAAAGATTGCGCCATTAACGTTAGCTGTTTCGTAATTATCATTATTATTTAATTCAACTTTAAGTTTAAAGTTATTAGGCATTGTGCTAAATGCTTCGGTTAATTTTAGTTTTATTTTTATTAAAGTTTCGTTTATTAAACTAACATTCATATATTTCTCCATCATAAATAAATAATCTATCATTTGGGCTTTTATTAATTAATAACGAATTAAACAAAGGGGAATTATTAATATTAATTGCGCCCGAAGAAATTAGCTTAAGTTGCTCAATTCTTTTATTATAGTTGTTTTGCACTCCTATAGGAATTTTACTTAAAAACCTGCGTTTATATAAATAAAATATGGCTATATCTGTAGTAATAGATTTAATAATATCTGGTATATTATTATTTGCTAAAGAGTTGTTAAGATAAAAATTTACTTCAGTAGATGCATTATTAATTTGTTCTAAAACACGCTGTAAATAAATATTATCTAAAGTTAAATTAATTAAGCTTAAATCTAAATTCTCATCATTTACTAATTCTTTAAGCGTATTTAAAGTTAAAGCAAAAATTAAATTTTCAACAGTGCAATACATAAAAAACCTCGTTAAAAATAGTTGGGGATAATAACTATCCCCAACTGTTATAGCTTTTTAATTAATAATAATTCCTTTTAGTGCAGCAACGGCGCGGTTATTAAGCAAGCATAAATCGCCATCCAATTCTACATTATCCACATAGTGGTTACCAACTTCGCCTAAGTCATTTACATTAAGCCCATTGCTTGTGGCTATAGTTAAATCTTTTTTCTCACCAAATCTTATAGCATAAATAGTGGTTGCATTATTAAACTCGCCAAAAGGTTCGTTAGCAGGAATAACTAAATTGCCATTAGAATTATACCCACCCGGGCGAATAGGCACACCACCAAAATAAGGGATCATTGTACCAAACTCGTTTTCTTGCCAATTTATATATTCTGCTGCAATTGTAGTTAGTCTTGTCCAAACATCTTCATTCATATAAAGAACTTGTGCGCCGCCATCAACCATTGTAATTAATCTGCGTAATTTTTCTAAAAATAATTGCTTAGATAGCGCTGCTTGGTCACTATTGCCAGCTTGCACAACAAGTCCATCTGTATTAGCAACTAAAACTTGACTTGAGGGAATAAGAGAAGCCAATCCATTCCAAGATTTTGGATTTGTATTTGCTTTAGCATTAAAAAACTCGTATTGAAAGTTTTTACCAAACTCTTCAGCAAAATTTATTAGTTGTCTTGTGCGCTCACTTCTAATATCAAATGCTCTTCTTTCATGCGCTTTATCAACAGAAACTTGATCTCCAAATATTTTAAGGTTCACAGTTCCAAAAGATGGATTAACAACATTAACACTCCAGCTATCGTTAACAGCCCTAAACTGACCACCACTTGCACTTGCTTTTTTGCGTGGGTTATCACTATTGCCAACTATTTGGTAAAACTCTGCATAATCTAATATTGTGCTATATTTCTTCATATTGCGTATAAATGCAGTTGTCTTAAAGTCTTTTTTAGATATTTCATGTAGTTTCATTACAACTCCTCCTAAATTTTATATGAGTTTAATATTTGGGTAAATTCGTCTAAATCTGTGTACTCTTGCTTTTTTACAACTTCTTCATTAAAATTTAGCACTATTTCAGAAAGCTCTATTATTTCACTAAGTTTTTGGTAAATAGTGTTACTGCTGCTTGAATACTCTAACTTCGTACTGTCTAATATTTCTATTACTTCTGCATATTTGTTTTTTAATGCGGGTGTAATTTTGCCAGTTTCTACATACTTATCTAATTTTTGCATAAAAGATGCTTTTTCTGCTTCCGCATTTAGCGATTCAATTTTTTTAAATTCTTCCAAATTATCCTCATCTATTTTATTACCTAATAATTTTTCAATTTGCTTATTAATAATTTCTAACTCTGCTTCAATCCTTAATAAGTCTGCATTTAAGTCATTCTCCTCGTCGTCTTCAAGCTCATTAAAAGAGTAATTAATTGTATTAGTGGTATCGGCAGAAAAATTAAAATTACCCAAATCTTTAACTGCAGGTTCAATACCAATTGGTAAAAAGCCAAAGTGGTTAATAGTGCCATCGGCATTAAAAGAAATGCTGCGACTTGGAAATTTGCCTTGCTTAAGTAAAGCTAAAAAAGTTTTAGAAACATTACCCGGTAAAGCATAAAGGGTGTTACCAATTCTTTTTACTTTATCCATAAAACCCATAGCTGGTAAATTATCCCCCGGATGTCCAACCACAATCGGTCTCTTTTGTTCTGGCTTTAAAGCATTATAATTATTTACTGCAAAATCTAAATCCTCAGCTGTCCATAGTTTTTCTCTACCAAGCGAGTCTTTTTGTAAACCGGTCTTAAAAAATGGGATCCATTTCATTTTGTTTCTCCTAAGTTGTTAAAAGATACGGTTCAAAAGTAACTTGCTAAAAATCCATACTCAAAGAAACGCTTCTTGGCTTTGCTCTATTAACCATTATGTTAACGGTTAAAAAAACGCATTAGGGAATTGTTTAATAAACCATTCCAGTAATAGTTTATATGACTTAGTAATTTTATAGTATTAGATTTGCACCAACAAACAGAGGATAAAATGGAACAATCTATTATTAGTAGTGCGCTTGCAAATGGTGGAATATCTGCAATTTTATTAGTTATTTGGTTTTTTACAGTAAAGTATTTTTCTAAACAGCAAGAAGATACTATAAAATATAGCCAAAACCAATTTAACGAAAGCTTAAAACAAAGTGCGGAAAATTTTACTAAAGCATTGTTACAAAATCAAAATGCAATTGATAAACTTTTTTTGGTTTTACAAGAAGATATAAAATATAAAGAGCAAATTGCAGAAAATTTAGTAAAGCTAGAAAACAAAATTGATAATTGCATAAATGATTATTAAACAGAGGATATAATGAACGAGCTTGAAAGATTTGAAGCAAAAGAGCTTTACGTAGAAGAAGGCTTGGGAATAAATACTATATTTGGAATTTTTGAAGGTAAATTCCCACTTAGGCTTTTATATCGTTGGCGTAAGGAAGATGATTGGGATACTGCGCGTTTTGAATATCGTAAAAAAGATTTACCCTTAAAAGAAGAACTTTACCAACTTGTAAAAACTGCTATTGCCCAAGCAAAATTAGACCCAACTCCTCAACAAATTTCGGCAGTTTCTAAAGTGCTATGGGCATTATTAACAGCAGTTAAAGAAGTTAATGGTAATTTAAATTTAGATGACCAACCAAAAGCAAAATCTATAAGTAGGGAAACAATAAAAAAAATAGAAGAAGAAATATTGGGTATGTAATGCGAGATGATAAATATTTTTTAAGATACCAACAGCATTGGTTACAAGATAATTCCTTAGTTAAAATATGGGAAAAATCCCGCCGAATTGGTGCAACTTATGTGCAATCTTACGAAGATGTAAGAGACTGCCTATATAAAAAAGTACCCGCTGTTTGGTTTAGCAGTGCAGATGAAAGCGCCGCGCGGGAATATATTATTTATTGTACCAAGTGGGCAAAATTATTTAGTGTTGGAACTCAGGATTTTGCAGAATCTGTTATTGATGAAAGCGACATAAAAGCACTTTCTATTAAATTTAAAAATGGTACAAGAATAACCGCACTTTCAAGCAATCCAAAAGCTTTCCGCTCTAAAGGTGGTAAAGTTGTGTTAGATGAATTTGCGCACCACGATAACCAAATAGAACTTTGGAAAGCTGCAAAACCAACGGCAGTTTGGGGTTACCCTATTAGAATTATCTCCACTCACAATGGCAAAAACTCGTTATTTTATAAATTTATTGCTAAAATAAAAGAACAGAAACTTAATTGGTCTTTACATACCACAGATATTTTTACTGCTGTTAACGATGGCTTGGTGGATAAAATTTTGAACAAACAAGCTACCGATTACGAAAAAATGGAATGGATACAGAAACAAAAAGAAGATTGTTTTGATGAAATAACATGGAATGAGGAATTTTGTTGTAATCCAATTGATGAAAGCACCGCTTTTTTAAGCTATCAGCTAATTAATAGTTGTGTTAACTTTGGCTTCTCTTTTTCAGAAAATTTAAATCCAAGCTCAATTTTCTTTTGTGGTTTTGATATTGGAAGGAAAAAAGATTTATCTGTTATAACATTTTTAGAGCGAAATGGGAATAATTTAATTTTAGCCCATATAAAAATTTTCGAAAACACGCCATTCCACATCCAAAAAGAGTATATTATTAATCACCTGCAAAAATTAAACATAATAAAAATTGCTGTAGATGAAACTGGCATTGGGATGCAACTTTGCGAAGAACTAAAATTAAAATTTGGGAGCAATAAAATATTACCCATCTATTTTACTAATAGATTAAAAGAAGAAATGGCATATAATATGCTTACTTACTTTGAAGATGGAAGCATAATTATACCCGATGATAAAGACTTAATAGAAGATTTGCACTTGGTACAAAAAAGTGTAAAAAACAATAACACCATTAATTTTGACGTTGCAAATAATAACATAAAAGGACATGCGGATAGATTTTGGTCTTTAGCATTAGCACTTTTTGCAGCAAAAAATAATCAATCTTACCAAATAAAAATCTTTTCTAAAAATGTAAATGTACAAAATAAAGGAGTAGATTATGTTTAATATTTTTAATTTCTCAAAGTTTAAAAAACAAAAAAATAAATTTACTAATAGTGAAATAGTAAGCCGTAATAATTTAATAAACACATTTAATTGGATAGAGCTATTGCCCGACCCAGACCCCGTGCTAAAAAAATATGGAAAAAATTTTAATACTTATTTTGATATGCTTAATGATGACCACCTTAATGCTTGCGTTACAAGAAGAAAGATGGGCGTTAAAAGTATGGAATACAGAGTTATTAAAACAACTGATACTACACAGAAAGATTTTGATTTAGCTAATTTAGCTTTACAAAATTTAAATAATAATAATTGCAGAATAAAAGATATTATTTCCGCTTCTTTAAACCCAATATTTTTTGGTTTTAGCGTTTTTGAAATTTTATGGGAGCATAAAAATAATGTTATACTACCAAAAGCAGTAATAGAAAAACCTCAGGAATATTTTTCATTTGATATAAATAATAATTTGATATATAATGACGGAAATAGCTTAATAAATTTATATGATAAAAAATATAAGTACAATTTTATATTGCTACAAAACGAACCAAGTTTTAATAATCCATATGGGCAAAAAGCTTTAAGCAAATGCTTTTGGAATATAGCACTTAAAAAAGGGGGCTTAAAATTTTGGTCTATATTTGTAGAAAAATATGGGATGCCATTTATTCTTGCTAAGCAACCGCGCACGGTATCAGAAAATGACGCATTAGATTTATTAAATAAGCTAGATAATATGGTACAAGATGCTATTGCTGTAATACCCGATGATTCTTCAGTTGAATTTAAAGAACCTAAAGGCAACTATAATGGGGATATTTACGAAAAATTTATTAATGCGCAAAATAACGCAATTAGCAAAGCTATATTAACTAATGTTTTTTCTACGGAGTATCAAACAAAAGGAGGTTACTCTACAGCTCAAGCGGGTTTTGAAAGCGAACGCATGCTTGCTAAAGAAGATAAAGATTTTCCTGAGCAGCTTTTTAATACATTATTCAAATATGTTTCTTTAATAAATTTAGGTAGTTACTCTTCTGCCGTTTTTAAACTTTTTGAAGAAGATGAAGCTAAAAAAGATTTTGCAGAGCGAGATAATTATTTAAGCAAATTAATAAAATTTAATAAACAATATTTTCATCGTGTTTATAACATTCCCCTCGATGAGTTTGAACTATTAGAATAAAAAAGGAACCAATTAATGGTTCCTTTAATAAACAAAATTTATTATTTTTTTATTCGCTTAATAGTATTAGGGTTAGTAAGCTCGCGTAAAGCATCTTTTAAAATCCATCTAGCGGTTTTATTTTCTGTATTTTCAAGGCATTCAATAGTAAAATCCACAGCTATATTATTTAGCCTTTTGCTTCTTTTGCCAATGCCGCGCAAAGCCCAATTAACCGCCTTTTTAACAAAATTTCTATCATCATTTAATGCAGATTTAATTAAAGGCAAAAACTCCGTAAACTTTTTATCATCCCAACTTTTTTTATTAATAGCAGCGGCAGCAATAGTTGCAAAAGCAGCACGTTTAACAAACTCTTTTTCACTATTATACCATTCATTAATTTTCTGTTCGCAAAAATCACTTTTAGAAACAACATACAAACATGTTAAATCGCAAATATCCCAACTGTTAAAATCATTAACCCATTTATCAATAACATGCTCTTCAATTTTATCAAGTTCCGCTAAAAGCAAAGCCATAATTCTTGCTTCGTGGTAACCAGTTTTCCAAAGAGCTATTGATAATTGATGGTCTTTTTTTATTGTTTTTGCAATTTCTTTTAATTTTGTAACACTTACACCAAAAGCATTATCTACATTAATACCAAATCGTTTCATTCCCTCTAAATTCTTTAAACTCCCCAAACTTTTAATTTCATCCAAAATACTTTGTAAATCTCTTTCTTGTTTAATACGTTTCATTATTATTTTATCTCAAATTTATATAATCTTTCCTCAGGATCTGAAACAATATAAATGTATTTACTTTGCCTATCAAATGTAATACCTTCCATTTGTTTTATATTTACTTTATATTTTTGAATTACATTTCCTTTTACATCGCATTTAACAACCATTTTGCTTTCATCGCTTGTAATCCATAAATAATCGGTATTAGTATCGTAATAAACATCAGATAGGTCTTTAGAAAAGTTTAATATTTTTTTATCAATAATTTTAAAGTTTTCATCTAGAGTTAATAGAGCACACGGTTTTTTTTCGTTTACAATGTAGTAAACATTTCTTCTGCTATCATAAGCAACCCCTTCAAAACCGCTATTACTTTCACCAGGGAAATTTATTTTTATTCGCTTAAGTTCCTTCCCTTTATTATCTATAACTAAAACTTCTCTTTTTTCTTCTTGCACAACACAAAGTTTATTGTCATCAATAACTGTAATCCCTTCTAAATCTACAGCATTAATAGTAAAAGTTTGTAATATTTTCCCCTTTAAATCTGTTTTATAAACTGTTGCGTTGCCATCGCTAACCATCCATAAATTTTTATTATCAAAACTAATAACAACACCGCTTGGCTCTGGCACCTTTAATTTTATTTCTTCAATTTTTTTAATCCGCTCTGAACCGCTTAAAAAAATAAGCGCAGAGAAAATAAAACTTAAAAATATAATTTTTTTAAACAATTTAACCCTCTGGATATTCAATTAAATAAACTATACCCGCTATTAACCAACCGCGATGTGTATAATAACAATCATTTAACCTTAATAAATATTTTTTACCTTCGTAGTAAAAAACAATATTTATATATAAATATTTAAATATCTCTGCTGTACCACCCGTATATTCTACTCTTTCAAAACGAGCCTTCTTAAAATTAATATTAAGCTTTTTTGCTGTAGCGTTTACACTATCAAATGTTGCTAAAATTTGTTGCTCTAAAATGGGAATATTTTGCTTATAACTTTCAATATATTTTTGTTTCTTTTTTTCACTAAAATTAGTGCTATCTAACATTTTAATATAATCATCAGCAATCATAATATATTTTTTAAACTCGTTTTTTTTATTGTTTAAAAACGAATTATAAATTGTTTCACCTAAATGCTCTGGAGTATCATTCCCCTTAAAACTTGGGGAGCAGGTAACCGTTAAAAGTAAAATAAAAGTAACGATTAACTTTTTAGTCATAAAACATTCCCTTAATTAGTACCAAAATTTTTAACGCATAAATATACAAATTTATATTTAAATAAATAATTATAAATAAAATTAAAATTAGTAGATAAAAAAATCCCTCTCTAATGTTAGAGAGGGATGCAAAAAAATAATAAAAATATATTATTAATAAAAAATAGAAACGTCGCCAGCACCTTCTCTAATAACCTCTGGCTCTTCACCACTTAAATCTACAATGCTGCTTGGTTTCCCTTCTAATGCACCAACAGAAAGCATTAAATCTACTTGAGCATCAAAAACAGCTTTAATTTCTAATGGGTCGTAGTAGTTTTCTCCTAACCTGTTAGTAACACTTGTGCTAATAATAGGATTACCCAATTCTTTAGCTAAAAGCAAAGCGACTGGATGATTTGGAACTCTGATACCCACAGTTTTTCTTTTTGTCCATAGTTTTTTAGGTACTTCTTTTGCAGCAGGTAAAACAAATGTGTAAGGCCCCGGTAATAATTTTTTCATAGTTTTGTATGCATAGTCCGATACTTTAGCGTATTTAGAAATATCTTTTAAATCTGGACACATAAAACTAAAAAGCTTTGTGTTAGCTTCATTTTTAATCATATAAATACGCTCTAGCGCATCTTTGTTAAAAATATCGCAACCAAAACCATAAACCGTATCGGTAGGATAAATTATTACTCCTCCGTTGCGTAAAACTTCTACCGCTTTGTTAATATAACGTTGTTGCGGCGTTACCGGATGTAGTTCGTAAAACTCCATTATTACTCCTTTTTTTGTGAATATTTTTGAGTTTTAATACTGTAAAGAAACATGAATATTTGATATATAATTTAATAATGTTATAGTAAATGTCAATAAAAATAGTTAAGTTTGATAAAAAAAAACATAAAAATATGTTCAAAAAAATTACAAAACCCGTACTTATTTTAGGATTGGTTAGCTTTTTTACAGATTTTGCTAGCGAGATGCTTTATCCAATTACCCCATTATTTTTAACTTCTATATTGGGTGCTTCTATGGCATCCGTTGGTTTAATAGAAGGTTTTGCAGAAATAACTGCCGGTTTGCTTAAAGGTTTTTTTGGTAACCTATCCGATAAACTTGGTAAACGTTCTATTTTTGTTGTACTTGGATATGGAATATCGGGAATAGTTAAACCTTTACCCGGCATTTTTCCAAATGTAATTACCGTTCTTATCAGTCGTGTTACAGATAGAGTGGGTAAGGGAATTCGTACCGCCCCACGTGATGCCTTATTGGCTAGTTACGCAGAAGGGAACACTGGTACTGTTTTTGGCTTTCACCGCAGCATGGATACTTTAGGCGCAGTAGTTGGACCTATTGCCGCATTAATTATTCTTTACTTTATTCCTAACGGATATAAAACAATTTATTTAGTTTCTATTATTCCTTCTATTTTTGCAATTTACTTTACATTTATTATTAAAGATAAAAAAACTGATATTAAATCCAAACATAAAGCTAAAATAAAGGATTTTTGGAAACAAAGCGGAAGACAATTTAAATTATTATTTTTCTTAATTACCGCTTTTTCTCTTTTTAATAGTAGTGATGTGTTTTTGATATTAAAATCTAAAGATATTGCTAAAAGCGATACAATTGCTATTTTGGGGTATGTTTATTATAATCTAATTTATGCGCTAATATCTTATCCAGTGGGGATTTTATCTGACAAGTTTGGCAAAAAGAAGATTTTTATATTTGGACTTTTTGCATTTTCCTTTGTTTATTTTGGTTTTGCTTTGGCTAATAGTTTTATTTTAATTTGGGCACTATTTTCTATTTATGGTTTTTATGCTGCTGCTTCAGAAGGTGTTATTAAAGCTTGGATAAGTGACCTAATTCCAGATAATTTCCGTGGAACTGGTATTGGTTTAGTAACCACTGCTATTAGCTTTAGCGCTATGATTGGTAGTATTTTTACAGGCTACTTGTGGGATTTAACAGGTGGTGCATTTTTACCTTTTATTCTATCTTCCATTATAAGCTTTTTAGTTGCTATAATTTTATTACGATTTAAATAAATTCTATTTTTTTTAATACTAAAATTATTTATTTTAAGTTTTTATATTTATTTAACATGGCTAAAAATGGCAGATATTAAACTAACTAATTTTACTGAAGATGATATTTTACATTTTAGTATAAATTACACTTTTAAGGATTTTAAACTATCCTCACTTACTGAAAAACAAAATTCTAAAGTAACCTTAAAGATATCCCTTAAACACGATTATAAATTTATTGAAGAAAATAATTTATCTGAGATTATTGATAAAGTTAAAAGCAAAGCTAAAAATTATAAAGACGCATTACTTTTATTAGCAAAATACGTTAAAACAATTTTTACACCAAGTGACGCCACTTTTACAATAAAAGTAGAAAACGAAACCGATTATGACAAAGAATATACCCTTACATATAGTTTTTTTCCAATTGAGGATGATTTAGATGATTTTAATCCATTTACTAAAATTAATACCCAAGAAAAATTAGATAATTATTTAGAAGACTACTTGGGTGAATTATATGACGAAGATAAAAGCAAAGCAATAGATACAAGCCATCTTAGATTAATAAAGCCAAATGAAGAAACTAAAAAAGATAAAAAA
Source organism: uncultured Melioribacteraceae bacterium (assembly GCA_964652025.1). Taxonomy (GTDB): domain Bacteria; phylum Bacteroidota; class Ignavibacteria; order Ignavibacteriales; family Melioribacteraceae; genus JAEXOD01. The sequence goes on from CAZYZX010000008.1 coordinate 148,713, forward strand.
AACAAAAAGAACAAAAAGAAAAAAAATAAGGATTAATACCTAAGCAATTGTATTAAAAAAGAGGAAAAACTATGGCAAAAAAAGAAGTAGTAAAAAGAAGCTGGGCAGAACCATTTAAGATTAAAATGGTAGAGCCAATTAAAATGACAACAAGAGAACAAAGAGAAAAAGCATTAAAAGAAGCAGGTTATAACACATTTTTGCTTCGCAGTGAAGATGTATATATCGACTTGCTAACCGATAGCGGAACAAATGCAATGAGTGATTATCAATGGGCAGGTATGATGTTAGGTGACGAAGCATATGCAGGTAGCAAAAACTTTTATTACTTATGGGATAATGTAAAAAAGTTTTATGGAATGCCTTACTTTGTACCAACACACCAAGGACGTGCAGCCGAACATATGATATCCAAAATATTAATAAAACCGGGCGATTACGTTGGTGGTAATATGTATTTTACTACAACCCGTGCTCATCAAGAGCTAGCTGGTGCAACCTTTGTTGATATTATTATTGATGAAGCTCACGATTCTCAAAATCCACACCCATTTAAAGGTAATGTTGATATTCAGAAATTAGAAGACTTGATTAAAAAAGTTGGTGCTAAAAAAATTGCTTATTTAAGTATAGCTGGACCCGTTAACATGGCTGGTGGCCAACCTTTCAGCATGGCTAATCTTAAAGAAGTAAAAGCCGTTTGCAAAAAACATGGTATTAAAATGTGGTTTGATGCTACACGCGCCACAGAAAATGCTTATTTTATCAAATTACGCGAAGAAGGTTACCAAGATAAAAGCATTAAAGAAATATTAAAAGAAATGTGCAGCTATTTTGATGGATTATGGGTAAGTGCTAAAAAAGATTTGATGGTAAACATTGGTGGAATTTTAGCAACTCGCGATAAACACGTTTACGAAGAAGCTCGTAATATGGTTGTTCTATACGAAGGTTTACACACATATGGCGGTTTAGCTGGTCGTGATATGGAAGCTATGGCACGAGGTATGGAAGAAATGGTAGACTTTGATAACATTAAAGCTCGCATAGGACAAGTTGAGTATTGCGGTAAAAAATTGATGGAGTATGGCGTTCCTATTGTTCAACCTATTGGCGGTCACGCTGTATTTTTAGATGCTAAAAAAATTCTTTCTCACTTAAAACAATACGAATTTCCAGCTCAAACTTTAGCAGCAGAAATATATGCAGATAGTGGCGTGCGCGGTATGGAACGAGGAATTGTTTCAGCTGGGCGTAATAAAGAAACGGGCGAACATAACTTCCCTAAATTAGAATTAGTTCGTTTAACTTTCCCAAGAAGAGTTTACACTCAAGCCCACATTGATGTTGCTGTAGAATCTATTGCTTATGTTTACGATAACCGCAAAGCTATTAAAGGCTTAAAAATGGTTTACGAACCTAAGTATTTAAGATTCTTCCAAGCTAGATTTGAAAAATTATAATCTTTAATTTTTTCTTTTTTCTAATCCCCCTTTTTAAGGGGGATTTTTTTATTTAAATATTAGCAATTATAAATTTATAGTTTTATTTTTACATAGCAAATTTTTAGGTTTATTATGATTAACGAAAAATACGAAGCAGTTATTGGCTTAGAGGTTCATGCACAACTAAAAACAGAAACTAAATTATTTTGTTCCTGCAGCACTAAATTTGGTATGCCCCCTAATACTAATATATGCCCAATATGTTTAGGGCATCCGGGCGTTTTACCAGTTACTAATAAAAAAGTTATTGAGTTTGCTGTTAAACTTGGCTTAGCTACAAATTGTAAAATAAATCATAAATCTATTTTTGCTAGAAAAAATTACTTTTATCCAGATTTACCTAAGGGTTATCAAATTTCGCAATTCGAAAATCCTATTTGCGAACATGGATTTTTAGATATTTATACAAAAGATGGACAAAAAGCTACTATTGGTATTACTCGCATTCACATGGAAGAGGACGCCGGTAAATCGATTCACGACTTAAGCTTTAACACAATGTTAGACCTAAACCGTTGCGGAGTTCCACTTTTAGAAATTGTTAGCGAGCCAGATATTAGAAGCGCAGAACAAGCGGTACTTTACTTAACCAAACTTCGTAAAATTGTTACTTATTTAGATATTTGCGATGGCAATATGGAAGAAGGCTCGCTACGCTGCGATGCTAATGTTTCTGTTAGATTAAAAGGTGCTAAAGAATTCGGTACAAAAACCGAAATAAAAAATATGAACTCGTTTAAAAATGTTGAAAAAGCAATTAATTTTGAAATTGAACGCCAAATTGAAATACTTGAAGATGGTGGTAAAATTACTCAACAAACTTTGCTTTGGAATGCTGAAAAAAACTTTGCGGCACCTATGCGCAGCAAAGAAGAATCCCACGATTATCGATATTTCCCAGATCCTGATTTGGTACCTGTGGTTATTGATAATGATTATATAAATTCCATAAAGCTAAATTTACCTATTTTACCAGATGAAAGAAAACAATTATTTATTGATAAATATAACTTACCTGCTTATGATGCGGAAATTTTAACAAACGAAAAACCATTTGCAGATTATTACGAAAAAGCTGCTACTTATTGCGATGACTATAAAGCACTTAGTAACTTAATGATGGGTGAAGTTTCTAAATACCTTAACGAAAACAAATTAGAGATTACTCAATTTACTCTTTCGCCCGAAAACTTAGCTAAGCTTGTTAACCTTGTTACAAAAGGCTTAATTAGTAACAAAATTGCTAAAGATATTTTTAACGAGTTAATTAAAGATAACTTAGACCCAGAAGAATATGTTAAAAATAAAAACTTAGTACAAATAAGCGATAGCCAAGAAATTGAAAAAATTGTTGATGAAGTTATTGCTAATAATCCTTTAGAAGTAGAAAAATACTTAAGCGGTAAACAAAGCGTAATTGGATTTTTTGTTGGTCAAATAATGAAACTTTCCAAAGGTAAAGCTAACCCACAATTAGTTAATAGCTTGCTTAAAAATAAATTAGATAATTATAAAAAATAGGTGTGATGTGAGTAATCTTATTAATGGTGATAATGTTTTAGAGTATCTTTTAATGAATAGAAAAGATGTAACAGCTTTAGAAGCTGAAATGGAAAGTTTTGCTAAAGAGAGAAAAATACCAATTTTAGATTATAAAGCAGCTGAACTTTTAGAGCTTTTAATAGAACTTAAACAACCAGCTACTGTTTTAGAGCTTGGTACCGCTATTGCTTATTCTTCCATTAAAATTGCTAAAAAATTACCACCAAATGGAATATTAGATACCATAGAAAAAAGTAAAGATAATATTCCTTTAGCCAAAAGTTTTATTGAAAAAGCTGGTTTACAAAATAAAATTAATTTAATTTTTGGTGAAGCATTAGATGTGCTAAAAACAATTAATAAAAAATACGATTTTATTTTTTTAGATGCAGATAAACAGGATTATGAAAATTTGTTTACTCTTGCTTTACCTTTACTTAATAAAAATGGAATTATTTTTATAGACAATTTGTTGTGGAAAGGGTATGTTGCAGAAAATATTAACGATATTCCTATAACTTATAAAACTTCTACTCAACAAGTTTTAAGTTTTAACAATTTATTTTTAAATTCTACAAATTTAGAAGCTAAAATATTCCCCATCGGAGATGGGGTAGGAATTGGAATAAAGCGAGATTAAACATGAAACTACAAGAAATTGATATAAATAGCTTTTTACAATCTGTTAATAAACATAGCGGTAATAAGCTACAAAACTTAGAGGATTTAACTAGACTATTTGAGATTGCAAAAAATAATAATCTAAATGATGCATTAGAGAAAGTTATTTTTTCTGCTAAAGCATTTAATGGCTTAATGCGTATTATTAAAAATATTGATAATAAGTTTGACGATGCTTACTTTGAAAAGTTAAAAATCGAAATAAAATATCATACAGAAATTGTTATGGGTGGAATAAAAGAAATCTCTGAAAAAGGAGGTTCCTTTATTTCAGAGATTTTTACAGACAAATATCTTACCCTTTCTACAGAGTGCATGCAAAACTTAAGCACTTTGTGTGGGGATTTAGAATACGTTAAACTTTACTTAAACGATAATAAAAGTATCTAAAAGCAGGCTATTTTAATAAAAGCATCTTTTTAGCTTCCTTAAATGCACCTGCCTTTAGTACATATATGTATATTCCCCCGATATAATTCTTCGTTTCAAATTGCACTTTATGTAATCCAGCTCTTTCATTTTTATTTATTAGCGTCTCAACCTCTTTTCCTAACATATCATATACTTTTAATGTTACGTGTTCATCTTTTGGTATGTAATACTCTATTGTTGTGCTTGGATTAAATGGATTTGGATAGTTTTGTCCTAAATAATAGCTTATTATACTCTTATTTTCTACTTCTATTACTTTAGAATATTTATAATTGCCATCGTTATCAATTTGCTTTAATCTGTAGGCTATTTTACCGTTTATATTCTTATCATCTGTGTAGGTGTAGTCACTTATTTTGTTACTGTTTCCTTGTCCTTTTACAAATCCTATTTTATTAAATTCTAATTCCTTTTGCTCTTTTATCTCTGCTTTCTCTATTTCAAATCCATAATTATTTATTTCTGTTGCTGTTTGCCATTGTAATATAATTTTATTACCAAGTATCTTTGCTTCAAACATAGTTAACTCAACAGGTAAGGGTGATTCATCTGGATATTGCCAAACTAAAAACGGATATCCATTATTTTTTGATGAGTTAATATTCCATATGCCACTTGGATTGTCATTCGTCTTAAAACTCCAACCACTTGCACTATAAAAATTTGGGTATGTTTGGGCTTCGGTTGTCATTTCTGTTGTAGTTTTTCCAGTTGCACCTGTACCAGTTGTTTGCCCTGTAGTCTGTGTATTAAAATAATTGGCTGTGTAAGTAAATTGTCCTCCGCTATAAGATTCATAAGAACCGACAAATCCCTTATCAGTTGGGGCACTGTATCCAATATAAGTTACACTACCTGTTGCATAGCAATAACTTATTGTACTGCCAGTTGCCGAATAATTTTTACCAACAAAACTACCTGTACTACTTGAATATTGTCCTGCACTCGTTCTAACAACATTATTTAAGCTGTAGCAATTTGAAATGGTAGAATTTATATTTTGACCAACAAATCCACCTACAATTATTCCACCTGTAACACTTGCATCACTTGCTGTAAAAGATTTATTAATAGTTGAAGCAGAAAAATATCCTATTAAGCCACCTACATCTTGGTTACCTGTTACTGATCCAGATGATGAACACTCCGAAACAATAGTTGAGCTATTAGTAAAACCAATTAGCCCACCAACATATTGTGTTCCATTAATTGCCCCAGAAAAACTACAATTACTAACAGTGCTTTGATAGGCATACCCAATAACCCCACCAACATAATAGTTGCCAGTAAAATTACAATTAACTACTTTTACGTTTGATACATTTGCATTACTAATATAACCAAACAAACCCACATGGCTTGTTGTAGGACTACTAAAATTTATTCCAGTTATAGATTTATTATTTCCATCATAATTTCCACTAAAAGCATTTGCTCCATTGCCAATGGTTGTCCATGTATTTGTAATGGTTATATCTGCAGTTTGCTGAAAATAAATGTTACTGCCCCAATCAGTTAATGTATTTTTTAATTCAAGTAAATCAGCTTCATTAGAAATTAAGTAAGGAGTTGCTTGTGTGCCATTGCCACCACTATATGTGCCAGCAAATGCTGTACTTAAAAGTACTGATAAATAAGTAAGAACTAGCAGCAAATTTTGCATAATAACCCCACTAAAAAAATTGAAATTTGGGGATAAATAAATAAAACGGAGATTAAATAATCAATTATTCTAATTTCTTAAAACGTGTTTTGGGAATAGGGAAAGGCTATAATTGAAGATTTTTTATGTTTGAAAAATACTCTGAGGGAGATTTGCCAGTAACTTCCTTAAAAACCCTATTAAAAGTAGAGCGACTATTAAAACCAGATTTTATAAATAAGTCATCAAAGTTCCAATCTGGATTAGCCTTAATTAACGCAATAGATTCATTAATTCTATACTCATTAATAAACTGATGGTAATTTTTTTTGTATATCGTATTAATAACTGTAGAAATTTTTCTTGCACTAATATGAAGTTTTTTAGATAACACATCTATGGAAAGATTTGGGTCTAAATAAAGCTTAGAAGTTGTTAGAAATTGTACTAAAAGATTTTTTATTTCTTCAATTTCCGTATCAGTCATATTAATATTACTTTCTTTTTTATCTTTTAAATTAAAATTTATAAGTTTAAATTGTAAACTCATTATGCTTTCAGAAAATAATAAGTATGCAATAAATAATATAAAAACTAAAGAAATTGCCATCTCAAGCAGTTTGATAGAATCTAAAGTGAGGTTTAAGAACATACTTATATAAGCTAAAAACCCTTCGTATATTAATACACCAAAAATATAAATTTTTATTATTTTAATAATAAGTAAGCTATTTTCATTAAAATCTTCACTTCGGTTAATATTATAAATAAGTTTAAAGTTTAAAAATAAATAAACCACCATTTGAATATAATAAGCCGGAATAACAAAAAGCTTAAAGAAAACAAAAGCTTTAGATATATTTTTCGTTTGACTTAAATGATAATCAAAAAATATTTGTTTTTCACTAATAGATAAGGGATAATAAAAGTAACTTAAAATTAAAAATATACATATTGGAAGCAAAAAATAAATAAAATTATTGCTCAATCTAATATTATTAAAACTTAAAATTGTCTTAAAATATAAATAAAGTAAAGGATAAATTGAAAAATAGATTAAATAGACAAATGGATAAAAATATAGTGCAAAAGTTAAATTATTATAAATAGCTAATTCTATAATTGCTTGTAATAAAATAACAAGTAAAATAAACTTTAAGTAAAATTTAGACTTAGTATAAAGTTTATCAGTTTTAACAATAAAAATAAAAAATAAAGAGATAACCGAGATTACTATTATATAAATAACATCTAAAAAAGAAAACATTAATTAACCCATAAATGCTATAAAATAAAAAGTAAAATAAAAAAAAACTCCTTTCTAAGAAAGGAGTTAAAAAAAAAAATTAACAAGTATACAAATATACCTATTTAATCGGTTTGCGCAAAGTTTGAGAGTATTTTTCTGCTACTTCTGCAACCGATTTACTAGAAATTAAGTTATAAATCCTATTTCTCAATTCTGCCCATTCCTCGTGTAAAGGACAAGGTGTTTCGTCCGAGCATTCTTTTAAACCGGTAACACACTTTAAATTAATAATAGGACCTTCTACGCGTTCAACAATTTCAAGAATAGAGCTATTTAATGCAGCTTCTGTAATTTTAAAGCCACCACCACGGCCTTTGTAGGAATCAACATACCCAAATTTAGCCATTCTTTGCAAAATTTTAGCTAAATAATGAGAAGGGATTTCCTCGCTTTTAGCAATTTCGGATGACATTATCAAGTTCTCTCTTGGTTGACGCGCTAAAAACAAAATTGCACGTATTGCATACTCACCTGTTTTTGTATAAATCATATTTAACCCTTAGGTTATAAAAAAATATAAGTGGAGCTAATTATCTTATATAAAGATAAATAAATATGATAAAAATGTCAAGATTTGTAAAAAAAATAATTTATAATTTTTAGTAAGTAAACCCAATATTAAAATAGAAAAATACATCACCCCAAGAAATCCAACTTTTAGTGCTACTTTGCCGCAAATAAAAACTTCTACCAACTGAAAAATCCGCTGGTCCAATTGGTGTATCAAAGGATAACGTAGTTCCCAGTCCGTGCTTTAAATCCTTAAATCTTATTTCTTGCCTATTTGCCCATATCGAGCCTAAATCATACCTTACCTTAAAATAAGTATCAAAAAATATTTTTATTGGTAAATAATATCTATATTCCACTGATGTAATTAGCACTTGCCTACCTCTAAATTCATTTTCTCGATATCCAAAAAACGAATTTTGACCACCTAACGAAAATTGTTGACTTAAAGGTAAGGTTTCATCCGCAAATCCTATTATAAATTTACTATTAAATGTATGATTTTTTAATACTGTAAATGTAGTTGAGTAGTAATTATAAATTTTAGAAAAACCTACATCACTTCCAAAATTCTTTTGTGCAGTTTCGTAAAAAGATTTTACATAAAATCCATTTAATGTATAGGGGTATTTATCCCTTGAGTCTATTGTTAATTCAAATTTAATAGAAGCAATATTCATTTTATAAGTGGTACCTGTGTAATCAATCTTATTTTTTATCTCATTGTTTTCATACTTACCTTCAATAATAAAATTGCCTAATTTGCCCGCCTGTGTACCTATTCCTAAAGAAAAACCTTTTAATATTTGTCTATACTCACTATCTTTATTTCTAATAAATTTCTTTTTACTTTTTAAACTATCATCTTTATATACATTTATATCGGCTAAATCGTAAAAAGCTTTTAATTTATAGGTTAAAATTGTTTTAAATAGTCTATTTGCTTTATATTCTATTGCATAGCTTCTATTTCTTGTTCCCCCAAAAAATGTTGCGCCAAGCTCTGTTCCGGTGCCATATACGTTTTCATCCCGTATATCTAACAATAATTGGGATAGATTTTCATTATCTATCTTTAACCCTAATCGCAATATGGCAGGATTTCTTTCCTTTACCTTAATATTTAATACATTAATTGTATCTTGTCTTTTAACAGATACATCTATATCATCAAAAAATTTAGAACTACGTAAACCAATTAATCCTTTTTCTATTTTAGAATATACAAGATAATCACCTTTGTTAAAGGAAAACTCGCGCAATATTAAATCATTACCTGTTATGTTATTCCCTTCTACTATTATATTATCAATCAAACCTTCTTTAACTATAATATCTATTTCTTTAGTTTGTTTATTATAATGTACTTGCTCAATTTCTGCAAGTGAATATCCCTTGTTTCTATAAACCCTTATTAATTCTAATAACGTATTTACTAACTTCTTAGGATTATATGGTTTCCCTTCTAAATGTGAAAACAAATTATTAATATATTCTTTATTTAGTAAATTAACCCCTTTTATGTTAACTTTATAAACAAATGGATTATAAACTGAATTTATAACTATTTTATTATTAACTCCATCAGCTACATGCTCAATCCAAATATCCTCGAAATCACCATTAGAATAAATTAAGTATAATAAAGACATTATGTCGTTTAAATATACCTCTTTTTCTCCACTATATCTTTTGTTAAGCTCGTTTTTAATCAATTCATTATCTGTAATAAATGAATAGTTAATTAATGGTTTATCTTTTATTTTAAATGAAGATTTTAATAAATTAAAATAAGAATTATTAATCGAGTCCGCCAATTCTAAAGCAGAGTAGTACCCTTCTGCAATTGAGTGCTTAATTTTAGAAAAATCAGAATTTTTTAATTCTCCTAAATCTGGGGTTATTAAAATATCTGCATTTTCAATATGCTTATTTGTAATTATATTCATGGGAATGCTAACCATTTGGTCTGCAATAACCCATGGATAAGCAAGCTCTTGCTTAGTATTTAATGGAGATGTAGAATTAACAGCAATAATTAAATCACAATCTAAGTTTTTAGCAATATTAACTGGAACGTTAGCAACAAGTCCACCATCAACTAAAATTAATGAATCTATATAAACTGGAGATAATAATAAAGAAATGCTGCTACTAGCGCGCATGGCTTTACCCATTGACCCTTTTGATAAAACAACTGTTTTGCCGTTAACTAAATCTGTTGCTACAGCTCTATATTTATATAAAAGTTCATCAAAGGTATTTACAAAGTGAATTGGTGCATTAAACTCTAATAAATTTAAAAAGTTAGCTACCTTTTGACCAGTTGCAATGGATATAGGGATAACAGGTTTATATCCATCAAACCTTAAAGAAAAAATTGCTTTATCTTCTGTAATTTTTTGGTCTATAAAAAGCTCTCTTCTGTTGGTTTCATTTGCAGAAAAAAAATCATTCCAATCAATAACATTAACAATAGAATCAATCTGATTTATAGAATATCCCGAAGCATACATGCCACCCACAATACTACCCATACTTGTGCCAATAATGTAATCAAAACGAACATGTTTTTCTTCAAATGCTTTAAGAGTACCAATTTGAGAAAGACCGCGACTTCCACCACCACTTAAAACAAGGGCTACAATTGGACGGTTTGAATAGTCTTTATATGTTAAATTAAAAGGAAGCCTTTTAGGGACATAATCCATTTTATATATTGTGGTATCTTGTCCTAAAAAGGCTTTAGTAAAAATAAAAAGAATTATTATAACAAAAGTTTTTTTTTGCATTTATATAAAGATACAAATTATCTTTTTTTGTTTTTCCCAGCTTCTTTTTGAGCTTTAGCTTGCTGCTCTGCAGCTTCCATCATTCTTGCAAAAAATCCTTTCTTAGCACCTGGTTTTACCGGTACAAGCTCTACATTTCCTGTCGTTTTATTGTATATTTCTTGTTGTGCTATACTAAACAAGTTAAACATAAAATAATATAAATTTAACCCACTGCTAAAATTCATAAACATAAGGGTTAACATTATTGGCATTAAATATACCATTGCAGCTTGGGATGGATCTTTAACGGTTTGTTTTTGCTGTATAAACATCGATATTCCTAACAGCAATGCTAAACCACTAACGCTACTTACCCCAAATAATGGAATTTTAAATGGCAACGTAAATATTACATCTGGGCTGCTTAAATTTGTTATCCACCAAATAAATGGTTCGTGTCGCAACTCTATTGCAACGTTAAAAAACGTAAACAATGCAAAAAGTATTGGCATTTGCAGTAACATTGGTAAACAACCACCAGCAGGATTTATACCATATGTTTGGTATAATTTCATTGTCTCAGTCTGTATCTTTTGCTGGTCATCTTTATATTTTTCTTTAATTTCTGTTATTTTTGGTTGCAATAATTGCATCTTTTTCATAGATGCCATGCTTTGCTTTGAAAGTGGATATAATGCAATCTTAATTAACAATGAAAAGATTATTATTACAAATCCATAATTTGGAATAAACATATGTAAAAATTGGAATACAGGCAATAAAATATATTCCGAAATTGGTCTTGTAATAAACTTTAATCCAAAAAAGCTTCCAAAATCGTAAATTGCTTGGTAATTTTTATCATAGGATTTTAATAAGCTGTAATCGCATGGACCAAAATAAAGCTTAAAATTATCAACTTGTTCTTGTTTATCCTTAAATGGAACTTTTATAGTAGCTGAATATACTTCCTTTTGCCCGCGTTTAGTTTGGTAGTGTGCACCTTCAAAAACTGCACCCCACTCTGGGTCAGATTTAACAGGTGAAAGTATCATTGCAAAATATTTATTTCTAACGCCAACCCAATCAATTGTACCATTCATTTCTTTTTGCACTTTATCACCCGGATGAGCGGCATCAATCACCTCTTGCTCGCCACCCATAAAAACGCTTGCACTACTATAATTGGCTTCGTCTACACTGTTCTCTTCCACAAAGTTTATACCGTTATCCCAACTAACATCGTAGCGCATACCGCTTATTGTATTTTGCATATTAACTAACTTAACCGAAAAGCTACTTTGGTAGTCGTTTCCATAAAATACTAATCTCTTTTCTACTATGCGTCCATCATCTGTTTTATAACTAAATACTACTGGTAACGAGTCCTTTCCAGAAATTTTATAATTCGCATTTGGTAAATTTACATCAAATAATAAACTTGCAGAATTAACTTTTTGACCATCTTTGGTAACAAATAGTAAATTTAAGTCACCACCATTTTTAGGATTAACTAGTTGAACATGGCGATTGAAAAAATCGTTTGCAGGCTTATCTTTATAATACCAAGTTTCGTAATTTTTAAGATAGTATTTATAAATTCGCCCACCCTTTGTGTTAAGCATTAGCTTAACCAAATCGGTTTCTATTGTAATAATTCTGCCATTATCTTTACTTTCTGCAAATGGACCTTTTGCATTTAATGTATCTTTATTTTCTGCAACTTCTTTGGTAATAGATTTATCTTTAGTTTCTTTTTTAACAGTATCTTTTTTAACTAAAGTAGTATCTTTTGGGTTGTTAACTTCTTGAGGAGGTTGAGGGGAATTAAAATAAAGCCAAACAATTAAAATTAAGCCAATAAGCACAAAAGCAAGCGTCGTTTGTTTATCCATATTTTCTTTAAACCTTATATAATTAATTACTAATAATTTGTAATCTATTTAAAATATCTAACACTTCGGGTGCAATATCTTTTAAGTAAATCTTTGGAAATTTTTTTTTGTTAATAGAGTGAGGCGAAAAAACTAGTAATAATTTTTTGCCCTTGTTTTTGCATTCAGATAATAAACTAAGCTTATTAAGTCTATAAGCTTCTCTTAAAAGGCGCTTTACTCGGTTTCGCCAAACAGCATTACCCGCTTTTTTATATATTGCAAAAGCTACTTTAACACCGGGGTTGGTTTCTTCTTTCAAAAAACAATATGTTGCTTTTATTTTTTTATTACTACTATATATGATATTTCCTGAAGAATAAACTAAATCAAATTCTTTTTTGTGTTTGATTCGCTCTTCTTCAGGAAGGTCATATACTTTCACGACTATTCATCGCTAACTGTTAATTTTTTTCTGCCATGTGCTCTTCTGGCTGATAAAACTTTTCTGCCGTTCTTTGTAGCCATTCTTGCACGGAATCCGTGTTTATTTCTTCTCTTGCGATTACTTGGCTGATATGTCCTTTTCATTTATTCACCTATTTTTAAAAAGAATACAAATTTAAATATTTTTTACGTTTTTTTCAAGCAAATTTTACTATTTACAAAAAAATTATTTATTGCCAATTACAAAAATAGTAAAATTTTGTGATTTTTTGAAAAGAATTTTAATATAAAGGTGTTTTATTTAGGTTTTTAATAAACTGTTGGTAGAACCATGCACGTTTGGAACTAAGCCATCGGAATCATCTTCCACTAACCAATTTCCATTACTGCATAAATACTTAAACTCGTAAGTTTTATTGCTTGGCAGCTCGATTTTTAAGGTAAACTCGCCCGTTTCTGCCTTTTTTTTCATCTTGTGCACTATTGGGTTCCAATTATTAAAATCTCCCACAATCGAGCACTCCGCTATTCCCTCTGCAACTTCTTTAGGAATAATAAATGTAACAATTGTAATATTTCTTTCTGGATAAACTTTTTTAATAATAGCCATATTTAATTGGCTGCCTAAAAGGCAGCCTTAAAATTATTCATCTAAAGTTAATTGAACTAATTTTGCTTGTACATCTGGCAATACGCCAACTTTTCTTGTCAATTCATCCATCTGTTCTTGTGTTCCATGCAACTCTAAAATTAGCAAGCCTTCATCGCTGCAATTTTCTAAAACACCGTCATGTATTCCAAGTCTGGTTTTAATTATACATCCCCAACCTGTTAATACTTGTTGAACTTTTAATGCGGTATCCTTTCTTTTACCAATTAAAATTAATAAAATAGATTTTGTCATACATTTCCCGTTAAATGTTTAGTTATATATTAAATAAATAATCGTCCTTTATGCCTCAATTTTAGAACCAAGCACTGCTAAAAATTGTCTCATCCATTGTGGATGTGCTGGCCATGCTGGTGCTGTTACAATATTACCATCTGTTACTGCGTTATCTGCACCTGGGGCAACTTCTCCAAATTTTGCTCCTGCAACTACGCATTCCGGTCCAACTGCTGGGTAAGATATTACATGTTTATCCTTTAACGCGCCTGCTGCTGCTAATATCTGCGGGCCATGGCATATGGCGGCTATTGGTTTATTGTTTTCTGCAAAATGCTTTGTAATTTCTATTACGCGTGGGTTTAAGCGTAAGTATTCCGGAGCACGTCCCCCTGGAATTACTAATGCGTCAAATTCTTCCTCTTTTACTGCATCAAAATCATAATTAACCAAAAATCTATGTCCAGGAATTTCAGCATATGTTTGGTCGCCAACAAAATCATGAACAGCTGTTTTTACTGTTTCACCTGCTTTTTTGCCGGGGCAGACGGTCTTCACGTCATGACCTACCATCGTTAATATTTGATATGGAACCATTGCCTCGTAGTCTTCTACAAAATCTCCAACAAACATTAATATTTTTTTTGCTGCCATTTTTCCTCCAATTTTGTTTTATTTTGGTTAATTCAAGTTACTAAATTTTTTACCTATTTTCAAATTATTTTACAGTTTATAAAATGTTTTTTTTGTTTATTTTAATGATATAAAAATTTATAATTTATATGCGAATAATTATTTTTTTAGCACTTTTTGCTTCAAACATTTTTGCTCAATCTAAACTATTAATTTATATGGATTTAAAGCAAACTGACCATTTAAAAGCTTATGGAATTGCTTTTAATCATATAAAAGAAGGGAATGTTGTAGATTGGTTACTTAACTACCGCGGCGGCTCTTTTTTAACAGATTATACCGATAACCTTGCGCTTAAATGCCGCGTTAAAGGCGTTGCTTTTGATGTAATTTCTGCACAAGCTGCTAACCAATTATATGCGGAATTGCAGAGTGAAGAAACTAACACAGATGTTGTTAGACTGGAAAAAGCACCTGAAATTGCTGTATACGTTCCACCCGGTTACCAACCTTGGGATGATGCCGTTACCCTTGCTTTAGAATATGCCGAAGTGCCCTTTAAAAAAATATGGATTAAAGAAATTTTAGTTGATGGCTTAGAAAAATATGACTGGTTACACTTACACCATGAAGACTTTACCGGTCAATATGGAAAGTTTTACGCATCGTTTCATAATGCACCTTGGTATATCGAGCAGCAAATGCTTTACGAAAACGAAGCGAAAAAATTGGGCTTTAAAAAAGTAAGTGAAATGGAAAAAGCCGTTGTGCTAAAAATTAAAGATTATGTAGCAAATGGTGGATTTCTTTTTGCCATGTGCTCTGCAACAGATAGCTATGATATTGCTTTAGCTGCTGAAAATGTTGATATTGTAGATAAAATGTTTGATGGCGACCCACCAGACCCAAATGCACAAAACAAATTAGATTTTAGCAAAACTTTTGCTTTCGAAAATTTTACAATTGATATGAACCCTTACGTTTATGAATATAGCGATATAGATATACAACCTGAAGAAATTGGAAGTGAACAGAACGATTATTTTACATTATTCGATTTTTCTGCAAAATACGACCCCGTGCCAACAATGCTTACACAAAACCACGTTAATGTATTACGCGGTTTTATGGGGCAAACTACAATGTTTAGAAAAAAACTGATTAAAAAATCTGTTTATATATTAGCAGAGCGCGAAGGAACTGACCAAGTGCGATACATACATGGTAATTTTGGACGCGGCACATTTACTTTTTATGGTGGTCACGACCCAGAAGACTACCGCCACGCTGTTGGAGACCCTATTACTGATTTAAGTTTATATAAAAACTCGCCCGGTTACAGGTTAATTCTTAATAATATTTTATTTCCAGCAGCAAAAAAGAAAAAGCAAAAAACTTAATTATTAACAATTATAATAAAAATTATGAAAACAATAACACTTAAAAACAAAGAATACAATATTGGTAAAATAGTATGCGTTGGAAGAAATTATGCAGCACATGCCGAAGAGCTTGGAAACGAAATTCCAGAATTTCCTTTAATCTTTTTAAAACCTTATAGCTCATTAATTTTTAGTGGAGAAAATATTATTCACCCAGATTATGGTAATGAACTACATCACGAAGTGGAGCTTGTTTTATTAATTGGCAAAACCGTTAAAAATGCCGATTTTGAAACTGCTAAAAGTGCTATTGCTGGTTATACTGTTGGCTTAGATATGACTTTACGCGATGTACAAAATAAGTTAAAAGCTAAAGGTCATCCATGGACTTTGGCAAAGTGCTTCGATACTTCCGCCGTTATTTCTAATTTCATTTCTGCAGATGATTACACTTTAACCTTAAACGAAACCATTTCACTATCCGTTAATGGTGTAGAAAGGCAAAACAGTGAATTAAACATGATGTTATTTAAACCTATTGAAACTGTTGTTTATATCTCTAAAACTATGACATTAGAAGAAGGTGATTTAATTTTTACCGGCACACCAGAAGGCGTTAACCAAGTTGTAAAAGGAGATAAAATAACCGCCTATATTGAAAACATAGCAGAATTGAGCACAGTGGTTATTTAATCTATTACATCTTCAATTTCTTTGATAGCATAATCTACTGTAAGATCTTTAATGCATTTGAATTGTACGTCTGTGCGGTAACAGCTTAAAGGTTTTGGGGAATAAATAAAACATGGGGAGCAGCTTAAATTTAATGTAATTGCTTTGTAATTGCATTTCCATGGCTTTATATAATTTAAGCTTGTTGGACCAATAATTGGAATTACAAAAACATTCATAGCTGCTGCTATATGCATAAGTCCGCTATCGTTTGTTATAAAATAATTACATTTTTTTATTAACGCAGCAGATTGCGATATATTTTTAGTATTAACAATTATTAAATTGTTGCTATTTGCTAATTGCTTAATATATTGGTTTAATACTAATTCATCTGGTCCACCAAATAATAAAACAACTGCATTTTTGTTCTCAATTAAAAATTTTGCAAGCTCTGCAAATTTTTCGGGTTCCCATCTGCGCTTAATATGGTTTTTAAGTAACGAGCAGCCCGCATGCATACCAATTAATAATTTATCATTAAAATTATTTTCTGCAATGTAACTATTTGCAAAAGCTAAGTCTTCTACCTTTAAATTAAAAATTAGATTAGAAATAGAATTACTTTTTATGTTTAATAACTTTTTAGTTAAATTAATATTTTCTTCTACATTATGCAGCAAATCATTTTCTTTAATGGTAACGTTGTTTAAAAAACCAAATTCAATAAAATTTCTTCTTAAATAACTAATTGCACCACGCCATTTTGCCCCAATAATAAAAGATATTATGTTATACTCTTTTCTATTAGATGGATAAACATTTATTGAGTAATTATACTTTTTACGCAAACCTAAAATAAATTTTAGAGATTTTATTGCACCCTGCTTTAAGAAATCAAAATAGTATATATTATTAAGCAATTGCAAATTTTCGTAAATTTCTTTAACAGGTGCGTGCATAACTAAGGCATCTATAATGGCATCTGGGTAACTATCCCTAATTAATTTTATAGCTGGTGTAAACATTAATGCGTCCCCTATGCCAGAAAGTGCTAAAATTAAAACTTTAGGTTTATTTTCCATTTAATTTATAATTTATGAAATAATACAAAATTACTAAAAAAGAATATTACCAAAAAGGGAATAATTTTTTAAATTGCTTATATAACACATAAAAAAAAGCCGATTAAAAAATCGGCTTTTTATAAATTACTTTTTTGTAGTATCTTTTGGAGTTTTTGCAGCATTTAACATTGCAGTGTAACGTTTTTCCATATCAACAATAGTAGGATCATTTGGGTAATAATTTTTAAGCCTATTAACAATGTTTAATGCTTTATTATATTCCCCTAAGTTTTCGTAAGTATCTAATAACATTCTATAAGGATTATAATAACTTTCAACATCTCTCGGATTAATTTCTAATTGTTTCAAAGCATATGCTTCAATTTCTTTAGCATATTTAGCATATTGCTTTGTGCCTCCAGCAGCGAAATAAATAGAAGCCACATCAAACATTAATCTTGGGTCCATTCTTATTACTGTATAAGGCATCACCTCATCCATTCTATCTAACACTTTAATAACATTTGCGTTATCACGTTTATTATTTAGATAATACAAAGCAAGCCTTAAAAATGCGTTTCTATAATTTTGGGTTAAACGTAAATGGTTATCATCAAAATAAATAGTAGAATCGTTTAAGCCACGGAAACGGAAGCCCGGTTTATAAGTTTTGGACCAACTATTTTGGTCTGGATTAAATAACGCTGCAACAGTAGCCTTTTCGTTAACAAATTCCAACCTGCCAACTCTTTTTTCTGGGACTAGTTTTAATGCAAGTCCTTCTATAATTAAATAGTCATCCAATCCTAATTTGCTATCATCACTGCAGGTCATAGCAAAATAAACTGGACGCTTAAATTCAGATGATTTTATAATGTCTAATACAGCTATATCTTGAACTCGCAATCCTTGGAATTGTGCAAAGTTCAAAGTCGGCTTCAACATCCATTCAATTGCTTTATTAGCTTTAACGCTACTATCTGCATTTGGATAGTTCTTTAGCACATCCTCTGGCACCGGAATAGATTCCATTTTCCCTGTAAAACGAATGTAGCCAATGTTTTGAATATATTCGTCACTTAAGCTCATTGGAACTTTTAATGCGCCGTGTGGAGTGGTATTTTTCATTTGTAAAATATACCATGGCGTGTTTAACAAGCTTAAGTTTACAATTCTAACATCTTGCCTTACACCTTCAACATCTTGTAAGTACCAAAGTGGGAATGTATCGTTATCACCATTTGTAAATAAAATTGCGTTTGGTTCTACACTTTGAAGCATATTATAAGCATAGTCCCATGGAACATAGTTTCTAGAGCGGTCGTTTTCAAAATAATTTGCAGCATACATTTTACCTGGTATTAAAACTGCAAAAAATAGCAATAAAGCTACAGTTACAGGTTTTACAAAACTATTTTTACTAAAATAATTATAAAACAACTCAATAATTCCCCTTACACCAAGCCCAACCCAAAGGGAATAAACAAAAAAGGCACCGACATAAAAGTAATCTCTTTCACGCGGCTGGGGCTCTTGTTGATTTTGGTAAAAAGCAGTTAAAAATCCCAAAAAAATAAACATAACCATAAACACACTGCCCATCTTCCAATCCTTTTGGAATTGGTAAAATATGCCAAAAAGCCCAACTAAGAAAGGTATTCCCCACAATACACTCCAATCAACAGGGCTATCTTGCACAGTAGATGAATTACCTGCGTAGTTCCATAGCAAATACCTTAAAAACATATGGTCTGTTTGGTATCTCCATAAAAAGTCTAAATCACTACTGTAATCTGTATAAATGCCCATTTGATGATCTTCTTGCGAGAAACGACGCTTGAAAGTTGGGAAATCCCCATATTGCTCTCTATTTAAGTATGATTCTAACTCGGTAAATGTTTTTGGACTATTAAGATTAATAGGTGTATCTTGATTAGCCCTAATTATAATCATTGTGTAAGAAGTAAAACCTAATATAGCAAAAAGAACACCTTTAAAAATTAAATTTAGTGTGGGTTTATTAATTTTATTTGTATAATAAATTAGCCCAGCAATAACAGCTAATAATAAAAAGAAAACTGTAATATCATTGGCGGTGACATTTCCACCTATTGCAGAAATTAAAGCGGGAATTTTTTTAACCATAAAAGGATAAAAAGCAACTAAGTAAATACCACCAAAAATAATAGGAATATAAATGGAATTAATTTTGAAAACTTTTTTCCAAAAAGCACCCATAAAAAGAACACTAACAAATAAAGCGCTCATTACAAATTTTTGGTCAACAGCTTTATATTCTTCAGGCATAGGTGGCTGCTGGTCTGTTAACCCTGCCCACAATCCAATAGCAACTATTGCTACAATAGCAGCATGAACTAAGAATAAGTAACTTGAATTTAAAAGCTCTATATCATCGTTTACATATTTGCGGAAATAAATAATCATTATAATAGGTACAGCTGCTAAAACAGCCATTAGGTGAACACCTGTTGAAAGACCAATTAAATAAGTTATTAAAAGCAAATATCTTTCATTGCCCGGTTCATCAGCCTTATCGTTCCAAACTATAATTAACCAAGTAACAATTGCAATAAAAAAAGTTGATGTTGCATACACTTCTGCTTCTACAGCATTAAACCAAAATGTTTGGCTAAATGCTAAAGATAACGCACCAATTGCAGCAGAAACATAAGTAACAATAGATTTAAATACATTTTCATTTTCTGTTTTAAGCATTTTATCTAATAACCTTACAATTATAAGGTATAAAAACATAACAGAAAAAGCACTTGTTAATACAGAAATTGTATTAACCCTATAAGCAATATTTTCTGCAAATGGTATTAAAGAAAGCACCCTACCAAGCATTAAGAAAAATGGCGTTCCCGGAGGGTGAGGTACTTGCATTAAATATGATGAAGCTATAAACTCTCCGCAATCCCAAAACGATACTGAAACTTGCGCAGTAGAAAAAAATACAAATGCAGCAATAAAAAATACAATACCCGCAATTATTCTGTTTAACAACTTTAAATTCATTACTTCCTCTTTTGTGTAAATTTTAAATTTTTATTCCAAACTTTCTTTATCTTCTTCGTTGCCTGCTTCTTCTAAAGTGCCCGATTCGTCATTCTTTTTAAAATACAAATCGTAGTTTTTCTTATCTCTATTAATGTGATATTTTTCGTAATACCCCTTTAACCTTGCCAAAGATAAACTGTCTAAATCTTCATCATCTGTGTGTCTTTTTTTTAACATTCTAAAATCTTTTAATTCTTCGTAGGTCATTTTTTTTTCGTACCGTTTTACGGCTTCAATATACTTCTCTTGTTCTCTATAACGCATATAGCAAATCCGATTTTTTTAAAAACAAATATTAAATATAAAAAAAAATTATATTTTAGTAATTAATAAAAATTAAAAATAAAAAAATCATGCTATTATATTCAAATTTCACTCCATTTGTTTCAATTATTTTGCCCACATTCAATCGTGCAAAGCTACTGAATAGAGCTATTTCTAGCGTTTTGAGGCAAACTTACAAAATTTACGAGCTTATTATTGTTGATGATGGCAGCAGTGACGATACTTTTACATTAGTTAAAAGCTTTACAAAAAATAATCCAAATATTAGATATCTGTATCACGAAAATAAAAAATTGCCTTTAACGCTAAATACCGGTATATCTGCAGCAGTAGGCAAATATATAACATTTTTAGGTAGCGATGACGAGTATAAAGAAAATCATTTAGAACTTAGAGTAAAATTACTTGAGCAAAACCCAGAAATAGAATTTTTACATGGTGGTGTAGAAATTATTGGTAATCCATATGTAAAAGATAAAAACGATTTATCGAAACTTATACACCTTAACGATTGTACAATTGGCGGAACGTTTTTTATAAGCAAAGAACTATTATTAAAACTAAATGGATTTAATAATATTACTTATAGCGAAGATAGTGAACTATTTGAACGTGCCACAAAAATTACAAAAATAATTAAAGTAGATTACCCTACTTATATTTATTATAGGGATGTTGAAGATAGTATTTGTAACACAATTTAGTTTATTTTTATGAAAAACATAATATTTATTTTATTTATAATTTCCTTTAATTTTATTATTGCCCAAGATGATGCGGTAGCAACTGTTGGTGATATAAAAATAACCAAACAAGAATTTTTAGAACGTTACGAACTTTCACCCGTTATTGGTAAAGAAAACATTAGAAACGAAATTAGTGCGAAGTACTCTTTATTATATTCAATTATTGCAGAAAAACTTTGGGCATTAGAAGCAGAAAAAAATAAAATAGATACGCTACACTCTGTAACAGCTCCAATGGATATTATTGAAAGGCTTTACGTTAAAGATGCACTATATAAAAAAGAAATTTTAGATAAAATAACTATTACAGATGAAGAAATTAAAAATGCTTTAGTTAAGTTTTTAAGAAAGCTAAAACTTAGATACATTTTTGCAGAAAATGAAAAAGAAATAAATAATAAATATTACCTGCTAAATAGCGGATACCCATTCGATTCCCTTTATTTTAGTACTGTTAAAAACGACAACACAAAAGATATTGAATTTGGAATGCTTGATGAAGCGGTTGAAAACGAAGTTTATAAAATACCTGTTGGTGGATTTACTAAACCGATTTTTTGGAATAACGGATATTATATCTTTTATTTAGTAAGCGAAACTCGTAATCTTTTTGTAGATACTAAAGGAAAAAATAACACTTACGATTTGATTAAGAAAAAGATTACTGAACGAAAAGCCGACGTTTTAAGAAAGGAATACACCGCAAAACTTTTTAAAAACGTAAATGCTAAAAGCGATAAAAAGTTGCTTGATTTAGTTGCCCAAAACATTTTTGAAATTTTTAAAACAAAAAATGCTAATTATGATAGTACAGGTGCTTACTATAATCTTACCCCAAGTGAAGGTATTTTATTAGAGTTAAATTTAACTGACCAATTAAGCCAATACTTTATTAAAATTAACAACAAAAACATAAAACTACAAAAATTTATTGATGACTTAATATTTTTTGGGTTAAGGTTTGATAGCAAAGATTTAAACAGCATTGCTATAAAATTAAATAATAAAGCTAAACAATTTATAGAAGATGAATTACTTGCAACCGAAGGATACAAACAAGGTTTACAATACGACTATGAAGTTAAAAGACGAGTTAAAATGTGGAAAGATAACTATTTATTTAACGTTTATCGCTCTAAATTTAATTTGGAAAACACTAAATATTACTCTGATAGCTTAAATGGTAACAATACAATAATAAATATTATAAATAAAAACTATAATTACATTAAAATAAGTTATAAAAATTTAGATGAAACCGAAGGAATATTTAATAATTTATACACTAAAGATAATGCAGAGCTAATAAATTTATACCAAAATAACAATTATATAAAATTAGAAATAGCTACACAAAATAGCAGCCAAATAGAATCTGACTTATTAGAACATTTAAGCACCCTAAAAGCAAATGATATTTATGGACCCATTACAACAAAAGATGGGTATAGTATTATAAAATTAATTTCTGTAACAGCAGATACAGTAAAATCCACATTAACCAGCAAAAAGGAAATAGAAGAATACGCACAGAACTTAGCCGGAGAGCAAATTGCAAAAACTACTGCTTTGTGGGCAAAAAAATATGGCATAAAAATTAATGACGAGCTTTTAAAGTCCTTAAAAGTAACAAGAATTAATTCCTACATTATAAAAATGTTTGGCTTTGGAGGACGAATTGGCGCAGTTCCGATAACACCACCATTTTATAAATGGGTAGAAGAATACAAAAAAATAACTAACGATAATTTGTAAAATTTACTTTCTACTTTTATAATTATGGTTTAATATAACATCATTAATTAGTTTAGAGTTTGGTACAATATACATTTTAGTATCGTCTTGAGATACTAAAGTTGTAAAAATGCCAATTTCTGCAACAACACCTTTAACTGCACCAGCTTCTATATATTCCCCAACTTTAATAGGTCTAAAAATAATTAGCATAACACCGGCAGAAAAATTGGAAAGCGACCCTTGCAATGCTAAACCAACAGCTAAGCCTGCGGCTCCCAAAATTGCCACTAATGATGTGGTCTCTATTCCTACTTGATTTATAGAGGCTAAAACAGTAAAAATTATAATTAATACCCTAACAAAATTACCAAAAAATTTAGATAAAGTTTTATCAACTCCCCTTTTATCTAATAAATGATAACTATACTTGGATATACTTTTAGCTAACCACAAACCAATTATTAATATTGCTAATGCCCCAATTACCTTTAACCCATAAACAATTAATAGCTGCTTAGCTTGTAAAAAATACTGTTCCATTTTTACCTCATTAAAATATGTTAAAGCTTACACCTAATTGTAAAGCTTCTCTAAATTGTGTTTTTAACGATTGAGATTTTTCGTAAACTAATAATGTAGTTAAATTAACATTAAAAAGCGAATTTATTTTTGCTTTTAATGTATTATCCCATCTAACATCCCACACATCTATATGCTCAAAACGGGTAAATAACCGCAAACGTGTGCTATATGTTATATTTTCCATTATTTCATATTTAGCTTCTGTTACAGATTCCACACCTGTTTCTAACTTAAAAGCTTCTACTTTTGTTGTAGTGTTTAGTCTATCGCTATAGTTGCGGAATTTATTTGTAAAAACTTCTTGCAATGCAATTCCTAAACGAGTAGTAAACCCATCAAGTTTATTGTAGCTAAAGCCTATACTTTGGGTAATATAACCGGGGTCAAAAAAATTGCTTATTTGCTGTGGTGGATTTTTAGAGTAATCAAATCCTTTTGTTATAACTGTGCGCACGTTGTTGCTTAAATATGGGTCAATTTGCCAACCCATTCTATATAAAAAGATTGTTTCAAAAAAAATCTCGTTATTATTGGTTTTAAATGCGTTTTCACCCGTTTTAGTTTTACCATAAACAATATTTAAATGATTATACACCAATAAGGAATCTTCTACAAATTTAACAGCAAAATCACCAAAAACAGACCAAGTTAAAGAATTTTCTCCACCTTGTGACCAATTTACAAACGATATTTGACTTGCATTTAATCCAGTTACGCCCTTTAAGTAAACTCCGTTTGTTCTGGTAGTATCTTTAATAATATCATGAGCATTAGTATTAATATTAATTAATGATAAAAATAATAAAATTAGTTTCATATTAGCTGTAGGAATGTTATATTAAAAAATAAATATTTATATTAGTAATATAGTTAAAAAAGATTTTGTATTCAATTAGAGGTGAAAATGGATAGTTGCATATTTTGTAAAATAGTTGCGGGAGAAATACCTTGTTTTAAGGTTTATGAAAACGATTATGTTCTATCTTTTATGGATATTAACCCTATTAATAAGGGACACTTGTTAGTAATACCAAAAAAACATTTTCAAGAAGCAAAAGATTATGACGAGTTTACTGCAGGGGAATTATTTAAGGCTGCTATAAAAATTGATAATGCACTTAGAAAAATTACCAATATTAAATTAGAAGCAACAAGTTTTATAATGGCTAATGGAAAGGCAGCCGGTCAAGAGGTGTTTCATAGTCATTTACATATTATTCCAAGATATATTGGGGATAATATGACACTTAAAATAAACCGCAATGAAAAACCTTTACCCGATGAATTGAAAGAATTAGCACAACTAATTAATAACGAAATTTAACAAACCTTAAATGGAGATTTTATGAAATATAAACTTATTTTAGTGCTTTTTAGCGCTGCTCTTTTATGGGGCTGCAACACTATGATGCTTGCTCCTGTTAACTTTGCTTGGCCATTAGAGAGCGCTCTTACCACTGATGATGACGGAACTATTTCCGAAAATCGTTATGCTATTACTATTGATACCAAAAACTTATTTAATGAAGAATTTGGTATTAATGCAGATTTTAAGGGGAAAGTTGTTCACATAATTAGAAACGATAAAGGCTATTACTTTTTAACTGCAGAAAGCTTTAAAAATGTTTATATTTTTGCTTCTGCAGATGGTGCGCTTAAATTAGCTAAAAAAGTTTTAATTGATGAAAAAGGAATTGCTTCACCCGCTTTTAACCAAAGAGAACCTAACATTGAACTTTTACGTAAAAATGGCGAGGCTTTATTATTAAATACTGATGGAATTGTTGGAGGTAAAAAATGAAATCTAAACTATTATTAAGCTTTTTATTCTTTTTATTAATCTTTAAGCCAAGTTTTATAAATGCACAAAGCGATTTAGAAATTGTTAAAGCATTTAAATCTGCAGTAGAAACATTAGAAAGCGATATTGATAAAGCTAAAAGCATTACAGAAATACCCGATTTTGAAGCACGCACAAAAGAATTAAAAGATAAATACACAGCTAAAAAAGCTTTATTAGATAAAGCGCTTTATCCCGAAACTTTTGAAACAACATTTCAAAAGATTAATAGCAAAATAGAGGTGATGAAGGGGAAGCTTTCCCAAATAAGTGATTTACAAGTTGAAGTTACAGATCTTAAAGGAAAGCTTGAAGAACTTAAGGAATACGTTAACCGCTTAAGCGAAGATTACTACAATACTTTAAGAGAAGTTGTTAGCTTACGCGAAAGCAATAAAAAAGATAGACGCACAATTGATAGCTTAAATAGCTTACTTAAAAAATTACGCGAAAATAGCAAACAGCGTAATAGCTTAATTGATGAACTTGCAAACTCTCTTTTCTTTAATAACGAAAAAAGCGTAGAAAGCATGAACGAAGTGGAAAAGAAAGAGCTTTTTGTTAAGTTCAAAAGTAGCAATATGTTAGAAAATATTAAACGATTAATTGCTGATAACACAGAATACGTTAAAGCTGGCGCATTTACAACTAAGCAATTAGATGAATTTAAGCTAGAGCAGAGAGAATTTAAAAGCCGTTGGAATGCTATAGGTGCTAAAATTGCTCAAGTTTATGCTTCTCCAAAAGAGCGCGACGCAGAGCTAAATAAAGTTAATCAAATGATTAATAATTGGGATGAAGAAATTAACACTAACATTTGGCAAAATATCGATGTGCAATTTAAACTTAAAGATATTGTCCTTAAATCTTACAATAATGGCGATGAATTTTATAACTCTGTTATAGAATATATTGATAAACAAATTAAAAACGAAGAAAATAAAAGTAGTGATGAAAGATATAAAACTTATTACACATTTGCAGATAGCGTTTACTTTAAAACCATTGCAGATACTTGGATACCGTTATTAGTTAGATATAAGATGATTGATGAAAATAAGGTGAGCGATATTGAAAGCAAGATAAAAGATTGGAATAGCTCACTTGGTGAACCTATGCCAAGTTGGATTTACACTCTTGTTATTGCCGTTATTATTTTAGTTTTAGTTGTTTTAATTATTGTTTTAGTTGCAAAAAATAGAAATCTTAAAATGCAATTAAACGAGAAAAATAAAGATGATTAAATTTTAAGCTAATATTATTACAAAAATCCCCACAATGTTGTGGGGATTTTTTTTTGAAATAATTATAATTTTATTTAGATAAATAAATAAAAATACTAGTAGATAGAAAAGGAATGCTTGTTATATCATCCTTAAAAACAGTTGATGTTAAAAAGTCTTTAAGTTTACCATCTTTAAGCACATCCATAGGTGCCGTAATATATTGCACCTGTTCAACATTAAAACCAGCTTGTTTTAATAACTTAATAATTCTTTGTTTAGTGTAAATGCGCGCATTTGCAAATTTTTCATGAATTGGTTTTGGCAACCAGCTAAAAAATGGTACACGATTCCATGGCAATAATGGAAGCTTTGCACCATGTGTTTCAAATATCCACCATTTATTAGGAACACTTACAACCGCTTTACCACCCGATTTTAGCATTTTATACAACTTGCTTACATTGCTATCATCTTTAAAGTGTTCTATAACTTCAAAACAAATAATTCTATCATAATAATTTTCTTTTACTATTGCAGTTTCTACATCTGATAAAATAAAATTACAATTTGTAACACCTAAGTTTTTTGCATTATTTTCAAACTCAATTTTATTATCCTCAAAAATATCATAACAATCAATTTGCTTAAATTTATTAGATACCCTTAATGCCGTTGCTCCATTTCCACATCCAATTTCTGCACATATTAAATTATTACCATAAAAATCTTTAATATTATTTATTAAATTAATTCTACGGGTAATAATTTTATCGTTAAAACTGGCTGGTAAACCTAAATATATATTATTATCAAAGCGATTTTTATCTACGTGTCCCATAAAATATTATTCTTTTTAACAAAATTATTAAAATCTAATATCATTTCATATTAATTTTTAAAAATAAAAAAGGCTTAATAAACAACTAAAAAGCAATTTATTAAGCCCTAATAAAAGTTATAATTAAAATACTATACTAATACCTAATTTAAATGTTTCGTAAGTTAAAGGCTTACCACTATTAAATGGATAATTCATTTTATCCCGCTGCAACATATAAGCGCCATAAGCAATGCCGTTTTTTAATAAAAAGCTTATAATAGGTGCAGCCTCTGGGGTAGAGTCTATTATTTCATCAACAAACTCATCTGCAAAACCAAGCGCCATACCTTCTAAAATTAAACTACCAAAATATTTCCAAGTCATAAATTTTGGATAAACTACATTTGCTTGATAGCTTGCATCAACAAAAAACATTTTATTAATTCCAACCGATAAACCACCCTCTACTCGTTGACCAAATTTTACAGTTTTGTTATAATCTTTTAATGTGGCATAGTCTAAGTATGTTACACCACCTAATGTTGTATCTGGCAGCTGCTTCATATTTAATTTATTCCACACAAATGCCCCACCAAAATATGGAGTAATATTTACAGCACCTATTTGGTATCCATATCCATGCTTAAATCCTAAACCAAAGTTTATTAATTCGCTTTGCAAGCCAACAGCATTTTTATCTTTTAAATCTATTGTATTTACTCCAAAAAATAAATACTTGTCTTTCATTTCTGTAATATTTTCTTTATCCCAATAGTCTAAATTTCTGCTACCAAGTTTTATTTCCGCATTCCCTACTTTTGCAAAATCTTCGTAAAACGATTTATGTTTATATTGCGTTAAACCATAGTTTAATTCTATATAAGGATGTGTTTCTTTATCAAAATCAAATTTAAATCTAAATTTTTTACCTGGTCCTTTAAAATCATAATTAAATTCTTGCGCAAACAGATTATAAACCACTAACACACTTAGTAAAGTTAAAACAAATAATTTAGCTTTCATTATAACACCTTAAGATTATTTTTATTTTTTAATTAAGACGATTAAAAAATAAAAAAGTTACATCTGTGAGGGAAAAAAACACTAAAACCCTTTGCCCAGCTTAGTGTTTTATAAAATTTTAATCTACTTTAATGCCGGATTTTTGTTCTAATGTTTTAACCAGTGTTTCCATTAAAACATCATTTTGAACTGGTTTGGTTAAAAATATGTCTACACCAGCATTATAAGCATTGTCTTTATCTCGCTGAAATGCATGAGCAGAAAGCCCAACTATTGGAAGATTTTTATACTCGTCCTTTTCTCTTAGCTCTCTTGTAAGTTGCAATCCATCTTTTTTACCTCGTAACGAAATATCCATTAGTATAATATCAAACTTATTATTGTTTAATTTTTCGTAAAAGGTTTCTGATGAATCGCATATCTGCAAGTCAAATTTCCTTTTTAAAAATATTTGAAGAAACTTTTGGTTTTCAAAGTCATCTTCTACTATTAATAACTTAGGTTTTGTCTTTTCTGCTTCTGACATTTTTTAACCTTTAATTTTATCTATTTTATTATTACAAAAATAATTAATTTTACTTTAAAAAAAAATTTTCATTATTAATTATCGATTTTTTTTTATCTAATTTTAATTTTTATTAAATTTAATTGTTTTATTGAATAATATAAGTAATTTATGAAAAAAATAAAATTTTATTTTATACTTTTTTTAATTTTTTATGCTTTTGGCTGCACTTGTAAAACTTGCTTAAAAAATTCTTACGATTTTGAACTGCCTGAACACGTTAAGCAAAATGCCGAAAATTATATTATTGAAAAAACGGGTAAAACTTTTTTTGATAATTACATCTTTCCAGATTATATTAATTCTAAAAAAATTGGTAATAACTACGAGCTACATTACATTTTAACTATACCCGGCAAAGATTTTGTTAAAGAACCGATTATTTTTACTGTTGATACCAACGGAAATATTTTGCAAAATTTTGAAATTATTGGCATACCAGATTGCTACGAAAATCCAGAAGATGGTACTTTTAACATTACTGAAAAAGAAGCGGAAAATATTGCAATAAATGCTGGTTTATCTAAAGGAATAAAAAAATGGAAAATAGATTTCCTTTGGTCTGCCGAATTTGCTAAATATGTTTGGCATATACTTAGCATTAATAGCGAAATGCACTACGATGATGGCTATAAAGCAAGTGGTGAAGAAATTATAATTAATCCTTACGATGGTAAAATTATTGCTCATCGTAATTGGTCTATAAAATAAACTTATAGGAGCTTTTTTTATGAAATATAGAAAAATTGGTAGTAGCGATTTAGTAATTAGCGAAATTAGCTTAGGTTGCTGGACTTTAGGCGGACGTAACTGGGTAGATGGTCAACCAAACGGCTGGGCTGATGTGGATTTTAACGAAGCTAAAGACGCAATTTACTATGCCCTTGATAATGGCGTTAACCACTTTGATAACGCAGATGTTTACGGCAACGGCAAAGCTGAACGTTTGCTTGCCAAAATTTTAGGTAACCGTACTAAAGATGTTACTATTGCTACTAAAGTTGGTTGGTTTAAAGGTACTGCAGAGCATGCTTACGACCCATTACATATTAAGCACCAGTGCGAGCAATCCCTAAAAAACCTTAATAGAGATTATATTGACCTTTATTATTTCCATCATGGACACTTTGGCGAAAATGATTGCTACCTTTTAGACGCTGTTGATATGGTTAATAGACTTAAAGAAGAAGGTAAAATTAGATATATTGGTCAATCTGCTTATAGCATTAACGATTTCTTAAAGCTTATTCCTATAGTAAAACCGGTTGCAATTCAAAGCTCTGCTAGCGCAGCAGATGATAAATACGTTGCAGATGGCAGCCCTGTGCGTAAAGTTTTAGAAGAACAAAATATTTCTTTTATCGCTTTCGGTCCCTTAATGCAAGGTATTTTATTAGGTAAATATAGTAAAGATAATCCACCCGTTTTTGAAGATGGCGATCATAGAAAAAATGCTCCACGTTTTTCGGTTGAGGCTTTAGCTAATATTGAACCCAAAATTGAAGCTTTAAAAAGTAAATTTGGTAGCGATGTTAAAAGTTTGGCTCGCGCTGCTTTGCAATATTTACTTTACTATAATGTGGTTGGTGCCGTTATTCCCGGTTTTAGAAATCTTAACCAGGTGATTACTAATCTTGATGCCCAAGATAAACCTTTAACTGATGAGGAATTTAATTTTATTAGAAATCTTTTTAAGTAACGGTTTGGTGAATAGTGAATAGTGAATGGTGAATAGCTACTAGCTACCAGTTACTAGTTAC
>CAZYZX010000009.1:0-147134 GCA_964652025.1 uncultured Melioribacteraceae bacterium
TTGAAAACCACGTTGCTCTATTTTAAGTGCTAAACCTCTTCTGGTAGCATCTCTAATATCTGGAGTAAAATTAGGCCAAGCATCGTAAAAATCGTCATCATAAACAACAAAACTTTCTTGGTCTGCACCCGCATGTTTACCAAAGTAACCGTTCCAGCTGCCACTCCAACCGGGGTCGTCTGGGTCGTTAAGTTTATCAATCCAGCTATCGGGCCAAGTTCTTGGGTCGTTACTCATTGCAACAGAACGCCCTTTATTAATAAGTGGATCTACCTGAAAATATCCCGGTCTTGGCTCAAATCGCATTACTCTGTTAAAAAAAGGAGATGTACCTTGTCTTTCTCTATATCCTGTTTCCATTATATAAGCAGGAGTACCTGTAGATTGGATTATTTTTGCTAATACAAATGGAGTGGTACCATCACTGTAATTTTCTCCACTCCCTTTGGGTACTTCTACAGAGTGGAAAATGCTTAAATCTACACGTAATGGATCTGGGGGATAATCACCTACCATTCCATAATTGTAAAATACCGTTCTAATTCTATTGGCATCATGCATACCTTGTCTTTCAGCATCTAATCTTCCTCTTTGCTCTGGGGGCACTGTGGGTAAATAACCTTGTGCAAAGCTAAAATTTGCTAAAAATAAAACACCTAAAATAATATTTATTATTGTTAAATTTTTACTATTCATATTAGTTACTCCTAATAGAAATACCTATTTCAATTCTTCTCGGTTCATAATATCTTGATGGATTAGATAACTGAACTCGATTAGCCGAAGGTGTTAAAGAATAATCAGGGCTGCCTGTAGAAGCAAAAACAAATCCATTAACATAACGAGTATTTAACAAATTAAATACCCTTGCAAAAAGGCTTATATTTGTGCCAAATAATTCAAAATATTTTTCAGCTCTTAAATCTATAAGCACATAACTATCTTTTGTGCCGCTATTGGTTTCTAAGTCTGCTCCAAAAGCAGTTGTACCAATTTCTGGGGTATATGGCTGACCGCTACCAAAACGAACAATAGCACCGAGAGAGTAATTTTTATTCTCGAACCAAATAGCAGTAAAGTTTAATGTATGTCTTTGATCCCACGAAAATGGAATATCTCTTGGTCTGGAATCTTTTCCACTAGCAGCTCTGTTTGCAGTTTCTCTAGGGTCTGATGAATTACCATTAGCAAATTGCATAGTGTAATCTAAAGTTAAGCTTAGAGGAGAAAGATCACGATGAGTTAAAGAAACTGTAAAGCCAGAAACACCACCAAAATCCACATTAGTAAATCTAGCATAATCTGCTGCTGCATAAGTACTAACAAACTCTACACCAAGCAAATCTCTAATATCTTTATAAAAGAAGGAAACTTCTGCACCAAAATAACTAGAAATTGCTTGTTTATAACCAAACTCGTATTGAACTGTTTTCTCTGGTTTAAGATTTGGGTTTCCCATAACACCATAGCTAATACCACCAGCTTGTAAATTAGCTAAAACGGAATAATCCGCATTGCTATAAAGTTGACCTAAACCAGGCATCTGATAAAAATGACCATAAGAGAAATACACAGAAGAGGTCTCTGTTAATGGAAAACTAAAACCTAAACGAGGTGCAAAAGCTATTTTAGAACTTGTGCTAACTTGAGTTGATTTTGGCGCACCTTCAATAGCATTAGCCGGATTTTGTAAATCTGATGGCACGGTTGTGTTAGCATCAAAAAATTCCATTCTAACACCAGCACGTATAACAAAATCTCTCCATTCCATCCTATCTTGAATGTATGAAGAAAATTGAACAGGATTATATTCTATAACTCTGCTTATATTTTCACGCGGCTGTAATGTTTGCACGCCATCCACAGTAGTTTGCACTAAAACACCAGGAGAACCAAAGGACATTTTATTATACTGCCCTTCAAATCCTATTTCAATTAAATCGCGTCTTGTAGCTTGGTAGTTAAAATCTCCCTTATAAACAAAAGCATTTGTTTTTTGAATCCACCTGCCCAAGTCTACTCCTTGAACAATTGCACCATCTTCGTAATTAGCATCCCCTTTTGGCACCCCAGCATCTATATATTTTTGGTCATAAACACTTTCGTATTTATAGTCTTTATAATCAAAGTAATTTTGCCTAAAATTTAATTTATAAAACATTTGTTCATTAATAGAATGGGTAAACCCAAGCCCATGAGTAAATGAAAGTGTTTTATTTTCTTTTACGCCATCAGGGTTAAGCCTAAATCCATGGTCATAGTTCTTCCTCTTTCCGCTATTAAATGTTATCTGATAATTAAACTGCATCCCTTTAATAGAAGTATTAGTAAGCTTAAATTGTCCACTCCACTCGCTCCAGTTTGCCATTGGTACTTTTTTATTATCACCAGTTGGATTAAATTCTTTTGCTTCTAAATTGCTTTTATCGGTTGGGTTAAATCGTCTTGTACCAAAAAGCCAACCTTCGTTACTAAATCTTCTACCGCTAATAAAAAATGTAGTTTGTGGTAAGTAGGTAGGTCCACTTATTGTAACTTGATAGTTTTGTATAGAAATAGGATTAAAATCATTATTATTAGGATATCTTTTAGTATCGCTTGTATAATAATCCCCAAAATAAGATTCTGCATAAACTTCAAACTTATCGCTACCAGATTTTAAAATAGCATTAACAACACCACTCATAGCCTGCCCATATTTTGCATCAAAAGTACCACTAATAACTTGCACCTCTTGCAAAACAGAGCGGTCTAGCTCTAAGGACGAAGCATTATTATAAGGATTATTTACGGTAACACCATCAACCTGAAATTGCACTTCACCAATACGCCCACCTCTAAAGTGACCATCTATAACACCAGCTTGTAAATTTACAATTTCATTTAAGCCTTGTACAGGCAAATTTTCTATTTCCTCTTTGCCAACAGAAGAAACCGAGCTTGTTTGACTAAACTCTACTATTGGTTTTTTTGCAACTACAACAACTTCTTCGCCCTTTATAACCTCCGGCACAAGTGTTACATCAAGTTTTGTAGTTTGGTCTGGATTAATTTTAACTTTTTGAATAACTTTAGTCTGATATCCAATATATTGAACTCTAACATTATAATAACCGGCGCGTACGTTTATAATAGAGTAATAACCATCAACATCTGTTGCTGCACCCATCATAGTATTTTCTAATGTAATATTAGCAGCAATAAGCGGATTACCATCTTCATCTAATACTTTTCCCGCTAATTTTCCACTTGTTTGGGCATTTATTACTCCTGCACCTATTAAAAGAGTTATTAGTATTAAAATAAACTTATATTTTGTAAAAAGTGTAGGCACGTTAACCTCACATAAAAGTTAGTAATTTAAACTTAATAAAAATATGCCCCGTTTAAGTGGGATTAACGGGGCACACAGATAACCTATCGTTTATTTAATCAGAAGAATTTTACCAACATTACTTGTATAATTTTTGCTACCATTAAAATTAATTTGATAGAAATATACGCCGCTAGATAGTCCACTTGCGTTAAATCTATACTCGTTTGTACCTGCAGAAAGTGAGTTAATATCTACTGATTTTACAATTTGTCCTAAAGAGTTATAAAATACTATGTTTGCACTTCCGGTTTCTGGTACAGAAAACTTAATAACTGTTGATGGGTTAAATGGATTTGGATAATTTCCTAATAATTCAACACTAGATGGTAATATTTTAACAACATTTTCTTCAACACCAACTAAAGTATTTGGGTCTAAAACAGACCAAGTGGTAGCTGGTCCGCCAGCATGTTCTCTAAAGAACCATACGCGTGTTCCATAGTTATTTAATTGGTCATCAAAAGAATCACCATCATATAATACAAATCCAAAGAAGAATAATTTATCTCCTAAACTTACTGGATAACCAAACCTTGTTAAATCTATTTTCATTTCAATTGTATAACCTTCGTCAACATCGGAATTAACGTTTACAGTAGTGCTTCCTTTTAATGAATAAGCTAATTTAGAATCAGACGAGTCTAATACTACTGGTAAGGCGTCATAAGGTTTTACTGTTCCATCCATGCTAAAGTTAGCACGTAATAGCTTAAATATCATTGCGTTTTCTGCGTTTTTAGCAACTCTATCTCCAATAATAATACCAAAGCCATCAACTTTATCATAAACTTCTGTTCCTTGAACTATTTGGTCGTTAACGTCTGCTGCAACATATAAATGTTTATCTCTAAATAATAATTTCACTTTTGCATAAGAAGAGTCTAATATAGGAGGTTTTACACCCGGGTTAACTTCTGGTTGAAATTGACCACTCATAAAAGGTCCAACACCTGGATAAGAATTACGAATTGTAGCGTCATTCCAAGCAATTTCGTATGTTAATGCACCCTTCCAAACTTCATCTGTTAATTTACCATCAATATTTGGAGCTGAATAATTTGCACCATTAGGAATAATTACATCGGGCATAATTTCTGGTAATGTGGTGGTATTAACTGTAACATCTGGGCGGCAGTAAATGCGTCCAACGTTATTTGCATTAGTATTACCCCAAGGAGATTGCCAATGTGTACGAGTAGTATTAATCTTCATTGGGTTCCCTTCAAATAAATAGTCGCAATCCCAAATACTAAAGTTAAGCTCAACAACATCACCCGTTGGTTTTGTGGCATCATAACCTAAAACAGCTATATCAATAGCCATTTCTGTATACCAACCTTTATCTCTTGTACCGTCATTGCTTTTTCCATTAACAAAAGTAACTGCATCCCAAGCTTCTATTTGGTCTGGAGTTCTACCAACGCCCGTCCAATCTCCAAATTTACCAATAAATCTTGGTGGTCTGCCAACCCAAGGCGAAGCTGTATCTGCTAAACCTTCTAACCACCATGTGTAAAAATATTCTGCTGCTGGTGCTGGTCTATTTGATGATGAAATATCTTTAATAGACATCAAAATTCCATCCCAACGTGCCCAATCTCTCTTTCCACCAACAGATGAATCAGGGATTATAAAACCTAAATAAAGTTTGTTCCCTTTAACTAAAAATTTTACTACCGCATTAGTTGGGTCTGTAATTGCATCTGGTTGAAATTCTTCGCGCCAACCGCTTGTTGGCAAACCGCTATCCATACCATATCTAATTAGTAAAGATTCAGCTTTTGCCCATTCAGGCTCGTTAAAATGACCATCTAAGGTTATTGTTGCATTACCTATGTTTCGTGCCCAAATTGCATCTTGCCTTTTAAGATACTGCCCGTGCATCACGGACGAAACGAATAGTACCAATAGGATTGCACCTAAAAAAAGTTTCACTTGCTGTGTCATACTTTTTCTCCGTTTTTTGTTGTTTATTAAAAACCTAAAATGTAAACGTTTACATTGATAGCAAAATGGTAAATTTTAAAATAATTGTCAAGTAAAAAATTTAGATATTTGTTTTTTTTATTCTTTTACCCCTCCCATCATTATCCCCTTTATATAATACTTTTGTAATGCCAAAAAAACCAGAATAACCGGAATAATAGTTATAACAGAACCTGCCATCATTAGCTCTGGATCTTTTGAGTGTTCTCCCATTAAGTTTGCTAACGCTACTGGTAAAGTATACATGTTATTATCTGTTAATACTATTAAAGGCCATAAAAAGTCGTTCCATGTACCCAAAAACGAAAATATTGCCAATGTTACCAATATTGGCACACACAATGGTAATATTATCTTATAATATATCTGTAAATCGTTTGCTCCATCTATTCTTGCACTTTCTATTAAACTATCTGGGATAGAAAGCGCATATTGCCTAATCATAAATATACCAAATATATTTGCCATACCCGGTATTATTATCGCAAAATAGGTGTTTATTAAACCCATTTGCTTTAATAATAAAAATAATGGCAGCATAGTAACTTGTGCAGGAATTATCATACTACTTAGTAAAAAGTTAAATAGCTTATCCTTTCCCTTAAAACGCATCTTTGCAAATGCATATCCCGCCATAGAATTAAATAAAAGCGAAACTATTGTAACTATAATAGATAAAATTAAGCTGTTTAAAAAATTATTACTAATATTAAGTCTATTAAACAAATTATTATATTGTGTTAAAACCACTTTATCTGGAATAAACTTAGGTGGATAAACATTTGCAGCTCCATCTTGCATAAAAGATGCGCTTATCATCCAAACAAAAGGTGCAATTGTTAAAATTGCAAAAAATATTAAAATAAAGTGTATAATAAAACTTTTTATGCTTTTCACTGTTCTTTACCTTTTAATTTAAATTGAATTATTGTGCCAATTAAAATTATAGCAAATAAAACAAAAGCAAGCGCTGCACTATAGCCCATATTCCACCACCTAAAACCTTCTTGATACATATATTGAACAATACTTAAAGTACTGTTAAGCGGTCCACCTTGCGTCATTATATATGGCTCTGCAAATAATTGAAAAAAGCCAATCATAGTAATTAAACTAATAAATATAGTTGTTGGGGCAAGCATTGGTAAAGTAATATATCTAAATTGTTGAAATTCACTAGCCCCCTCTAAATGCGCAGCTTCGTATAAATGTTCTGGTATATTTTGAAGCCCTGCAATAAATATTATCATATTATAACCAAAGTTTTTCCATACCGCCATTAGCACTATAGCAGGCATTGCAAAAGTTGTATCCCCTAACCAATCTATATTTGGTACACCCAAAAAACTTAAAAAGTAATTTAATAAACCAGCTCGTGGGTTATATATAAATCGCCAAACTATAGCAACAGCTATTAAGGTAGTAACAACAGGTATAAAATAAGTTAACCTAAAAATTGCCTTAAATTTAACTAATTTACTATTAAGTACAATTGCCGCAATTAAGGAAACTGCTACAGATAACGGTCCCGCACTTATTACAAAAAAGAATGTGTTTTTTAATGCTTTCCAAAATAATGGGTCTTCAAATATCCGCACATAATTTTTTAAACCAATAAACCGCGCATTACTTGGGTCTCCTAATGCGTATATATCAAAATCTGTAAAACTAATAATAAATGCTGCAATTACTGGTAAAAAGAAAAAAACAAAAATAGAGGCAATTGCTGGAAAAAGAAAAAAATAAGCCGCATTAAACCTAGTTTTATTCATTTCGCCCCTCTACATTTTTAGATAACAGATATCTCCTTTTTTCTAATATTATATTTACATCTTTATCTAATGCTTTTAACGCTTCATCAATTGTCATAGCCTTTTT
The DNA here is from genome assembly GCA_964652025.1 of uncultured Melioribacteraceae bacterium. Taxonomy (GTDB): domain Bacteria; phylum Bacteroidota; class Ignavibacteria; order Ignavibacteriales; family Melioribacteraceae; genus JAEXOD01. The sequence continues at coordinate 7,241 of CAZYZX010000009.1, forward strand.
ACTAGCTATTTCTGCATATTGCTGAACTTTAGAAAATGCTATTTGCTCCCACTCTGGAATTTTTGGAGTTGGGACTACATTTTCAAATTGAATCTCAAAAGCTTTAATATACTTATTATTTTTAATCGAGTCGTTAGCCCAAGCACTTTTTACTGCTGGTAAATCGAACAAATAATTAAAAAACTTAATTTGCACATCAGGCTTGGATAAATACTCAATAAATTTCCAAGCTGCTTGTTTATGCTTGCTTTTTTTATATATAACTAACCCGCTGCCACCAGCAACTGATACCCCCGGATACTTTCCTTTATATCCCGGCAGTGGTGCCGTCATCCAATTTATACTATCTTTACCCGTCATCACCTTCTTAAATTCTGTTATATTCCAAGGACCAGAAATGTACATATTAACAAACTTTTCCTTAAATGCTAAATATATATTTGGCACTTGAGAAATTCCAGCAGGTGTAAGTTTTTCATCATAAAACTTCATTAAAAACTCAAAACCTGTTTTAAACTCTTTACCGCTAAAGTTACCGAAACTATCGTTTTGTTTTAAAATTGTTGAACCTGCTTGCATACCAAAAACTATGTATGGCACCCATTCATTAGTTGGAATATAAATTGGGTATTTTTCTTCTTTACCAAAAGATTGTTTTATTTTCCTTGCACAGTCTAAAAGCTCATCCCAAGTTTTTGGTGGTTCAGTGTATCCAGCAGCTTTTAATACATCTGGTCTATAAAAAAGTAATCTTGTTTCTATATACCAGGGTATACCATAAATATTGTCATTTAACTTATAAGAGTTCCATACCCCTTCGTAATAATTTTCTTTTTTTATTGAGCTTGATTTAGATACAAAATTATTTAAGTTTTCTATTGCATTTAATGCTACAAATTGGGGTATCCAAGTATTACCAAGTTGGAATATATCCGGTGCGTTATCGCTTGCATACGCTGTTATTAATTTTTCTTGTGCCGCCGTCCAAGGTATCATTTGCACTTTTACTTTTATATTCGGATTTTCTTTTTCAAACTGTGGCACTAATTTTTGTACATATTCCCCTTCTGCACCCATTGCCCAAAAGATAATAGTTGTTACTTTACTTTTATTACTATTACAAGCAACTATAACACTTAAAACCAGTAGTAAAATTAACTTCTTCATTATTTAACCAGTATCATTTTACCTATTAAACTTTTATTTTTAAAGGTTACTTTATAAAAATAAACACCCGATGAATGCCTTTGTGCATTCCAAACAACTTTATTAGTTCCTGCATTAAAATAATTATCCGCAATTACATCTAAAACATTCCCCAATACGTCATAAACTTCTACTTTTACATTATCTGCACTTGGTATACTAAATTCTATTATTGTAACAGGATTAAAAGGATTAGGATAATTACCATTTAATTTAAAGTTATTTACCGTAGTAGAAAAATTATCCTTTACATCAGTAGTAGAATCTGGCACAAAACCAACTGCGCTTAGCATAGGTGCAATTTCTGGGTTTTGCATAAAATAATGCCACAATAAACCACTTCTGTAATTTTCTGCCATAACAATAATAGGACCTTGATCTATTGCTAAATAACTTTGCGCATACCAATCGCGTTTTTTATTATAAGCATCCTTAAAACCATATAATCCAAATAATTTTTCCCCATAGTTAAGATAAAAACCTTTTAAAGCTTTCATAGATTCAACTGGAGTATAAGGGAAAGAGCCAAGTGCTGCAGTTGGTGATATTGTACCATTATCATTAGTTGGTTCGTGCACCTTATACCCATCTGGGTCATCAGAAGCTGTTAAACCCCATTCATTTTCTCCATAGTTTGGATAATTATTAGGATTTGCAATTGAGTATGCATAATGCACTAATGCTGTATTACGATTATTAACAAAATAATTAGCGTACCTATCTTTTTTATTTCTTGGGTCAAATGCTAAAAACGAATAATGTATAAAAAATAAAGGACCACCATAATTATAACCAACATAAATTTTATGCCCATAAAAAGTATTATTATTAGCATAGCCAGAGCTGCCAGCCCACCCGCTTAAATAACTAGAAGCTGGGATAGGATGAGTTGGAGAAGCTGCCCCAAGTAAATAGCAAATCATTCCTTCGTTCCACCCTCTAATTGGCATATTCATTATCCAGCCATAATTTGGGCTCCAATGCCAATATAATAAGTCGCTAGATGGATATCTTTTGTACCAATCAAACTCTGCGCCTTCCCATAGTTGTGTGCATATTTCTCTTATACTATTTTCTGTGCTATTATTTAAATTAAAATATTGACGTGCAGTTAATAATCCTTGCAACATAAAAGATGATTCCACTAAATCCCCACCATTATCGTATTGGCTAAAAGGAATTGTTGCACCACTAGAACCATCTAACCAGTGCGGCCAAATACCATGATATCTTTGTGCATAATTCTTTAAGAAAGAAACTATTTTTAACATTTGAGCTGCCCCTTGCTCTCTTGTAATAAATCCTCTTTCTATACCTACCATAATTGCCAAAACACCAAAACCGCTGCCACCAATAGTAACAGTGTTACCACTGCCAAATCTTTCCCTAGCTAAACCCGATACAGGATGTGCATAATCCCAAAAATACCTAAATGTAGCTTCTTGCAACATGTCTAACCATTCGTCATCGGTCATTATTTTTGTTGTTGCTGTTACAGGATCTGATAAAGGCGAAACAGTTAAAGCAGAGCTTAATGCAGCTACTCTATACTCTACTGTTGTATTTGGTTCGTAGCCAAAATCTAAAAAATAGCGTGTGTTTTTATCAACAGTGCCAATTATTACATAGTCGTTACCAACTTTTTTATAAATTCTATACCCACCAATTTCGCTATTGTTTATTAAATCCCATTTAAGTTGAATATGTTTTTGAAATCCTTTGGCTTGAACATTGCTTGGAGCTGGTGGCACATATCCACTATTTTTGGTCATAACTAAATCATCTATATATAATGTATGCTGCACATTATCGTTATTTAAACTATTTTGACCAAAATATATTGTTTTAATAGCATATAAATTAGCATTACCGGGATTATTCTTAAATATACTTAAAGGAACTGAAATTTTTACCCAATTAGATGTAATTGTTTGCAAAACATAAGTTGATAACTTTTGCTTTGGTGTTTTATTATTTCCTGTATCTTCTAAAAATATTAATGGTAAATCATTTGGGTTAATATCTGGCGAAGCATAAGCATAAAATACAATACTATCCATTACCGTAACATCTCTTGGTGCCCAACCAGCGCTTGCACACGCCATCCCCCAATCACCACCAGAAACTGATTTCCATTTTAATCTTAACGCATTTGTTCCACTATATTTTACGTTAACATCAACGGGAAATTTGCTATTCATTATTAATTCTAAATAACTACCGCCACTTGCAAAACCCCAACTTGGGTCGTAATATGTATTATTAGGGCTATCACTAAAAAATATATATCCCTGCCCAAACATTAACCCATTAAAAAGAAATACTAAAAGTAGAATTTTTTTCATTTTTTTATCCAATAATGTTTTTGATTAATTATATTTATTATTACTTTTTCCTCTTGCAATTTTTCTTTATCATTATATAAAATTATTTCCACATTATTTTCACCCAAAACAAAATTATCTTTTAAGGGAATTTTTAGCTTTTCCCATTCAATATGCTCTACAGAATCGGGCTTTACATTTATTTTATTTATCTTTAATAATTCTTTTCCGTTATTAACAACTGATAATGATAAATCTTTATATTCATCATAAGTATCATTAATTATATCAACATCTATATTAAGGAATGAATCTTGCATGTAATCATTTTGTCTTTCATTAACAATCATTAAAAATGGTTTATACATTTTTTGCAAAGTATAAAAACCTTTCTTTTTATTACCAAAGTAATCCACAACAGACCAAGTTATACTTTCCCAACAATCTATAAACATAAATTGAAAAATTCCAGTAATAGGATTGTATTTATTGATACGATAATTTTTAATTGCAGTGTAAAGTAAATCTGCTTGGTAGCTTTGGCTGTTGCTAATATATTCTTTAACGTTTTTGCCAAAAGGAATTTTAGCAATTAAATTTGTCTGCTCGTATTGATAATTATGATAAGTCCATTTGTCCCAATCAGGGGTTTCTATTTCTTCCTTAGTCATAAATTTTTGTAAGGTAAAGTAGTCTGGTATTCCTTGAGCGCCAAACTCTGTTACTAATGGACCCATTGGCGAGGCAACGTATTCATCTTTATTTCCCCAGTACCAACCATAATAAGGGTGTTCTTCGTAGTTAGAGTATAATTTTATAATACGTGTTATATCATTTAATTTAATAGTATTATATAAAGCATTATCTAACTTAAGGCTTTCGTAACCGGGCTCGTTATGGCAACACCAATAAGCAATAGAAGGATGATGCTTAAATTGATTAACCATTTTTTCAATTTGTAAAACAGCCTCGTTAATAAAATCATTACTGTTTTTATAAGTCCACTGTAAAGCAAAATCTTGCCAAACAATTATACCCGCTCTATCTAAAGCATCATAAAGCTCTTGTCGGTTTACGTGCGCATGAACTCTTACAGCATTAATGTTTGCTTCTAACAATAAATTAACTATTTGTGTTATTTTATCTTGCGTTAATGCGCTTAACATTTGCTCTGGAATAATATTAGTACCTCTAATAAATAAAGGTTTACCATTTAGTAAAAACTTATAATCTGGCGTTTCTTTAACATTTCTAAAACCAATAAAATAACTATGCTCACCAAATTTTTCAGATACTAAAACTAATTTATATAAATTTGGCTCACCAATATCCCATGTAGCCCACACATTAGGATTATCTACTTTAATTATATATCCAAAATGGTTACTTGACCCAGATATATAATCTATTTCAAAATTCTTAATCTTTTTATTTTCAAAGAACAAATAAAAATTTAGTTTAGGATTTTCTTCTAACACTTCATCAAAATTAATATCAATATTAATTACACCAACATTTTTTTCAATATCATAATCGCTAACAACTTCAATTTCTGGTTTAACAACTTTAGTAAAAATTAAATTAATATCGTTCCAAATGCCGCCTGTGTTTCTATCTTGCCCATATTCCAAACTCCAACCACCGGGTCTGCAATCATGGTGGCAAAAAATCCCTTTGATTAATTCCTTTTTATTGGGCCAAACTTTACCCGGCTCTTCCTTTGGAGAAGTTACTTTAATTGTAAAAACATTTTTGCTGTTAAATTTTAATTTATCTGTTAAATTAAATTCAAACTTATTAAAATAGCCAGTATTTTTACCAACTTTACTTCCATTAACATACACTTCGCAAAAATAATCTACACCTTTAAATTCAATATAATAATGGATAAAGTTTTTCTCACTATCTAAAAAAATAACTTTATTAAACCAAACAGTACCATTAAAATTGTGCAGACCAGCTAACTCCCAATTTATTGGTAAATCCACATCGCCATGCACATTATTATCATTAAACATTTTTTGCACTGTTTTAAAGTTTAAAGCGCTTTCAGCATCTTTAATATAATTCCACTTACCATTTAAAGAAATAATTTTTGCTCCATCCATTAATAAAATTCCTCTTTAGAAATCATTTTGAACAAATCATTTATATTTTTATTGCTACTAAAAATTTTTGGTACATAATTATCGGTTAAATAATTTGCAATAGAAATAAAAATCATCGCTTGGTCTAGTGCTAAATAAACTTTACCCACCTTACCCGTCTTTGCATCAACACAATCATAAAAGCCATACTCGCCATAAATTGGGTAATTTTCTATAAATGTTTTTAAGTTACTTATAACATCTTTAGCAGAATAATTAATAGCAATACAAGAAGCATGTGGAGAAAGTACTTGATCCGTGTATCCACCTTTTTTTGTACCAATTAAGTAAACACCAAACTCGCCATATCCACCATCTGGTGTTGCACAAGGTGAAAGACCCCATACTTTATATTTTTTTCTATTTAGACTATAATCTTTTTGAGCTTTTATCATGTTAAAATTATTTAACCCCATCCCTTTTGTAGCAATTCTTTCATCAAAAAATAGGTCTGGCATTAAGTACTCAAAAGTGCTACCACCCCAACTTGGCACAACTTTTAATGTGTCGTATAAATAATACCCACTAAAATAATTAATACCTTTATAATTCTTATATTCTCCTTGCGGGGATTGTTCTTGTTCAAAACTCTTATCTAACGTTCTACTAAGTTTAAACCAAGCATCTTTATTTAATTCCCCCTTTAATACTGCTAAATAAAATGCTGTTCTTGCTTCGCTAACTAAAAGTTTATAATGGTAAATACTATACCCAGTTTTAGTGTCATAACCTAATCTAAATGCTTCAACTTTTTCATCATAAAGCCATCTAAAATTAGCTTGGTTTATCAAGCTATCACAAATTTCTCCAAAATCATCTTTAAACTCTTGGCTAACAACGTATAAAGATAAATAAAGCCAAGCAGCATCTACAGTAGATATATAATTATCGCTTTGCTTTAAATTATCCACTTCGTACCAGTTATAAAAAAAACCGTTATAACGTTCTAAATTTTGCAGAGTGTTTAATGTAGCTTTTATTTTTTCTTTGGCAATATTAGTAGTAATTAAATTTAACTTATTAGCATAAATTACACTTACAAGATATAAACCGATATTTGTTATAGATGTGTAATGTGCGGCATTTTGTTTATCAATAAAAATTTTATCTACAATTAAACCTGTATTGCCATAAACAGAGTTATCAAAAAATTTCCAAGTATCTTTTGCAATATTTAATAAAAAAGTTGTATCTTTAACATTAATATTTGGCTTATTATATTCAACATCTTTTGGAAAATACTTTAATTTATTAATTGCATTTCTATCCGCCTTAAACAAGGAGCAACCTGTTATATTAACAATCATAAATATTGCGGCGGATAGAATGCAAAATTTTTTTAACATGCTTTAACCCATAATAACAGTTAAATTAATATTATCTTTTTCAACAGATTTAATAATATTCCCCTCTATAACTGCGCCCTCTCCTATTATTTCCTTTACACCCATATTAACTTTATTTTTGTTTACAAAAGAAAGGTTTATAATTTTACCCATATATTTACGTTTTACTTTAAATGTTTCCCAATCACTTGGAATACATGGGTCTATTACTAAGCCCCTTTCATCAGCCCTTACACCAAGTATCCAATCAACAATAACCTTTTGGAACCAAGACGCACTACCTGTGTACCAAGTCCAACCTGCCATCCCATAGTTTGGACTATCCGGACCGTCTATATTTCCCGGTGTTACAAATGGTTCTGCAACATATTTATCGGGCTCTAAACCGCTATAAATTGGGCAAAGTCTTTTAAATGTTTCGTAAGCATATTCATAATCTTTTAGCTTTGCAAAAGCCCAAATAGACCAAGTGGCTGCATGGGTATAAACACCTGCATTTTCCCTTCTACCCGGTGCATATCTGGAAAGATATCCAATATATTTATCCGGCTTGCTATAACCTGGGTATAATAAAAGAGGTCCATTATTTTTGAATAAGTGTTTTTTAACACTATTCATAGCAATTTCGCGCTTATCTGATGGAGCAATATTGCTAATTACAGACCAAATTTGAGAATTGAGGAATATTTTACCTTCTTCATTTTCTGCACTACCAAATTTTTCTCCACTATCTTTAGTTCCTCTGTAGTACCATTCTCCATCCCATGCATATTTATCAAACGCTTCTTTAAGCTCGTTTGCTTTTTTGTTCAAATAATCTGCATCTTCATTTTTATTATATTTATTTGCTACTAATGAAAAGTTTTTTAATACGTAATAAAAGAACTCTGCTAACCAAATAGATTCCCCTTTCATTTCTAACCCAACAGCACTAAGCCCATCGTTCCAATCACCAGCACCAATTAAAGGTAATCCGCGCTGGCTATATCTAGAAAGCACCACATTTATCGCTTTCATGCAATGCTCGTAAAGTGTGCCACTTTCCTTACTTTTATAGTAAGGCTCTACATCATTAAGAATTGAAACATTCCCCGTTTCGTTTATATAGTGAATTATAACAAAAGGCAACCAAAGTAAATCATCGGTCATTTTTGTTTCTAATCCAACTTCTGCAATAGGATGCCACCAGTGTAAAACTGTACCATCAAATAATTGATGACGCGCATGCAATTTAATTTGCTTTTCTGTTAAACTTGGTTCAATTGGTAAAAACACTAAACTATCTTGCAACTGGTCTCTAAACCCAAATGCACCACTTTGCTGGTAGTATGCGGTTCTGCCCCACAATCTGCCAGAAATTGCTTGGTAACGGAACCAATAATTAACAGAAAAATTCATCGCAACATCGGGCGTTTCAATTTCTAAATCTCCAAGTAAATTTTCCCATGTTTTTTTAACTTCATTTAATAAGGTTTCATTTATATCGGGTTCTTTTAATTTATCTAATGAAGCTTTTATTTCTTCCTTGGTGCTCTTTAATCCAATGTAAAACGAAACATCCTCTTTGCCATCTTTTGGTATGTTTAAATTAACTTTAATAGTACCAATAGAGTCATTAAATTTGCCCTGTTTACCTTGTAGCTTACCATTAACTAAAGCCACTGGATTGCTTAAAGAGCCATAGTTACCAATAAAAGCTTCCTTATCTCCTTCAAACTCTACCACGGGTTTAGATGAGGAAAGAAAACCTAAATACTCGTAATGAATATTCCAATGCCCTCTATCACCTAAAGGTATATCCCAAAGCCTTTTGGATGCTACAAGAGAATTTAAATCTTTATCAAATTCCGTTTCTAAAAATGCTTTATGAAACTCTCTATGATAATCATTAGATGAACCTAATACCCACTCAAAATAAGTATAAATCGAAAGGTCTAAATCTTGGTTGGTAAAATTTTCAACTTTAAAGTCCCATATTTCTAAAGTCTCATTAAAAGGAACAAATAAGTTGCAAGTTATTTTAATACCTTTGTACTCGGTAATAAATGTAGCATAGCCTAAGCCATATCTACACTCAAAATAATTAAAATTTGTTTTAACTGGTTGCCACAAGGGAGAAAAAAACTCGCCCGTTTTATTATTACGGATATAAAAATATTTTCCCCAGTCATCTTTAATTAAATCTTGGTGCCAGCGTGTAATTCTGTTAAACTCGCTGTGTTCGTTCCAGCTAAAACCTCCACCTGTTTGGGAAATAACTAATCCGTAACTACCATTAGAAATAACATTAACCCATGGTTTTGGAGTTTTGCAAGTTTTAATTACATATTCTTTACCATCATTGGTAAAGTAACCGTATTTAGTTTCAAAGTGTTTCATAATACCTATATCAATTTATTTATTAAACCCAATTTTATAAAATTAACAGGAACCACCTTCTATTAACGAAACAGAGATTTTTATATGTTGCGTTTTTAGGCTTTTTCCTTTATTTATTCTTTTAAGAATTAATTTAGCTGCATTAACACCAATATCGTAAATTGGAACGTTAACGGTAGTTAACCTAGGTGTTAAATATCCAGACATAAATATATCGTCAAAACCAGCTATACCAATTTCAGATGGAATTTTTATTCCAGCTTTTCTTGCTGCATTGTAGCAACCAATTGCCATCATATCATTTGCGGCAAAAATCACCTCAGGTCTATTTTTTAAAGATATAATCTTATTAAATCCTTCAACCCCACTATCTATTGTAAAAGCACCTTCAACAATCCAACTTTTATTTAATTTAATATTATGCTTTTTTAAGGCATCGGTATAACCTCTTAATCTTTCCAAAGCATCCGCATTATTTGCAGCACCAGTTATATGTGCAATTTTTTTGTACCCTTTCTTAATCAAATGTTCCGTCATTTTAAATGCGCCATGATAGTTATCTACATTAATACAATCAACGTTAGATAGCTCTTTTTTGCCATTAATAATTACAAAAGGCACTGTACTTTTTTTAATTATATCAGTAATATTATCCCCAATAGCAGGCGCCATTATAATAATACCACCAACCAAGCCCGTGCTCATAAAATCAATAATAGATTCTACAGTAGTTCGTTTGCTGTGAGAGCTTGTAACCATTGTGTAGTAACCTTCGCTAAAGCAATGCTGCTCTACACCTTTAATAATTTCTGTAAAAAACTCGTCAAAAATATCTGGCAACACTAAGCCAATAATATTAGATTTTTGCTTAACAAAGTTTCGCGCCAAAATATTTGGGTTGTAGTCTAACTCTTCTGCTATTGTTTTAATTAAGTCTTTTGTCTCTGGCTTTACTTTCTCGTCATCATTCAATGCTCTGCTAACCGTAGCAATAGATACTTTCGCTTTTTTTGCTATTTCTTTAATTGTTGCTGCCATAAATAAAAAAAATTGTTAATGTAAACGTTTTCATTGACTATTAACTTAAACATTTTTAAATTATTTGTCAAGTTTTTAAAATTATTTTTTTACTTTTTAAGAGGCATTTAAATGAAAAAATTAAACAAATTTTTGTTTTGGGCACTTTTTACCTTTTTCTTTTTATCTTGTGATTTTACTTTTTCACAAACCAAAAAAGTTTTAGATGACTTTTCTAATGTTTCGGGCTGGGTTATTAATGCTTCTGATATGGTACAAGTATCCCCTTCTTTATCTGAAGGTAAAGATGGAACAGCATTAAAATTAGATTACAACTTTACTGCTGGTAGCGGCTATGGAGGAGTTCAAAAATCTTTTAACCTTAAAATGCCTGCTAATTATCAATTTTCTTTTGATATTAAAGCCGATAGCCCAGATAATACTTTAGAATTTAAACTAATCGATAAATCAGGCGATAACGTTTGGTGGGTTAATCTTTATAATTTCCATTTCCCTAAAGAGTGGACGAAACTAACCTTTAAAAAACGTAATATAATTAAAGCTTGGGGACCGCTTGATTTAGCTAAACCTAACGAAATTGATAAAATAGAAATTATTGTTACTTCTGTTAATGGTGGCAAAGGAACTGTTTACATTGATAATCTTACTTTTGAAGAAAAAGAACAGCCCGATACAGTTAAACAATTACCTATTGCCTCTGCCTCTTCTTTTATCTATAACAATTCTGCTGCCGCTGCTTGCGATAACAACCTTACCACATTTTGGCAAAGTGAAAATACAAATAATCAATATTACCAATTAAATTATAAAAAAACTATTGAAACTGGTGGACTTAAATTAGTTTGGGATGATGTATTTTATCCCCACTATTATAAAGTTTTAATTAGCGATGATAAAATTACTTGGGATACCGTTTATACAGTTACCAATGGTAAAGGTGGATTGGTTTTTATTCCTCTTAAAGATTGTGAAACTTCTCATATACGTTTAGAATTTGGCAGCAATAACAAATTAGACCACTATAAACTATATGAAATTGAAACTTTGCCAATTGAGTTTAGTGACACAAAAAATAAAATGTTTGAATTTATTTCTAAAAACTATCCTCGCGGACTTTTCCCAAAATATTTTACACCACAAAAATCTTACTTTACTATTTCTGGTGTTCCTAACGATAAAAAAGAAGCATTAATAAATGAAGAAGGTCAAATTGAAGTTGATAAAGTAAGTTTTTCTATTGCTCCATTACTTTATTTAAATAATAAATTAATTACATGGAACGATGTTACTACAAAACAAGAGCTTTTAGATAACTACTTGCCTTTACCTATTGTAACTTGGGTATCGGATGACTTTGATTTAATAATAAAATTATTCACCTCTGGTGCAGATGAAAGCTCGGTTGTAAATGCCTCTTATACTTTGGTTAACAAATCTAAAAAACCTTTAATAGGTAAATTTTATTTAACATTTATACCATTCCAAGTTAATCCATCCTATCAATTTTTAAACACAACGGGTGGTGTTTCTAAAATAGAACACATTAATTATAATGGCAAAATAATTTCTATTGATGATAAAAACGTTTATATATATCCAAATAAATTTAATTTTGGTACAAGCACTTTTGATAACGGCTTTATAACAGAATTAATAAAAGATGGAAAGCTACCAGATAATAAAACAATATCAGACCCACAAAAATTAGCTTCTGCCGCTGCTGAATTAGAAATTAACTTAAATGCAAATAAAGATACTACTATTTATGTAACAATTCCTTTTTATTTAAAGACTGGTTTATTAGCTGGTGATAATAATTATAAAACATATTACCAAGATTTATATAACCAAGTTAAAAATGGGTGGGAAAGATTGCTTAATAATGTAACATTTAACTTACCACCAGAAGCTAATAAGCTTGTAAATACAATCCGCTCTACAATAGCTTATATTTTAATTAATAAAGATAAACATGGTTTTCAACCTGGCAGCCGCTCTTACGAACGTAGTTGGATACGCGATGGCAGCATGACTTCATCTACTATGCTTAAATTTGGCTTGCGCGATGAAGTAAAAGATTTTATTGATTGGTATAGTAATTATCAATTCCCTAACGGTAAAATTCCTTGCGTTGTAGATAGCAGAGGTGCAGACCCTGTGCCAGAAAATGATAGCCATGGGGAATTTATTTTTGCAGCTTATCAATATTTCTTATTTACAAAAGATACACTATTTTTACAAAACATTTACCCTAAAATTGTTAAAACAATAGATTATATAGAAGAATTAATAAACCAGCGCAGCACTGAGGAATATAAAAATAACCCAGAGCTAAAACCATATTATGGATTAGTACCCGAGTCAATTAGTCACGAAGGGTATTCCGATAAACCCATGCACTCCTTTTGGGATAACTTTTTTACAATAAAGGGACTTAAAGATGCCGTTGAAATTGCAAAAACACTTAATAATAAACATGATATTACCCGCTTTACTAATTTGCGAGATACATTTAGAAAGAATTTATATAATTCTATTAACCTAACAATAAAATTACATAAGATTGATTACATACCCGGTTGTGTAGAAAAAGGAGACTTTGACCCAACAAGCACTACTATTGCTTTATATCCATGCAACGAAAAAAATAATTTGCCACAAAAATATTTATATAATACTTTTGATAAATATTACGACTTTTTTAAGAATAGGCGCGATAATCCAAATTACCAGTGGGCAGCTTATACCCCATACGAAATAAGAAACGCAGGCGCATTTCTATTTTTAGATGAACCAGATAGAACATTTGAAGCTTTAGATTATTTCTTTAAAGACCAAAGACCACAAGGGTGGAACCATTGGGCAGAAGTTGTTTGGAAAGACTACAACTTACCTAGATTTATTGGTGATATGCCACATACTTGGGTGGGGAGTGATTTTTTAACTGTTGCTCGCTCAATCTTTGTTTACGAAAACGAAGCTAATAAATCCCTTGTTATTGGCGCAGGATTACGTAAGGAATGGTTAGAAAATCCAAACGGTATTTCTATTAATAACTTAATTACCTATTATGGTAAGTTATCTTATTCCGCATCAAAGCAACAAAACACTTATTATTATAATTTACAAGGAGATGTAAAAGTGCCAGATGGTGGATTGGTGATAAAGAACATAATTAAAGATAAAAAGCCAAAATCTGTTAGCGTAAATGGTAAAAAAATAACAACCTTTAATAAAGATGAAGTAATAATAAAAACATTACCAGCAAATGTAATAATTAATTATTAATACTAATTAGGGAGACGGCTCTGCCGTCTTCATCAAATAATTTTTCGTAAACAATATCACCTTTGTTATACATTGCTTCTCTTCTAAGCAACCCGTTTTGATAATAAGAGCGCTGCTCGCCATCGGGTAAATTATTTGTATAACTTAATTGCTCTGCTATTTCTCCGTTTTCATAGTACCAAGTGGCAAAGCCATCTAATAGCCCATTTTTATAATATACCTCTGCCCTTTTGGCACCACTTATATAATAATATGTTCTACGTCCATTAATTTTATCGTTCACATATTCAAATTCACTTTCTAACTGACCAGTTTCGTAATATAATTTAGCCGGTCCATTTAATTTGCCCATATAATAATTGCGCTCTTCTACTTTAATACCTTTAGCATTATATAAAACACTTAAATTAACTTTAACATCGTCAACATAAAAAGCTTCTTCTGTAATTATTCCTAAATCAGAATAAAATTTACACAAACCGTGTAGCTTTCCCATTCTATAATTAAGAATAGATTGCAGAGCACCATTGGAGTAGTAAGTTCTAATAATGCCGTTTCTTATTCCATCTTTAAAATTTAATTCGCTTTTAATTGTCCCTTCATCATAAAATTCGTCAAAATTTTCTTCAACCTTTTCTAATCTTCCTACAATGTCATATCTAATCCTTTTTACAATTTGCCCGTTTTTATATGTATCTATAACTTTAATTAACCCATCTGGGTAATAAATGTAAGATATACCATCTAACACACCATTTTTATAATTTGCTTCTAATGCTAAGGGACCGTAATCATAATAAACGCGACTTTTCCCATCTAATTCGTCATCTTTATAATTTCGTTCTACTTCAAGTTTTCCGTTTTCAAAAAATATTTTTGATAAGCCATTTAACTTACCATTTTTATAAAGCCAAATACCTTGCACAACACCTGTTTTATAATATGTAGTTGTAAAACCTTCTTGAACATTATCAACATATGTAGGTTCTGCCCAAAGTTCGCCCGTTTCGTAATACCACTTAGATTGCCCTTGTAGCATGCCATTTTTGTAATTCCACTCCATGCTTAAAACACCATCTTCAAAATACCACTTGCTTACTCCCTCTTCTTTACCATTTTCAAAATACCACTCTTTCCATAGTGTTCCGCTTTCGTAATACTCGCGGTATACTCCATGCTTTAATCCGTTTTTATAAGTCCCCTCGTTTTTTAATTTGCCATTTTTAAAATAGTTTCTTATTACTTCGTATTTATCTTCTTGTGCAAACAAAACTAAGTTTACAAACAAAAACAAAAATAGAGCAAAATAAATTAAATTTTTTTTGGGCATATATTAGAAAAATTTGCAAAAATTTATTATTATACAGTTCAAAAATAGTTTAACGAATTAACATATCAAAGACAAATTTTAAGGTACCATATGTTTGAATACAATACAAAAGTTAGTTTTTATAATTGCGACCCAGCAGGAATAATATTTTTTGGCGAGGTCTTTAAATTTGCACACTCTGCTTACGAAGAATTTTTAAACAGCATTATTCCAGAAAATAATTACTTTAATCATCCGGAAATTGTTTTACCAATTATAAAAACAAATGCACAGTATCTTAATCCATTAAAATTTGGTGATGAAATAAAAATAACTGTTTCTGTAACAAGATTATTAGAAAAAAGCTTTGAGCTTACTTACAATATTTATAATAAAAATAACGATTTATGCGTAATAGTAGAAACCGTGCATGTGTGTGTTAATAAAAACACTTTTACAAAAGTACCTTTAGATAATTTACTAAAAGAAAGATTGGCAATAAAAGAATAATTAAATTATAGGTATATATTTATAAATAACTTGAAAATTAGTATTTTAATTTATTTATTTAGAATATAAAAATTGAACAGAAAGGTAGTTCAATTTGTTAAATAAAGAGATAATTAGGAGTAAAATAAAATGTTATTTGTACAAGATGTAGATTTAACCCCGAACCCACAAGCCTTAAAATTTGTGTTAAATGAAAGAATTTTGAAGTACGAAAAAAGAAGTTATTCAAATAAAATTGAAGCCGCTGGCGATCCGTTTGCAAGTGGTATTTTTGAAATTGAAGGCGTAGTATCTGTTTTTTATATGGATAAATTTGTAACAATAGAAAAAGTACCACATGCAGCATGGGGCCCAATACAAAAAGGTTTAGTAGCTTTTTTACGAAATTTTGATAAATCTTTAATTCCAGCTGAAAGTGAAAAAGCAGCATCAGAAGTTGAAAATAGCGAACTATTCCGCCAGATAAACCAAGTTATAGAGCAGCGCGTATTACCTGCTTTAGCAAACGATGGTGGTGGCTTAGAAATAATAGGACTTGATGGATATACATTATCTATTCGTTACCAGGGTGCATGTGGCAGTTGCCCAAGCTCTATTAGAGGAACTTTAACTGCTATTGAAAATCTTTTAAGACGCGAAGTGAACCCAGCTATTAATGTTATACCCGGATGATTTATTTTAGTTTTTGCTTAAGATTTACTTCTCTTTGTTTAAATATCTGTGTTTAATATTTTCACCATTCACAATAAAATAAACTTCTTCTGCAATATTTGTTGCATGGTCTCCAATTCTTTCCAGCTCTTGAATTAAAGAATAAGTTAACATGCCGCTTTCAACATTTAATGAGGATTCTTTCATAATTTCTATTAATACCACACTATTTTTTTTAACAAGCTTATCAAGCTTATCATCTATACCAATAATTTCCGCGCTTTTCGAAGCATCGTTTTGAATATAAGCATCAATTGCAAAATCTAACATTTGCTCTGTAAGTTTGCTAATATCAGATATATTTAATCGTTCAAAGTAATTTGGCAGCTCAACTAAATCTTTAGAAATACGCGCAATATTAACAGCTAAGTCGCTTACACGTTCTAAATTTGCATTAATTTTTAGTGCACTCATAATATGTCTTAAATCAATTGCAACTGGGTTGTTTAATGCAAAAATTTTTTGGCAAACTTTTTCAATTTTATTATCGTACTTATCAACACTTAAATCGTTAATAATAACCAAATCTGCCAAGTGTTTTTGCTCGGGGTCAAAACTACTTAGTGCAAGCTTTAACTGCTCTTCTACAATGCTGCACATCTTTATAAGTTTTACTCTTAGTTTTTCTATTTGTATATCTATAGGTCTTTCCATTAAATTTCTCCTTTATCCAAATCTTCCTGTAATATAATCTTCTGTTTGTTTGTTAGTTGGGTTAGTAAATATTTTTGTTGTTTTATCGTATTCAATTAACTGTCCCATATATAAAAAAGCTACATAGTCACTTATCCTAGCCGCTTGTTGAATGTTGTGAGTAACAACAACAAGTGTAAATTGCTTTTTCAGTTCATAAATCAACTCTTCAATTTTATTAGTAGATATTGGATCTAAAGCAGCAGCAGGTTCGTCTAATAAAATTATATCGGGCTCTGCTGTTAAAAGCCTTGCAATAGATAACCGTTGCTGTTGACCCGCTGATAAATTATAAGGATTATCTTTTAATCTATCTTTAATCTCGTCCCATATTCCAGCTTGTATTGCAGCTTTTTCTGCTATTTCTAATAATTGTTTCTTATCTTTTACTCCATTTATACTTGGTGCAAAAATTAGGTTTTCTATTATGCTTTTAGGGAATAAATTAGATTGCTGAAAAACCATACCTACTAATTTACGCAAGTTTACTACATCTATATTTTTATTATAAATATCTATATCATCAATTAATATTTGCCCTTTTAATTTAAAGCCTTTAACAAGGTCGTTCATTCTATTTAAGGATTTTAATAAACTAGTTTTACCACAACCAGATGGTCCTATAATTGTAGTAACTTTTTTATCATAAAAATCTAAAGTAACATTATTAACAGCTTGAATGTACTCAAAAAAAACACTTACATTTTTAACTTTAATTTTAATTTCTTTCATTTAATTTCCGTTTAACAAGCTTAAAGTTTTTCTAAATTTATATCTGTAATAAATAGCAATTGAATTAAACACAATTACCATAATAAGTAAAACTGCAACGTTTCCGTATAAATAAGGTAGCGAGCGAGGTAAATCTGGCGATTGTGTAGATAGTATAAAAATATTGTAAGATAAAAACATAAACTGTTCTGTGGGGTTAACTAAAGGAATAGAAAAAAAGCCTAAATTTAAGTAAGCAACGGGCAGCTCTGGAATAAAAAAGGCACAACCTAAAAATAAAATTGGTGCAACTTCTCCCATCCCTCTACCAATAGATAAAATTATTCCTGTTAAAATACCGGGGGCTGCTTGTGGTAAAACAACCCTTTTAATAGTTTGATATTTTGTTGCACCTAAAGCAATAGAAGCCTCTCTTAAGCTTTCGGGTATTCTTTCTAATGCTTCCATAGATGTAAAAATTATTGTAGGAAGCACTAAAATTGCTAAAGTGGCTGCAGCCCAAAGCATAGATGGCTTGCCAAATAACATACCTGTTTTTAAAACTTCGTCTATATTTTTACCTAATATTAACACAAAAAATCCAAGACCAAATAAACCAAATACTATTGACGGAACACCCGCCAAATTGTGAATCGATAGCCTTATTACCTTTTTTAATAAATTATTTTCCGCATATTCAACTAAATAAATTGCAGAAAGCACACCTATTGGAACGGAAAAAAGTATCATTAATATACTTACTGCAATGGTTCCAAATAAAGCTATTCCAATACCATTATTTACAGAAGACGAGAACAAAAACTTTTTACTAATTACTCCGCTTCCATTATAAAATAGAAACAAAATAATTGCTAAAAAAGTAATAAAAATAAAATAAGATAAAAATCTAATAATAAATAAACTTAAATTTTCTTTTAAGTAAAGTTTTTTATTTTTCTTTTTTAACAAATATTCCGTTACTGTTTTACTTATCATAACCGCAAGCTTTATTTTTAATTTTATTTAAAATAATATCCGATAATAGATTTAAGATAAAAGTTACAACAAAAAGAAATAATCCAATAAAAAACAGAGCAAAATAATGCGCAGAGTATTGTGATACTTCCCCCATCTCTGCAGCAACAGTTGCGGTTAAAGTTCTAACACTTCTAAAAATATTTATTGTTAATACGCCCGCATTTCCTGTTGCCATTATAACAATCATAGTTTCTCCTATTGCACGTCCCATACCTAAAATTATTCCCGCGCTAGCACCCTTTATTGCAATTGGTAAAAGCACCTTAAAAATAACTTGTGCTTTATTTGCACCTAATGCATAAGCCGCTATGCGTATATTATTTGGCACCGCATTTAATGCATCTTCTGTTAATGTGGCTATTGTGGGTATTATTATTATACTTAACCCCACACTTGCCAAAAAAGCATTTAATTTATTAATTGGATTAAGTAAATCCCCAAAAAATGTGCTACCTATTGTTATTAATAAAAAGCCTAATACAACCGTTGGTATCCCATTAAAAAACTCTACAAATGGTTTTAATATTTCTCTTATCTTATAATTTGCTATTTCTGATAAATATATACCAATACTAACACCAAATATAAACGAAATTATTACTGCTGGTATTGCAGTAAGCAAACTGCCCATTAATAATGGTATAACTGAATAAGTGGGGTTTATTCCTGTAGGGTTCCATCTAAATTCTTCACCGTTACTAGAATAAAAAAAACTTTTGAATGGAATATATTTTAATCCCGTTACTGTTTCGTTTACCAAAAACACAAAAATTAAAATAAGAATAAAAAACGTAAACGAACCAACTAACATTAAAAAAGTTTCGAACGATTTATCTTTTACTTGACTTAAAAAAGATACTTTTTTTTCGTAATTAATCTTTTTATTGCTTATATTCATAAGGTAAAGGAATATACTCCATTTTTTTTACTAATTCTTGCCCCTCAGCAGATTTAGCGAAACTTAAATATTTGTTAACCGCTGCATTATTTGTATCTGCTGTATAACAAAATAAATATCTTGATAAAGGATATTTTCCACTCCAAATTATATTATAATCAATTTGTCCATTGTTTATTAAATTATAAGCACTTTCTCCTTTATTACGTTGTATTTTTAATATTTTTATTTCGCTTCTTTTAACAAAGTATCCTAAGCTACCATAACCAATTGCGTTTTTATCGTTTGCTATTGCTTCTACTAACGAGCTTGTTCCCTGCAATACTTGTACCGAAGTGGAAAAATCGTAACTAAGATTATTTTTCCTGTCAACTAAAATTACAGATTTAAAGAACTCGTGCGTTCCGCTGCTATTTTCTCGTCCAAAAAGAATAATTTTCCCTTCATCTCCACCTACTTCCTTCCAATTTTTTATTTCACCTGTGTATATTTTTCTTAATTGTTCAATATCTAATGAATCAATTTTATTATTTTTATTAACAATTATTGCTATTGCATCTAAAGCTACAATATGCTTAATTGGGTTTATTTTATGAATAATTGCTTCCTCAATCTCAGATTTTTTTAATTCCCTACTTACATTAGCAATTTGACCCGTTTTATTAAGTAAAGATGCTATACCAATTCCGCTACCACCACCATTTATTTGTATTGATATATCTGGGTGCTTTTTCATAAATTCTATTGCCCAAGCTTCAGATAAATTAACCATTGTATCGCTACCTTTTATAACAATAATTGTTTTATTTAACTGGTTAACTTTACACCCAAATATTATTAAAAATAATAAAAATAAAAATCTTTTCATTGATTAATTAATGTTTAACTAAGTAAGTTAATAATAATATTATTTTTATAATATTAAATTTTTGTTAATATTTTTTTTTATTGCTTTAATTTCTTAATTTTTATATTTTAATTATTTATTATATTAAAGGTTAAAGGAAATGACTTGCCCAAGTTGTAAAAATCAAGTAAATGGTACACCATCTTTTTGTCCCTATTGTGGAATTACATTAACTTATAACTCAGTTCAAGATTACTCCAACAATAACTATAGCAACAACAGCTATAGGGGAAATGTTAATAACTATAACACAAATTATAATCCTCAATCAATACCAAAAGTTTCAACTGGCAAAAGCCCAGTTTTAGCTGTAATTTTAAGTTTATTAATTGTAGGATTAGGTCAGCTTTATTGTGGTAAATTTGGTAAAGGAGCTTTAATGTTCTTTTTAGCTGTTTTCTTCTCACTATTTTCTTTTGGCTTAGGGTGGTTTATTGTTGCAGTGTGGAGTGCGATTGACGCATATAGCACTGCTAAAAATGGCTAATTTATGATTGGAATATTAAAACCGGTAAAAACAGAGTTAGACACTATTTATTCTAACGGCGTAAATAACATGCACTGTTGTGGTTGTGTTTCTATAAAAAAGGAAAGCTCATCACTATTATCTCTTTTTTACATTTATGAAGCAGATTTTTTGCTTTACCTATATTTTGGTTTTAATAAAATTTTTAGACCTGTTACAAATGTTAGGTGCACAGGATTTCCCTTAGTAAAAAAAACCGCATTTAATTTGCTTGAAAAAGAGCGCCAAGTTGTTTTTTCCTTTTCTGTTATTGCTGCTTATGCTTTTTTAGATGACCAAATTAGAGATGATAACAGCATTAAAGCAAAATCCTTTATTAAATTATACAATAAATATTTTGATTACTCCTTAAACTTCCTTAACTGTTCCGATAAACAAATCTTTTCCCCAAAAGATTTATACAAAATTAATGAAACTTCAATAAATAATATACAAGATACGGCTTTACTTTACCGCCCCTTAACCGCAAACTTATATTATAATTCCTTAAAAAAACTTGGCATTAAAACCTCTGATAATCTGCTTTACGAAATTAGCACCCTTATTTCTGATATTTTAATTTATACAGATGCAATTTCAGACTTTTATAAAGATAAAATAGAAAATAATTTTAACCCAATTAAAAACGAAACTGAATTAAACACTGCTTTTAACACTTTACAAAACTACATAAAAAATCTTTCCATTTTAATAAGTATAAGTTCTCAACCATATAAAAGTATTATGCTAAATATATTAACATATGGTGTTTTTAACTATATAAATAAAAAAAAGGCAAAATATGGATAGACGAACTGCAATTAATATTTTAAAACTTCAAACTAATAACCCTACTAAAGAACAAATAATTGCTGCATATCGCACTTTATCCCGCAAATACCATCCAGATTTCTATCAATCTGCTGATGAAGCAGTTAAAGAAGTAATGCACGAAAAATTTATACAGATTACAGAAGCAAAAGACTTTTTATTAAATGATTTTAATACTTCATATTCTCAAAGTAATCAGCAAACTTATAATAATTATCAAAATAATTATAATACAAGCGACTTAGATGCTCAGGTATCTCAGTTTGAAGCATATTTTAGCCGAAGACAATTTAATGAAGCAGCTAACATATTAAACTACTTAATAAATAAATATGGAGAAACACCATATTTATTAGAACTTAGAATAAGATTAGCAGCCGAATTAAATAACTATACTTTAGGATATCAAGACATATTAAAGTTAGAAAACTTAGAACCTGCTTTGCGAAACGACCCAGATTTTCAACATTATAAAGCAATTTTTGCTGCAGAATCTGGCAACTTTTACGATGCACTACGAATTATAGATAATGCAATAAGTTTATTAGGGCAACCCGCACCTACATTTTTAGCTACTAAAGCACACATCTTAATTATGGCAGGCAGAACAAGCGAAGCAGACCAGATTATATCTATATTAGAAAGATACGACCCAAATCATCCACTAGTTTTGCAGCGTAAACAAGTTTTTAATGTTGGCGGTAGCTATGTAGATAAAGGTAATGCCGCTGTTGGTGCTTGCGCTATTTGCTCTATTTTAGAATGCCTTTTTGACTGCTGTTAATTTATGTTAGATTATGCAATTCTCTCGCTAATTTTTGTTTCTATATTCGATAGAGCTGGAATTCCTATTGCTTTTATTTCGGGTTTAATTTTACTTGGCAGTTCATCTAATAATCTTTTTGCTTTTTATTTGCTTGCTGCTTCTGCTGGTTTATGTGGGGATATTTTAATGTATTTACTTGGTGTTTATCTTACAAATAAACAAAGTAATAATATATTTACTAAAAATGCTGGAATAATTCCCCTTGTTACAAACAAAGCATCGTTTATTTTATCCGCACCTATTACATGGATTTATTTATGCCGCCTTTTTAATTATATAAACCAATTTATTCCCCTTTTATTGGGAATTAAAAAATATTCTCCTCTTAAATTTGTGTTAAATTCTGCTTTAGCTAATTTTATTTGGTTTGGCATTTTTTATCTGCTATCTTATTCATATTTAATTGCATTACAAAAATATGGTAAAGTAATAACAGTAGTTTTAGGCATTAGCGGTTTAGTTATTATATGGGTAATAATTAAATATAACGAAAACAAAAATAAACAAAGATTTAATAAATAATAGTTATATTTGTATAGCTAATATTAATAATTTTGGTGCCATAAAAATGGATAGAGAATTAACTAAAGCTTTATTAGAGATGCAAGAAGACGAAATTAACAGTTACTTAATTTATAATACCTTGGCCGTTAAAACCAAAGAAGAAGCTAATAAAAAAATACTTTTTAATATTGCTATAAACGAACAAGAGCACTACAATAAATTAAAAAAATATACCCAGCAAGATATAAAACCTAATAAATTAAAGGTATTTTTTTATACCTTTTTAGCACAAATATTGGGCTTAACATTTGCCTTAAAATTAATGGAAAATGGGGAAAGAAAAGCAGAAGATTTTTATAAAAATATTGGTAAAACCTTGCCAGAAATTGAACAATTTTTACGTGATGAGGAAAGACACGAAAAAGAGCTTATAAATTTAATAAATGAAGAAAAATTAAATTACATGGGGAGTGTTGTTCTTGGGCTAAACGATGCATTAGTAGAACTAACAGGCGCTTTAGCGGGCTTTACTTTAGCAATACAGAACAGCAAAATTATTGCCCTTTTAGGTTTAATTACGGGTGTTTCGGCTGCTCTTTCTATGTCTGCAAGCGAGTATTTATCCACAAGAGAAGAAAATAGCGGACAAGATGCACTTAAAAGTAGTATTTATACCGGCATTGCTTATATCTTTACTGTAATTGCATTAGTTTTTCCTTTCTTTTTATTTAGTAATTATTTGTTAAATATTACCCTTACAATGATTATTGCAATACTTATTATTTTGTTTTTTAATTTTTATATATCAGTTGCAAAAGATTTACCTTTCAAAGCTCGCTTTTTAGAAATGCTTTATATTAGCTTAGGTGTGGCTGCTATTTCGTTTTTAATTGGTTATTTTGTTAGAACACAATTTAATTTGGACATTTAATTTGTGAAAACTGGTTTAGTTTTTAGTGGTGGTGGCGCTAAAGGTGCTTACGAAATAGGCGTTTGGAAAGCTTTACGCAAACTTAAACTAGATAAATATATTTCTGTTATTTCCGGCACTTCTATTGGTGCTTTAAATGCTATTTTATTTGTTAATGGAGATTATGCTAAAGCTGAGCAGATTTGGAAAAATTTATCCTTAGAACAAATAACTAAACCCGATAATGATAACTTTAGCCAAAAAATAGATTTATTATTAGATAAAATTAATAGCTCTAAAATTAAAACCGCCGGCAATTATATTAAATCTGCTATTAATAAATATATTTCTATCGGTTCAATATCTCAACAAAATCTTAAAAAATTTATTGAAGATAATATTAATTTTGAAAAGATACGTAACTTTAATGGAAATTGCTACGTAACGGTTTTTAATAATAGGACAAACAAACCAGAATATATAAAATTAAATAATTTACCTGAAGATAAAATTGTACAATACCTATTAGCAACAACTGCTATGCCTGTAGTTTTTGATAAAGTTATTATAGATAATAACGAGTATTATGATGGTGGCATTCCATTTTTAGGTGCAAATACCCCTATTGCTCCAGCCATAAAAGAATCTTGTGATATTATAATTGTAGTAACCACCAACCAATGGGGCGATTTTTGGGTAAAAGAAAAAAATTATACCGATGCTAAAATTTATTGGATTATTCCTCAAGAAGATTTTTTAAGCTTTATTGATGGCACTTTTGCATTTAACACAATAGATATTACCCGCCGTATAAAGCAAGGATACGACGAGGGAATGAGAGTTCTAAAAGATTTATATAAATTATATGCAAAGTAATAATTTTTAAGTTATTTAAATTAAAAAGCTTAACTTCAACCATTATTTAATTAAAATCATCTTTTTAACATCCGCAAATCCATTCCCCTTTAATCTATAAAAATAGGTGCCACTTGGTAAATCGCTTGCATTAAATTCAAATTGATAATTACCCGCAGATAAATATTGGTCTATTATTTGTTTCACTTCGCGTCCTAAAACATCATAAACTTTTAGCTGAACACGCGATGGATATTTTACTTCTACATAAATAGTAGTAGTAGAATTAAATGGATTAGGATAATTTTGATATAACTTTAAAGCATCGCTACCACTATTTAAAGGAGCAAACTTTTTAGCATAAACCATAACCGTTGGGTCTGCAATACCATCACCATTTAAATCGGGTGTAATTTTAATTAAATCTGTAATGTAATTTGTTCCCTCTTCTAATTCGCAATTTATATTATTGGGGGCTAAATCTATTGGATTACTATTTCGTTTGCCAAAAATTGCAGCAAAAAAATTAAGTTCACTATTAGGTGGAATAATACCCGCTCCTAACCCATATATGTCATCCCAAGAAATTGCAAACTCTGCGCTGTTATTTTGCTTTTTAACTATACCGTTAATTTTAGATTTTATGCTTACTGTTTTATTATCTACACATTCAAAAATATTATAATTTTCTGAATTATTTTGAATAATAAAATAATCTATATTTAAGCTATCTGGAAAGCTAATATTAAATGGATAATCTCCTAAATATCCTTTTGTACTATTAAAATTGGATATCCCCTCGTTAATTCCTGCATCAAAATATATTACAAAAGTTTTATCATTTTCTAAAATATACTCTGCACCAATATAAAGACTGTCGCTATCCCAAGTAGCATATAAAGTGTAAATATCGTTATCATAAGAAGGCTTACCATTTTCTAATCCATCTTCTTCATCATCAGAAAACAACAAATAATCATCGCGCCAATCATTATCTGTTGCTTCAACAACTCCATCTATCTTAGGTTTTGCATAAGTATAAATTGGGCTATTAACATCTAATCTAACTTTTAGGTAAAACTGGGTGCTATCTTGTGCATTTCTGTTATCCTTTACAATCACCGTTATTTTATAAGTCCCCGTATCTCTTATGCTTGGCGTACCACTTATAACACCACTATTTTCTCCCATACTAAGCCAATTTGGAGCATTTTTTAAGTAAAAAAATAACGAGTCACCTTCAGTATCATAAGCTTTTACAGCAAAATTAAGTCTTTCACCAACTAAGCAACTTTTATCTTGTATTTTACCAATAACAGGGGAAGTATTTCTTTTAATTATAACCTTAAATGTATCTGCATCGCTAAAGCCCCATTCATCTTTAACCCTAATTACTACTTCACTAGTACCAATATCAAAAAATCCTGGTGTACCTTTTAATAAACCTGTACTATCTATGCTTAACCAAATAGGTGCTTTTTCTAATTCAATTTTTACAAAATCATTATTTGCATCCTTAAAGTTAACTTTATATTTAAATTCACTATCGGTATAAGTTATAATATTATCAGTTTTTTCAATAATAGGAGGATTATTTAATTGAACATATGCATCTGTTACAAACACAGTTGCAGATGCGGGTGGAATTTCGAAACGAATTTTATTTTTAAAACTATCCGCAGGTCTTTTAATAACTTCTGCAAAAGCTTTTCCACCCGTAATATTTTTAAGCTTTAATCCAACAGGCAATTCTGTATCTGTAAGTATTATAAATGCATTGGTTGGGCTATCGTTAATAACTAAATATGCACCACTTCCATCCTGTTTTTCACTTCTGTGCAATATATATATATCTTTAGAAAGTAATGTTTGATTTTGCTTTTTATCATCCCTTATAAAAAACGCATTTATGTCAAATCGGTTATATGTTTTACCGTTTATATATTTGGCTCTAGCTAAAATTAATTTATTAATATAGTCTCTTAAATCGCTATAAAAATAATCTCTGTAAAATATAGAAGGCACCCCTTCTGAAAATAAAACATATGCATAAGCATATTTTTTATTACGCAATATATTGTTATTGCTTTCGTTACTTAAATTTTCATAATCAGTTTTATCAAATTCCGTACTTTCTACTAAATGCAACACTTTATCTGGGCTAATACCTCTGTTTACAAGTCCAACATCATCTAATTTAGATATATCGTAACCACCTTTTTTATCGTTACATAAATTTAATAATGCATTCCTAAGTTCATAATCCAATATTAATACATTTGAATTGTTAATTAACTGATTATTAGCAAGAAATAAATTTAGAGAAGACCTATCACCAGTAAAATCTAAAATCGATTTAATATTTTTTTTGGTATAATAATTTAACCATCGTTCTAAAAATTTTTCATCTAAATAATTTGTTTCAAATAATCTAAACCCAGTTAAATTAAGTTCAGATTGTAAAAAATTACCATATTCAATTAAACTATCTTGAACAAAAAGTCTATTAAATGCAAACCACTCGGGCTTATGGTCTCCAATCTTACTTATTCTCCTACTAAACAAATCTGCCTTACAATAACCAATATTAGGATAAAAGAAAGTTGCATCTTTTTTAAATCTACCGGAGCCATTAGGATAATTAAAAACCAATAAAGATGAGTCCGGAAATCCCTTTGGTGTACATTCGTATTTTTGATATTCTTCGCCACCGGTAACATAACCTAAAATAATATTGCTGTATATATCTAATTTCAAATTATTTAAGCTTTTTGTTAAATTTAATAATTCCTCTTTGCTACCAAACCGTGTTTCAGTATTACCTAATAAATAATGTTCTCCTAAATCATAATGGTCGTAAATATCATACCCCATGGAAAATTTTCCGCTTGCACCTTTTGATGGAGAGGGTAAAATAATACCACTAAACATTGCCGATGCTATCTCTGGTGCTTTTTCTCTCAAACTATCCCACCAAACACCTCCAGGTGTGCAATTCCAATAATACCCTTGCAATAACACATCAGTTTTTTTTAAAGGTTCCTTTGTGTTATCTAAAGTTTGTGCATTGCTTATCAAACCCATAAGTATCAATATAATCGGCAATAAAAATTTCATTTAAAAGTCTTCTCCCAAAAAGTGCATATTTCTCCAATTTAATACACAAATTACGTAACTTATGCATAATATCAAAATTTTTGCTTTAAAATATAAATTTTTAAATTAAATTTGTTTTAATTGTTAATTTTATTTATTATATTTAATCAATTATAATAGATATATAATTATGATATTTGATACAATTGAAAACTTGGTAAATTACTCCGCTATTAATAAGCATATTGGTATTGTAATAAATTTTATTAATAGCAATAATTTAATAAGTTTGCCAGAAGGAAAAATAGAACTAACCAAAGAAGTATTTGCAATAATAAGCAATTATAAAACAAAAAATGTAGAAGATGCTTTTATAGAATATCACAAAAAGTATATAGATATACATATTGTTTTAAGTGGAAGCGAAAAAATTGGATTTGTTCCTTTTGTTTTGTGTGAACAAAAAAATTTTTTTGAGGAACAGGATTATGGTGAACTACTTGGGGAACCTACATTTTTTACTTTAAAAACAGGGAGTTTTTTATTATTTCTTACTTTTGAAGGACACATGCCTCAAATAAATGTAAATGAAAACGATAATTATGTTAAAAAAATTGTATTTAAAATAACACAGGAATAGATAAATGAAAATTCTAATTTGTGATGATTCACTTTTTATAAGAAAAAGACTTTCCTCTATTATTAGTGAATTAAACTTTGAGATTTCAGAGGCAAAAGATGGCGCAGAAGCGTTAGACCTAATTCAAAAAGAAAAGTTTGACCTTATTTTGTTAGACTTATTAATGCCAAATATAACTGGTAAAGAGGTTTTAGAATTTTTATACAATAATGGAATAAAAGTCCCTATTATCATACTTTCTGCTGATATCCAAGATACAACATTAGCATATTGTAAAGAAAAAGGAGCATCTGCATTTTTAAATAAACCACCGAAACAAGATGAACTGATTAATACTATTAAACAAGTATTGTCCTTATAAGTGAGGTTTATGTGTTACTAAATGAAAATCAAATAGACCTTTTTACAGAACTTATAAATATAGGTGTAGGTAAAGCTGCTAGATTATTAAACGAACTTACCGGTTCTCATATAGCATTATCAATTCCTAAAATAATTGTAGAAAAACCTAAGGAATTAATTAAAACTATTGCAAAACAAAAAGAGTGCTTGTATTATGCTGTTAAACTTCAATTTGAAGGTACCTTTAAAGGCGTTGCAGAAATAGTTTTCCCATCAGAAAGTGGTAATAGGCTGGTTTCTATTTTAACCGGTGAAGAAATGTATAGCGAAGAACTAGATAGCCTAAGAACAGGTACCTTAAACGAAGTTGCTAACATGCTGTTAAATGGGGTTATGGGTTCTATTGCTAATATTATTAAAGAAGATTTTAATTATTCTATTCCTAAATATTTTGAAGATACTTTAGATAATCTTTTATTTGACCAAAACCCTGATGATAAAATTGTTCTATTTTGCGAAACCCATTTTATTGTAGAAAATACAAATATTGAAGGTGATATTATTGTTTTATTAGAGCTTTTCTATTTTGAAAGCTTAAAGTTAGAGCTTGACCGATTATTGAGTGAGTAAGTTATGGATTATTCAACTTGTTTTAATCTTTACGACCATGTTAATATCGGTATTTTTGTAGTAAATCAACAATATAAAATTGTGTTTTGGAATAAACACTTACAAGAAACTTCTGGGCTTAGAAAAACTGATATTGAAAATAAAGACCTTTTTTTGGTGCTACCAAAATTAGATAATTATATTTTCAAAGAGCGATTACGCGGCGTTTTATTGGGTGGACCGCCCGAATTCTTTTCTTCTCAACTTAATAAATATATAGTACCAATTAAATTACCCAATGGCGATTATCGCACTCAACACGCTACAGTAATGGGTATTAAATTATCACCCAATTCTGATATTTGCGCTGTTTTTTCGGTTATTGATATTACCGAGGAAAAAAAGCAGATTGATAACTTTAGAGAAATGAAAAATAAAGCAATTTTTGAAATTGAAGAAAGGAAGAAAACTGAAGAAAAATTGCGCCAAGTTGTTGAGCAATTAAGAGAAAAGACAGAACAGCTAAATATTTCTAATAAAGCACTTGTTAGCTTAAATGCCAGTAAAGATAAATTCTTTTCCGTTATGGCACATGATATTAAAAACCCTTTAGCTGCTATTATCTCTTTTAGTGATTGGTTGTATAGTGATATTAAATCGTTAACTGAAGATGAAATTTTAGATTCATTATTATCAATTAAAAAATCTGCTAAAAGCTTGTTCGAGTTATTAGAAAACCTTCTCCATTGGTCTCGTTTGCAAACTGGTAGGTTACAATATTCGCCCGAATTATTTAATCTTAATGATTTATTTACCGTATTAGAAGATACTTACACCATGCTTGCAAAAAATAAAGAAATTGCACTTAATTTTAATACAAATGGTAAAATTACCTTTTTTGCAGATAAAAATATGTTAGAAACTGCTTTACGTAATTTAATTTCTAATGCAATAAAATTTACACCGCGTAAAGGAAGTATAGATGTATCAGCAGAAAAATCTCACAACTCCTTAATTATTACTGTTAAAGACACTGGGGTTGGAATGACTAAAGAGCAAATTGATAAGGTATTTAACATAGAAAGCAGCTTTACTACACGCGGAACAGAAAACGAAGAAGGTACAGGACTTGGCTTAATTTTAGTAAAAGAACTTGTTACTAAAAATAAAGGTCAACTTACCGTAGAAAGCAAAGTTGGCGTTGGTACTATGTTTAATCTTATTTTTACCAATTAGTCTTTATTTTATCTTTTTTTATCCCTTTAATTTATCCATTTTTTATTTTATTTTGCATAATTAAAATTTTATCACGGGTAATTTATGAAATCTACATTATTTTATTTATTTGTTTTTATTTCTATTAGTACATTAGTTTTTTCTCAAGAAATAGACGACTCAAAAACTGTAAAAAAGTTTTCGTCTCTTTATAAAACAGAAAAATATCCTGGCGATGACTCTTACGATGTACTTTATTATAAATTAAACTTAAATATAAACCACGTATTCTTTACTTCTAATTATATTCGTGGTGCAGTTACTACAAAAGCTAAAGTGTTAAATAATAATTTTAATTCTTTTTATTTGGAATTAATGAACACTTTAACTGTAGATAGCGTTAAATCTAATTTGGGTGCAGTTACTTTTAATCATGTTGATAATAAAATTAATATAACATTACCAGTAACATTAAATAAAAATGATATTTTTGAAGTAACAGTATTTTATCGTGGCGTTCCGGGTGCATCTGGTTTAGGTAGTTTTGAGTTTACTACGCACAACGGCAGCCCAATTATTTGGTCTTTAAGCGAACCTTATGGTGCAATGGATTGGTGGCCTTGCAAAGATACACCTGCGGATAAAGCGGATAGTGCTGATATTTGGATTACTGCTAATCAATTTTTTACTTCTGTTTCTAATGGTAAGCTTATGGAAGTTGTTGATAATGGTAACAACACTAAAACTTATAAGTGGAAAGTTTCTTACCCAATTACTACTTATTTAATTAGTGTTGCCATGACAAATTAT
Source organism: uncultured Melioribacteraceae bacterium (assembly GCA_964652025.1). Taxonomy (GTDB): domain Bacteria; phylum Bacteroidota; class Ignavibacteria; order Ignavibacteriales; family Melioribacteraceae; genus JAEXOD01. The sequence goes on from CAZYZX010000009.1 coordinate 38,889, forward strand.
TATTTATACATGCACGATTATGTTGCTTTAGATGGTAGCATAATGAAATTGACTCATTATAGCTATCCAGAGTATTGGAGTGAAACCCGAAGATTACAAATGGAAGCAACAAGTGATATGATTCACGAATTTGCAAAAATGTTTGGCGAGTATCCTTTTATACGTGAAAAATATGGACATGCGGAGTTTTCTTGGGGTGGTGGAATGGAACACCAAACTATTACTTCTATTGTTACTTTTGAACAAAATATTGTTGCCCACGAACTAGCCCATCAATGGTTTGGCAATATGATTACTTGCAAAGATTGGCACAACATTTGGCTTAACGAAGGATTTGCTACTTATTGCGAAGCTTTGTATGTTGAAAAAAAGCAAGGGTATAATGCTTATAAAAATTATATGGGTAATATTTTATCCTCAGCAAAAAGTGCTGTTGGTACCCTTTATTGCCAAGATATTTCTAACGTTTATAATATTTTTAACTCTGCTCGCTCCTATAAAAAAGGTGCGTCTGTTTTGCATATGTTACGCAAAGTAGTTGGGGATTCTCTTTTCTTTGCTACCATGTATAATTATGCTAACGACCCACAAGTTAAATATGGCGTTGCTATAACCGAAGATTTTTGGCGTATTGCTGAAGAAACTTGCAATATGGATTTAGACTTCTTTTTTAATCAGTGGGTTTATGGTGAAAAATATCCTAAGTATACTGTTAATTTAGTTTATACACCCGTTGCTAATAGCGCTGCTTATAACGTAACCATGACCTTAACACAAAACAACAATAATAACAATAATCCAGAATTTTTTATAACGCCCGTAGATGTTAAATTCAAAACTCCTCAAGGCGATACTATTCTTACTGTTTGGAATAATCAAAAAGTACAAGATTTTAATTTTACTTTAAGCGGAAAACCTTCTATGTTTGTTTTAGACCCCAATATGTGGTTATTAAAAGACTACTCTACTACAGTAACCGGCATTGATGACTTTGAAATTAACTTAAAGGATTATAAATTAGAACAAAATTATCCAAATCCATTTAATCCAGAAACTAAAATATCTTATTCTATTGGTTCACCCGATAATGTTAGATTAACTATTTACGACCCATTAGGGAATGAAATTACAGAATTAGTAAACGAATACCAAAACCCTGGCAACTATACAGTAACCTTTAACGCAGCAAATCTATCTGCGGGTGTATACTTTTACCAATTAAAAACTAATAACTTTAGTAGTGTAAAAAAATTAGTTCTTATTAAGTAGAATTTTATTTATTTGGCAAAAAGAGAAATGGCGGCACCTCCGCCATTTGCCAATTTAATCTTTATATTATCCCCTTTTTTAACAGTTTTGGTTAATATTTCATAAGCCATTGGATTTTTTTCCCAATCTGCATCTTTTGCATCTTGATATATTTTTGCAGTGTAAGTTACATTATCGCTTAAAAAGTTTAAATTAATAGTAAATTCTCTCTGGTTTTCATCTGTAATAGAACCAATAAACCAATTATCTTTCCCTTTTTCTTTTCGAGCAATAGTAATATAATCACCCGGCTCTGCATTAATAATTTTTGTATCATCCCAATCAACAGGCACATCTTTAATAAATTGAAACGCATCTAAGTGTTTTTCGTAATTTTCTGGAATATCTGCAGCCATTTGTAGTGGGCTATACATAGTTACATATAAAGCCAACTGTTTAGCTAATGTTGTGTGAACTTGCTCTTTTCTACCATAAGGCTCTAATTTAATTTGAAATATACCGGGTGTATAATCCATTGGACCACCAAGCAACCTTGTAAACGGTAAAATAGTTTCATGTTCGGGTTTATTTCCCTTGCTCCATGCATTAAACTCGTTACCGCGCGCAGCTTCGCATGCCATCCAATTTGGATATGTACGGTGCAAACCTGTTGGTCTTACCGGCTCGTGAGCACACAACATAAATTCGTTTTCTGCTGTTTTTTCGGCAACTCTAATATAATGGTTAACCATCCATTGTCCATCGTGATGCTCGCCACGTGGAATAATCCATCCAACATAACCGGTTTTTACAGCATTGTATCCATATTTTTTCATAAAGCGATAAGCTTCATCCATACGCCTTTCATAATTACTAACCGATGCCGATGTTTCGTGGTGCATTATTAAATTTACGTTTTTACTTTTAGCGTATTTAGTCAAATAATCAACATCAAAATCTTTATATGGTGTTACAAAATCGAATACATCTTCCCTGTAAAAACTGCCCCAGTCTTCCCAACCAATATTCCATCCTTCCACTAATACTCCACCAAATCCATGTTCTGCGGCAAAATCTATGTATCTTTTTGTTCTTTCTGTTGTGGCTCCATGCCTTCCATTTGGCTTTAAATTATTCCAATCTATAGCTTTTAAATCTGGAACTCTTATATCTGCATAATTCCAAGATGACATCCCTATATGCATTTCCCACCAAATTCCAACATATTTCATTGGTTTTATAAATTCTGTATTTTTTATTTTACTTGGTTCATTTAAATTTAATATCATTTTGCTTGATAATATATCTTCTGCTTTATTGCTTACTATTATTGTCCTCCAAGGTGTTTTAAATGGCACTTGAAAATATGCTTTATTTCCTAAAGCATCCGGTACAAGCTGAGCACTTAATAAATAGTTTTCCCTATCTACTTTTAATTGCATTGCAGGATAGTTTACCAATGCAGCTTCAAAAATGCTTATGTATAAATTATCTTGCGTCTTAAAGAGTACTGGGGATTGAATATAATTTTCCCCAATTATAGATTTACTGCCTATTTCACTATCAACCTTACCAATGTATGCATCAATATCCTTTATGTTAGTTGTAGAGTATCTATACTCGTTAGTATCATAATCACCTGGTATCCAAAATGTTTTATGGTTGCCGGTTAATGCAAATTCTGTAATTTCATCACTAAGTATTATATTTTTTGTATAGTTATTTTCTGGAATTTCATATCTAAATCCTAAGCCATCGTTAAATAATCTAAAAGTTATTATTAAATAATTATTACCCACAACTTTTCTATCTTCCACAACTGCTTGAACTAAAGTAACTTTTAACTCTTTATAATTATTATTTATAGTTTTAACCTCACCCCAAACTGGTTGCCAATTTTCATTAACACTTATTGTATCTGTTTTTTCAATACTAAATGCGTCGTAATAGGAAAATTCTTCTTTAAATTTTAATCCCATTTTAGATGGTTTAATAACATCTGCACCTAAATAAGATAGTGCATAGATAGGCTCGCCATTTTTGCTTAACCAAAATTTTAAAGCAAATTTACCATCTGGGCTGTTTATTATTTGCGCATAAGATATATTAATAATAAATACAAATAAAACTAAAACCTTCTTCATTTTTTGTTTCCTATTTTTTTAATTATAATTAATTAAATTAATTTATTATTAATAATATACCAAATTATTCCCCGTTTTTATTTTATTATTTTTAAGATAATAAATTCTTATTTGTGAGTATTTTTGCATAATTTTTCATTTTAATGCATTATAATGCATTTTTATTTAAATTTTTGCATTTTTTTGCATTTTAAACTTGACACGTATATCAAAATTATATTAACTTTGCACTTCATTTTTTTAACTATTAAAACAGGAATAATAGCAAAGTTGATTAATGTTGCAATTATTGGTGGAACAGGATACACAGGTAAAAAATTAATTCAATTACTTACAAATCATCCTAAGGTAAAAGAAATAACCGTTTATGGTAATACTAATGCCGGCAACAAATTATTAGACCTTTTTCCAGAGTTAACCAACTTAACTAATAATAGCGAAGTACTATCAATTAATAATATTTCACTAAATCATGATATTTATTTTGTTGCATTACCACACGGAGAAGCGCTAAAGCAAGTGCCAAGTTTAATTAATAATAATAAAATTGTTATAGATTTAGGTGGGGATTTTAGATTAGATAACCCTATGGAATATGAAAATTGGTACGGCATAAAGCACACTTCAACAGAATTACTAAACATTAAAAGCTATGGGTTGGCAGATTACTATAATACAAACTACAAATCCACAAATTTAATTGCAAACCCGGGTTGTTATCCAACATCTGTTTTGCTATCGGTATTACCTTTTGTAGAAAATTTTTCAGAATATATTAATACAATATCTACATGTTCTTATTCTGGTACAAGTGGTGCAGGCAAAAGCACCAAAGTTGAGCTTTCTTTATCAGAAATGGATGGAAACGTTAAAGCATATAACGTAAATAACCACAGACATCAACCTGAAATTGCGCAAGAATTAAAAAAAGCTGGGTTAAACTCCGATTATTCTATTACTACACACTTATTACCTGTTGCAGTTGGAATTTACTCCACTACAACTATTAAACTAAATAAGCCAATTTTAAACGAAGCTGTTCAAGAAATTTATAATAAAAAATATAATAATTCTAATTTTGTAAGATTAAGACAAATTCCCCCCAGTTTAACATGGGTAGTTGGAACCAACTTTTGCGATATAAATATATCTGTAAAATATAACACAGTTATAATTACTTCTGCAATAGATAATTTAATAAAAGGTGCAGCAGGGCAAGCTATTCAAAACATGAACAAAAAACTAAATTTTGATGAAACTTTGGGTATAATAAATAAAGGTGCAAAAAATGATTAACTTTGTTGAAGGTGGCAGTGTAACATCTACACCGGGATTTATGGCAGCGGGGATTTTTGCGGGTATTAAGAGAAAAAGAAAAGATTTAGCTTTAATTTATTGCCCTCGCCCATGCAACGTAGCTGGCACATTTACCTTAAATAAAGTTAAAGCAGCTCCTTTATTAATTTCTCAAGAGGTTATTAATAAAGGTAATTTAGTTAAAGCAGTGCTTGTTAACTCGGGCAATGCTAACGCTTGTACTGGTGAAGAAGGTTATAACGATGCATTGAAAAGCCAAGAATATTTAGCAGAAAAATTAGGCATAGATAAAAGCGAAGTGCTAATTAGCAGCACAGGAGTAATTGGTCAAAAAATGCCAATGGATGCATTACTAAGTGGTATAGATAATATTATTCCTCAGCTCTCAGAGTTTGGTGGGCTTAGCGCAGCAGAAGCAATAATGACTACAGACACTGTCAAAAAATCTTTTGCAGTAAACTTTACTATTAACGAGCAGACCGTTACAATAGGAGTTATTTGCAAAGGAAGCGGAATGATTATGCCTAACATGGCTACAATGCTTGCATTTTTTACTACAGATGCAAAAATAGATAATAACCTGCTTAATAAATATCTTGTTAAAGCTGTTAACCAAACTTTTAACAAAATTTCCGTTGATGGAGAAACAAGCACTAACGACATGGTTATTATAATGGCAAATGGATTAAGTGGTGTAGAAGTTAAAGAAAACGATGCATCTGGGGGTTTATTTTACGAAGCCCTTTTTACAATTGCAACAGAAGCAGCTAAATCTATTGCTAAAGATGGCGAAGGCGCTACAAAACTAATTACAATTAACGTAACTGGCGCTCATACCCAATTAGATGCAGATTTAGCTGGTAAAAGCATTGCAAATAGTCCACTAGTTAAAACTGCTATTTATGGTAACGACGCTAATTGGGGTAGAATTTTATCCTCAGTTGGGAATAGCGGCGCAAATATAGACCCCGAAAAAGTAAGCATTTATTTTGATAATTCACCCGTTCTTTTGCCCGGTTATAATATTGTTCTCAATGAAAAAGAAGCTTACGATAAACTTAATCGCAAAGAGGTTTTTATTAATGTAAATTTAAATGGCGGTACTTTTAGCTCTACTTGGTACACGTGCGATTTTACCGAAAACTATATTAAAATTAATTCCGAATACAGATCTTAAGGTGATTTATGAAGACTGCGATATTAAAAATTAGTGGAAAAGCATTAAACGATTTATTAAACAATGATGATAAAATTTTAGAAATACTTAAAATAAAAGAAGCTTTTGGCGGTTTAATAATTGTTCATGGCGCAGGACAAAGTATTTCGGAGTGGTCTGAAGCATTAGGACTTGAAGCAAAGTTTATTAATGGGCAGCGCGTTACAACTGATAAAGTGATGGATGTTGTAGCTGCTGTTCAATCTGGTATGCTAAACGGTAAAATAATAAGCAGGCTTACTACCAAAGGTATAGATGCCGTTGGACTTTCTGGAATTGATAGAGGTACTTTTGTTGCTAAAAAAATAAATTTAGATTTAGGAAATGTTGGTATTCCTAAAGTTATTGGAAATGTAGATTGGATTAAAGACTTAGTAAATGATGGCGTAATACCCGTTTTTAGCAGCGTTTGCAGAGATGAAAACGGAAGCCTTATGAATGTGAATGCAGATATTTTTACAGAAGTTTTAGCAGCAGCACTTAAAGCAGATTCTGTTTTCTTTATATCTGATGTTAATGGCGTTAAGCTTTCTGGTACAATTCAAAAATTAATTGATGAAAACAGCATTTTAAAAGGAATTGACGAAAAAGAAATTACAGATGGGATGATACCTAAACTAAATAGTTGTTTACAACTGCTAAATAAAGGAATTAATAAAATTTGGATAGGCAAAAACCCTTTAATTCAATTTGAAAACGAAATTAAAATAGAAGGAGGAACCTGGATTGTTAAATCTGCCTAAAGAAGACGCACATAAAAATACTAACCTTTTACAAAACTACTCAAGATATTACACAGAATTTATAAAAGGTGATGGCATAAAACTTTATGACGCAAATGGTAAGGAATATTTAGACTTTTTAAGTGGAATAGCCGTTACTGGTTTTGGTCATAATCACCCATATATAAAAAGCGAAGTGCAAAAACAATTAGATAACCTTTGGCATGTTTCTAATTTGTTCACATCTACACCACAAGAGGTTTTATCTACAAAAATTGCAAATGCTGCTGGAATAGATAAAGTATTTTTTTGCAATTCCGGTACAGAAGCAAACGAAGCTGCAATAAAATTTGCGCGTAAATGGGGAAAAGGCAGAAGTACAATTTTAACTACACTTGGCAGCTTTCATGGCAGAACAATGGGCTCGCTTACTGCAAGTGGACAGTATAAACTTTGGGAAGGCTTCTATCCTCTACTACCCGGATTTAAATACGTTCCTTATGGAGATTTAGATGTTTTAGAACATTTTTATAATCCAGATTTAGTGGCAGTTATGGTAGAACCTATACAAGGTGAAAGCGGCATAATTATGCCCCCAGATGGATATTTGAAAGGTCTAAGAAAGTTTTGCGATAAATATAATTTATTATTAATTGTTGATGAAGTACAAGCCGGGATGGGACGCACGGGCAAATACTTTGCGCACCAATACGAAGATATAAAGCCTGACATAATAACAATGGCAAAAGGAATTGCTAACGGTTTACCACTTGGTGCTGTTGCTTTAACCGATGAAGTTGCACAGTATATTACTCCCGGCTCACACGGCTCTACATTTGGTGGCAACCCACTTGCAATTGCTGCCGCTAATGCCGTTTTTGACCTGCTTACGGAAGATTTATTAATTTTTATACATAATATTGGAAATTATTTCAAAAAAGAATTAAATTCAATTACTAAAAATATTAAAACTATACGCGGACGCGGTTTAATGTTAGGTATTGAATTTAATGAAGGAATTTCCGCTAAATCAATTGCCTGTACATTATTGGAAGAAGGTATAGTTGTCGGTACTTCTGGTGATAATGTATTAAGAATTTTACCTCCGTACATAGTTACAGAGAAAGAAATTAATACATTTATCCAAAAGCTTACCGAGGTTTTAAACAACAATTTTTAAACCAATAAAGGAAGGCTTTATGTCTGCAAAACTTATTAGACAAAACAGAATTAAAGACATTTTAAACACCACTGCAATTGGCAGCCACGAAGAGTTAGTAAAAATATTAACCGAAGAAGGGTTCCAAGTAACTCAAGCTACTTTAAGCCGAGATTTTGCAGAACTTGGTGTAATTAGAACCGTGGGAGAGAATGGAGTAAAATACGTATTAAACTCGTTAGAAAGCGGCAAGCAAATATCCAAACTTATTAGCTTTGAAATTTTATTTGTTCAACACAACGAATCGATGGTTATTGTTCGTACCTTAGCCGGAAGAGCTCAAGGCGTAGCATACCACATCGATAGATTAAATCAACCCGAAATTATGGGTACTGTGGGCGGTGACGATACTGTTTTAATTATCCCCAGCTCGCACGCACATATACCTAAAATAGTACAATTAGTTAAAGACTTAATGTTAAATCAACCACCAAAAAAAGAATAGGAGATATTAAATTGGCAAAAAAAATAGTAGTTGCATATTCGGGAGGCTTAGATACTTCCGTAATGGTTAAATGGTTATCCGAAAAATATAATGCGGAAATAATTACGGCAACGGGTAATTTGGGTCAAACAGCGGAACTTGAAGGCTTAGAGGAAAAAGCTTTAAAAACTGGTGCTTCTAAAGCCGTTATTTTAGATTTGCGTCACGAATTTGTAACTAACTATTTGTGGACTGCCTTAAAAGCAGGTGCACTTTACGAAGGCACTTACCCAATGGCTACTGCTATTGGTAGACCTTTACTTGCCAAAATGATGGTAGATATTGCCCTTAAAGAAGGTGCAGACGCTATTGCTCACGGCTGCACCGGCAAAGGGAACGACCAAGTTAGATTTGAAGTTGGAATACAAACTTTAGCTCCAGAGCTTGAAATTATTGCTCCTTTACGCTCTTGGGAATTCAAATCCCGCGAAGAAGAAATGCAGTACGCTAAAGCTAATAATATTCCTGTTAAGGTAACTAAAGATTCCCCTTATTCCATTGATGAAAACCTTTGGGGAATTGCTATTGAGTGTGGTGTTTTAGAAGACCCAACTATGCCACCTCCAGAAGACGTTTACCAAAAAACTGTAAATCCTAAAAACGCACCCGATGTTAGTCAAAAAGTTAAAATTTATTTTGAAAAAGGAGTACCCGTTAAAATTAACGATAAAGTTTTAGACCCCGTTACTATTGTAGATACTCTTAACAAAATAGCGGGTGCACATGGTATTGGTAGAATTGACATGATTGAAAACAGAGTAGTTGGAATTAAATCCCGCGAAATTTACGAAGCACCAGCAGCAACACTTTTACATAAAGCACACTATGAATTAGAAAAACTTGTTTTAGATAAAGAAACTTTCCGCTTTAAACAAGATATTTCTAACAAAATTGCAAATATGATTTACGATGGACTTTGGTTTACACCATTATTTAAATCGTTAGTAGCTTTTGTAGACCAAACCCAAGAAAACGTTACCGGTGAAGTTGTTTTAGAACTTTATAAAGGGAATGTAACTGTTATTTCTCGCTCATCAGATTTTAGTTTATATAGCACAGAGCTTGCTACTTATACTAGTGACGATAAATTTGACCACCAAGCAAGCACAGGGTTTATGACTATTTATGGACTTCCTTATAAAACTATGTCCATTGTTAAAAATAAACTTTATAACCAAAAAGAAGTTGCTTAATGCTTTGGGGTGGAAGATTTAAAGAAGATTTAGATAATAAAGCCTTACATTTTTCATCTTCTTTAAAATTTGATAAACGATTATTTTTTGAAGATATTAAAGGAAGCATAGCACATGCTGCTATGCTTTCTAAATCTAAAATTATAAGTAAAGCAGATGCAGATACGATTATTAATGGCTTAAAAAAAATTGAAGCTAATTATAAATCGGGCTTGCTAAATTTTGATAATTCCAATTACGAAGACATCCACTCTGCTATAGAAGCAGAGCTTTATAATCAAATTGGAGATTTAGCGGGCAAGCTACATACCGGTAGAAGTAGAAATGACCAAGTGATTACAGCACTAAAACTTTACCTAAAAAAAGCAATTTTACAAATTGAACGCAAAATTAAAGAATTTCAGCTTACTTTACTAAAAATTGCAGAAAATAATACCGAAACATTAATGCCGGGCTACACCCACTTGCAGCGCGCTCAAATAATTTCTTTAGCTTTTCATCTATTGGCTTACGTGCAAATGTTGCAAAGGGATAAAGAGAGATTTAGTTTTTGTAAAAATTCTATTAATTTAAATCCCTTAGGTAGCGGCGCTTTAGCTGGTTCTACTTTACCCTTAAATAGAAATTTTACAACCAAAAATTTAGGTTTTAATAAACCTACTGCTAACGCTTTAGATACTGTATCTGATAGAGATTTTATTTTGGATTTTCTTAATTCAATTCTAATTTCTTACATGCATTTAAGCAGATTTGCAGAGGAATTAATTTTGTGGAATTCTACAGAGTGGAATTTTATTCAACTATCGGATAAATATACAACAGGTTCATCTTTAATGCCACAAAAAAAGAACCCTGATATGGCAGAGCTTATTCGCGGTAAAACTGGACGTATTTATGGAAATTATTTATCGCTTGCTGTTACGTTAAAAGGATTACCTTTAAGCTATAACCGAGATTTACAAGAAGATAAAGAACCTATTTTTGATAGCTTAGATACTTATTTGGATTCTATTTTAATTATAAATGATATGCTAAAAACTTCCAAATTTAACACTAATAGGTTTAAGGATGAGCTAGCAGGCAGTACAATTTTTGCTACAGATTTAGCAGACTACTTAGTTAAAAAAGGGATGCCATTTAGAAAATCTCACGAAGTAATTGGTAAACTTGTTAAATTTTCTGAAGATAATAATCTTAAGCTAAATGAAATTCCATTAAATCAGTTTAAAGCATTTTCAAATCTTTTTGATAACGACGTTTTTGATTTATTTAACTTAGATAAATGTTTATATAATAAAATTACCCATGGCTCACCTAATCCCAAATTAGTTAAAAAAGAAATTGCAGAACTAAAAAAATTAATTTAGGAACTTTTTAAATTGATTTTTCCTTTAAGAATGAAATAATTTTAAGAGGAAAAATGAAAAATATAGATGAAATAATTTTTGGTAGAAAAAGTCCACGTTCTTTTTCTGAAAAAGAATTAAGTGAGGAATTATTATTAAAAATATTGGATGCTGCACGTTGGGCACCAAGCAGTATGAATGAACAGCCTTGGTTATATATGTACGCATTACGAGGTAGTGAAAATTTTAATAAAATATTAGATGCTTTAGTGCCTTTTAATATTCAATGGGCAAAAAATGCAAGCGCTTTATTAGTAAGCTTTGCGCGTAAAAACTCGTCATATAACAATCAACCTAATAAATATTACGCTTACGATACCGGTTCTGCTAATCAAAACTTGCTACTATATGCATTTAGCTACGATGTGTATGGTCATGTGATGGGTGGCTTTAACCCCGAAGTAATTGTGAAAGAGTTTAACGTTCCAGCTGATATTGAACCAATTTGCGTAATTGCTTTAGGTTATTTAGATAGCCCAGATAAACTGCCCGAAGACTTAAAGAAACGAGAAGTTGCAGAAAGAGTTCGTAAACCGTTAAACGAAATAATTATAGATAAGTTTTAATTTAAGCATTAAACTGGGGCAAGCTTTTACCCCCAGTTTCATTTTATTGTAATATTTTATGTATTAATTTTTGTGGTTTAACCTTTTCTTCACTTAAAGTAATAGAACCAATAACCGCATTAATATCATCTTCCGTAATCTTTCTGGTGCTAAATAGCTCTGCAATAATATCTCCATCTTTTACAAAATCACCAATCTTAGGATAAAATATTATCCCCGCTTTTGGGTCAATATTATCCTCTTTCTTTAATCTTCCTGCACCTAAAAGTAAAGAAGCCATACCAAGCTTATAAGTATCTATAGCTTTAATATAACCATAGCTGTTAAATTTAACTTTAGCGGAATATTTAGCTTTAGGGTATTTTTCTAACTTTTCAATATATGTTGTATCACCACCTTGCAATTTAACTATTTCCAAAAACTTTTCGTATGCTTTACCATTATTAATTAGTTCTTTAGCTAGTGCTATTCCATCTTTAACAGAAGTAGCTTTTTCACCTAAATATATCATTGTACCTGCTAAGTGTAAACATAGTTCTGTTAAATATGGCACATCTTTCCCTTTTAATATTTCTACACTTTCTACAACTTCTAACCAATTGCCAATATTATAACCTAAAGGTTGGTTCATGTCTGTTATATAAGCAACAACCTTTTTATTAAATGCTTTTGCAGTATTAATTAAAGATTTAGCTAAAGTTTCAGCATCTTTTAAGCTTTTCATAAAAGCACCGCTACCGGTTTTAACATCAAGTACAAGAGCATCAATGCCTTCTGCAAGTTTTTTACTCATAATGCTGCCGGTAATTAATGGAATTGATTCCACTGTTGCAGTAACATCGCGTAGTGCATAAATAAGTTTATCGGCAGGGGCAATTTCTTTAGTTTGCCCAATTAAAACCGCTTTGGCTTTTTTAAGCACATCTTTATATTCCCTTAAGTTTAAATTAACATTAAACCCGGGTATAGATTCCAATTTATCTAAAGTGCCTCCCGTATGGCCAAGTCCGCGTCCACTTATCATTGGCACATAAACTCCAGCAGCTGCTGCTATTGGTGCTATAACTAAGCTTGTCTTGTCTCCAACTCCACCGGTACTATGTTTATCTACCTTTACTCCCTTAATTGCATTTAAGTTTATAACTTCGCCAGAGTTTAACATTGCTCCTGTTAACGCAGCTGTTTCTTCAGTATCTAATCCATTTAAATAAGCTGCCATTAAAAATGCCGAAAATTGATAATCGGGTATTACACCCTTTGAGTAATTATTAATCAAAAATTCAATCTCCTCTTTGCTCAATCTTTCCTTATCCCTTTTCTTTTTAACTATTTCTACTGCATTAAATTGTTTGTTCATCATTTTTCCTTTATTTTTATATGCAAAATAAAAATAACATTTGATTTTTCATAAATTTTTATTATAATATTTTGTTAAAAACAATTTTAATTTTTTTTGAAATGACAACTGAAATGAATGATAATAAACCTGAAAAGATTAATAAATTGCTTGAATTTATTAAAAATAATTTAAGCAATAACACAAATTTTTTAGATAGCATTGTAGCTATAACAGATTTTATTAGCAATCCTATTTGGATTTGTGACCAAAATAAAAACGTACTTTATGCAAATGTTGCTTTTTATCAAATTTTTAGTTTAGATATTAATAACGAAAACTATATTTGGAATTTTGGGTTTGGTGATTATATTAATAAATCTGTTACAAACCAACCTAAGCAAATTAATATTTTAGATAAAAATTATTTATTTAATACTTTTACTTCTATTACCACATTAAAAGAAAAAACCATTACAATTTTTTTAATTGAAGCTAATAATATTTCTGAACAAGAACTATACAACAAAGAATTATTTTTTGATACTTTATGGGATTTTACAACCAATTGCTTAAGGTTAGTTGACGAAGATGGTATTATAATTAATGTAAACAATGCCTTTTGCGACCTTGTTAAAAAGAGAAAAGATGAATTAATAGGAAAATACTATGATAGTTTTTATTTAAATCCAGAACCCCCTAGCGTTAATTTTTTAAAATATTATAAACCAGATATCGAAACTTTTGTAACACTATGGAATGGTGAAGAATTATACCTTAACGTTAAAAGCAAAACTGTAACACTACAGAATGGAAAAAAAGCTGTTTTAAGTATTATTAGAGATATAACACACTTACGTAAAACTGAATATCAACTAAAAAGGTTAGAACAAAAATTTAATGAAACAGCAGATTTAATACCCCTTACACTTTTTGAAACTGATATTGATGGTAATATTATATTTTGCAATAATTTTGCATATAAACTGTTTAATGCTACAGAAAGTATATATGAAAGGAAATATAATATCGCCGATTTTATTGCCCCAGAAGATTTACCCAAGTTACACAATAATTTTATAATTAACATAACAAATAAAAAAACTGTTACATTTGAGTATACAGCAATAAAATTAACAGGCGAAAAATTTCCTATCTTAGTTTATTCCACTCCTATTTTCGATAATAATAAACCTATAGGACTAAGAGGAATAATTTTAGATATTACAGAGCAAAAACAGTTGCAAGAAAATATTAGAAAAAGTGAACTACTATATAAATCTATTGTAGAAACCTCGCCAGATGGTATATCGTTAATGGATTTAAATGGTAATATTATTTTTGCTAATGATAGAAAAGCTAAATTATTTGGTTTTGATAATGGTAATCAATTATTAAATCTTAACGCATTTACCTTTATTTGTGATGAATACTTGCCGTTAGTTAATAAAGTATATTTTAAACTATTAAAAACTTTAAGATTAGACCCAATAACAATAAAATTGAAACGAAAAGATGGTACAACATTTTTTGGAGAGTTTAGAGCTAAAATTATTACAGATAACGAAGGTAAGCCACTTTACATTATGGATGTTGTAACCGATATAACAGAAAAAATTAAAATAGAAGAAGAGAGAAAACTTAATGAGATAAGAACTGAAACCTTGCTTAAAGTTTATCAAATGCAAAACCAAAATATTGATAAAATTAGTGATTTTATTTTTACAGAAACAGTGAAACAAACAGAAAGTGAAGGTGGTTATTTAATTGAATTAAAAGACGAAAATGAGATTGATAAGTTTTATTTAAATATTAATAATCAAACAAAAGTAATAAAAAACATTAATTTAAGTACTTATTTAAATGATTCTGAATTACCAATTTGGCTTTATCCATTAAAAACTAAAAAAGAAGTTGTTTTTAATGATTTTTCTTATATTTATGCCAATCAGATAAGCTTACCAGAAACTGATATTCTAATAAAAAGAATTTTAGCTATACCAATTTTTACAAACGAAAAAGTTCATATTATAACAGGATTATTTAACAAAAAGCACCCTTATACAGAGCAAGAAACAAAGCAATTTAGCTTAATGATGAATTCATTACATATTGCTGTTCAAAATATCCTTAATGTTCACAATCTTAAAATCTTTAAACAAGCAATTGAACAAAATCCTACTATTATAATAATTACAGGTTACAATCGTGTAATTAATTATGTTAACAAAAAGTTTACAGAAGTTACGGGCTATGCATTTAACGATGTTGTAAATAAAACTACTGCAGAAATTGGACTTTTTCCTTATAAACAAAATACAGAGCAAGCTAAGCAAGCAGAAGAACTTTTACGTAACAATAAACCTTGGCAAGGGGAAATTGAATTTACTAAAGCCGATGGTGAAGTTTGTTGGTTATCGCTTAATATATCTCCTATTACAAATAAAAATGGAGAAATAATTAATTTTTTAGGTATTGCACAAGATATTACTGAAATTAAAAATTACGAAAGTCAATTAATAGAAGCTAAAGAACTTGCAGAAAAATCTGACAGATTAAAATCAGAATTTTTGGCACAAATGTCTCACGAAATTAGAACTCCCATTAATGTAATTTTAAGTTTTATGAGTTTAATTAGAGATGAGCTTAGCGAACACTTAGATGAAGATTTAAAAACAAGCTTTGCATCAATTAATCGCGCCGGTACCCGATTAATTAGAACCATAGATTTACTGCTTAACATGAGCGAAATACAAACAGGAACTTACGACTACAAACCTATTGAATTAGATATAGATAAAGATATTTTACAACCTTTAATTACCGAGCAAATTTATTTAGCTAAAAGTAAAAATTTAAGTTTAACTTATGATAATAAAAGTACTAATTCTATAATTTACGGAGATAATTATTCAGTATATCAAATTTTTTCTAATTTAATTGATAATGCAATTAAATTTACTAAAAATGGTGGTGTTAACGTTTCTATATATAATAACAATAACGAAATTGTATGCAAAATAAAAGATACTGGAATAGGGATTAGCGAGGAATATTTACCAATCTTGTTTACACCATTCAGTCAAGAGCAGCAAGGTTATACTCGTAGTTTTGAAGGGAATGGTCTTGGCTTAGCCTTAGTAAAAAAATATTGTGAGCTTAATAATGCACAAATTTATTGTGAAAGCAAAAAAGGTGTGGGGTCAACTTTTACTGTAATCTTTAAAAATAGTTAAAGCTTTTATTTGTTATAATATAATTTTTTCTTTATTTGCATAACTGATTTTTATATTTTTTTATTCATTTTAATTTTTTATGGAAAACGATAATTTTCAAATTAATAATGATACCACTACAACAAATTTTAATAGTTACTCTGCAACCAGTTTAGCAAGTCAGCTTATAAACTTTGCTTGGTGGATTATGGAACTGCCAAGTGGCAAAGTTACATTTAGCAAAAATAAAACTGATGTATTAGGATTTGATAGCCAAGATTTTAATCATTATGAAGATTTTATGAAGTTAGTTCATCCTGATGATTACGAAAAAACAATGCAAGCCATGAGGGACTTAATTGAAGGACGAACTAATATTTATAAAATAGAATACAGAATACGCGATATAAACAACAATTATCATATTTTTTATGATTTTGGAAACATTTTAGAAAAAAACACTGAAACCAATTTTATTAAAATTGTTGGTTATGCTTTAGAAATAACAGAATACAAAACATTATTAGATAAAATTTTTGACCAGGATAATAGATTTAAAGCATTAATGCACGCATTACCAGACTGGATTTTTGTGACTAATAAAGAAGGTGTTTATAAATATTTTTGGTCTACTAACTATAAATATCTTTTAATGCAACCAAAAGATTTTTTAAATAAACATTATTCTAATGTTTTACCTGATTTTTTAAGTAAAAAAATTAGTGAGTGTTATAGTAATCTATTTAAAACAGGCGAACAACAAGTAGTTGAATATGAACTTGATTTTAATGGTGATAAACAATTTTTTGAAGCCCGTTTTGTATTGTGTGGGAGTGAAGAAGTTTTAATGATTGTTAGAAATATAACTGAAAAGCAAAATGTTTATAATAAATTATATAGTAGTGAAAAAAAATATAAAGATTTATTTAATTTATTTAGATTACTTAGCGATAATACCACAGATATGATTTGGGCAAAAGATTTAAATAGAAATTTTATATTTGTGAATAAATCTTTTTGCGATAATTTATTAAGCGCTACCGATATAGAAGAACCGATTGGTAAAAACGATCTATACTTTGCAAATCGAGAAAAGAATAAGTTCCCAGATAATCCTAATTGGCATACATTTGGTCAAATATGCGTTGATAGTGATGCTGTTACTTTGGAAGCCAATAAACCTATGAACTTTATAGAGCATGGGTACATAAAAGGAGTATATACATATTTAGACGTTCACAAAGCCCCTTTATATGACGCAAATGGTAATTTAATTGGTGTTGTTGGTACTGCAAGAGATATTACAGAACAAATAAAAATTAATGATAGATTAAAAACATTATATCATGCTTTCGAGCAAAGCCAAACATCAATTGTTATTACAGATAAGCAAGGAAATATAGAATACGTAAATCCTTCTTTTTGCATTAAGTCTGGTTATACAGAACCCGAAGTAATTGGCAAAAACATGCGATTTTTGAAGTCTGGTTATACAACTAAAGAAGAATACGATTTAATGTATTCTAAACTAAATAATGGTGAAAAATACACCGGATTATTTTTAAATAAAAAGAAAAACGGGGAGCTATTTTGGGAAAACGAAAACATTGCACCTGTTAAAGATGAAAATGGTAATATTACCCATTTTGTTGCAGTTAAGGAAGATGTTACAGACAAAAAGAAACTAGAGCTAGAATTAATTAATTCGTTAGAAAAAGCTAAAGAATCTGCAAAACTAAAAGAGTACTTTTTAGCCAATATTAACCACGAGTTGCGCACACCACTAAATAGTATTTTAGGTTTTGCCAAAATTTTAACAGAACAGCTAATAAACGAAGACCATTTATCTATGGCAATTGATATTTTAGAAAGTGCAAAAAGATTAAGCACATCGCTAAATCTTATTATAGATTTAGCAAATATGGAAGCTAATAAAGAGTCTGTTCAACTAACTCAAATTGAACTATCAGATTTAATAAAGGAATGTTTTGAAGATTACAAAATAGCAGCTTTAAACAAAAAGCTTGATTATAAACTAATTCTTAACTTTAGACCGATTTACGCTTCAATAGATAAAAATTACTTAATTACAGCAATTAAAAATATAATAGAAAACGCTATTAAATTTACAGATAAAGGGGAAATAATTGTTCAACTAGATTTTAACAAAGATACAAAAACAGCAATGATTTACGTAAAAGATAGTGGGATTGGAATACCTGAAGAAAAATTAGATATTATTTTTGAACCATTTAGACAAGTTAGCGAAGGAACAACTAGATTATATGAAGGAACTGGACTTGGTTTATCTTTAGCTAAAAAAGCAATCGAATACTTAAATGGAAATATTAAAGTACAAAGCGAAGTAAATAAAGGGACTGTTTTTACCATATTTTTACCAGTTGCCGATTACAAGAAGCCTCAAATTGAACAAGTAAATATAAATAGCCCTAAAACTAATAAAATAAAGAATATTCTTTATGTTGAAGATGATGAAATTAACATAAATGTTGTTAAAATGTTTTTAAAGGGTAAATATATAATTGATACAGCTATGGATCCTGTTACAGCATTAGAAAAAACAAAACAAAATTCTTACGATGCCATACTAATGGATATAAATTTAGGACCTGGTATTAGTGGTGCAGATTTAGCTAAAACCATAAAAGAACAAGAGCGCTATAAAAACACCCCTATAATTGCCGTTACCGCATATACCACAGAAAGCCAGAAGGAATCTTTTTTTGAAAAAGGCTGCACACACTATTTGCCTAAACCTTTTTTCAAAAATGATTTATTGAAACTACTTGACAATTTATAGATTTTAATTTAATTTTTAAATTATTTAATAAAATTTGTGATAATTTATATTTTTATTTTAATAAGCTTAATTTTTATTATTATGGCAGTACCTTTAATATACTTTAATATCCCTTTTGGTCATTGGTATGGCATTAGATTTAATGAAACTTTACTTAATAGAAAACTATGGGATTTAGTAAATAAAAAGGGTGGATATTATATACTTTTTATTGGAGTTAGTACTCTTATTTTATCTTTAACTATCTTTAAATTTTTTAAAGAAGATATATTTGCTTTTATTATATCGTTATA
This sequence comes from uncultured Melioribacteraceae bacterium, assembly GCA_964652025.1. Taxonomy (GTDB): domain Bacteria; phylum Bacteroidota; class Ignavibacteria; order Ignavibacteriales; family Melioribacteraceae; genus JAEXOD01. Next base: position 58,069 of record CAZYZX010000009.1, read on the forward strand.
TATTTATTTTTCCTCTGTATATTTCTACAAAAAAATAAAAAAAATAATTAATAAATATTCAAATTAAAATTAGGAGTTAATTATGGCATTAATAACATGGAGCGACAAGTTAAGTTTAGGGATTAAAGAGCTTGATGACCAACACAAAGTTTGGTTAGAAATAATTAACGAGCTTAACGAGGCAATGCGCATAGGAAAATCTAAAGAGGTTTTAGGCGATGTATTTAAGAAACTTTTGGATTATACCAAGTATCACTTTAAAACTGAAGAGGATTTATTTAATAAATATCTTTATCCACTAGCAACTGAACATAAAAACAAACACAATAAAATGGTTGATGAAGTTAACAAATACTATAACGATTTTAAAGCGGGCAAACTTACCGTTTCTATTAATTTAATGCAATTATTAAGCAATTGGTTAATAGACCACATTCAAAAAGAAGATAAACAATATGCCCCATTCTTAAAAGAAAAAGGATTAGAATAGGAGATAATTATGGCACTTATAACATGGAGTTCTAAATACAGCGTTGGTATACCCTCTATTGACGAGCAGCATAAAAAACTTGTAGAAATTATTAACGAATTAAACGATGCCATAAAATCTGGCAAATCTAAAGAAGTACTAAACCATGTGTTAACTTCTTTAGTAGACTATACAAAAGTTCACTTTAAATATGAAGAAGAGTTATTTAACAAATTTGGTTACCAAGATAAACTTAAACATAAAATGGTTCACGATAAATTAACAAAACAAGTTGTAGATTTTTACAATAACTACCAAAAAGGCAAAGCTTCTATATCAATAGATTTAATGAGCTTTTTGAGCAAATGGTTAGTTGACCATATTATGGGTGAAGACCAAAAATATTCTGATTTCTTAAAAAACAATGGCGTTAGATAATTTTTTTCTTTATGATTATAAAAAGCGAGGTTAATTTAGCCCTCGCTTTTTTTATGCAAATTTATTATTAAAAACAAAAAAAACAACCTTAATTTAATATATTTTTATGCAAATTTATGCTTATATTTGCATAATATTTTATTTTAATTAAACCCAATAAAAGCTAACGATTTGATATTTATTTAGGAGCCAACATGTTTTACCCTGCCGCCATTATATTTTTACTTATTGTTGTTTATTTGTTATACGAATATAGAATAAAACGTCCAGATACTATAATTCTTTTTGAAAAAAACGAAGAAATTAAAGTAAGAAAGGGACGCTATTATCCGCGTCACTTTAGCCTTGCTTTACCAAAAACCACCTATAATTTTACTAATCTTATAGAAGCAACTTGTAAGGGAAATTTAGATATTAAAATAAAATTATCGTTAACAGTTGCAGCAAATTTAAAAAACTTAAACTCCTTAATTAAAGTTGGCGGATGGAGCACAGATGCTGTTAATAAAGCAGCAAAAGAATTACAATTAATTTTGGAAGGGAAAATAAAAGCATATACAGAAAAATTAGGTATCGAAGAGCTTTCTAGTGATGGCTTAAATAATCATTTAACATTAAATACTAAGGAAAGTGCAGCCCTTTTAGGTATAGATATTATTTCGCTTGTTGTGCAATCTATTGAACCGATAGATAAAAAAATATCTGAATCACTAAAACAACAAGAAATAGCCCGAATTGCTGAACAGACAGAATTGCTTAATCAACAGGCAAGGCTTGCAAGTATTAAAATAAAACTTGCAACAGATGAAGAAATTGCCAAAAAAGAAAGTGAATTAGAGCTAAAAAAATTAGAACTTAAAAAAGAAGAATTAGAAAAAGAGAGTTTACTTGCTTTAAAACGCACTGAAGAAGAGCTTAAAAGAAAGCAGATACAATTAGAGCATGAAAGCAAAGAACTTGAACTACTTAAAAATTATCCTGAATTATTAATACTTACACCACAAGCTGCGCGGCTTGCAGAAGCTAGCCAAAGCCTAAAAAATGCGCGCACTGTGGTTAATCTTTCTTCACAAGATTTCCCTCAAGTACCGGAACTTATTGGATTGTTCCAAAACTTCTTAAAAAATAATCTTAAAATAGACTCTGATAATAATTAATTTTTACAAAATATGATATTATCAGAAGATAAATCGGAATTATTTAAACTAAAGCCGATTAAAGCCGCAAAAGTATCAGAAGTTAGCGAAGCCACTGCAGCGTCTGATGTTCCTATTAATGAACGTGTAAATTTTCATATAGGCAATCCTGTACAAGATGACAAACTATTAGCAGCTTATTTTCGTTTGGCTTGTAGCTTAGATGTTGCCGATGATGAATACCACTTAAATAACTTAAATGCATTTGTTGAAAAACTTGGCAGTGATGATAATAACAAACCATTTATGCAACTTTTACTTAATTTAATTAATGTTGCATCCCCATACTCTCCTAGAGGTGGATTTAATAAAAACACCCCCCCATACTTAATTAATTGGTTTTTAGATTGGTTGGTTAAATATCAAAGCGAACCATTACTGTATGACTTAGGAACTAATACTGGCAAACGTGAAATTATTATTTCTACAGGTGGATTTTTAGAAGCGTTACGACTGATTTTTTTCGCATTAGATGACTACTTAGTTCATTTACCCGCAAAGATTATTGTTTATGGAGATAAATTCCCCGATTATTTAACTAAATTTAAAAACTTAAATTTTATTTTTGTTAATAGTAACGAGGAATCTTTTTTAGACGCAATTAAAGAATCTGCTAAAAATAATTTAATTCCTCATTTTATTTTATTTAATAAAATTTTTTCAGAAAAGACCAGAAGAAATTTAAGAAGTTTAAGTTTAAATAACCCATTATTTTTTATTGAATATAACAATGCTCCAAATAGCCATTCTTTGGCACGCGAAGCCAAGATGGAAAATAAAGTTTTGCGCCTAATTTCTGCTGAAGCTTTTAATAATAAATTAACTAATAGTTCTATTGTATTTTTAGCTGGTAATTATAATTTTATTAATGTAATAGAAAACGTTCAATTTAAGCTAAAAGGAACACCTTCATCTACTGAAATAGAATTTTTATCTTTTTTACTTAATAATATTAATAATTATTTTGATAAAGAATCTATCACCAATAACCAAGTTATTCCCCAAGTCGAGAAGTCCGCTTTTCCAATTATTAAAAACAATACGCTTAGTAGTTTTGCAGAAAAATACTCTAATAAACTTTCCTCTATTATTGATAAAAAAGACTTGCAGATTGCAGCTTATCCCCCAAAATTTTACAGTCTAATATCTAATATTCAAGAAAAAATAAAATTAAATTCCCCTTATTTTACATACGACCTATTTTCTGAAATTAATTCTATTAACTTAATAGAACTATTTATTAAGCACTTTAACGATAATTTTTTTACAGATAATTTATTCAATAGTTTTCTATTTCAGTTTATTAAACATCACCCAGAGTATAACAAAAACTATTGCTGCGTTGTTAGCGGTTCAGCTCGCACTGCTTTAAGTATTTTAGGTTACCACTGCGGAATAAATACCGTTATCTTTCCAGATTTAAGTTGGACTTATGAACATTGTTTTCCTAATACAATTGTTGTACCACTTAAAGATAATTTACAGCTTGATGTAAATATATTAATTGAAACCGCAATTAAACAAAGCAAGATTAATAAAAGTAATTTTGCTGTTGCAATTAATAATCCTCATAATGCTACGGGAATGCAATTTGCACAAGATGACTTAAGGCAATTATTAAAAGTATTATTACAAAATAATATTTATGTTATAGATGATTTATCTTATCAAAATGTTGCACCAGAAAAAGAATTTAAACAAATTAAAACTTTACGCATGCTTGCAAACGAATTATACAACGAAGGCTATATAACAAAAGAAAATAACGATAAACTAATAACGGTCCACTCCCTTAGCAAAACAGATTCTTTTGCAGGTGCAAGACTAAGCGTTGTTGAAATTAGAGAGGAGCTACTTTATAATAGATTTACAAGTATTAATAAAAATATTACTCCAAATTATGCCGCTATAATTGTAGCATATCTATTTTACAGAAATAAACCAGAATTTTTAGACTACTATTATGGGCTGCGGAACAATATATTTTATTACCGAATGCAAGCATTAGAAGAAGCTGTTGCCAATTTACCTTTAGAAAGGAATTTTTACAAAATTAAAATAAAAGCTCCATTAGGTAGTATGTATCCACAAATGATAATCGAAAATCTACCTGCTGGAATATCATTAGATTGGCTTGCAAGCGGTTTGGCTAGGCAAGGGATTGGGCTTATTCCTCTTTCTACTTTTGCAAGAACAGAAGAAGGTTTTGAAAGCGGTAGAAAAACTTTTAGATTAACTTTAGGTGGCAAAGATAACGCAGAAATTTTACTAAAAAAAACCAGACGCGTTATTATTGACCTTAATAGAATGATTGCAGAAGAAGAGGCAGGATACACTATAAAATCTTTACCCAATAAAGATAATAATAAAATTGATAATAACTCAACTATAATTTATCAATTGTGGAATAATTATTCTAATATCATTATTAACGAATGTAAGCGAAAATTTAAATTTGAACTAAAAAAGATTAATTTTGTAACAAATAATAATTATTACCAATTTTTTGAGGAATATTTACCAACTCGTTTAAAGGCTTTTGAACAAAGATTAATAGACCGTGATAACTTAGTAAATCTTTTAATAACTAAATATAAGGAAAGTAACAAAGAAGAACTATTAACGTATCTAAAGCAAGAGCTTTACAAAGATAATTTAGATGAAAGAATTGCTAAGTTTAAAAATAGACTTTACGATAGAACTGTGCACCCTACACAAATATATGGAATTGCAGTAGAAATTATTATTGATAAGCATATTGAGCAAATTATACGCAATAAATACCCAGCAGAAAATGAAATTAAAAAAGTTGCTAATCACTTACTTAAAGAATTTTTAGGTACTAATGTTGCAATAAAATCTAAAGACGAACCAAACGAATTACTGTTAGATTTAAATAGTGCCATTTATGCAGAAACATTTATTAATATAAATGCTGATGCTAAATATCAAACATTTCTTTCCTATTGGGGAGATTGGGATGGCAGCACAAGACCTAGTGGACAAGGGCATAGTTTAATTGCTGCCGTGGTTATACAAAATGTAACTAACATGGCTAACTTTATTAATGTATTGCACAAAAATAATATAAATATTGACCCATTAATCTTAAAAGAAATTTTACAACTACAAAAAACCAATAAAAAATTTAGCGATTTACTAAACGAAATTACTTTTTTAACACATAAATTAGAAAAAAGATTTAAGGGTGTTTTACCCTATAATCTATCACCATCACTGCTTAGAAAAATTGGCATGAAACTGCACTTGGCAGATGACCCACTATTTAAATTAAGAAAACACAACGATAGACTAGAAAGCAAAATGCTAAAATTGCGCAAACAGCGTAAAGAATTATTAGAATATTATTTTGCACTAAATAAAAAACTTAGAAAAACTTTATATAATTTATTACCCACTATTTTTAATAACTTAAATAACATAGAAATACTAAGAGAAGCGGTACTTTATAAAGATTTATTAAAACGCTTTGTTATTACTCCTCGTATTCATCAAAAAATGATTACGGCGCAAGACCAATTTGCTATTGATACAACAGTTTATAATATTTACGAAATAAATGAAATTGCTGCAAAATATGGTAACGGTGGGCTAATTCTTGGCTTACAAATTAGTATGTCTGATACTGCTGAAGCTGCTATTTCTCTTAATAGAAAACTTGTTGCAGAGCTTGAAAGAAGAACTAGAAACAATAACACTAATAACCTCCCAAATATTTTTATTATACCTTTATTTGAAGATTTAGATGCCGTAAAAGATATTACAAATTACTTAAATAAAATATGGGACTATTCATTCCAAACAAAAAGAATAGATGAAGATATTAAAACTAGATTTAATGAAATAATTTGCGAAATATTTGTTGCTGGTAGCGATTTAAGCCAACAAATAGGACAAATTGCAGGACAACATTTATTTAAACAAGCAAAATATAACTTAGCTGTATGGCTTGCAGAAAAAGGAATTATAGGCAGAGTGAGGATGAAACTTGGCTGCGGTGAACCTATGCAAAGACAAGGTGGGTATTATTCCCCATTCTCAGGTAAAAATGCTTTTATTTTTTCTAATAGCAATAAATGGCGTTTTTCAGAATACTTAAAAGAATCTACTAAAAAAAGTACTGAATATGCTGTTACCCCACTTTTGGGTGTTTTAGCAACAGGTGATTTAAGAACTTTCCAAAGCACTATTTCAGAAAAATTAAGACTAATTAACGTTAAAGATTACGCTCAAGTAATTTATCATATTAAACATGCCCAAAGTTTTTATGAAAACGAAATTATACGCGCTGGCGAACCACTTAAAGAAACCAGATTGCAAATTAAAACACGTGGTTTAAAAGAGTTAGAAAGGCTAACCATTGGAAATGCCGACCCTATTTTTGAAAAATTTACAGACGTTTTTACCAAAAATTTTAGACATATTTTATATGGTAAAGATGAAGATGTTGTTGGTATTTATATAATCTCTTATTTTATTGCCCGCACATCGCCCGTTTTAAGAGATAGACCAACTATTAGACCACAAAAATCTAACGATGCACTTGTTGGTCAAAAAATTTTAGGTAAAATTGCTAACACTATTCCATTTTCTAAATTTGGTAGCTTATTACGTGCTATTTCACATAATTTATCCCAAACTACTGTTTTAGGTATAAATCAATTAACCACTGGGTTATTCCGCGCTTTAGATGAATTTTATACTCTTAATTTATCAGATACTAATTCCTTAAATATTATTGAGGAAAGAATTTTACCAAAACTTTCAGTTTATGAAATTTTATCCACATTAAGAATTTACCAAGATAACGACCTACTTTTTATTTCTAAGTTAGAAAATGCTTTTAAGCCCGGTAATTCATCATTAATAGCTTTAAAAGAAGATTTTAACGCACAAAATAAATATATTCCTTTACTTCAAAAAGAATTATTACGCAGGCATGGATTAAACGTAAATGATTTTTTTGAAGATGATAAATTTATTTATAATTTATTACCCACTATACGTCCAGATTTAGCAGTTTTATTACAGCCCAATATTTTTAATACAGATATTAATTTTATCTTAAACAATATAAGCGGAGAAGTTGATTTAAGATGGACTACAGAAGTAGAAAAACTTTTAGCAATTAGAGCAGCCGTTAACACTTATCGAGAAAAGATTTGGAATTTGTTAGAAAAGCCTGTTTTTACAAGGGTTAATGCCTTTACAGAGTTAGCTACCGCACTTTACTCTTTAACTTTACAAAAAAATATAATAGATTTACCATTTTTACCGAATAATTATCAAATTCCAACTATAAAAAATTATGGAACAGATGAAAATATGGATAAATTTTTATCTGCAGCATATAATTTGCTTTCGGCATTATCCAAAGAAACAACCGAAATACCAATTAATATTATAAAAGCACTTCAAGAAGCCAAAAATATTATTAAAATAGAAGAGCAAGCATTAAGCGAAAAAGAGCAAAACTATTTAAGATTTTATTTATTACAAATAGCAAGAATAACTGGTGAGAATGGATAAAATTAATATTTTTTATTTTTTTTAATACTAACTTTACCGTTTACAGTTTTAAGATAAATTTTATTATTACCACCATTTATTTTATAAGTAAAATAATAATTGCCCCCTTTAATTTCTTTTTTCACCAAATATTTTTCATAATCAGTATCAATAATGTTTTTTTCATTATTAAATGTTCTACCGCTCATAATATCAACATCTACCAAGGCATTTAGATTTGTAGGTATATATAAGTAAATATCCCCAATATTTGTTACAATATTAGAACCATTAAAATTAGAAGTTGTAAAACCGGTGTAAATATCCCCAGCAAAAGTTTTTGCATTAATTAAACCGTTAACATTTTTAGCTTTAATATTTCCACTACCGGTTTCTATTTTCAAGTTTCCTTTACTTTCTTTAACTTCAATATCTCCACCGCCTGTTTTAATTTTATAATTGCCATTTATATTTTTAACTAAAATACTTCCCCCACCTGTTTTTATTTCACCTTCTTTTTTAACTTCATCAATAGTAATATCTCCTCCCGCAGTGCTTATTAAACACTCTCCATTAATTTTACCAAGTCTAACATCACCACCTTTTGTATCCACAATAATTAATTTATCAGAAGTTATGTTATCAATTCTAATATCACCCCCAAAAGTTTTTATTTCTATTTCACCCGTTAAACTACCTGCTTTTATATCACCACCACCCGTGTTAATAAAAACCTTCCCTTTAATATCGCCTAATCTAATATCTCCCGCAGCTGCAGAAACACTAAATTCTCCATCCAAACTTCCTATTAATTCAACATTACTTGTTGTACTTTTTATTTTAATATTTATGTATTTAGGTAAAACTATTTCTAAATCACAAGCACCTCTTTTGCTTGTTAAGGCATATACTTTTCCCGTCTTATTTACATTAATGGGTAGTCCATCAAAATCCGAAACATCTGCATAAATAATTAATTCATCACCATCTTTTGTTTTTAATTTTATATCACCATTTAATATTTTTATTTCTAATGTTGCACCTTTTTCAACGGTGTAAACAATCTTGTCATTTTGGTTTTCCGCTTTTAATAAACTGGTTATTAAAAGCAGTATAAAAATTATACCCAATTTTAAATAATCTTTTATCATTATATTTCCTCATCCAATAATTTAGCTGCTCGTATTTGCACAAGCTTATTATTGTCGTTTTCTGCACTTTGGCTTATAATATCTTTTGCATTATCATTCATTTTATAGCCATTAGCTTTTATCTCCGTTAATCGATTAATTGCTTCTATTCTTAATGCGGCATTTTCATCATTGCTTAAAATATATAGATAAACTTCTATTATTTCTTCATCTGGAATAAACTTATTTAGTGTGTTAACAGCTTGCATTCTTACTCCCGCATTTTTATCTGCTTTTGCTGCTTTTATTAGTGCATCTTTAATCTTCTTATCAGATATATATTCTTTTTCCTTAATACTATTTATAAAATTTATACCCGTTAATTTTAAACCGCTATTGTTGCTTTTATATATAGCAATGGCTAATAAATTTTTTGTAGTTTCATCATCAAATTTACCTTTATAGTAAACCTCTTTACTTAGCGTATATCCTAACTCAATTTCATTGGTTTCTAAATTTGCATTTAAAAATGTAACATTATCTATTTTTAAATTTTTACTATTAATTAATTCTTTGGATATATTATTATTGTTATAAAAATAACCTATTATAAATCCTATTATCAATGTAAAAGAAAAACCTAAAGATAGTTTATAATTTTTTACAAATATATTTTCTATAAACCTCTTTAAATTATCAAATATAGAACTTTTTGAATTTAGATTATCTAACTTATTTAATAATTCTAACCTTGTTTTTTGTAAAATAATATCATCTAATTCATCAGGTTTATTACTAATTATAGCTTCATTTAATTTTAGATAATTATATAATAATTGTTCGCATTCTTTGCATTCTTTTATATGTTCTTTTACCTTTTCTTTTTCATCATCGGTAATTTCATTTAAAGCATATATAAAAATAAGTTCTTTTATTTCTTCGTGATTCATATTTTCACCTTTAGCTTAGTTTTTTACTAAATAAGCTAATAATTTTTGTAATTTGCTTGTTGCATTAAAAAGATATCGTTTTACTGTTCCTTCATTACAATTCATAATTTCTGCAATTTCTTTAATTTTTAAGCCATTATAGTATTTCATAGTTAAAGTAATTTTTTGTTTATCTGGCAAAGTATTTAATGCTTTTTCTATAATTTGTTTTGTTTCGTTTTTTATTGCAAGTTCATCTGCAAAATCTTCACTAGGCAAAATATCTAATATACTTAAATCACTTTCATCGTTACTTTTATCAATTGATTGATTTTCTATTTTTGCCCTTTTATTTTTATAAGTAATACATAAGTTAACTGTAATTCTATAAATCCAAGTGGAAAACTCACTTTCAAACTTAAAGTTTTTTAATCCATTAAATACCCTTATAAACACTTCTTGGTAAATATCTTTAGCATCGTCCATACTATTCCTGAACGAATACACAATATTAAGAACATGTCTATCGTACATAAAAATTAATTGTTCAAAAGCACGTCTATTTCCGCTTTGCGCTAATTTTATTAACTCTATTTCGTATTCTGTCATAAAAATTAATTAATTATAATAAATTAGACTTAAGAAAACAAAAAAGGTTGTAAAATGTTAAAATAAATAACTATAAATGCAAGTTATTTATTATTTTTGTAAAGTGGGAAAAATTTTTTATTGATTAATACTTAGCGAGGTAATATGAACGTAGCATTTATAGCAAGCGAAGTTGTTCCTTTTGCCAAAACAGGCGGGTTAGCTGATGTTGCTGGTGCGTTACCTATTTCTTTAAGTAATTTAAATTGCAAAATTAAAGTTTTTATGCCTAAGTATTACTCTGTTGATGAAAATAAATTTAATTTAACATTTTTGCAACAATTTAAAGATACTCCTATTCGTGTTGGGGGCTTTACCCATAACATTAATTACTTTATGGGTCATTTGCCAAATAGCGAAGTAGAAATATATTTTGTAGATTACCCCAACTACTTCCACCGCCACCAGATTTATACTAACGATTACGACGAAGATATGCGCTTTATTCTCTTTTCTAAAGCTGTAATCGAATTAATTCAAAAATTAAAATTTAAGCCAGATATAATCCATTGCAACGATTGGCAAACCGGATTAATCCCTTTACTTATAAAAGATAATTACAGTTGGGATATGCTGTTTAAAACTACAAGATTTGTTTTTACAATCCATAATATTGGCTATCAAGGTAAATTCCATCATGGAACATTATTTAATGCAGAAATAGACCCAAAATATTTTTATCCGGGTGGTCCTGTAGAGTTTTATGGTAGTGTAAATTTTTTAAAAACTGGCATCTACTTTAGTGATATAATTAACACAGTTAGCGAAACTTATGCAAAAGAGCTTTTAACCCCAGAGTATGGCCATGGCATGGAAGGCTTGCTAAATGAAAGAAAAGATGACCTTTATGGAATTGTTAACGGTGTTGATTATTCTGTTTGGAACCCCGAAACTGATAAATTTATCCCCTTTAACTATTCCAAAGATACCTTACACATTAAACAAAAAAATAAAGAAGCTTTATTAAATTATTTCAATCTACCTTATAATCCCGATGTACCCGTTATTGGCATAGTTTCTAGATTTGCTATTCAAAAGGGGTTTGATATTATTGCAGAAGCTATGAGTGACTTAATGCGACTTAATTTTCAATTAGTTATATTAGGTAGCGGAGAAGCCAAATATGAAGATTTATTTAGAAGTTTAGGATATAATTTCCCTCATCGATTTGGGACATATTTTGGGTATAATAACGAGTTAAGTCATCTTATAGAAGCAGGCGCAGATATATTTTTAATGCCATCTAATTACGAGCCCTGTGGCTTAAACCAAATCTACTCCCTTAAGTATGGAACCGTACCAATAGTTAGAAAAACAGGTGGATTAGCAGATACAGTACAAGACTGGCACGAATATAGTTATTTAGGCTATGATACCGGCAATGGTTTTTCATTTAACGATTATACTGGTTATGCATTATTTACAACCGTTCAACGCGCAATAGAAGTTTTTAAAGATAAATTATTATGGCGCAAAATTCAGCTAAACGGCATGAATAAAGAGTATAGTTGGGATAATGCAGCCAAAAAGTACCTAAAACTTTACAAAAAAGCTAAAGAAAAATAAGTTAAATTAATAAGGTTTTACTTTTACTAAATTGTAAATACGTCCTAATTCTAAATATCCCTGCAACCTTAATTTCATAAGCGAAGTTACTTGCTGCCCTTTACTAAGCAATACAATACCATTTTTATCTACAACATCCGCATCTAACACCATACCAGGCTGCAATTCATGTATTCTTAAATAATCTTTATAAAATTTCTTTCTTTGTTCAGCCTCTTTAAGTTCTAATTCTTGTTTGCTTTGCTCTTCTTTTCTTTTACCTTCTAAAAAGTTATCTATTTCAATTGCTTTGTTTAATATTTTTGCAATAGTAATAGCATCTTCACTTATACCTCTTTCCGCTAAAGTCTGCAGCTCTTTCCCTTTTTTATTTTGTAGTGAAATTGCCAATGCAATGTCTTCCATGCGGGGAATATTACTTAAAAGTTTTTGAGAAACTTCGGGATGTATATTTAGTAATTTCTTTTCAATTGGTAGCAATGTGTTCCCTTGTTCAACCTTTTTTAATACATCATCAGGCACAGAAATAAGCCCTATTTGAGAAAGCAAAGCTGCTAACTCTATTTTAGTAGCAAAAGTTTCGGAATAGTTTTGTGATAACTTTTTTACAATATCACGTAATCTAATAGATTTAGAAAATGCAAATGGATTGGAAATTTCTAATATTTCAACAAGTAATTTAATTACACCTCGCAAAGTTTGTTGAAATAATTCCCTTTCCGCCATAATTAGATTATATTGCTTTATCCCTTCATCTATCATCTTAGCTAATTGCTCTGGAGGGCATGGCTTTGTCATAAATCTAAAAATATTCCCCTCATTAATAGCTTTAATAGAAGCATCTACATCAGCATAACCGGTAAGCATCATTCTAACTGCATCTGGTATTACTTCTTTTACTTGTGTAAGAAATTGATTGCCATCCATTTCAGGCATTTTGTAGTCTGAAATTACTACAGCTATATCTTTATTTCTTTTACAAAGCTCTAATCCATCGCTGCCACCTTCTGCAGTTATAACTTCGTATTTTTTAAATAATAATCTTTTAATCCCACTTAAAATATTAACATCATCATCAACAATTAGAATTTTATTCATAAAAAATCTCACAAATTTATTGGTAAAGATATTCTAAAAATTGTTCCTTTTTTATACTGTGATTCTACTTCTATTTTACCTTGATGTCTATTTACTATTATGTCATACGATATAGATAACCCTTGGCCTGTTCCTTTACCAACTTCTTTTGTAGTAAAAAACATATCAAAAATTTTACCCACATGTTCTTTTTTTATTCCGATACCATTATCTTTTATTGTTATAATAATACAATCGTTTTGTTTAGATGTAGTTATTTCTATTATTCCCTTATTAATAAGTTTTTTATTAATTGCCTCTTCAATAGCTTGGGCTGCATTAATTATCATATTTAACAAAACTTGATTAATTTCTTGTGGTTTACAAAATATTTGCGGTAAATTTTTATCTAAGTTTAAATTCATTTCTGCAAAATATTTCCATGCATTTCTACTAATTAAACTTGTAACTTCTATATTATTATTTATATCTGTTAAAATTTTAGATTTTTGCCCCGGATGTGAAAAATCTTTCATCGCTTTAATTATACTTATTACTCTTTCTATACCTACTTTAGATTGGGATACGGCATTTAATCCTTCGTTTAAATAAAATATTATATCATTTTCTTCAATTAATCTTTTAACTTGTTCCTTTAAATTCTTTACCTTTGGATTATTAGACTTATCTTGTAATTCATTTATAAATTTATAAAATAAATTTAATGATTCATTCAAAAATTTATTATTATCATTTATATATTGCATTGGTGTATTAATTTCATGAGCTATGCCAGCAGATAGCTGCCCAATTGCTTCCATTTTTTGTGAAAAAGCCACCTTCTTTTCTGTATTTATCTTTTCTGTAAGATCCCATAAAATATAAATATAGCCATCAACTTCCCCTTTTTCGTTTGTAATATCACTAATATTTACTTGGATTATTCTTGTATTATTATTGTTTAATGTTAGTTTAAATGTCTCATTTCCCTTTTTATATGATGTAATAAATTGATAGAATTTAACGGCTTCTTGTTTTTCTTCTCCTGTTAAATTATTCATCAATTTACTAATTATGTACCTTAAATTTTTACCTTTTATTAATTCATTCTCTAAATTTAAAATCTTTAAACTTGCTTCGTTATAATGTATTATAATTTCATTTTTATTTACAACAATCACACCATCTATTATATTTTCTAATATAACTTTTAATTCCTCTTTTTCATGCTTTAGTAGTTTATAATTCTCTTCACGTACTAAAATATTTATAAAACTATCTCGTATATTTAAATAATTTTCCTCATTTAAATTTAAGGTCTCTATTTTTCTTTCATTGCACTCTATACCAATATATCCTTTTAATTTATTATTAATAATAAGGGGTAATAAAATTATAAAATTTATATTATAATTAATAAAATCATTAATTAAAATTCTATATTCATTTAGAACTTGGACATTGTTTTTATCTAAAATTATAACCTTATTTTCAGATAATAATTTATTTATCTTTAAATTAGCAGTTATACTATTATTTATTAAGTAAGAATTATTTCGATTTTTATTTTCAGAAAACCACGAATATAACAGCTCGTTTTTATCCCCAACTTTATAATATAATCCTATAAAATCAGCTGTTAAATATTTCCCCACATTAGTTAAATTTTCGTTTATAACATTATTTACGTTATCTGCTTTAGAAATTAGATAATTGCTGTTTAGTTTAGAAACTAATGATTCAAATGTTAAAAGATTTTTTAATTGTTCCTCAATCTTATGTCGATTAGTTACATCTCTAAAAATTGTTAAAACATAATTTTTATTTTTTATTGTTATTAGTTTATTTAATGATTCTAACCATACTTTTTTACCATCCCAAAATGTAACGTAATCTTCAGAGTGCTCTTTAATATTTTTATTTTTAAGTCTTTGGTGAAATTTTCCTATTATATTAATTAAATCTTCTGAATAAACCGTAGTAAATATTTTTCCAATTAGCTCTTCTTCTCTTTTATTAACTAATTCACAATAGCTTTTATTAACTAAAATAATTTCCCCCTTTGTATCAACTAATCTAAATCCATCTAACGAGTTTTCCCATAAACTCCTAAATAATTCCTCAGCTTCTTTTATTTTAAACTCACTTATCTTTAATTTTTCAACCGTATCACGTTCTTTTGTTACATCATTTAATATTCCTACAATTCCTCCAAATTCCATATTTTCTGTTAAAAAAGGAGATTTTGTTAGTTTAAATATCTTTTTAGAATTCTTATCAAAAACAATCTCTTTATCTTCTTCTATAACACTTAATGCATTTATTTTACTAGTATCCTCTTTAGTTATTAATTTAATGCGTTTATTTCTTTTTTTATTGTTTAATATTGTATCTCGCGGCATTTGCACTAATTTTTCAAATTGCATATTGCAATTTATTATGTCCCCCTTTTCATTCTCAAAAAATAATGGCAGTGGAATTGCATCTAATATCATTTGCGGGGAACTACTAAATTTTTCCCCTTTTGTTGTGTAAAAAATAAAATTATAAAAAACTAATTTTTGCTCTATGTTTTTTTCACATGTTGCTTGAATTATCTCTTTATTTAATTTGTTTAATAAAGTAATTTTAAGATTATTCTTAAATGATGAATTAATTATCTTTTCAAATTCTTCTATCGTTTCAAAATCTACAAATAAAGTAAATAAAGGAACACCTTTTTTAATTTGTGTCCCTTTATTAAAAAGCTTTTTAAATCCTTTACTAAATAAAAGTAAATTAAAATCTTTATCAGTTAAGCAAAAAGCTAAATTACTTGCTGCAATAATTTTTTCTAGATTAATTAAAGTATTACTCATACTAAATTAATTCATTAATTTTATCTAACAGCTGTTCTTTATTAAATGGCTTTTGCAAATATCCATTAACACCTAGTTCCCTTAAAGCAGATGCATTATAATTAAACTGATAAGCTGTTATTAATAATATTGGGTTTTTAAACAATTGCTCTTCCCTTAATTTACGTGCAAATACTAACCCATCCATAGGTAATTCTAAATTTATATCTAGTAAAATTAAATCATAGCTATTGCTATTAATTTTTTCTAAAGCATCTCTAATATTTAATGCATAATCTAATTCATATTGTTTTTTTAGCATAGTCTGAACTATTCTAACAGACATTATTAAATCTTCTACATATAAAATTTTCTTTTGATTTTGCATAAACACTTTTAATTTATTTAATCAAATTCATTTTTTTGGATAATGTAGTTTTATTTGTTGTTATTGTATAAAAATAAATTCCACTGCTTAAATTTTCCGCATTCCACTGTTTAGTGTAAACGCCTGGCATTAACTCTTCATTTACTAATGTTGTAATTTCTTTACCCAAAATATCAAATATTTTTAATGTAACAAACTGTTTTTCTGGAATTGAAAATTTAATATTTGTAACAGGATTGAATGGATTAGGATAGTTTTGTTCTAAAGCTAAACTTAATGGATTTACATTTACATCAACTTCTACAACATTATAATAAGTATAACTTCCATCTAAATCTACCTGTTTTAATCTATAAAAATATTTGTTAGGTTGCAAATTTTCATCAATAAATTTATATTCAGATGGCTCTGTGCTGCTCCCCTTTCCATTAATAAAGGTTACCTTATCCCATGTAACACTATTATTAGTTTTACGTTGTATTTCAAAACCGCTATTATTTGTTTCTGTAGCTGTTTTCCATGTTAAAATTACATTATTATTATGTACAGTTGCATCAAAAGAAACCAAATTAACCGGAACCGCAAAATCTGTTAATTTATAAACTAATCCATTACCACCGCTAATAAGAAGTGTAGAATTATCATAAACAGCCATATCCAAAAGGTCTTGTTGCTCATCTAAAATGGTTGCCACTACCATTTGGTCTGGAGTAACAGTTCGAAGTATAATTCCACCTTGACCAACTGCATAAACGTTATTTTCATCAAAAGCATACACATCATGAATTATTTTACCCGCTAATGCAAGGGTATCGGTCATTAATTGAATTGTTCTAAATCCATCCGTCGTTTTATAAACAGCGCCATTTTCGCTTGTAATATACCCTTTTTGATTATCAAGCATATATATACCCGTTACCTGTCCATTTGGTCTTGCCATTTCACCATGTGCCCAATTTAAACCATCAGTAGTTGCAAATAATCTATCCCCACTACCAGTAGCAAAACCAGTTATAGCATTTAACATTTTTATATCATATAAAGTAGTACTTGCAAAAACAGCTTTTTCTACCCATGTTACGCCCGCATCTGTAGTATAAAGCACTTTGCCTTCGTTTGTAACTGCATAGCCAGTGTTCATGTCAAAAAAGAATAATTTATATATCCTTGTAGTTGCACTTCCGTTAGATCTATTTATCCAAGTTTGACCATTATTTGTGGAAACAAAAAATGCTCCTAACCGACCACATGTGTAAATATTATCCCAAATTTTTACAACATCATATAAAATATCACCTATTGTAAAATTTGTTTTTATCCAATCTATACCCATATTTGGCGAATAATTTACCTCACCTCTATCTCCAGAAATTACAATATGTTTTCTAACAGGGTCTACATTAATTCCATACATATCCCGCATACTATTTGCAAGGTTTACCCATGTAACACCATAATCTGTAGATTTTATAATAGTACTTCTATAAGCACCAGCAATTAAATTATTATCAATAAAAATTGAAGTGCGAATTACTTCACTTGTAAAACTATCAATCAAAATCCAGTTTGCACCACCATTAGTTGTTCTATAGCAAACACCATTTGAACCTAAAGCAACACCAACTTGAGGATCTTTAAAATAAAGAGTATAAAATGTTGTGTTTGCAATTATACCAGCATTTGTAAAACTTGCCCCACCATCTGTACTTTTAGCTAAAATACCCGTTGTTCCTGTTGCATAAAATGTGTTTTCATCTGCCCTAACAATATCATATAAAGCCGCTGTAGAACCAGGCACAGTGGCTACATACCAAGTTGTGCCACCATCTGAAGTTCTTATATATTTTCCAGAAGCTCCTACTATTATTCCTTCTAGTGAATTTTTCCAGTACATTTTATACATTGTGTTTGTATTACCGGTATTTACTCCTTGCCATGTAACACCTCCATCTGTAGACTTAATTACGTTATAGTTTGTACTGTTTGCTCCACAAGCATAAACGAGATTATTATTTAACATTACAATGTGGTTAATTCCACCAGTATAAAATGTAATAGGACTTACGTTTGTCCAAGTTGCACCACCATCAGTAGTTCTATAAATTTTTCCAGAAGCCCCTGCTACAAGTCCAACGTTTTGATCAATAAACGAAATAGCGGTTAAATTATCGCCTGCCCCAAAGTTTCCGCTTATATCTTCCCATGTATTTCCTAAGTCATAAGATTTTTTAACAAAGCTTACCACACCTAAATTATAACCTACAACAAATAAAACGTTATTTTTATAGCTAAACGAGCGAATATCTCCCTTAAATGTTGCTTGCCTTATTTTTGTTACTTGAAACTGTGCCTCAACAGCACCACTTATTACTAATAATGTTATTAAAATTGTAAAAAATTTTTTCATAAAACTCCCCAATATTTTATTTTTTTAATTTGATATTAAACATTTTATGATACAAAATTTTTGTATATTTATCAATAAAAAACTATTAAAATGATAAAATATTTATTAAATATAATTTCTATATTAGTTATTAATACTATAATTTTACCGCAAACGCAAACCATAGAAAAAATAAAAACGCACTTAGACTATTTAGGTAGCGATTTATTTAAAGGACGCGCTACTGGTACAACGGGTGGTAATTTGGCAGCAAAATATTTGGCAGAAGAATTTTCCAAAAGCGGATTGCTACCTGCAGCTAATAATGGTACTTTTTACCAATATATACCAATGCATGGGTACATTGTAGATAAAAACTCCATCATGCTTTTAGAAAGCAATAATAAAGTGGATTCTTTACTATTAAATAAAGATTTTGTTGCTTTTCAAATAACCGATGACTTTACAGGTGGCAAAACTTATAACACAGTTTTTGTTGGCTATGGTATTAATGCACCAGAATACGATTACAACGACTACCTAAATATTGATGTTGAAGGCAAAATTGTTGTAATTTTAGAAGGAGAACCTATTAGTAACGACATATCGTTTTTTGATGGAAATAAAGCTACAGAGTACTCTCTATTAGAAGTTAAACTTAAAACCGCATTATCTAAAGGTGCTGCAGGATGCATTATAATCCCCAGCCCAATTAAAAACACCCCCGCTGCATGGAATTCCTTAAAAAACACATATAGCTTTGAGCAACTTTCGCTTGCTTATTCTTCTAATGTTAATATGGGTTTTATTATTAATTTTCTAAATGCCCCGTTATTATTTAAAAACTCTAAATTTTCACTTAACGAGGTTTTAAAACAATCTAAAAACCATACTTTACAAAGTTTCCCTTTATCCGTTAAAATCTCATTTAAAGGACACTTCAAAAGACGCGATTTTTTGGCTCCTAATATTATTGGTAAAATAATTGGCTTAGATAAAAATTTACAAGATAAATATATTTTAATAAGTGCACACTACGACCACTTAGGTATTGGTGAAAAAGTTAAAGGAGACTCTATTTATAACGGTGTTTTTGATAATGCTGCCGGTGTTGCTGCCACTTTAGAGCTTGCAAACTTTTTTGCTAAAAACAAACCAAAACACTCTATTATATTTTTATTAACTACCGGCGAAGAGGCTGGTCTACTTGGTTCTTATCATTATATTAATAACCCCGTTGTTCCTTTATATAAAACTATTGCTAATATTAATATAGATGGCATTTCATCGTTTGACTTAGTAAAAGGAATTGTTGGCATTGGGGCAGAGTACTCTGATTTACAAAAAATTTTAGAAATAACTGCACAAAAAAATAATTTATCTGTAGATAAAATTCCAGAAATTTTTTACGAAACGGAAGCATTTAACAGAAGCGACCAAATTAGCTTTGCTAATGCCGGTATCCCTTCTATCCTAATTTTAGAATCTATTAATTATGTTAATCTTTCTAACGAGGAAGGACTTAATAAATATATTAGATATATGACCGAAATATATCATACACCATTTGATGACTTATCTCAACCAATTAATTTTAATGCTTTTTTGCAACATTTTAATATAATTAAGGATTTTATTACTATATTAGATAATCAAGAAATAGAACCTGATTGGAAAGAAGGCGTAAAATTTTCTATTGAAAGATTACGCACAAGGGCAGAAAAAAGATGAAAAAAATATTTAAAACATTTTGCTTGCTATTTTTAATATTCATTTCGGGATGTTCAACCACACCCAAAAATAAAGCTGAAATTATTAAAATAAAAGGTAGCGATACAATGTTTGGCTTAACTACAGAGTTAGCCAAAGAATTTATGAAGTCCCATGATTATATATCTATTTACGTAGAAGGTGGAGGAACTAAAGAAGGAATAGAAGCCTTAATTAAAGAACAAATTGATATTGCTACTGCAAGTAGGTTACCTGCTGGCAACGAAACTAAATTGTTAGCAGAGTATTATGGCTCGGTTGGAATGTTTTATTTAGTAGCTAAAAATGGTATTATTATTTATGTTAATAAAAATAACCCTATTAATAATTTATCTTTAGTGCAGTTAAATAATATTTTTAGCGGTAAAATAACTAATTGGTCACAAGTTAACGGTAATTATTCCCCTATTACAGTAATTAATAGACCACCCGGCAGTGGCACTCATGTTTACTTTAAAGAACACGTCTTAAACGATAGCGATTACACACCTAATGCAATTATACGCTACACAAATAAATCTGTTGTTAAAGAAATTGCAGAAAACGTTAATGCAATTGGTTATGGGGGAATTAACTTTATTAACGAAAAAGATGTTAAATCTATAAGTATTAATAACATTGCCCCAATTGATGAAAATATTAGAAACGATTCCTACCCCCTTACAAGATATTTACATTTTTTTACTGCAAGAACAGCTGGTGGTGCTGTTAAACTATTTATAGATTGGGTACTAAGCCCAGAAGGTCAAAAAATAATAAAAAAACAAGGCTTTGTACCTTTATGGGAAATTGAATACTAATTTATTTTACACGCACTTTTTAATCTTTTCACTAAATCTAGTACTTTGCTTTTTCCACTATCTTCTGCTAATCTAGATACAACAGCACTACCAACAATAACTCCATCGCAAACATTCTTAAAATATTCCACACTCTCTTCGTTCGATATTCCAAATCCAACTAACATTTTATTTTTTTCTATTTCTTTATAAGCTTTTTGTATTGGTTTTATAATATTTTCATTCCTTAAATTTCTTTCCCCAGTAGTTCCATTAACACTAACATAATAAATAAACCCTTTACTTAAATTATCAATCTGTTTTAATCTGCTTATTGGTGTATTTGGCGTGCTTAATAATATTACATCACTTGTAAAGTCATCATTTAATATATTATAATATTCCTCAATAACTAAGTCTGGAATAATCACCCCAGAAACATTTGCTTTAAGCATATCATCATTAAAGCGATTAATACCATACGATAAT
The DNA here is from genome assembly GCA_964652025.1 of uncultured Melioribacteraceae bacterium. Classification (GTDB taxonomy): domain Bacteria; phylum Bacteroidota; class Ignavibacteria; order Ignavibacteriales; family Melioribacteraceae; genus JAEXOD01. The sequence continues at coordinate 79,700 of CAZYZX010000009.1, forward strand.
ATTGGATTTAAATAACTCATAAACACAATTGGTTTATTAGAAAGTGCTGTTATTTCTTTTGCAAAATTAAAACAATCCTCTATTTTAAGGCCATTTTCTAAAGCCTTTTGCGAGCTGTGTTGAATAACCGGACCGTCTGCTAATGGGTCAGAAAATGGGATGCCAATTTCCAATATATCCGCACCGGCATCAAGGGTATCAACGGCAAGTTTAACAAAATCTTTTTTATTAGGATACCCGGCAGTTAAAAAAACCGATAAAACTTTTTCATTCTTTTTATTTATACTATCAATATAATTATTTAAGTTCATTACTTTCCTCATCTTTATCATATTCAAAAACAGTATTTAAATCTTTATCGCCACGCCCGCTTAGGTTTACTAAAATTATATCCTCTTTATTAGTATCTGGCATAAGTTTTTCTAAATAAGCTATAGCATGGGATGACTCTAACGCTGGCAAAATTCCTTCTAACTTAGTTAACAGTTTTAGTGCTTTTACTGCTTCGTCATCTGTTACTGCAAAATAATCCGCATAACCTAAATCTTTATATGCGCTGTGCTCTGGTCCAACACCGGGATAATCTAATCCAGCAGAAATAGAATAAACTTCGTTAATTTGTCCATCTTCATTTTGCAAAAGGTATGTTTTCATTCCTTGGAACACTCCTTGCCTACCTAATGTTAAAGTTGCACAATGTTTATCTGTATCAATCCCCATACCAGCAGCTTCAATTCCAATAAGTTTTACTTCATCATGCTTTACAAACTCGTTCATAATTCCAATTGCATTGCTGCCACCGCCAACACAAGCCACCACATAATTTGGTAATTTTTCCTCTTTATCAAGCATTTGTTCTTTAGCTTCTTTGCCAATAATGGATTGAAAATGCTTAACAATTTTTGGATAAGGATGCGGCCCAACTACAGAACCAATTATATAATGAGTATTATTTACATTTGTTACCCAATCTCGTATTGCTTCATTTGTAGCATCTTTTAAAGTTTTACTACCACTTTTAACGGGCACAACTTCTGCTCCAAAAAGTTTCATTCTATAAACATTTAATGCCTGCCTTTTAATATCCATTTCCCCCATATAAACAACACATTGCATCCCAAATTTTGCGCATACTGCTGCAACTGCAACACCATGTTGACCCGCGCCCGTTTCTGCAATAATTCTATTTTTACCTAATCTTTTAGCAAGTAATATTTGCCCTAATGCATTATTAATTTTATGCGCTCCTGTATGGCATAAATCTTCCCTCTTTAAATATATTTTCCCTTTGCCATAGTATTCTGTTAGTCTTTCTGCAAAGTATAGTGGTGTTGGACGCCCCGAAAACTCTTTATTTAATAAATCTAATTCATCATTAAATTCTTTATCATCTTTTACTGTTTCAAACATTTCTTCTAATTCTTTAAGTGGCTTAATTAAAGTTTCTGGCACAAATTTGCCACCATACTTAAAAAAGTACCCATTTTTATCTGGCATTTCTAACACATTTTTTTCTTCTTTCATTTTATTCTCTATCTAAAATTTTGGCAATTCCTTTTACTTTTGCTAATAAATTACTAAACTGTTTTGGTGTTATAGATTGCATCCCGTCGGAAAGCGCTTTATCTGGGTGATTATGTACTTCTATAATTAAACCATCTGCACCAGCTGCTATACCTGCTAATGCCATATTTGGCACTTTGCTTGCAATACCAATCCCGTGCGATGGATCTACAAATATTGGTAAATTAGATAAATGCTTAATTACGGGAACTGCGTTTAAATCTAAAGTATTCCGCGTATATGTTTCAAATGTTCTTATGCCCCGTTCACATAAAATTACGTTTTTATTCCCCTGTGTTACTATATATTCTGCGCTCATTAATAATTCTTCTATTGTTGCGCTTAACCCACGTTTTAATAAAACAGGTTTGTTTATATTCCCCACTCTTTCTAATAACGAAAAATTTTGCATATTTCTTGCCCCAATCTGGATAATATCTGCTACCTCCGCAACAGCGTTTAATGTATCTGTATCTTTTGCTTCAGTTACTATTTTCATGTTTAATTGTTTCTTTACCTCACTTAGTAGCTCTAAACCTTTTTCTTTTAATCCTTGAAATGCATACGGACTGCTGCGCGGTTTATATGCCCCACCTCGTAAATAATTAATCCCCATCTCTTTCAATATTCCCGCTATTTCAAATATTTGCTCTCTGCTTTCTACACTACACGGACCCGCTATTATTTCTATTTTTTTTCCACCGATTATATCATTATCAATATTTATAATTGTATCCTCATTCTTCATTTCTCTACTTACTAACTTAAATGGTTTAGATACTCTTATAACATCATCTACATATTCTAAAATCTTAAAATCTTCTACACTTAGTTTACTGCTCGGTCCCGTAATCCCTATTCCTAATTTAACACTGCCCGGTATTTCATGCGGTGTGCACCCATAATTTATTATCTTCTGTTTAACTTTTTCAATTGCTTCTTTAGGCGCATCTAATGGCATTAAAATTAACATCTAAATCTCCTTATATTTATTTTTTTCATTATTAAATCAATTTTTTCTTTGCTCTTTTTACCTGGGTATTCTTCAACTCCCGATGATATATCTATACCCATTGGTATAGTTTTATTATTTAATATTAAATCTATTGTATTAATATTTATTCCCCCTGCTATTATTACATTTTGCCATATATTATTGGGAACTTTTCCATATTTGAACATTTCCCCAGTTCCTCCATATACATTTTGTTTATATGTATCTAAAAGTTTATATGCATTTTGCCATTTATTTAATTCATCATAATTAATTATGTCTTTAATTCTAAAGGCTTTAATTATTGGTAAGTTTATTTTATTTATATAAAAAATTTCCTCATCTCCATGTAATTGTATTAAGTTTAATCCAACTGTTTTTGCAATCTTATTTATCTCTTCTGGCGTTTCGTTTACAAACACTCCAACTTTTAGCGTAAAAGGATTTAACTGTTTAGCAATTTCAGCTGCATTTTGTTCGGTAATATACCTTTTGCTTTCTTTATAAAATACAAAACCTATAGCATCAACATTTGCATTTTCACAATATTTAGCATCTTCTAAATTAGTTATGCCACAAATTTTAACTTTCATACTTTAATAATTCCACAAAATTTTTAACACTTGCGCCAATATTTTTTTCACGCATAAAACTTTCTCCAACCAAAACAGCATTTATATTAATACTCTTTAAATATTCCACATCCTCTTTATTTCTTATACCACTTTCAGATACAACAATAACATCGCTTGGTAAGTATTTTTTAACATTTGCCGTAGTTTTTAAACTAACTTCAAAATTTTCTAAGTTTCTGTTATTTATTCCAATAATATTATTAATTGCAAAATCAATTTTATCTATTTGATTTACTGAGTGTAGCTCTGTTAGTGCTGCCATTTTTAGTTCTTTTGCTAATTGCGCAAACTCTTTAATTTGGTATTTATCTAAAATTTCACAAATTAATAAAATTGCATCTGCACCAATAAGCTTAGCTTGGTAAATTTGCACTTCATCTATAATAAAATCTTTCCTAAGCAATGGTACTTTTTTTGTTTCTGCTATTTCTTGTAAATAATTTTCATCACCCATAAAAAACTTTTTATCTGTTAAAACAGAAATTGCATCTACATTATTATCCTCATATTCTTTGGCAATTTCTAAATGATTAAATTTTTCTCTTATTATTCCTTTAGATGGAGATGCTTTTTTAACTTCTGCAATTAAATTTATTTTATTCTTTTTGCTTAATGCTTTATAAAAACTTATTTCCTTAAAACTAATATTTTTAAGTTCTTTATATATATTTTCACGTTTTAATTTTTCTACTTCTTCTTTTTTAGTTTCTACAATTTTATTAAGTATATTCATATCTATTTATTCAAACTCCCTTAATTCAATAAGTTTTTTATATGCTTTACCACTTTTAATGGCTTCTTCTGCTGCATTTACACACTCCATAAAATTATTACTATACCCAGCAGCATATAACCCCATAGCAGCATTAGATGCTATTACATGAAAAGCACCATTATCTGTTTGGTTATTAAACACGCGCAAAATTATTTGTGCATTATCTTCTGCACTACTACCGGCAATAGATACAGGATTAATTTTGGGATATCCAAATACACCATTATCTATTTCGTAATATTTAATATCATTCCCTTTTTCATATTCATAAATGCAGCTTTTACCATATAATGTTATTTCATCTACATTATTTTCTGATGTAACAAAGCATATTTTTTGATAGCCCAAATATTTTGATGCCTCTGCCATTTTTTTCGATACATCCTTATTAAACGTTCCAACAAATTGCTTTGTAACACCAGCAGGATTTGTTAATGGACCTAATATATTAAATACTGTTCGCATTCCAAGCTCTTTTCTAACAGTTGCGGCATATTTCATTGCAGGATGATAATTTGGTGCAAATAAAAATACTATACCCACTTCGTTAAGTGCTTTTTCTGCTTTTTCTGGGGATAGATTAATATTTATACCCAATGCGTTAAGCACATCTGCACTGCCACTTTTGCTAGATATTGACCTATTGCCATGCTTTGCTACTTTAACTCCTGCTGCCGCAACAACAAATGAGGCAGCCGTTGATATATTAAATGTATTACTATTATCCCCACCTGTTCCACAAACATCTATAGTGTTTTCAGTATCAACATTAAGTTTTATGCTCTTATCTCTCATCGCTTTAACAAAACCACCAATTTCTTCTGCCGTTTCTCCTTTAGCCTTTAAAGTAGTTAACAAAGCTGCTAAGTGACTATTATTTACTTCACCATTCATTACAAGCGTCATACAGTCGTATGCCTCGTTAAATGTAAGGTCTTCTTTGGCTATTATTTTTTCAATGTATTGCTTTATCATAATTCTACCCAATTTTTTATTATATAATACCCTTGTTCTGTTAAAATAGATTCTGGATGAAATTGTATCCCTTCTACATTATATTTTTTGTGCCTAACCCCCATAATTACATTATCTTCTGTATAAGAAGTAATTTCTAAATCACTTGGTAAACTTTGGGGATCTATTACTAACGAATGATAGCGCGTTGCAACAAACTTTTGGGGAATGTTATTAAAAATTGTTTTGCCATCATGTAAAATTAAAGACGTTTTACCATGCATTAATTCCTTTGCTTTAATAACTTTTCCGCCATATGCAATACCAATTGCTTGGTGACCTAAGCAAACACCTAATATAGGATATTTATTCCCCAATTCTTTAATAATAGTCAATGATATCTTACTTTCCTCAGGTTTACCTGGACCAGGAGAAATTAATATTTTATCTGGATTTAATTCCTCAACCTCTTTAATTGTAATTTCGTCATTTCTTTTTATAACTATATTATTACTAAAAGCGCCTAATAATTGTACTAAGTTAAATGTAAAAGAATCGTAATTATCAATTACCAATATTTTCATCAATAACCTCCGCAAATTTCATTGCTTTAATCATAACTTCAGCTTTGTTATTAATTTCCTTTGTTTCAAGTTCTGGCTTACTATCTGCCACAATACCTGCGCCACTTTGCCAATAAATAGTATTATCTTTTGCAAATAAAGTTCTTATAGCAATGCACATATCCATATTACCACCAAAATCGAAGTAACCAACAGCACCTGCATAAATATTCCTCTCTAAATTCTCATATTTTTCTATAAGCTGCATCGCTTTTATTTTTGGCGCACCTGTTACAGTACCTGCCGGGTAGCACGCTTTTAACGCATCTACTACGCTTAATTCTTCTTTCATTATCCCTTCCACCTTAGAAACTATGTGCATTACATGAGAGTATCTTTGTATTTTCATATGCTCTGTAACTTTTACTGTTCCATATTTACATACCCTACCTAAATCATTCCTCCCTAAATCTACTAACATAGTATGCTCTGCTAGTTCTTTTTTATCATTTATTAAATTTTCCTCTAATCTTTTATCTTCTTCATTTGTTTTACCGCGTCGTCTCGTTCCTGCTATTGGTAATAGTTCTGCTTTCCCTTCCTTCACTTTAATTAAATTTTCTGGCGATGTACCCATAATAGATAACCCTTCCGGATACTCGAAATAATACATATATGGAGATGGATTTATTATTCTTAACGCGCGGTATACATTAAATGTATCCCCTTCATACTTAGCATAAAATCTTTTTGATAAAACTATTTGAAAAATATCCCCCTCTTTTATATTTACTTTGCTTTTATTTATAATATCATAAAACTTTTTATCATTTATGTTACATTCTGCTTTAGTAACAACCTTAAAATCGCTTTTATATTTTAATGTTTTATTTAATTGCTTATTTATTTGTTTTAGTGTTAATATCGCTTTTTTGTAAGCTTGCTCTAAATTTATTCCCTCTTCTATTTTTACATTGTTAATTAAAATTACCTGATGTTTATAATGGTCAAAAGCTATTAAAATTTTATATAGCCCTAAAATAGAATCGTAATTATCTATACCTTTTGCTTTTAATTTTACTGTTGGCTCAATAAGTTCTATATTTTCGTATCCAATAAATCCACACAATCCACCAGAAAACGATGGCAACTCTTCTAATTTTGGTTGATTATATTTCTGTAACTCTTCTTTAATTACATCAAATATATTCCCCTTAAATTCTAATTTTTCGTTTTCGTTTTCTATATATATTTTTTTCTTTTTGTTCTTAATAATTAAATATGGGTCTGCACCAATAAACGAAAAACGCGCCATATTAACAGAGCCTTCAACAGATTCTAATAAAAATGTGGATTGCTTAACTTTCCTCAACTTTAAATATGCAGAAACAGGTGTAAGCATATCGGCAGTAATTATTTTATAAATTGGAATTAAATTATAGTTTTTAGCATATTCGTAAAATTCTTCTATATTCATATAATATCCTTTTGTTTGTTTAAACTAAAAAAGCCTTTCTCGGTGTTCCAAGAAAGGCTTTTGCCAAATAAAATGTTTCTCTTCAATCACCGAGACTTACAGCAAAGCATACCCCACCACCACCAAGTATTTTGGCTTACTAAGGTTAAGTTGCTATATGTCTCGTTTATTTTTTTCATGGGTGCAAAATAACAATCATTTTTATATTTGTCAATAGTTTGCATAAATTTTCATAAAATTTTATTCTTTTTCACTTTAAAATAATATTTTTTCTATTCCATGTTTTTTAACAGATTTTATAAAATCTTTTTTCCAATTTTTGCCTAAAAACTTTTCTGCATTATAAACAGCAAGTGATTTGCCTTTTGTTTTTACGCTTCCATTTAATTTAGATAACCCCGTTACACAGCTGGGGCAAGTGGTTAATATTTCTATTTCTTTATTAAAATTTTGGGCTTCTATATTTGCCACTTTTCTATCCCGCAATGTTCCTGCAATATCTGGTCTAGATAGCGATAGTGTCCCCGCTTCTCCACAGCAATTAGGAATTAATACCGGCTGCTGATTATATAACTTTGTAAAAGTTTTTTCGCATCCTTTATGTTTAAGCGGCGTATGACATGGTTCATGATATAATAATTCCTCTACTTCTAATTTCTTTTCATATAAATTTTCTATTGCTATATATTCGTTTATATCTATTAACTTTGCACCGTAAAATATATTTTCAAGTTCATATTTTTCAAGCATTTCATAACAAGTGCCGCAAGATATAACTACTGCCTCTATATTTAAATATCCACCAGTATATGCCATTTTGTGAAATATTACCCTATTTTCATAGCTAATTAATTCTGCTTTTTCTATTTTTCCATTTGCCGCAAAAGGATATCCACAACATAAATATTCTGGCGGTATTACCACTTTTACACCCGCATTATATAGCAAAGCAATTACCGCAAAGCTTATATCGGGCAACATTCTTTCGCTTCCACATCCAGGGAAATATACAACACTTTTACCCGTCTTTTTATTTGGATTTTCAAAACAATAAAACATTTCTGTATTTTTAAGACCAAACACTTCTCTAAGCGTTTTATTACCACTTTGGGGGAATGGTGCCTTTAACATTTGATTTAGCTTAGGGAATATTATATCCGTGTAATACGATATCGGTTTATTTATGTATGCAGCTATTCTTTGTAATCCAAAACCAATTTTTAACACACCTAATCTAAACATCTTGTTTATATAATATTTTTTCCTTCTTAAGTAAAGTAAAGCTAATTCCGTAAACACCTTTGGCTTAGATTTTTTTCTGGTTTCTAACATTTTTCTTATATTTAGCGATACTTCACCAAAATCTATTTTTACAGGGCATGGCACTTGGCACTTATGGCATACAGTACAGTTATCACTAATTTCTCGCAGCTCCTTAAACTTTTCAAACGATTTTCTATCCATTGTTTGTGCAGCAAATAAAACCGCTTCTGTTATAGAGCTAACTGCTAATATTTTATTACGCGGATTATAAAACATATTACCATTAGTATAATGCGTATTGCAAACACCTTTACACTTTCCACATCTAACACATTGCGATATCTTGCTAGATAAATTTTCTAAATCTGTATATTCTAAAATTATGGCTTCGCGTTCTAACAAATTAAAACTTGGTGTATAAATTAAGTTTAAGGGGAATGTTTTAGAAAGTTTATTTGGATTAAACAAATTATCTGGGTCGGCTTCTTTTTTATACGCAGCATAATAATCCGCAATCTCTTTTTCTAAAAATTTTAGCTTGGTTAGTCCTATTCCATGCTCGCCAGAAACCACACCACCTAACTCAACCGCTTTGCGCATAGCGTCTTCGGCAGCGTTATTTGCTTCTATCATCATTAAATAATCATTACTATGAACAGGAATATTTACATGTACATTCCCATCTCCTGCATGCATGTGGGTAGCAATAATTATTTTTCTCTTTCGTTGGTGTATCTCTAATTCTTTTATTTGATTTATAATTTTATCATATCCGTTAAGGGTAGAGTAGTAATTATCTGTTATTTCTTCGTTAAAATCATATTTAATTATTCCACTTTGTAAATTTTGCAAAGTCTCTTTATAATTTTTTAGCTTTTCTTGCAACTCTGTATATCTTAATTTTATGTTTTTATTATCGTTTAATAATTTTTTTACGCGTATAGTTGGTATCTCTTCATTTTCGTTATTTAATAATTTTTCTAAATACTCGTTAATATCTTCAATTGTTTTAATAATGTTTTCAAAATCTTTTTGATAATTTAATTCCTCAATATAATCCGCAAAGTCCGGTAATTTATTTAGTGGAATAACAATATCTTCATTAAGCTTAAAAGCGTTTGTATGCTTTGCAATAGCTCCTAAATGTTTCCTATCATTCCAAAAATTTTTCCTTTCCGTTCCAGATTTTGCTAATAGCGCTTCTGCATTAAATTCTTGTGCAATATTAATTATTTTTTCGCAACCAATATTTAATAATTCCTCATCATTGCTCTCTAAATCAATTAAACAAACTGCTTTTGGAATTTCATTTCGCGTAGATTTATTACGATAATTAATTGCTTTAACATACTTATCGTCAAAGTGCTCTAAGGCTGTTAAAAAAACTTTATTATCTTCCTTAAAAGTTTCGTTAATTTTTAAGATTGCTTTACTAGCAGCAACCATATTATAGCCAAAAAACTCTAAGCAAATTGTTTTTACAAAATTAAATGGTTTATATAAAACAAATTTTGCAGAAATTATTATTCCATCTCCCCCCTCTTTTTGTAAGCCCGGTAAACCATTTAAAGCTTTGTTAGTAATATCTTTCCCCAACCCACGCTTTCGTATATCTTCCCCATTTAATTTAATTTTTTTTAATAAAACTTCTTCTTTGCTATTTACTTTATAAACCTCAAAAATTACTTCATCACTGGGGTATATTTTTCTATATTCGTGGTTCTTACGCTCAATTTTAAGTAATTCCCCATTATGGTCTATTAATAAAAAAGAATAAATATTATCTATTGCGGTACCCCACATTACACACTTTTTACCGCCCGCATTTTCTGCAATATTACCACCTATTGTGCTTGCCCAAGATGACGTTGGATCTGTTGCAAATATATAACCGTTTTTTTCACAATATTCTATAACATCATCTGTTACTGCTCCGCTTTCTACTTCTATTATCGGTATCTCTTTACCATTTGTATTAACTGTTTCTATTCTATTTATTTTATTTAATTTTTCTGTATTTATAACTATTGTTCGTTTATTAACTGGAACCGCACCACCTGTTAAACCTGTTCCACCGCCGCGAGGAATAATATTTAACCCTAATTTTTTAGCTACTTTTATTACCTTTATTATTTCTTCTATGTTATCAGGATAAACCACAGCAAAAGGATACTCAACTCGCCAATCTGTTGCATCTGTGGAGTGACTTACTAAATGAAATGGAGAAAATTTTATATTTTTTTTGGATATTATACCCGTAGTCATCAATAAAAGCTTTTGTCTTAAGGCTTTTACTGCGCCAAATTCTTTAAAAAATTTATTGTTTAATTTTTCTACTTTTTCTATTAATTGTAAAGCTTGTTTATTATCTTTACCATTTATTTTTACTGTCTCAATTCTTCTATCATGTATTTTTTTTAATTCTTTTCTTTTCCTTTTATTTTGTATAAATTCCTCAAAAAGATATGGATTTCGTTCAATTATAAAAATATCCCCCACATTTTCGTATAATAGTTTTGCGCTTCGTCCTGTAATTCTTTTATCGCGTAAACTTTCTACCTGCTGCCAAGTTTCTTCATCAAAATACTTTAAAATTATTTCTTTATCAGAAAACGATGTATAATTATAAGTTATCTCTCTAAACCTATTACCATTCCTTTCCATACTTTCCTCATTTTAATTTAAATCTTTCCCATTTTATACATTAGCTCTGCTATTAAAATTGTGCCGCCAGCAGCACCTCTAATTGTATTATGGGAAAGCACAACAAATTTATAATCAAACAAACTGCATTCTCTTAATCTGCCAACAGTTGCCGCCATCCCTTTATCTAAATTTCTGTGTAATCTTGGCTGGGGATATTTTTCATTATCTAAATAGTGCACAGGCTTACTAGGCGCAAATGGTAAATTAAGCTCTTGTGGTAGTGATTTATATTCGTCCCAAGCGGTTATTATTTCTTGTTTTGTAGGTTTATGTATAAATTTCACCTGTACTATTTCTGTATGACCATCTTTTACAAAAACCCTATTTGTAGACGCACTAATTTTTATTTTCGCATTTTCTATTTTATCATTTTCTATAATGCCCAATATTTTTAATGGCTCTGTTTCTAATTTTTCCTCTTCACCACTTATAAATGGAATTAAATTATCTATAACATCCATGCTGGATACTCCTGGATATCCTGCCCCACTTATAGCTTGCATGGTAACAACATTTATAGCTTCTATACCAAATTTTTTATGCAAAGGAGATAGTGCAAGCACCATTCCTATGGTGCTACAATTTGGATTTGTAACAATCATTCCCCCCTTATATTTTTGATATTTAATTAATTCTAAATGCTCATAATTAACTTCTGGAATAACTAATGGAACTGCATAACTCCATCTATTATTTTTAGCATTGGAAATAACAACGTGCCCCTTGTTTGCTAAATTTACTTCTATTTCTCCCGCAACGCTGCTATCTAGTGCAGAAAATAATATCTTACTATTAAACTTTTCATTTGTACCTTTTATTATTAAATCTTTCACCTGCTTTGGTATTTCTACATCTTCTATCCAATTAGCAGCTTCGCAATATCTTTTCCCCGCACTTCTATCCGATGCTGCAACTTCTGTTATTTCAAAATAGGGATGATTATTTAACAATGTTATAAATTTTTGTCCAACACTTCCTGTTGCGCCTAATATACCAACGCTAATTTTCTTTTCCATTTTAGTTCCCTTCTACCAAACTTAATAAATATTCCTTAAAGGTATTGTAATTATTATCAATTGTAGTTGTGTTCTTTTCTTTATTTAAACTTTCTTTTAGTCTTTCTGGTACTATTATTTTTTTATTTATAACGCTTTCTACTGTATCATAAAATTTTATAGGATGTGCTGTTTCTAATAAAATGTAATTATTTTTTTCAATTAGCCCAAGCTTTTCAACTGCTTTATATCCTACTGCACCATGTGGGTCTAATATATAATTATAATTTTCATACACAAATTTAATTGCACTTAATATTTCATTATCACTAACGCTTGCACTATTTATTTTTTCTTTAACTGTATTGTAATTATTGTTATACATTTCCATTATTCTTGCAAAATTGCTTGGATTTCCCACATCCATCGCATTTGCTAATGTTTGTATAGATTTTTGTGGTTCATATATGCCAGTTTTCATGTAAGCTTCTATAACTTTATTTTCGTTAACTGCGGCAATAAATTTGTTTACAGGTATCCCCATTTTATTAGCAATTAATCCAGCTGTTAAATTTCCTAAATTGCCACTTGGTACAACAAATACTAAATCACTTACATTCAAACTAAAATAAGAGTAAAAATAATAGATGGTTTGGGGTAGCAACCGTGCAATGTTAATTGAATTAGCTGAGGATAATTTTATGTAATTGGTTATAGTTTTATCGTTAAAAGCTTTTTTAACTAAACTTTGGCAATCATCAAACGTACCTTCAACTTCTAAAGCTTTAATGTTTCCACCTAATGTTGTAATTTGTTTTTCTTGTAATTCACTAATTTTACCTTTCGGATAAAGCACAACAACATCTACACCTTGTTTATTGTAAAATGCTTGCGCAACTGCACTCCCTGTATCACCCGATGTTGCAACCAAAATAAATATTTTTTTATTCTCCAATAAATTAAAATACTCAGTTACAGCAGCAGTAAATCTTGCCCCATAGTCCTTAAATGCTAAAGTAGGTCCATTAAATAGTTCAGTTACAAAAATATTATTTGCTATTTTTACTACAGTTGTATTAAAATTAAATACATTGTCTATTATTCCCCACAAATCATTTTCATTTATTTCATCTTCTATAAATTTACTTAAAATTGTAAAAGCCATTTCTTTATAATTAGGCAATTTGGCAGTATGAAAAAATTCTTTAGGCATAGTAGGGATAGTTTCCGGTACAAAAAGACCACCTTTAATGCCAATTCCCTGTAATACGGCTTGTTTAAAACTAACTCTGTAATCTTTGTTGTTTATTTCATAGTAATTCATATTGCTATAAACTTATTTAATCACTGCACCCTGTTTATTAATTTTGGTAGTATAAATATTGTAATCTATTTGCTTACCACTTAAATAATTTTCTAACTTATCTTTAATCTGGTTGGCTTTATCTGTGGAGTTAGCAAGCGCAAAAATCGATGGTCCACTTCCGGAAATATTACAAGCTAAAGCCCCATTATTTAATGCAATCTCTTTAATTTGGTAATAATTTGGAATTAATTCCGCACGTATTGGTTCAATTATAAAATCCTCAATCGTTCTGCCTAATAGTTCTAAATCATTATTATATAAACTTGCCACAAGTGCAGCAGTGTTTCCCCAGTGCTTAACTGCGCTATTAAGTGGAATTGTTTCCGGCAGAATTCTCCTAGCAGCCTTTGTATTTATTTCTACATCTAAATAAATTATTATACAGTAAAGGTTATCGGGCACAGGTAGCTTTATAATTTCAAGTGGGTTATAACTTCTTATTAAAGTAAATCCACCATAAAAAGCAGGTGCAACATTATCTGCATGTAACGAGCCACTTGCAATTTTTTCTCCAAGTAAAGCATATTCTAAAATTTTTTCATCTGTTAAATTTAAATCAAATAAATAATTCCCCGCAACAGCAGCTGCAACTGCACATGCTGCGCTGCTACCAAGCCCGCTACTTATTGGCATTTTTTTGTTAATCTCAATTTCTACACCAACATTTATATTATATTCTAACATCATTGTTAATAATGGTGCCCCAACTGTATTTAGTTTTATGTCTTTTGGTAACTTTCCTCTATCACCAGTTATGGACTTTATTATTAAATCATTCCCCTTAGTTTTACGCAAAATTAATTCATCACCTAATGTATCAATTGCAAATCCAAAAGTGTCAAATCCACATCCAACATTGCTAACAGAAGCAGGAACAAATACTTTTACTTCATTTTTCATATATTACCGAATTTCGTTTATTATTTTTAGTAAATCTGCAAAAACCGCAGCTGCTGTAACTTCTCCTCCAGCCCCTGCTCCACTAATAATTAATGGATTTTTGTAATATTTGCTTTTTATCACTATCATATTATCTGTGTGTTTAAGATTAAAAAATGGGCTTTCGCTTTTAACTTTAACTAATCCAATCTTAGGCTTACCATCCTTAAAACTAAATAAATATTTTAGTTTACAGTAATCTTTTTCTGCATCTAGTCTTTTTTCTTCAAATGCGTTATCATTTTTTTTTAATATTTCAAAAAACTTTTTAACGTCTTTTGCTTCTATCATCTCTTGGCTTAGCAATTCCTCTTTTTCAATCTCTTCTAATTCTATAACTTTACCCATAGTGCGTAAAATTATTACCGCTTTTCTTAAAATATCAAATCCTGTTAAATCATCTCTTGGATCGGGCTCGGTATAGCCAAGCTCTTTTGCAATTTTTACCGCTTTGGAAAATGTTACTTGCTTACTAACTGTATTAAATAAAAATCCTATTGTGCCCGATAGTTGCGCTTCAATTTCCTCTATTTCATCACCCATTTCAATCAACTTTTCTATTGTGCTTAAGATTGGTAACCCAGCACCAACTGTTGCAGAATACTTATAAGTTTTTCCATTATTGCTTGCAATTTTTAGCTTTTCATAGTAACTGTAATTTGATGAATTTGCAGTTTTATTTGCAGTTACTATTGATACACCATTTTGTAATAATCGCAAATATTCATCTGTTGTTTGTTTGCCACTTGTGCAATCTATAAAAATTTTGTTTTCTAAATGTAAATTTATCAACATGTTTATAAACTGATTACCACTATATTTTTTAGACCTAAAATTAAAATTATTTTTTAAATCTTCTTCACTTATCCCATCTGTACAAAGTAACATTTTATTACTATTTGCAGCACCAATTAAGTTTATTTTTATGTTTTTATCAAGTAAAAGATTTTTTTGTTGATTAAATAATAGTTCAATAAATTTATTACCCACATTGCCAATACCCGCAATAAATAAATTAACAACTTTAATTATATTAAAAAAGAATTTAGAATGAATTAAATTTAATGCTTTAACTAAATCACTTTTATTAATAACTATAGATATATTTAGCTCGCTGCTACCTTGTGCAATTGCAATTATATTAATTTTGGCATCACCTAAAGAGGAAAATAAATTTCCCGCAATACCAGCAGTTTTACGCATATTTTCCCCAACAACTGCTACAATAGATAAATCATTTTCTATTATTACATCGTTAACTAATCCATCTTTAATTTCATAATAAAATTCTTTTTCTATTAAACTTTTTGCATCATTGGCATACTTAGGTAAAACTGCAAAACAAATAGAGTGCTCTGACGAAGCTTGTGTTATTAATATTATATTAATTCCTTCTTTAGCAAGCACACCAAATAGCCTTTTTGCAATACCAGCAACACCAACCATACCAGGTCCTTCTACCCTTATTAATGCAACTTCATCTATAGATGATATTCCCGTTATTTTATTATTCCCTTTTGCAGAAGATGTTTGTATTAATGTGCCTTTAAATGTTGGATTAAAAGTGTTTTTAATCCTAATTGGAATATTTTTAGCTGTGGCAGGCTGCATAGTTGGTGGATATATTACTTTAGCACCAAAGTGAGAAAGCTCCATAGCTTCTTCATACGATAAATAATCAATCGAAAAAGCTTCTTTAACCTTTCTTGGGTCTGCAGTTAAAACCCCATCAACATCAGTCCATATCTCAATTTCTTCTGCATTAATTGCCGCACCAATTATAGCAGCTGTGTAGTCACTTCCACCACGTCCTAAAGTTGTAGTTTCTCCATTATCATTAGAGCCAATAAAACCAGTTATAACCTTAACCGTTCCTTTATCTTTAAATAAATCGTTTATTAATTTGTTTGTTTTAGCAAAATCTACTTTTGCATTACTAAAGTTACTATCTGTTTTAATTATATTAGTTGCGTTAATATATTCCGCATCTATTTCAAAATTTTTTAAATATTCTGCTATAACAAAGTTCGATATTCGTTCACCATAGCTAAGTAAATTATCACTTGTTTTTGCAGATAGCTCTTTTATTAAATAAATACCGTGTAAAAGTTCTTTAATTTCATCTAATTTTTTATTTACACTTTTAAGTAAATTTTTACTTTGCTTATTAAACAGACCAGAAATAATTAAATTACATTTTTTAACTAAATTATCATAATGTAGCTTATACGTTATATCTCCTTTGGCAGCACTATTCCCCATTAATAGTAATAAATCTGTTACCCCCTGAAAGGCTGATAATACAACCGCAATCTCTTCTTTTTTATTAATCTTATCCTTTATTATCGTGCCAACCGCTTTAATACTTTCCGCGCTTCCAACAGATGAACCTCCAAACTTTAATACCTTCATACTACCTCTTTAATCTGTTTAAAATAAAAAAACCGACTTAGATAGACTAAAGTCGGTTTAAAAGAATAGTATTCACCAACTTCAGTCCGTTGGACTGCCGGATGTTGATACGGATGTTAGTGAATAACACGAGGATAACATATGGACAAACCTTAAAATTTATATTTATGCAATTTATTAAATAACTTTTCAAATTTACACCTTATATATAAAACATATTTTTGTATAAATCAAGTAAAAAATGCAAAAATTTAAATTTTTTAGAAAAAATTTGCAATTTTTATAATATCAGATAAAATACCACCGGATGTAATTTTTATACCTGCACCTGGTCCTTTTAATAATACTGGGCTAATGTTATAATACTCTGTGATAAACAAAATACCATTTTCGTTAGATGATAAATGATAAAGCGGATTATCTCTACTTATTTTTTTCAACTTAACATACGCTTCACCATTTTCATAGCCTGCTATATATCTTAAAGCTTTATCTTCTTTTTCGGCTTCTAACCTTAAACTTTCTATGCTTTCATCTTTAGATTTCAGTGTGTCCCATAATTTATCTATAGTAAAATTATCATTTATGTTATCTATAAGTTTTTCAATTTTTATATCATCAATGTTTAATTTATACCCGGCTTCCCTTAGCAAAACAAGTAACTTTGTTGCTATATCTGTACCGTTCAAATCTATAATTGGGTTCTTTTCCGTATAACCTAAATCATATGCTTCTTTAATAGCTTCAGAAAATCGCTTATTATTATTTATTGTATTAAAAACATAACTAAGCGTGCCACTTAAAACGCTTTCTATACTAATTATTTTATCCCCACTAATAATTAAGTCTTGCAAAGTATTTAAAAAAGGTAATCCCGCACCAACATTAGTTTCAAAAATAAGTTTAGCATTATATTTTTGCGCTCCCTTTTTTAGTTTTTCATACTCCATATAATCTACAATGCATGCTTTTTTATTTTGCGTAATTAAGGATATAGATTTTGTTAATAACGGGTAATAATATTTAATTACTTCTTCATTATCTGTGCAATCCACAAAAATAGAATTCGGTAAATTTTGTTCAATTATTAAATTAATAAATTTATCAACATCTTCGCTTGTTCCATAGTTTAATAATTCCTCATCCCATTTATTTATATTTATTCCGCTTTGGTTAAAATAAATTTTATTATGGTTTGCAATTCCAACTAATCTAATATCTAAATTTAAATTATCATAAATATGTTTTAGTTGATTTTTAATTTGCGTAAATAAAGTTTGTGCAAGTTCACCCGTACCTAATACGTATAAATTAATTACTTTTAAGTGGGAAAGGAAGAAAGAATCGTGTATAGCATTAAGTGCTTTGGAAATATCCACTTTAGCAATAACTAAAGAAATATTAAGCCTAGATGAACCTTGTGCCGCTGCTGCAATTTTAATTCCATTTCTACCTAATGCTTGATATATTTTTTCTGATACACCAGGCAAATTCCTAATATTTTCCCCAACTACAGCTATTACTGCCACATCTTTATTAATTTCTATTCCACTAATTAAGCCATCTAAAATTTCGTGCTTTAATTCTTCATTTATTAAATCTTCTGCTAACTGGGCATTATTTTGGTTTACTACAAAACAAACCGAGTGCCCACTAGATGCTTGTGATATTAGTATAATTGAGATTTTATTTAATGCCAACACTTTAAAAACTTTACCCGCTAATGTTGCAATATCAATTAAACCAGTGCCAATAATATTAATTAATGCAACATTTTCTATAGATGAAATACCTGTTATTGCATAATCTGTATCAGATTTTTCTTTTGTAATAAGTGTTCCTTTAAAGCTTGGATTAAAAGTGTTTTTAATATAAATTGGAATATCTTTTAATAAAGCTGGTCTTATTGTTGGTGGATATATTACCTTAGCACCAAAGTGGCTCATCTCTAAAGCTTCTTCATAGCTCATATTTTCAATTGGTATAGCACTTTTAACCTTTTTAGGGTCTGCAGTTAAAACACCATCAACATCAGTGTAAATTAATATCTCTTTTGCACCAATTGCAGCACCTATAATAGAAGCTGTGTAGTCGCTGCCTCCTCTTCCTAAAGTAGTTATTTCATTATCTTTTGTGCTTCCAATAAATCCCGTAATAACTTTTATTATTTTATTTTCGTGCAAAGTTTGCTTTACTACTTTTTCAGTTTCGTTAAAATTTACGCGTGCATTTCCAAATGTTTTATCTGTTTTTATTAACTTATATGCATCAATATACTCCGCACTAATTCCATTAAAATTTAATGCTGCAGTTATAACTGTACAAGATAACCTTTCGCCAAAACTCATTAAATAATCTAAACTTCTTGGGGATAATTCTTTTATTAACCATATTCCATATAAAAGTTTTTCTAATTCATCAAACAGCATATTAATCTTTCGCCTGGTTACGTATAATGTTTCCCCACTTGTAAGCTTTTCTACTGCTGTTATATGTATGTTTTTAATATAAGTAAAACCACTTTTATATTCCTCATTCCCTTTGGCGGCATTTTCCCCTGTAGTAATTAAAATATTAGTAATAGTTTGAAATGCAGAAAAAACTGATATAACATTTTTATTCCCATAATCAGTTTTTAATATTTCAATAACCTGTTTAATAGTATCAACACTTCCTACAGAAGTACCACCAAATTTATATACTACTGTTTCCAAATTATCCCCTTTAAATTTATTTCTTTAAACAATTATCTAAAGCTTGTTTAATATCTGCTATTAAATCATCGGCATCTTCTAAACCAATCGATAACCTAACCAAACTATCCGTTATCCCACTTTGTAATCTTTTTTCTCTGGGTATTGATTTATGTGTCATTGTTGCAGGATGACTAATTAAACTTTTTGCACCACCTAAACTTTCTGCAAGCTTAAATATTTTTGTAGAAGTAACAAACTTTGTAGCAAACTCTTCAGTATCTTCATCAAAGGAAATTGATATCATGCTACCCGGTAACTTTTGTTGCTTTTTAGCAACTTCGTAATTCTTATGTGTTGTTAAACCAGGGTAGTAAACTTTATTTATTCCTTTTAATGTTGTTAAAAATTCTGCTACTTTTGCAGCATTTTCCGCGTGTTTTTCCACTCTTAATTTTAACGTTTCAGTACTGCGTATTATTAACCAGCTATCAAATGGAGAAAGTACCGCCCCAGTTGCATTTTGTATATATTTTAATCGTTCCCCAATTTCAACATCTTTAGCTATAATAAGCCCAGCTAAAACATCCGTATGACCACCTAAATACTTTGTTGCACTGTGTATTACAATATCTGCACCTAATTTTATTGGATTTTGTAAAATAGGTGTTGCAAATGTATTGTCTACACAAACTAAAATATTATGCTCTTTTGCAATTGTTGCTATAGCCTCTATATCAGAAATTTTTAATAGTGGATTAGTTGGACTTTCCAACCAAATTAGTTTGGTTTTTTCGTTAATAGCTTTTCTTACATTCTCTGCGTCAGAAGTATCCACAAAATTAATTGTTATACCAAAATTATTATAAACAGTTGTAAAAAGACGATACGCGCCGCCATAAATATCATCTACTGCTAAAATTTCATCACCTGTTTTTAATAGCTTTACAACAGCATCAATTGCACTTAGCCCACTTGCAAATGCTAATCCAACGCTTCCGCCTTCTAATTCACATGCAATTGTTTCTAATATTTTTCTAGTAGGATTATTCGTCCTTGTATAATCAAAGCCTTTATTTACACCCGGTGCTTGCTGTGCATATGTACTTGTTTGATATATTGGTACCGCTATTGCCCCTGTTAATGGGTCTACTGGTATCGACTCCAAAATTTTGGTCAGTTCTTTCATATTTACTCCTATTTATTTTTAATTTGTTTAAAACAAAAAACCCCGCTAAAAAGCGGGGTCTTTAAACTTTTTCCCTGTAACTTTTTAGCACTGTTTAACGTCGTTGCAATATGTCACAAATCTCGACGGCTAAAGAATATTTTTAATATCCTTTAACATTAATTAACTAATTTTTCCAAAGAGCTATTGCAAATATAATATTAATTTTTCTTAAATCAATATTTTTGCAAAAAATATTACATTTTTTTAAATTACTTAAATTTTATATATTAATGTGTATTTAATTTTAATTAATTTACAAATGGCAAACTATGAAACCAAGTTTAAAACTTTATGAAATTAACGCTCGCGTTTGGATTAAAAGATTTTACGCCGAGTATGGCGAAAATATTACTATAGATAAAGTACCAGATAGCTATTGGAATTATTTAGCAGATTTAGGAATAGAAATTGTTTGGCTTATGGGGGTTTGGAAAACTTGCCACTCCTCTATAGATAAATATTGCTTTGAAGATGGATTAGTTAAAGAATATGGTAACGCCCTTAAAGATTGGCACCCCGATGATGTTATTGGCTCTCCTTATTCTATTGATAAATACGAAATTAATCCCCTCTTTGGTAATAAAGAAAACTTTTTAAAATTAAAAGACAAATTAAATAGTAAAGGCATTAAATTAATGTTAGATTTTGTATCTAATCACTATAGTGCCGATACAGAATTGCTTAAAACAAATCCCGAAATATTTTTACCCGCTGATAGTGAAATTTATGGACGCGACCCATATACTTACTTTAGACCATTTAAAAACGACGATATATTTTTTGCACATGGGCGAGACCCATTCTTTCCCGCTTGGCAAGATACTATACAAGTTAATTATTTTTGTACAAAAGCTAGGGAATTTCAAATAAACATTTTAAAAGAAATTTCTAATATTTGCGATGGCGTTCGTTGCGATATGGCTATGCTTACCCTTAATAATGTTTTTAATAATACTTGGGGGGGTGCATTAAATAA
This sequence comes from uncultured Melioribacteraceae bacterium, assembly GCA_964652025.1. Taxonomy (GTDB): domain Bacteria; phylum Bacteroidota; class Ignavibacteria; order Ignavibacteriales; family Melioribacteraceae; genus JAEXOD01. The sequence goes on from CAZYZX010000009.1 coordinate 101,242, forward strand.
AATGGGGTTTGCTATGCCAAGCACTCAATTTTGGCAAGAAGCTATTGCAGCTGTTAAAATTGATAAACCCGATTTTCTATTTTTGGCAGAAGCTTACTGGGACCTTGAATGGGAATTACAACAACTTGGCTTTGACTATACTTACGACAAAAAACTTTTAGATAGAATTGCTTCCGGCTCTGCTAAGGATGTTATTGGACACTTATATGCAGACCCAGACTACCAAGAGCGCTCGTGCCGATTTATAGAAAATCACGACGAAAGACGTGCTATTACTTTATTAGGTAAAGAAAAATCTATGGCTTCAGCTACTTTAATTAGTACCATTACTGGTCTTCGGTTATATCACGATGGACAATTTGAAGGGAAACGAATTAAACTACCCGTGCAGCTTGGTAGAGAACCTAAAGAACCTATTGTACCTTGTATTCAAAACCATTATTATAATTTACTTAAAATTACTAAAAACGAAATTTTTAAATATGGTGATTGGCACTTGCTTACTGTTTCTCCTGTTTCAGAAAACAACACTACTTATAAAAATTTAATAGCTTACGAGTGGCGCTATCGTTACGATCGCGTTTTAGTTGTTATTAATTTTTCCGGCACTGTTTCCGTTGGTAGAATTAAACTTGACGTTATTGGATATCCTGAGGTTTTTGAGCTTAAAGATGTTCTTAATAATGTTAACTATATTAGGTCAACTTCTGAAAGTTATCATGAGGGATTATTTATTGAATTAAAACCGTTTAGGTCTCATATTTTCTTTTATTAATTTTGTTAAAATTTTGCTTGTATAGTTTTTTTATCTTAATTAATTTTATTTTTATAAATTGTTTTTAAAATTATTACGAGATTATTATGGATGCCAATGTTGTTAAAGAATTTTTGAAAAAGATAGCTTTATTTAAGGAGCTTAATGATACTGAACTAGAGCTTGTTACAAATTTAATTGAAATTAAAACATACGAAAAAGATACTTACCTGTTTTATGAAAACAACCCGCGTAAAAACCTATTTATTATTTATGAAGGTGAAGTAGAACTTTTTAAACGCACACCATTTGGTGAAGAAAAAAGGCTTGCTTTTTTTAGTAGATATGACTTTTTAGGTGAAGGTGCTTTGTTAGATGACTCACCACATAGCACTAACGCTCGCGCTTTACTTGAATCTACAATTTTTGTTTTAACAAGAGAAAAGTTTCAAGGATTAATTGAAGATTACGGTTCCATTGCAGTTAAAATATTTGCACACGTTGCTCGTGTAATTTCCCGCCGTATGAGACAAACTAACGCAAGAGTTATTAATATTGCTGCGCAATACGAAAGCGGGCGCACACGAACAGAACACGACTTGCTTGGTGATAGAGAAGTGCCTTACGAATATTACTATGGCGTGCAAACACTACGCGCATTAGAAAATTTTAACATTTCCGGCGTTTCTCTTTCTGCTTATCCTAATTTAATAGAAGGCTTAGCAATTGTTAAAATGGCTGCAGCTAAAGCTAATTACGAACTTGGCTTGCTTTCTAAACCCATTGCAGATGCCATTATTCAAGCTTGTAACGAAATTATGAATGGTAAACTACATACTCATTTTGTAGTTGATATGATTCAAGGTGGCGCTGGTACTTCTACAAATATGAACGCTAACGAAGTTATAGCTAACCGCGCTTTAGAAATTTTAGGTTACGAAAAAGGAGATTATAAATATTGTCATCCTAATAACCATGTTAACTTGTCTCAATCCACTAACGACGCTTATCCTACTGCTGTTAAAATTGCTCTTATTAAAGCTAATAAATCATTAGTACAAGTACTTAAATTGCTTGTTAATTCCTTCCATAAAAAAGGAAAGGAGTTTGCTCATATTCTTAAAATGGGACGAACTCAGCTTCAGGATGCTGTTCCTATGACTTTAGGACAAGAGTTTGAAGCTTACGCTACCACTCTTAACGAAGAAATTAGCAGACTTGAAGACAATGCAAAATTGTTTTTAGAAGTTAACATGGGTGCTACCGCTATTGGTACCGGAATTAATAGCGACCCCGACTATAGCGCAAAAGTTATTAAACATTTACAAGAAATTACAGGCTTAAATATTGTTTTAGCTCCTAATTTAGTAGAAGCTACACAAGATACTGGTGCTTTTATTATGTACTCTTCCGCTGTTAAACGCCTTGCTGTAAAATTAAGTAAAATATCTAACGATTTAAGATTACTTTCCAGCGGTCCACGTGCTGGGCTTGGAGAAATTAATTTACCTAAAATGCAACCCGGTTCATCTATTATGCCCGGCAAAGTAAACCCCGTTATTCCAGAAGTTGTTAATCAAATAGCATTTAAAGTTATTGGTAACGACCTTACTGTTACTTTAGCCGCAGAAGCAGGCCAATTAGAGTTAAACGTGATGGAACCTGTTATTGTGCAAAGCTTGTTCGAATCAATCGAAATGCTTAAAAATGGTATGACAACATTAATGTATCGTTGCGTTGATGGAATTACTGCAAACGAACAAAAATGTCGCGATTATATATTAAACAGCATTGGCATTGTTACCGCTCTTAATCCCGTTCTTGGTTACGAAACTTGCTCTGCTTTAGCTAAAGAAGCTTTGGAAACTAACCGCGGTGTTTATGAACTTGTTTTAGAACAAAAATTACTTTCTAAAGAAGTTTTAGACCAGTTACTCGCACCCGAAAATATGATTGCTCCTCAAAAAATGACAAAAGATTAAATTTATTATGGGGATAATTTTTATTATCCCCATCTTTTATAGTAAATATTCTAAATAATTTTCGCAATTTATTACGTTAAAACTACTATTTGGATAATTCTTTACAAAATCATTTGGTACTTTATACTTTTTATTTGTTCCATATTTTATCTCAAAAGCGTTTATATTCACATCTTTAACTTCTATTATATCAATTTCTTTTTGGTCAAAGTTTCTCCAATAATGCATATTTGCAAAAGTTTTTTTGTATTCATTATATTTAAGTCTTTCCATAAAAATAAAATTTTCGAATAATTGCCCAACATCATCCCTATATGATAAAGGATTAAACTGCATTATTAAACCGTTTCTTATACCATTATCAATAAAATAATATTTATTTTTGGATGTAATTTCTTTTCTTAAGTTTGTATTAAAAGATTTAAGTGGTTTAATAACAAATACTTTTTCTAAAATATTTATATACTTTAAAATCCATAAAATTCCACAAAAAATTAAAAATTTATGGATATATATTCCACAAATTTAGCAAATTTTATGGAGTGATTTGATTAATCTATTTTATAAATATAATTAGGAAGTTTTATAATTTTACCGTTAAATCCACCTGTAAAATCGGTTTCTTGGTCTCCAACATTAGCAATTATGTTATACCCATTTTGGCTTATTTGCTTACGCATAGCAAATTTAAACTCTGCCATGTTTGGGTAACTATCTATTGGTTTTCTACAAATTAAAGTATCAAAGTTTTTATATCCTTGTGCAACTAAATTTTTGTAAGTAGATTCATAATTATTAGTACTTCTACCACTAATAAAAATTACTTTAATACCACGTTCAATAAGTATATCGTAAAAGCTTTTTACTGGGGCAATAGCTTTGGCTTCTGCTTTATCTTGCCATGCAGACCACAAATTTGGTTCGTAACCAAAATCAATAGATTTAATATAATCGTAATTAGATAATGTTGTTTCGTCTATATCAAAAACAACTGCATCATTAAGTTTTGCATTATAATTTTTATAATAGTCTTTATATGGTTCTAATATGCTATTTAACTCGTTATAATATTTATCGGTTTCGTAATAATCTATAACCTGCTTTTTAGCATAAGATAAATTAACAAGATTACTTGAAGAGCACCCAATTAAAACTGAACTTAACAATAATATTAAAACTAATTTTTTCATAATAATAACCATAAAAAATAAAAAAAGCCTCGATTTATAAACCAAAATTACTATAACAAAACGAGGCTTAAAAGTTAAAAAATTATAAAATATATTTACTTAAATCTCTATTTTTAACAATTTTATTTAGTTTTTCTTTAACATACTCGCCCGTAATAACAATTTCATTTTCGGGCATTTTATCTGGTACTTCAAACAAAATATCATCAAGCAAAGTAGTTAAAATAGTATGCAACCTGCGCGCTCCAATATTTTCTACTTGTTCGTTAACAGCGGCAGCAATTTTAGCAATTTCTGCAATACTATCTTCATTAAAACTAATTTTAACATTTTCTGTTTCTAAAAGGGCTGTATATTGCTTTAATAAAGCGTTTTGGGGCAATGTTAAAATTTTAACAAAATCCTCTTCTGTTAAGCTTTTAAGCTCAACACGAATTGGAAATCTACCTTGAAGCTCTGGTATTAAATCCGATGGTTTAGAAATATGAAAAGCACCACTTGCAATAAAAAGTATATGGTCTGTTTTAACAACTCCATATTTTGTGTTAACAGTGCTTCCTTCTACAATAGGTAATAGGTCGCGTTGCACACCTTCTCGGCTTACATCAGGTCCGTGCCCTTTACCGCCAGAACCAGCTATTTTATCAATTTCATCTATAAAAACAATACCCAAGTTTTGCACTCGTTTTAATGCCTCTTTTTGAACTGCTTCCATATCAATCAGTTTTTCGGTCTCTTCTTGAATAAATATTCTTCTCGCTTCTTTAATAGATGCTTTGCGCTTTTTCTTCTTTTTAGGCATTACGCTACTAACAATTTCTTGAATATTTATCCCCATGTCATCCATGCCAAAAGGACCTACCACTTGCATACCTACAGCTTGCTGCATAGTATCAAATTCTATAACACGATCGTCTAAATCCCCTTTTTTAAGTTTTTGGCGCATCCAATCCCGTGTTTTTTCGTTTTGATTTGCCTCTTCATTTGCAACATCTTTATCTTCTGCTGGATACCTTGGTAATGGCGGAATTAAAATATCTAAAATCCTATCTTCTGCAATTTGCTCTGCTTTAGCTTGCACCCCTTCTGCCATTTCAGAGCGCACCATGTTAACAGATAACTCCACCAAATCTCTTATCATAGATTCTACATCCCTACCAACGTAACCAACTTCTGTAAATTTGGATGCTTCTACTTTTATAAATGGGGCACCAGAAAGTTTTGCTAATCTACGCGCAATTTCTGTTTTACCTACACCAGTTGGACCTATTAAAATAATATTATTGGGCATAATTTCTTCGCGCATCTTTTCATCCACTTGTTGCCTACGCCATCTGTTGCGCAAAGCTATTGCTACCGCTCTTTTAGCATCACTTTGCCCTATAATATATTTATCTAACTCACTAACAATTTTTATGGGCGTTAAACTTTCCATTAATTCTTCTAATTTGCTTTTCATTTTATCTATCCTTTAATCTTTCTTTATAACTTCAGTTACTATTTTGTCATTTGTATAAATGCAAATATCACTTGCTGTTTTTAAACTTTCTTTTACAATTTCTTCTGCGCTTAAATTGCTATATTTTACAAGCATTTTTGCCGCTGCAAGCGCATACATGCCACCACTACCTATTGCAATTATCTTATCATCGGGCTCTATAACATCGCCTGTTCCAGATACTATAAAAGCAGAATCAGCTGAGATTATGGCAAGCATTGCTTCTAACCTTCTTAAATATTTGTCTGTTCGCCAATCGGTAGCTAATTCTACAACGGCACGATTAACATTACCGCGATATTGTTCTAATTTCTCTTCAAATTTTCCTAAAAGTGTAAATGCATCTGCTGCTGCTCCCGCAAATCCACATAGCACTTTGCCATTATATAATTTTCTTATTTTCATGCTATTGTGCTTAACTACTGTGTTACCTAATGTAACTTGTCCATCGCCACCTATTGCGGCTTCTCCATTGTGTATAACTCCAATTATTGTTGTGGAACGTATTTTCTCCAAAACTTTCTCTCCTTTTATTATGGTAAATCTTTTTTTTCTTTTTGCCATTTTTCTACCCAATCCGTAAATATTGGGTCTACTGGCACTGCTATTATTTTGCCACCAAATCCCATAAATCTAAATACTAACATATTTAAATTTTCTGCTTTCAAATTATAAAGTTCGTTTTCGTTTACACTTAAATTATATTTTTTTGCTAACTCTATAGTTTTATCTATTAAGCCATTTTTTAACTTTTCCATTCTAACTACATTTTTTAACGAGTCCTTAACTTCTTCAAAAGGCTTTTCTATTCCTTTATCTTCCATTTCTTTCTTACCAATCAATTTAAAAATCGAGTAGCCTTCCTCTAATTTAACAGGACCGTATATTTCGCCAACATTCATTTTCTCTGCTATTGCGCCAAGTTCCTTATAAACTGTAGATGCAAAATAACCAAATTCTCCATTTGTTGCTTTTGTAGTTTCTCGTTTATTATATTTTTTTGCCAATTCCCTTATATCAACGCCCGCTTCTAATTGTTTCATAATAATATCAATATCATCTAAATTATCGGTTAATATTTCTATAATATTAACCATTGTATTATTACCAGTTCCTTGTTTATGCTTATCATAGTAATCTTTAACGTCTTCATCTGTTACACTTAATTTTGCTACAAAATCATTTTTAGCAAGTTTAGATAAATAATTATCGCGCCACATATCTATTGAGCGTTTTACATCGGGTAAGTTTTGCAGCCCTTGTTTGTATCCTTCTCTTGCAAGAATTTCGTGCTCAATAAAACGTCTTACTCTACTTTGTAACTGGCTTCGCAAAGTATCTGCATTGGTTGTTAGTGCATCAAAACCTTCATAAAAAAATTCGTGTAAAAATTGTTTTACAGTAATAGGATTCTCTTCTAAACTAACAAAAATAGAATTTAAACTATCTTTAGTAAACGATTTTTCAATTTTTGTAAAATCTTCTGGTGTTAATGTAATTTTATTGTTATCTAATATTTTATCTTTCTCTTTTCGGTTTTTAACTGCATCAATTAATTTATCTGCTATACTCCAAAATATTAATCCATCTGTGCTTACTTTTTTATTAACAAACATTTTGTTAAAGTAATCGTTATAAACACGGCTAAGCGCTCTATCTTCTACTAAAGTTTTCGCATTCCTAAATTCTTTTTGATATTCCTCACCATCTTTAAATTCTCGCGGCTTTTCGTATGTTAATCTAAATATATAATATTCATTGTTATATTCTATTGGTTTAGTATATTTACCCGGTGTTAAGCTAAAAATTGCATCTTCAATATCTTCTCGCATCATTCCAAAAGTAACTTCAATAGGTCCTGGTTGGTAATTTTTATCTATTCGCTTGGCTAATAAAGAGTCAAAAGATATCCCTTTTTCCAAGCTACTATAAACATTATTTATGTCGTTTAAATCTTTAGAAAAAATAAAATTTACATATAATATTCGTTTAATTTTAGCAGCAGCAAAAATAATTTTTCTTTCATCAACTTTAGCTTTATCTTTAATTTCTTTTTTAAATAAAGCATCTCGCACATACATTTTCTCAATTGCTTTAAATGTATATTTCATAATATCGGTACTATCTAAACCTTCATCTTTTGCATAAGCTGCCCATAGTTTTTCTGCTACCATTGTATAAAATGCTTTTGCCCTAAATGCGGGTTCATCTTGTTTATTGTTTACAGAAAGTCGCGGTATTAATAAATATCTTTCCTCAAATTCGTTTGTTGTAAATTCATAATTATTAAGTTTTGCTAATACACCCGTTTTTTCTTGTGCTAAAATATTAAACCCTATTCCTAAAAATATAATAAGATAATACACCTTTTTTAACATTATTACTATCCTCATTTATCTTTTTCTAAACCTAATTGGGAAAATAGCTGGAACCTTTTTTTTATAATTTACATAACTTTCACCATATTTAACAACTAATTTCTTTTCTTCAAAATATGCCCCAATAAAAAAGTATAAAGTAATACATATAAATAAAACCAAATAAAACAGATCCATGTATGGACGTAATCCCAAAAATAAAATAGAAAATAAATATATAGGATGCCGCGATACCGAAAATATACCCGACGTCCTTAGCTCATCTTTCTCATCAAAATCGTTTAAATTATATTTACCATCTACATATCTTTTTATTTGAGATATACCCAAAAATTCTTTCCCATTTATCTTAAATGCAGTATATATTAATCCAAACAAACTTAAATATTGCAAAGCCAATATAATTAAATCGTATGGGAATTGTAAGTCGTAAATTATTACATCGGGTTTGGGCATTAAATAATAAACAGCTAAAAATAATATTGTGGAAATAATTACGTAAAATGCCCTATAAAAAGCTATTTTATATCCAATTGTTTCTACAAGTTTTTTTTTAAACCACAGCGAAGCAAGCAAAGAATGAGTAACAGCAAATAAGGCAAATAACAAAACAATTAGCAAAACATCAACAAAAATCATAATTCTTTTCTAAGCCTTGCTACTGGTATTTTTAATTGTTCGCGATATTTTGCCACTGTTCTTCTCGCTATATGTATCCCTTTTTCCTGTAACATGCTTGCTATTTTATCATCACTATATGGGTCGTCTTTGGATTCACTATCAATAATATCTTTTATTAATTCCCTAATATGCCTATTGCTAATTTCTTCTCCATTATCTGTGGAAAGCCCTTCGCTAAAAAAGAATTTTAACTCGTGTATTCCTTGCGGACTTTGAACATATTTGCCATTAACTACCCTACTAATTGTAGAAATATCCATATTAATTTCATCAGCAATATCTTTGTATATCATTGGTCTTAAGGCTTTTGGTCCCAATTCAAAAAAATCTTGTTGCTTTTCTACAATTGTGCGCATAATTTTTAGCAACGTTTGCCGTCTTTGTTCAATAGAGGCTAAAAACCATTTTGCGCTTTCATATTTTTCTCGTAAAAATTTATGCGCTTCTTTATCGCGCTCTGTTAAGTTTCTTTTTCGTTTATTACTATTAATAAAATCTAAATAAGTTCTGCTTAAAGTAACAGATGTACCATATTTATCGTTTAAAGAAACAATATAATTGCCATCAACTTTTTCTACAATAAAATCTGGCGTAATTTGATTTGCGTTTTCATTTAATATATTCCCCTCGCCCGGTTTTGGGTCTAACTTTTGTATTATTTCTAAAGTGGCTCTTAAAGATTCTGTTGTTAAGTTTAACCCTTTCTTAATATTATCAAATTTTTTGTTAAAAAAGTCGTTGTAATACTCTGTTAAAACTTGTTTTGCCAAATACTTAAAGTATGGGTCAAAATCGTAAACATCTAATTGTATTAATAAACACTCTTGCAAGGTACGTGCAGCAACTCCAACCGGTTCTAATCTCTGTATCTTTTTTAACACTTCTTCCGCTTTTTCTAAAGTTATGTTATAATCTTCAAACATATTTAATTCATCAACAAGCTTCTTTAAATCTTGCTTAAAATAACCAGAGTTATCTAAGTTTTGAATAATAAGTTCTCCAATAGCATATTCTTCTTCATTAAGGTCTAACATTCTAAGCTGCTGTATTAAACTATCTGCCAAAGAAACCCGTACTGGTGCAATTGGCTGTATACGTTCTTCTTCTTGTGATTGCCCATAACTATAGTCATCTATCATCTCATCGTTCATAAAGTCTTCTATTCCAAACTCCTCTTGCTCGTAGTCATATTCATCTTCCTTTTCTGCTTCTTCACCGTCTTCCAATTCTGCTAATTCTAATTCTGGTTCTTCATCTAATGTTTCTTCCAAAAAAGGATTTTGCTCTATTTCTGCCTTAATTCTCTGTTCTAATGATAAAGTATTTAACTGCAATAACTTTTGATATTGTATTTGCTGGGGCGATAGTTTTTGCTGTAATCCTAACTTTAAGTTTATAGATAACATTATTCACCTCGTCCTTCAATTAATTTATTGTACCATTTTTTACCATAAAGTCTTATTAATGCATCTTTGCAAAACTCTGCAATGCTTAAATTTGTTTTTACACCCAACAACAAAGCATCGCGGCACTCGCTATATCTTTCAAATTTTAATATATCTTGCCCAAATTTATTTACTCTTATTGGAAATAAATGACACGATATCGGTTTTCTATAATCTATTTTACCATCTAAATATGCTTTCTCTATACCACATTTTGCTATATCACCATCATAGTAAACAAAAACACAATCCTTATTGTTTACGCTTTTGGTCATAAATAAATCTTGTTCTCTATCCCAAAACCCTTCTTTTTTTATTATTTCTTTACTATAATCTGGTATATAATCAAGTATTACATCTAAATATTTTTCTATTATTTCAACTTCTTCCTTTGTAATTGGAGCACCATATTCACTTTCTAACGTGCAGCAAGCCCCTTTACATTTATTTAAATCACAAGTAAAGGTTACTTCTAATATTTCCTTGTTTACTAATTTACCTTCTATTTCTATAAATTTACTTTTCATGTTCCCTTAAATAAAATTGGAATAATTTTTGTTACAAAATAACAAATTTTTATTTAATATTAAAGAGGAATTTAATTTGGTATTTATTTAATTTAGAATTGATTTTAATCTTGTAAATAAATTTCTTCTGTTATTATAACTTCTCTTTTATCTACATTAAAATCAATTGCATCAGAGTGTTTTGCAAATAACACCATTGGAATTGTTGCAAATAAAATCTTTAAATCTAAAATTAAGCTTTGATTATTTGCATAATAAAGGTCGTTTTCTATTAGGTTATTAATCCCTTTTAATCTGTTGCCATAAATTTGCCAATAACCTGTTAAACCTGGTCTAAAATTTATTTCATTTCTTTTATTATATGCATCAATATCATATTTTTTTATTAATAACAAATCATCTATTGTTAATGGTCTTGGTCCTATTAAGGACATATCCCCCTTTAACACATTTATTAACTGCGGCAGCTCATCAAGCCCCGTATGACGCAAAAAACTACCAAAAGGAATTAAATGCTTCTTTAAATCCATTTTAATTAATGGATTTTTAACTGTACTTATTGAATTAGAATATAATGTTTTTAACTTTATTACCTTAAATTGCTTTTTTTCTAAAGTTAAAGCTCTATATTGTGAATAAAATGGAAATTCTTTTGATTGTATAAATATAATTAACGCAAACAATAAAATAACAGGCGCAAATATTACTAATAATATTGCAGAAAAAATGATATCAATTAGTCTTTTAGTTATATTTTTTATTTGCATTAACTATTTCTAAATACTTTTAATTAATATTACAAAATTACTTTTAATTTAATTATATATTATTAAAAAATCAAAAAATTTTTTTTAGTTTTTTTTAAAATTTAAACAATTTTTACATAAAAACAAGTTCAACACAAGTGCCTTCATTCTTTTTACTATTAATTTTTATTTCAATATTATTTAGCTCGCAATATTTTTTAGATAAAGGCAACCCTAAACCATTTCCATCATAAGTTCGTGTATACCCTTTATCTTCTTGGTTAAATGGTTTAAATATCTCGGGCAAATATTCCTCGCTAATTCCAATTCCTGTATCACATATTTTAAGCACTTGCTTTTCACTATTAATAACAATGTTTATTTGACCATTTTCAGTAAACTTATATGCATTATCTATTAAATTTATAATAATTTGTTCAAAAGAATATTGGTCTAATTGCTTTAATATTTCTCCTTCAAACTGTTTTACTAAAACTAATCCCTTCATTTTAATCTTATGTTCAAAGTTCTTAAGAACATTTTCTACAGCCGTATTTACGTTTACAGTCTCAAATTTTGGGGTGTAGGTGCCAATTTGCACTTCAGACATATTTAATATTAATTCCACAGTTCTTATAATTCTTTCGCTACTTTGGTTTATTCTCTCAAAATCTGTAATTAAATCACCAATACCGCGGTCTTCTAATTCCATTTTAAGAATTGATAGCGAGGTCATAATACCATTAAGTGGTGTTCTTATTTCGTGGGAAATTTGTGCTAAAAATTGGGATTTTAATCTGTCAGAGCTTTCTGCCTTTTCTTTAGCAATATTTAATTCTTCTATAGTTTGTTTAAGCTTTTCTGTTCTTTCAATAACTAATCTTTCTAAATTTTCTTTATACTCTCTATTTTCTCTTAATAGCTCGCGCTTTTCTAAAGCCCTAAATACTGTTAACTCTAAATCATCAAAATTTAAAATTGGCTTTTGGATAAATTCCCATGCACCATAATTCATTGCTAATACAGCATCTTTAATAACACCAGTACCCGATACTACAATAATTGGTGTTTCAGGGTCTTTTTTCGCAATATTTGATATAACTACATGCCCTCCAATACCTGGCATGTGTAAATCTACTAAAACTATATCTGGGTTAAAGCTTTCAAATATCCTTAATCCTTCTTCTCCGTTATTAGCTGTTACTACTTCGCTATCATGGTCTTCAAATAAATACTTTAAGCTATTGCATAATCCTATATCATCATCAATTATTAAAACCTTTACACCCTTTAAATCTCCAAATTTTACTTTACTAAACATAGTCATATTTTTTATTATTATATATTTTCTAACTTCTTTACAATTCTATTTTTTAATGTTTGCATATCTTCTACAGGTTTATAAAATATATCTTCTTCACTTACGGAAAACTTTTTAATTTCATCGTTTATACTATAATTTGAACTACCCGTATAAATAATACATTTTAAGTTTGGGCAAAGTTTTTTTGCTTCTGTAATAAATTCTTCACCATTTATGCCGGGTAATCTTAAATCTACTATTGCAGCATCACAACAATTTTTACTTAAATATTCTAATGCTGCTTCACCCATCGAAAAAGAGAAACACTCAAAACCCTCATCTTCAAAATATAACTGAAGGTTAAACCTTAAGGTATCGTCATCATCTAATATTAATAATTTTTTCCCTTCCATAGTTACAAAGGTAGTTTTATTATAAATTTAGTTCCTTTATTTATTTTGCTTTCAAATTCCATTAAACCTTTATGGTTATTTGTTACTATCATATAAGATACACTTAAGCCTAAGCCGGTTCCTTCTCCTATTTCTTTTGTCGTAAAAAAAGGTTCAAATATTCTGTTTTTATATTTATCTGGAATTCCCGGTCCATTATCTTCTACTTCAATCCTTAAATATTTCTCTTCTTTTTTAGCTCGTAAATATATTGTAGGCGTTTTTTCATTATTATTTTCATCTCGCATAGCCTGAACTGCATTTCGTAACAAATTAAAAAGTACCTGCTGTATTTCTGTAACTGTTAGTTTAACTTCTGGTAAATTCTCATCTATCTCTTTTACAATTTTAATACTCCTAAAATCATATTTTTTCTTAAAGTCGTAATCATTATTTGCAAGCTCTAAAGTTTGTTCTAATAACGTATTTACATCAAATAAAACCATTTTAGATTCGCTTCGTCTACTAAATTGTAACATGTTTTTAATAATTTCTGATGCACGAGCCGAAGCATTTCGCATTGATTCTATTATTTCAAATATTTTCCGATTTTCAAAATACTTACTAATTAAATTTATATCAATACCTAAAGCTTCTGCTTCGTCAATATTTTTTTGTAATTCAGGGCTTACTCGTCTTAATATGTTCTGGCAACCCTGTACTATTGTACCTAAAGGATTATTAATCTCGTGCGCCATTCCTGCAGCAAGACCTGCGACACTTATCATCTTTTCGCTTTGTATCATTAATTGTTCTATATTTCTTGCTTTTGTTATATCTTCTATTAAGATAATACAACCCGTTCTATTAAATCGGTGGATTGGTGTAATTATATATTTTATGTGCTTTAGTTCCCCCTCTTCATCTACATCTGTAATTACTTGTTCAAAAAGAACTCTGTTTTGTATTGCGTTTGATAATGGCTCACAGTTCTTTTTTAAGATTGGGAACATTTCAAATAAATTTTTATTGTTTGGCTCCAAATTTTCATTTAAAAATTTTGTTGCAGCAAGGTTATATAATGTAACTTCCTTTTCTCGGTTAATTGAAATAAGCCCCACTGGTAAGGAGTCTATTATATGATTTACAAAATTCATCATCTCTATCATTTCATTTTCAAGGTTCTTTCGCTGTGTTATATCCCTTGCTATTAAATGAAATTCCCTTGGTAAGCCATGTTCATCATTTATTATATTTATAGTTGCTTCTAACCAAATCTCTTTTCCCTCTTTTGTTTTGGCAGTATATATAAAGGTGTAAGTATTTTTTTCTATGTTATCTTTATTTGTAGATATATTTTCAACTTCATTAGTAATAAAAAAGGACATACTTTTACCTAAAAGTTCTTCAGGTTCGTATCCCAATATACTTTTACATGAAGGAGAAACATACGTAAACTCACCATCCAAATTTTGCACCATTATTATATCACTTGCATTTTCTGCAAGTAGTCTAAATTTTTCTTCGCTTTCTTTTAACTTTTCTAAAGTCTTTTTACGCTCTGTAATATCTGTCATAACTCCTATTGAACCAATCACTTCACCTTTAGAATCTTTAACTGGAGCAGCACTTACCAAAATATCCATATATTTACCATCATAGCTCTTAAATTTTATCTCATACTTTTCAGAAATCCCTTTTTGCCTATTTTTGTTACTCTCTATTATCTTTCCTTTTTCCTTTTCATCAGCTAGTAATTCATATCCTATTTTACCAACAATTTCCTCAAATTTATATCCAAATAATTTTTCAAAACTTCTATTTACATATATTATTTTATCATCATTATCCACTTGTATTACAGCTTCGTTCATATTATCCATTAATGTTCTATATAATTCTTCACTTTTCTTTAGCGCTTCTGCATTTGCTATTCTTTCACTAATATCAAGCCCATAACCTACTAAATATTCTTCACCATTAGATATCATTTTAACACCAGTAAAATAATAGGGTATTTTTTCACCAGATTTTAGTATTAATTTTGCTTCAACCTCCGCTTTGCCTTCCTCAAAAGTCTTTGCCGTTTCCTTTAATACTTTATCTCTATCATCTTCATCAAACCAAGTAGACATATGCTTATCTTTAAGCTCTTCTGCTGTATACCCCGTTAATGTTTCATGGTTATTATTCCAGGTTTTTAAATAACCGTTCTTATCATATACATAAAAAATTCCTGGTACGCTATGCAATATCGTTTCGTTAAATAGTCTTTCCCTTTCTAATCCCTCTTCTGTTTGCTTTAGTGTAGTAATTTCTCTTAACGTTCCTATTATAGATATAACTTTACCATTTTCCCTTTGAAACACTTTTTCCTTTGCTATAAACCACCGCCAATTACCCTTTGCATCTTTCATTCTATATTGGTAATTATATATTGTACTATCATCATCATTAAATCTTCTATTAAAGTAATCCAAAAATTGGTATTCATCATCCGGATGTAATATCTTACCATAAAATTTATTTAAATCATTAATAGCTTTGATGTCATAACCTAATATAGTTAACAAATTACGGTTTGCATAAATGGTCTTATTATTAGTCGTATCGTTTATGTATATTACATCAGGTGTCTGCTCTGTTACTTTTTCTATAAATAATTGCTTTTCTTTTATTTCATTTTCATATTGTTTTCTTTCTGTTATATCTCTTAAATGGCACAAATAAACTATCTTGCCACTAAAATCAATTTTGGTCATTGTAATTTCACAAACAAATATTTCATTGTTTTTTTTGTAGTGTAACCATTCAAAAATTTTACTACCATATTTATCAACGTGTTCTTTATTTTCTAAAACGTACTCGTTAGATTTTTTCCTATTTTCTTGATATTCTGGTGATATATCGGCAAGGTTTTTACCAATTAATTCTTCTTCACTTTCAAATTTAAATAATTTAATTGCTGCACTATTACAATCAATTATTTTTATATCATCATTTAGTAATAATATTGGAAAACTTGATTTTTCGTATAATAACCTAAATCTTTCTTCAGATGTTTTTAATAAACTTGTAGTTTTTCTTAATTCCTCTTCGCTTTGTTTTATTTTTTTTAGATTTTTTTCTGTTACTTGTAAATATAGGTTTACACCTATTGCCGTAACTATTGTTATAAGTATTCTATCAAATATATGATTAAATGTAGTTTCATATTTATTAAAAGTTTTTACTAAACCATTAATCTCTAAATATCCTAAAAGTGATATAAACGATATAGTCCACACAACAGATAATAAATATCCCTTTTTACTAAGTAATAAACCGCTAACAACAATAATTCCTGGAATTGCATACAATATTGTATCATGAATGCCATTGTGGGTAAATGCCCTATAAAACGTAAAACCTTGTAAAATTATTACAACAAGTTTACTAGAAGTATCTATATAACCTTTTAATACAAGTAAATATGTAAAAAATAAAAGTATTAATACAAAAATAAATAAAGTAATAGAACCTGTTTCATTTTTAACTAATCTTTCTATTACAAATATAAAAAATCCTATAAAAATACTTAGTATTATATAATAATTAATTTTTGCTTTTCTGTCTCTTTCTTCATCTTCAAAAAATGGAGGGTTAAAGAATTGCATATATCCCCTAAAATTATATTCTAATAATATATTATCGAAAAAATTAAATTAAATTTAAAATAAAAAATCCTCGTAATAAGTAACGAGGATTTGTATGTAATTAGTTCTATTTTTATCTTAATTTTTTAGTTAAGTAATCTAGCAGGTCTGCAATTAGTATTCTTTCCTGCTGCATGCTATCTCTTTCCCGTACGGTAACAGTATTATCTTCTAAAGTTTGCGTATCTACCGTAATGCAAAATGGGGTACCAACTTCATCTTGTCTGCGGTATCTTCTGCCAACTGCGCCCTTATCATCATAAAATACACGCATATATGGTCTTAAATCCGCTTCAATTTTTCTTGCAATTTCTGGCATTCCGTCTTTATTTACTAATGGAAATATAGCCACTTTTATTGGCGCTAACTTTGGATGGAATTTCAAAACGGTTCTAATTTCCCCATTTACTTCTTCTTCGTTATATGCATCTATTAAAAATGCCATAAACGAACGACTTGCACCGGCAGATGTTTCTATTATATATGGAAAATATTTCTCTTTACTTTCCTCATCAAAATATTTCATGCTTTTGCCACTGTATTGCTCATGGCGGCTAACGTCAAAATCTGTACGGTTATGTATTCCTTCAATTTCTCCCCAACCAAATGGAAATTCATACTCTATATCAGTTGCTTCTTTTGCATAGTGGGCTAATTTTTCCTTTGGATGGTCGTGATATCTTAACTTGCTTGGGGTCATGCCTAAAGATTTATACCACTCCATCCTTATTGCTTTCCAGCTATCGTAATGTTTTTTATCCTCACTCGGTTTAACAAAATATTGCATCTCCATTTGTTCAAATTCCCTTGTGCGGAATAAAAAGTTTTTTGTGTTTATTTCGTTTCTAAATGCTTTACCAATTTGTGCTATTCCAAATGGTAGCTTTTGCCTGCTACTTCCTTGCACATTCAAAAAGTTAACAAATATTCCCTGTGCTGTTTCGGGTCTTAAATAAATAACATTCCCCTCTTGCTCAACAGGTCCTAAAAACGTTTTAAACATTAAGTTAAAACTTCTTGGCTCTGTAAAATTTCCTTTATTACCACACTGTGGGCAATTTATTATTTCTAATAATTTAACTGCTAATGTTTTATTTTCTAATACTTTTTCAAAAGCTTCTGCTTTATTTTCACTTTTGCTAATTATCTCGTTTAATGCTTCGTTATCATTTTGTAATAAAGCATTTAAATCATCAAGTGCTTTTTCTTTCTTCTTATCTGCAATTAAGTCTGCTAAAGTATCAAGTCTAAATCTAGCTTTGCAACTTTTGCAATCTATCATTGGGTCTGTAAAATTTTCCACATGGCCAGATGCTTCCCACACCTTAGGATGCATTAAAATTGCTGCATCTAATCCTTCCACATCTTCGCGGTAAGTCATCGCTTTCCACCACTCTTCCTTTATATTTCGCAACAATTCTACTCCTAATGGTCCATAATCCCAGCAACCATTTAATCCACCATATATTTCGCTAGATTGAAATACAAATCCCCTCCTTTTGGCAAGTGATACCACCTTATCTACTATTCCGGTTTTTGCATTATTCTGTCCTATTTTACACCTCACTATTTTTATATTTAACTTACAAATATAATAAATTATTACTTTTTTTGTTTTGCATTTTGCTTTATTATATTATTTTTAAATAATATTAAGATTATTTGGTCTTTTTTTATTTTACTATCTTGATATTTTTATAAATTATTTGTTAATTGTTTTTTAATTATTTTTTTTAGGAACTATTACCATTTTACATAAGGTTTTTAAATAAGTTATTTTACTTGAGGCAAATTATGAGTCTAATTGAATCAGACTTTTTTTATTACATTAATAACGAGCTTTATTGCGAAAACGTTAAAATTAATGATATTGTTGATGTAACTGGCACACCCGTTTATATTTATAGTAAAAAGGCTTTTCAAAACCATTACAATATGTTTAATGATGCCTTTAAAGATATTAAACATACTATTTTTTACGCTTCTAAATCTAATTATAACTTAAATGTAATTAAAATTTTTGAAAGCCTTGGCGCTGGTTGCGACGTTAATAGCGAAGGCGAATTTATACGCGCACTAAAAGGTGGCTTTACTGCAGATAGAATTTTACTTACTGGCGTTGGTAAAACTTATCAAGAAATTAAAATGGGAATTGAACTTGGCGTTAAAATGATTAAAGCAGAAAGCTGGCAAGAGCTTGAAGCTATTAGCAATATTGCCTCTCAACTTAATAAAACTGCTCCTGTTGCTATTCGCGTTAACCCAAATGTAGACCCTAAAACTCACCCTTATATTTCCACAGGATTAAAAGAAAATAAATTTGGCGTCCCTTATAAAGATGCACTTGATTATTACTTAAAAGCTAAGCAGCTACCTAATATTGAAATTAAAGGTGTTGATATGCATATTGGCTCGCAAATTACCGTTATCGAGCCTTTTGTAGAAGCTATTAATAAAATGAAAGATTTAATTTTTAAGCTAAAAGAAAGTGGTATTGAATTAGAACATTTTGATATGGGTGGCGGTATGGGAGTTCCTTATAAAAACGAACCCTCTTTTTCTCCATTTAAACTTGCTGCCGCTCTTTTACCTATTTTTAAAGACCTAAATATGGAAATTTTCTTTGAACCGGGCAGATACTTAACCGCTAATGCTGGCGTTTTGGTTGGCACCGTTCTTTATACTAAAGTTAATAACGATAAAAATTTTATTGTAACTGATACCGCCATGACAGACCTTTTGCGCCCAAGTATTTATAATGCTTATCACCACATTCAACCCGTTACTTATAAAAATACAGAGTCTATTGTTGCAGATATCGTTGGTCCTGTTTGCGAAAGTGGTGACTTTTTAGGCAAAGCGCGGGAAATTCCTAAACTTAACCAAAACGATAGAATTGCTGTCCTTTCTGCAGGTGCTTATGGCATGGTTATGTCTTCTAACTATAACGGAAGACGTAGACCTCCGGAAATTATTGTTGATGGCGATAAATACTATGTTACTCGCAGCAGAGAAACTTTTGATTATCTTTTATTCGATGAAACACTTGTTGAGGAATTACATCGATAATAAATTTTGAAATATACTAAATAAAAAATCCCCAACTTTTTTAAAGTATGGGGATTTTATTTATAATTACTTTTAAGCTTACTTTACTAAAACCATTTTTCTTATCATGCTATTGTTGCCAGCCTCTATTTTATAAAAATAGATTCCACTATTTAGCTCGCTTCCATCAAATGATACACTATGTTTGCCGGCATTTTTATATCCCAAGTTAAATAGTTTTATTTGCTGACCAATTGCATTATATACATATAAGTTAACATTTGCAGCTTCTGGTATGCTAAAGCTTATATTTGTTACTGGGTTAAATGGATTTGGATAATTTTGCTCTACATTAAATTTAATTGGCATATTTACATTTACTTCTGCTACACCACTATATGTAAAGTTACCATTGTTATCTATTTGTTTTAGTCTGTAATAATAAACTCCATTTACTGTTATTTCTTTATCTGTAAATGTATAATCTCTAACTACATTACTATTACCAAAACCATTTATAAATCCAATGTTTTTCCAATTAACTTTATCTAACGATTTTTCTACTTCAAATCCATAATTGTTAATCTCTGTTGCTGTTGACCAGTTTAAAACAACCACTTTATTTTGTATTGCCGCTGTAAAGGTGGATAGCTCAACAGGAAGTGCAGGATCAAAATTATTACTATCATTAGGATTAATACCACTCGTTAACTCAAAGCCAATACGATGATTTTCAAAAGTAATTGCACCACCTGTACTTGTATTTGTAAACAAATTACTTGGAGCTCCTGCACATATACTACCATTTGTCCAGTCCTCTTCAACATACCCTACAACATAAATTTTAGTAGGAGTACCAATATCAGATCTTTTTATTCTAAGTTCCCAAAAACCACTTCCTTTCCAATTGCTTGTTGCAAAAGATGAATTTCCCCAAGCTGTTGAATAAACACGTCTATATTCACTATTATCAATAGTTTTAAAAGCATAATGATAATTTGCAGTAAATGGCAATGTAGGGTCATATCTCCAAGCTTCACCATCAGTTGTACCACTTCCATTTGTAGGGGTTGGGTTGGGGTCTGTATCTATATAAAGATGATAAACTCTGTCATTATCTGTAATGGAACCCGCCGGTGTAGTACCCGAAAACCCAAAGTATAAATAATCTGCATCCCAAGTAGCATAAAAATACGCATTTGTTCCAGATGTTGTATTAAACCTTTCATAAGTGGTATTAAAGTCATTAGTTCCATCTATCGTAATAGTATGATATGACTGTGCCAATAAAGGAAAAGTTGTAACAAGTAAAAACAAAACTATCTGTATAATTTTTTTCATAATAACCTCCTACGGTAAAAATTAATAAACTTTAAACAAAAAGAAAAAGTAAAAAGTTTAATTAAAAAAATTTAAGCTGCCTAAAAATATTTAGGCAGCTAATAAAAATCAATAAGTAACTAAAATTTTAAGCCAACAGCAAAGTGCTGCGAGTTTTTAAGAATACCAAAATCTTGGTAAGCGTAATCAATAAATAAATTTAGTCCCGGTGCAACATCATAAGCTAAGCCAAAGCCAAGCGTTAAACCTTCTTCTGCATTGTTTAGGAATAATGATTTATAACCAGCACGCAAAAAGATATTTTTATATAAACCATACTCCATACCAACGTTAACAGATTCATCGTTATCGCTTGGGTGCAAAGCATCTACACCAACGGTAAGTTTATGTGTATCGTTATTAAATAAATCCATAGCTAAACCAACGCGGAAAGTTAAAGGTAATTGGTATTCATCGGTTTTTAGTTTAGCCAATATTTGGTCGTTATTACCAAAAATATTTGGATCTATATCATGCTGAACGAACAAATCTTTACCGTCAATCTGCATATCAGGTCCAAAGTTTGTAATAGTAGCACCAATACGCAATCCGTAAATATTAGAAAGGAACAACACACCAACATCAAATCCAACAGAAGAAGCGCTGCTATTCCAAATTTTTTGATTTATATACTTAACAGTACCACCAATAGAAAATTGGTCTGTTAATTTAGCGGCATAAGAAACACCTAAAGCCATATCTTTAGCGCTAAACATTTCACCGGTTCCATCCTGCTCTGCTAAAGTAGTAACTTCCATTTTACCGTAATCTAAGTACATTAAGCTTAAGCCAAGTGTACCCATACTGCCTAAGTTAACAGAGGCTCCAGCCCAATTGTAACTAATATTTGCAAACCAATTAGTATAAGCAAACATTGCGGAGTTGTTTTCTAAATTAGCCGAACCTGCGGGGTTCCAATACAGCGATGTAATATCATCTGCGGTAGCAACAAAAGCACCACCCATAGCAATGGCTCGGGGTCCTACGGCTATATTTAAAAATGGTGCCGCAGTTGTTCCAACTTTACTTTGACCATATATATTGCCAATTAAGGCTATTAACAATATTAATATTATCTTTTTCATATTCTTATTCTCCCCTCACCTATTTAATTAGGGCAAATTTATCAATCTTTGTTCCAACACCTGGAACGTCTACAACATACACATAAACGCCATATGCAACTTCTATATTTTCTTCTGTACGTAAGTTCCAGAACACATCACCATTAAATATATCGTTTTGGTATAATGTTCTAATTAATTCTCCACGTACTGTGAAAATTGAGATCTTAGCTCCCGGTGGTACTCTTGTAAATCTAATTTCTCGCTCGCCGCGTCCACTTGTTTGGGAACTTAATAACCTTGCTTCTGCTTCGTGTGTTACTACATATGGATTTGGAACCACTTTAATGTTATTTAACGAACTAGCAGCAACCTTATTATCAATTTCAGATTTCTTCATTGTAAATTCAAAGCTATCATATCTGCTAAATGGCTTTGTAGTAAATAGCTTTAAACTTCCACGCTGCTCTAAAGGTTTATTTGCAGTTTTATAGGTTATGTTTACACGCCAAGTACGTTTTGTAACACCTTCTATTTTTTCTTTAAAGTATATTGTGTATACTGTGGATAAAGTACCTGTCTTAAAGAAAACTGGTGTAATATATTCACCGGTGGTTAAATTCTTAACCTTAAAGTTTATATCCCTTGCTGGGAAGATATTAGATGGTGTTGGAGGATACAATGTATCTGCAACAGATTTACCTACTATATTATCATCAAATTCAATTTCATAATCATATGGCATATCTATTCCATTTAGTGCTGTACCCGGTCCTGTGCTGGCTGCAACAAACTTTTGGAATGTATAAGAAATTAATTGCTTGCTTGTATCTGCTATATTGTAAAATCCAGAAACATCAGATTTTAAAACTATAGTTGGATCGTTTTCTAATTGTAACCTAAATCCATGATGAATTGGTACGCTTCCCGTTAATTGTTTCTGCTGATCTAACAATTTATGATACTGTGCTTTATAGTGTGTTCCACTAAATGCAATTTTATATCCATTAACAAATATTGTATCATTACCAGCTGGTACTGCTATAGAGTCCATCGGGTTAACTATATAAGTAGTTTTTGTAGATGGAATATAAACAGTATCTGGTGTTTGCAAATCGTATAAAGTATAGCTCTTGGTAAATCCTTGCAATGCACTATCTTGGAATGCTACACGATACTTAAATCCATCTCTAATAGCTGCATCGTCAACTATTTCAAAATTAATTCTACCTGTAGCACGGAATGTTGGAGCTTTAACAACATCAACTTCTTTAGCTGGTGTGTAACCAATTGGTCTAGCACCTGGTGTAATTACAACAGTGTTTAAATCTGTTACAATTTCTCCCGTATTTTCACGGAATATATATTTACTGTTTTCCGATGGGAAAATATCTAATGCTTCGTCACCTCTATCGTATGCACAAACTGCATAATAATATGTTTGACCTTTCACAACATTAGAATCTACAAATTTATTAACAACAGCACTTTCTTTGGTGTTATCACCTAAGTAGAAAGTTGTTCCACCTACTTGTGCAAGCAATCCAGGGCTTGGGTAGAAAAATCCACCAATATTATTAGTCAAGTCAAATTGTGCAATCGGTTTATCAAATGCTAAAACACCTAATGCATTTGTAATCGAACGTGAATCACTAAATCCAGCATCTGTTGCTCTGTAAATCTTATAGCCTTCAAAATCTTTTGTTTTGGTTATAAAGTCTCGACTGTTTTCAGTTGCTTCACCATCCCAATATAAAACCACTTTTCCATCCTGCTGTGTTGCAGTAACTTTTGGCTTAACTGGTGGCTGTGGGAATTTATATCCAGCATTGTAAATCTGCTGTACAATTGCTTTATTGCTAAATATATCTGCGTAGTTTTCACCAAATAATAACGATACAGAAAATCTTTCTACTTTATCTGGAACTAATGGGAAAAATCCCGATGCATAAATAAAGTCACCATCCATAGGTCTTGGTGGAATAACATCAAATCTACCTGGTGTCATTCTAGACCATAGTAAGGAGTCGTTAGTCATATCTGGTGATGCGCTGTTTTCGAAAAAGTTAAATGCTGTTAAACCTATTTGGTCACTTTCGTCTGGGTCAGTACGTCCAAAGTTTGGTTCACCTTGGTCTGGAACACCATTCCCTTCTGTACCATCTGGGTCTGGACCAGGATAACCTGTATCGTTAGGACCTAAACCATCGGTTCCAACGTCGTCATATGCTGCTGTCCAGTCACCATCTTCATCTATTACGTTATCGCGCTTTTCATCTATTAATAAGTCACTTAAACCAGCTCCTGTAATATAATTTTTATATTTCAAGCTTGGTTGACTGTTTATTACTCTAGAATCGTAATGAATAGCTCGGTTTTCATCAATAATTCCATCTAAATCGTTATCTATTCCATCATAAGCGCTTGCATCTGGAATAGATACACCGTTTGTAATTTTTGCGATGTGACCTTCACGAAATTTTGTTACACCTGCATTAATAACAAATTTAACTCCCATAGAGTAAACTGTATCTACACCCGGTTTAACTGTATAATAGGTTCTTTCATAAGTTACGGGGTCAATTAAAACTATTTTATCGCCTGCATTGTAAACAACTTCGTTAAAATCAGTTTCTGTAAACTGTGGACTTGCATCTCTAGAATCTCCATCGTTATCAATACCATCAAAAGCATTACCAGGTGATTCCAAGAAAGCATAACCAACATAACCAACTTTTTGTCCTCTGTTACCAATACCGTCGCTATCCCAGCTGTAGGTAATCCAATCTTTAGCGTCAAAGTAACCAAGGTCGTCACCACTATCGCCATCACCACCAGCAAGGGTACCAACTACGGTACCAAAGTTTGCTTTTTTAAATGTATATGTACCTTCGTTTTTAATATCATATAACCAAAATATAGCGTCTTCTGCTAAAAAGCTAGACCACTGAAAACCACGTTGACGCAATTGCAAACCCATACCCATACGTAGCGGGTCTCTGCTATCAGGCTTAAATGCAAAGTTAAATTCGTTATCTGTTTGGTCATCTGCTACAAAATAACTTTCTTGGTCTGCGTTTATAATTCCTCTACCAAAGTATCCCCACCATTCCGTATTTCCTTTTGCGTCAACATATCTTTTAACTTCTGGAAATCCTCCTGGGTCTGCCCATCCATTCTTGGGCCAAGAGTTTGGTAAATGGCTCATTGCAACAGATTCTTGATTTGGATCTAAAAATCCTGGTATTGGGTTCCACCCTCTAAATTCACCCGTAACAGGGTCTTTTTCTTCCCCCTGCATCTTTCTAGGACCGCGTGATATTGTTACAGATTGTAATGTTAAACCTGTAGTTGTTGTAAATTCTACACCAATTAATGGAATTAAATCCCCAATGTAGTTTTCACCACTACCAAGTGGCCATTCACCTCTAATATCTACACCAATATTAAAGCCTGCTATTTGACCATCGTTATAAAAGGTAATACCCGCACGGTTACCCGTATGTTTTCCTAACCTTCTTAATCTTGGGTCTCCTTTTCCTTGTGCTTCTATTATTGTGCTTGCACTAAGAAAAACTAGAACAAGTATTATACTAAAAATTTTATTTTTCATAATTGTTACCCATTATATTAAAAATTAAACGTTACACCGACTTCAACTCTTCTTGGCTCGCTAAAAAATCCCGGATTGGTATATAAATCGTCTAACGAATTATAATACAATGTCGGTCTAATTTTTTGAGCTTCATATTTTCCAAATGTAAAATACGGGTCGCCCGTATCACCATAAACACCACGTGCATTATCTAAATCTAACAAGTTAAATACTTTTAAGAATACTGATAAATTAAAGTCTCCTATTTGGAAATCTTTATATGCACGCAAATCTACGTTAAATATAGTTGGTTTATTTGCGCTATTACGTGGAAAAGCGTTTTGCGATACTCGTGTGTTTTTATTAACTGCCGGTGTATATGGTTGACCTGTATAAAAGTTACCAATTAAAGAAAATCCATAATCTTTTGGTACTGTATAAGCAACGCTAATATTTAATGTGTGGGTTTGGTCCCAATCTAATGGGGCTATAAATGTTTCTGGCAATGCACCACCTAAAACTGCATTTCTTGCATCGGTTGGGTTGCTTGCGTTTCCTTTTGTTACACTGTATGTATAATCTAAATTAGCAGATAATCCATCACTAAATCTCTTACTAAATTTAATTATAAATCCTTTAGAAAAACCAAAGTCGCTATTTGCATATTGGCTATAGCTGCGGTCGCGTCCATATACTAATACTTCTGCTGTTTGTGTACCCGTTAAGTTTCTAAAGTCTTCAAAAAACATTGTAACATCTATTACCATGTCGCTTCCTAACTGTTGCTTTAAGCCAATTTCACCTTTAACAGTTTTTTGCGGCTTTAAATCAGCATTTCCAAAAAGTCCTACGTTTCCACTTCCTATACCAATTTCAAACTCTGGGTTAGTATATAAAAATTCATATGGTGGTAATTGGAAAAAGTGACCATATGAAAAGTGTATAACACCAGTTTCTGTAATTGGGAATGCCAACCCTAAACGAGGACTTAATTGATATTTAACGGTTGCGTCTTTATACCAATATTTTTTCCTCTCTTCTAGTGATTTAGCAATATTTTCTGGTTTTAATGGATTATTAATATTTGGGTCTGTTGGGTCGTTTAATACTACACCATCTGGGTTAAACATGTCGAAACGAACTCCAATATTAAAAATAAGGCTGTATGCTTCAAATTTTGCTTGTGCATATGCAGCTGCTTCTATTGGTTTATGTAAATACATGTTATGGTCTGTTGTTGTAATGCTTGGTATTACAACATTATAAGGAGATACCTTTTGACCATTTTCATCAGTCATAGGTACTAAATTTATACTTTCAAAATAAAATCTGTGTCTCTTAAACTCGCCACCAAATTGTAAATTTATCTCTTGTGTTAATTGAGATACAAAATCTAATTTTGCTACATAGGTTCCACTGTTACGTGTAAAACGGCTATTGTCTGTTCCTCCTATTGCGTAGCTATATGGTGGGGTTTGTAAAATTGTATTATCAACATATAAAGTAGGACGGCTTGGGTCACCAGTATATATGTCCTTAAATAAGTAATGTTGATAATCTTTAAAATAATAACTTACGTTAAAATTATAAAAACTACTGTTAGATACAGCATGGTTTATCGAAAAAATATTAGAATAAGATTTTTCGAAACGATGTAAGTTATTATCTGGTGTTAAGCGATTACCATTATATACCTGGTATTCTCTTCTATCTGCTATAAAGTTGTAACCAACCTTAAATCCTGGGAACATGTTATAACTTACTTTAGCTTGACCAAAGTATCTTTCGCTTGAATTCATTGGAACATAAGCGCCATCCCCATTTTTTATAAATGTGTATTGGCTACCACCACTGTTTGGCACTTCTGCAGCTCTATCAGTTGTTAAAAACTCTCTTTTACCATAAAAATATCCTGTGTTATAGTAATATCTTAAATTGGTAAAGAAGAAAATTTTATCCTTAATAATAGGACCGCTTAAGCTACCTTCTAAGTTACGAATGGCAACAGGGTTAACATCATTAATATTCCAAAAGATGTTTGTTCTATCGGAAACATAATCGCCCGAATAAGCAGTAATAGAACCTGTAAATTTGTTAGTACCATCTTTTGTTACTAAGTTAACCACGCCCGAAAGAGCCTGTCCATACTCTGCATTAAATGCACCGCTAACAACCTGCATTTCTTGCACAGCAGACGAGTTAACTTCTACAACTAAGCCACCATCGTAGCTATCTGTAACAGGCACACCATCTATTTGATATGCTATTTGCCCACTACGACCACCACGAATGTGTAAATCTCCACCAGCTCCTACAGTAATACCAGCTTGCAAAGAAAGCACGTCTGTAATTTCTGTAATAGGTAATTCTGATATTAATTCATCGCCAACAACTGCTGTAGAGGATGTAATATCTTTTTGAACTAATGGTTTTGTGGCTACTACCACAACATCTTCTTTTAACTGCACGCTTGCATCAGATAACTGAAAATCGATTTTTGTGGTTAAATCGATATTAACTTTAACGTTATCTACTGTTTGTGCGTTATATCCAATTGCACTTGCCTTTAGTTTATATGTTCCTGGAGGCAAGTTTATAATAGAGTAATATCCGTCCATATCCGTTGCGGCTCCGTAATTTGTTCCCATTACCACAACGTTTACAAATGGTATCCCTTCCTTGGTCGCTGCATCTACTACACGACCGGCTATTTTGCC
This sequence comes from uncultured Melioribacteraceae bacterium, assembly GCA_964652025.1. Classification (GTDB taxonomy): domain Bacteria; phylum Bacteroidota; class Ignavibacteria; order Ignavibacteriales; family Melioribacteraceae; genus JAEXOD01. The sequence goes on from CAZYZX010000009.1 coordinate 129,637, forward strand.
CGTAGTTCCCACTACTATTGGGCTACTTGTTATTTGTGTTGTTAACAAAAATAGTAGTAAAATAATGTTTAAAGCATGTTTCATAATTCCTCCGGTTAGGGAAGATAGGTTATTGTTTATTAATTAAATCTTAACATTTCAAATTAACAATTTTTTAATAAAAAACAAATATCACAATCTATAAAAATTTACATAATTTATTTTTTTTCAATTACTTAAACGTTTAAATTACCAATTTTTATTAAACAAGATAAATTGTCTTATTTATTTTGTGTTTTTTAATAAATCTTGTTATTAATTATATTTTTCTGATAAAAATTATTTTTGTCTTTTAAACCAGATTTAATATCTATTTATACTTTCTTTAAACAAAAAAATTTTTATGTTTTAATATACTTGCTTTTATAACATTACAAAACTGTTAGACTATTTAATACGCTATTTTGCACGTTAAATAGATTAACAGAGTTAACCTTCTCACTTTTTATATTTTCATTAAATGATGCTGTACATTCTAAAAAAATATCATTTACATTAAACACTACCGTTCTAATAGGCAGCTGGTTATTATCTAAATACTGTAATGCGTAAAATTCAGTTCCATTTATGTAAAAATGCTCTGTTGGAATCATTTCTTTAAATTTATTTCCCACCTCCGTTTTTTTTGCTTTATAAATCCAATCATAAACATCTTTTAACGTAACTTTTTTATTAAAGTTATTTACGTTTATTGGTAAAAACGCTATTTGTGCACTTAAGTTATCTTCAAGTAACCAAACATCTATTGTACTATAAAAATTTTCCTTTGCCACATACCAACCTTTAGGTACGTTAACTTTTAGATTGGTTGTATTGAATTTAGCTTTTTTTTCAGTTAATGGATAATCTGTTTTATAAATAAGCTGCTCTGTTTGCGAGCAGCCTATTAAAATAAAACTAAAGATAAAAATTTTAAAGAATTTCATTTAATTAGACGAACGTAAAAACTTTGGTTCTTCTAAAGTTAACATAACTGAAATACGGTGGGAGTCGTTAAGCCTTTCAATTTCCGAAGCACTAAAACGAGCAAATGAATAATCTATATTTAGCTTTGGCAACTTAACGCCTGCACCCAATGTAATTTGCTTAACATCGCTATACCCAGCCCTTACAGAAAAAATGCCCTTATAAGAATACTCTAAACCACTGTGAACATCAAAACTAACGGGACCTATATTAAAATTGCTTGCAAAACGTCTATTTTCAAAACGAACATCAAAATCTACTGCAGGCATTATTGTTCCACCTAAAAACGATATTCCATATGCCGCACCTAACTTAACTGTTGGAGAAATTAGCTCGTTTGTGCCTGTAGACCACGCAACCAATGTTGTAGTAACATCTTGTATCGATGCCCCTAAGTGTAAGTTTTCCATCGGTTTATAATATGCACCCGCATCAAAACCAATTCCAAATGCAGAAAACTCTGCTATGCTACGGGAAATTATTTTAATATTAGCACCCCAATAAAAATCTTCACTTTGGCGTTTTGCAAATGTTAAATAAAACGCATAATCTGTATTATTAAACTCTTTTATTTTACTGTAATCTATTCTTGCATAAGGATTTGTAATATCGTAAATCACCTGCCCCGTTATTCTATCCACTAACGCATTACGAGTATCTGGTATACCATCTACACTTAACCTTATAACGCTTAAACCAAAACTCATATCTTTACCGTAAGGAATAGCTACCGCACCGTAGTTATAATTTACAAGATTACCAAAATGCTCTTCGTGCATTAAAGATATTTGCGGATAATCTATGCGTGCAAGCCCGGCAGGATTCCAGTATCCAGCGGTAACGTCATTTACCACTGCAGTGTGAGCGCCACCCATGCCTAAAGCACGTCCTCCTACACCTAAGGCTAAAAATTCTCCCGCATATTTTCCAACACTTGTTTGGGCACTTAGGCTTAATGCACTTAATAATATTATCAATAAACTCTTTTTTATCATAAAAAACGAAATCCTTTTATTTTGTTTTATAAAATTGTTATTTTAACTTTTAAAATCAAGTTAAAAATTAACAAAACGCCAAAGGATATTTATTTTTACACAAATTTAATTAAAGATTTATCGTAATCTTCTACGTTTTCAAAGCCAAGTAAGTTTAGCAAAGTGCCGGCAATATTTGTTAAGCCCGCATTTTCTATATCTGCCATAACATACTCCCCATTATAATTTTTATCTATTATATAAAAGGGCACTGGATTTAGTGTATGTGCGGTTTTAACAGATTTTTTACCCTTACTTACTGTAAACATTTCATCTGCGTTTCCGTGGTCTGCCGTTACAACTGCAATACCATCTAATTCCTCTACAACTTTTATTAATCTGCCAACACATTCATCAACTGTTTCTACTGCTGTAATTGCTGCTTCCATCACTCCAGTATGGCCAACCATATCGCCATTAGCAAAATTTAATCTGCCAAATTTAAACTTACCACTTTTTAATAACTCTATTACTTTATCAGTAATTTCATAAGCTTTCATTTTTGGCGCTTGGTCAAAAGGAATTTTATCGCTTGGAATTTCGTAATATTCTTCTAATTCTTTATTAATATAACCGCTTCTATTTCCATTCCAAAAATAGGTTACATGCCCAAATTTTTGTGTTTCCGATACAGCAAAACTTGGAACACCGGCTGCGCATAAATATTCACTTACAGTTCTTTCTATTAATGGCGGATTAACTAAATAATTTTTTGGTATATGTAAATCTCCGTCATACTCCATCATACCAGCATAAAACACTTTTGGAAATCTTATTCTATCAAACTCTGTAAAGTTTTCTTCTGTAAAAGCGCGCGATATTTCTATAGCTCTATCACCTCTAAAATTAAAAAATACTACACTATCGCCATCATTAATAGTACCAACAGGGTTATCATTTTCATCAACAACTACAAAAGAATTTAAATATTGGTCTGTAGCTTTAGGGTCTTCATCATAGTAAGTTTGCACCGCTTCTGCAGCAGATTTAAATTTTCTTGCCTCACCTAAAACGTGTGCTTTCCATCCGCGCTCTACAATTGTCCAATCCGCATTATATCTATCCATTGTGGTTATCATTCTACCGCCACCACTTGCAATTTTATAATCAACACCAAATTTTTCATTTAGGCTTTTTAATAATTCTTCTGTTGGTTTAATATATTCTAACGCAGTTTTTTCTCCTACGTCTCTACCATCTAATAAAATGTGCAATCGAACTTTTTTAACACCTTCCGTAGCACATCTATTAATTAACTTAAATAACTGATCTATATGAGAGTGAACATTGCCATCAGAAAGTAACCCAATAAAATGAACAGTGTGACCATTTAAACCTGCAGCTACAACTTGCTTCCAGCTATCAGACTCGAAAATTTTGCCCGTTTCTAAACTTTGGTTTACAAGCTTTGCGCCTTGTGCAAATACTCTACCAGCACCAATAGCATTATGACCCACTTCACTATTTCCCATATCATCATCACTTGGCAAACCAACTGCTGGACCGTGCGCTTTAAGTTGTGTTTTAAGCTTTGTTTTGCTTAATTCATCCAAAACTGGGGTTTTTGCTAAATATACCGCATTACTATCATCTTGTTTACCTATTCCAACTCCATCCATTATTATTAGTAATAAAGGTCCCTTTCTACCACTAAATTTATCAGATTTTTTTAATTCTAAATTCATAATTCCTCTTTTGTAAATTGATTGAAAAATTTTTAATTTTTAAACTTTAAATATACGCACCCTTATTTTTTAATGCAATTTTGTTAAAATTATTATATCTTTAAAGTTAATATATTTTTATTCCTAAAAGTTCAAAAAAAAAATTAGAGGTTTACTTTGAATAACGAAAAATTAGTTTACAAATATTTTGATGACGATGATTTTTTACGTATTACAAATAAAATTAAACAGATTGAAAATAACACTAGTGGCGAGCTAAGAGTACTATTTAGAGAAAAACGACACTTTTTACAAAAAAATAAATCCCTACAAGACTTAGCAAAAACAGAATTTTTAAAGTTAAACATGCAAAATACGCGAGATAGAACGGGCATTCTTTTTTATTTTTTACTTAGCGAAAAAAAGTTTTACATTTTTGCAGATAGCGGAATAAATAGCTTAGTAGACCAAAAAACGTGGGACGATATTAGAGATAAAATTCAAGCTGGGTTTAAACAAGGAAAGTATTTAGAAGCAGTATTAAACGGTTTAGAGGATGCCGGACAAGTACTATCTAAATATTTTCCTAAAAAAGCAGACGATACAGACGAACTACCCGATAAGGTTGAGTTTTAATTTGGAATTTTTTAAAATCTTTGTCTGTTTAAACTTCTATGAATACTAACAGACGAAATTTCATTAAAACAATATCCAAAGCTTTTGCTGGTTTAACTTTATTACCAGCAATTGGTGGCAATAATATTTTGGCAGAGCCACCCATAAAGCTTAAATATAAACCCAGTCCAGAAACTTGGTCTAATGATAATATTACCCTAAGTTGGATTGGACACTCTACTGTTTTAATAAATTTTTATGGAAAAATCATTTTAACCGATCCAGTTCTTTTTGACCGTGTAGGACTTTATATTTTCGGTTCAAGCGTAGGTCCAAGCAGGTTAACACCACCCGCACTTACTATTAACGAAATGCCAAAGCCCGATTTAATTTTACTTTCCCATGCACACATGGATCACACCGATTACCCAACTTTGGAATCAATTACAGATAAATACCCAAATCAAATAGATGTGGTTGTTGCATATTTAACTAAAGATGTTATAAACGACTTACCTTGGAAAAGCATTACCGTTTTAGACTGGGGACAATCTGCTACAGTTAACGATGTAGAAATTAGCGCATACGAAGTTAAGCACTTTGGTTGGCGCTATCCTTGGGAAAAAGATCGCTCACGCGGATACTTTAAAGATGGACGCAGTTTTAATTCCTACTTAATTAAGTATAAAAATAAAAAGATATTTTTTGGTGGCGATACCGCTTACACAGATAAATTAAACATACTTGCCTCTGAAATGCCCGATATTGCCATTATGCCAATAGGTGCATATAACCCATGGGTAAAAAACCATTGCAACCCAGAAGAAGCTTTAGAAATGGCAAGCAATATGAAAGCTAAATATTTTGTACCTATTCATACTAAAACATTTAAACAAAGTATGGAACCCTTTAACGAACCTATAGAAAGATTGCTTAATAACTATAATAAATACAACATTAATCTTGCATTACATAACATAGGACAAACTTTTACATTATGAAAAAATTACTTTATTTTTTAGCGCTTATACTTTCATATTCTACAATTTCAGCTCAAGAAATTAAAACAGTAGAAAATGTTAATCTTTCTAAATATGTAGGTTTATGGTACGAAGTTGCAAAAATTCCCAACCGTTTTCAAAAGCAATGCGTAAAAGGCACAACAGCACAATATAAATTGCTACCCGATGGCAACATAGAAGTAATAAACAGCTGCTTAACAAAAGATGGTGAAAAAGATGTTGCAGAAGGAGTTGCGCGCATTGTAGATAAAAAAAGTAACAGCAAATTAGAAGTAAGTTTTGTTAGTATTTTTGGCTTAAGATTATTTTGGGGTGATTATTGGATAATTGATATTGGGGATAATTACGATTATGCCGTTGTAGCCACTCCAAGCCGAAAATATGGCTGGATACTGAGCCGCACACCCAAGTTAGATAAAGAAAAACTCGACCAAGCTTTCCACTCCCTCCAATCCGTCGGATACGATATAAGCAAGTTTGAAATGTCTATGCAATAAATAAAAAAAGCGGCTCGTAGAGCCGCTTTTTGTGTTGCTTATAATCTTTTGGTTAATTACTTCACAACTACTACGTCTTGAGCTTGTGGACCTTTTTGACCTTGTCCAACAGTAAATTCAACTTTTACGCCTTCTTCTAAAGTGCGGTATCCGTCACCTTTTATAGAGGTAAAGTGTACGAATACATCGTCGCCTTTACTGCGCTCAATAAAACCGAAACCTTTGGTGGCGTTGAACCACTTAACGGTTCCTGTTTCACGCTCTGCCATGTGTTACTCCTAATTATTACTTTGTTACTTATTTTACTTGAGCAGAGCGACTAACTACTTAAAACTATCTTTAAAAAAAGTCTAACAGCCTAGTTCGACTGCTCTACAACCCAAATATGGTCAATTATTTTTTAAAAAGCAAATGTTTTGTTTATCTTTTTTTGCTTTTTGAAACATTTTTTTTGTTTTTTAGTAAAAGTTGTAAAAAATATTTAATTTTTATTACTCATTTCTGTATTAATTTATTTTTTTTATTATTAAATTCGATTTTTACTAAAGGAGACATAATGGCAATAGATTTCAATTTATTTACAGTAAAAGCACAAGAAGCTATTCAAGATAGTATTGAAATAGCTCAAAATTATAATAATCAAATTATAGAGCCAGAGCATATTTTGGCTGCATTAATTCAAGACGATAAAGGCGTTGTTTCATCTATTATTCAAAAAGCGGGAATAAATATTAATCAAATTAAAATTAAAGTTGGCGGATTATTAGAACGACTTCCTAAAGTATCTGGTGCCGGAGTTGGTAATCAACAGTTTTCCACTAATACTGCTAAACTTTTTGACTTAGCCGCCTTAGAAAGCAAAAACCTTAAGGATGAATATATTAGTAGCGAGCATTTACTACTTGCATTAGTTCAAGATAAAGGTTCTGCTGGGCAAATTTTATTAGACTTTGGACTTACCAAAGATTTAATTTTAACCGCACTAAAAGATATTCGCGGCAACCAAAGGGTTACATCGCAAACTGCAGAGGAAAATTATCAATCCTTAAAAAAATATGCCCGCAACCTTAACGACCTTGCTAAACGCGGCAAATTAGACCCAGTAATTGGACGTGATGAAGAAATTAGAAGAGTTTTACAAGTATTAAGCCGTAGAACTAAAAACAATCCATTACTAATTGGTGAACCGGGTGTTGGTAAAACAGCAATAGCAGAAGGCATAGCACATAGAATTGTATCGGGTGACGTGCCAGAGAACTTAAAGACTAAAACAATTATGGCTTTAGACTTAGGCGCTATTGTTGCAGGCGCACAGTTTAGAGGTCAATTTGAAGAAAGAATGAAAGCCGTTATTAAAGAAGTGCAAGATAGTAACGGCGAAATTATTCTTTTTATAGATGAAATTCATCAGTTAGTTGGTGCAGGGCGTACCGATGGCGCTATGGACGCTGCTAACATACTAAAACCTGCTTTAGCACGCGGAGAGCTCCATACAATTGGCGCTACTACACTTAACGAATATAAAAAATATATCGAAAAAGATGCTGCTTTAGAACGTAGATTTCAACCCGTTTACGTTGCAGAACCAGATGAAGAAGATAGTATATCTATTTTGCGCGGCTTAAAAGAAAAGTACGAAGTGCACCACGGTGTACGCGTTACAGATGGGGCAATTGTAGCAGCGGTGCAGCTATCCGCAAGATATATTACAGATAGATTTTTGCCCGATAAAGCTATAGACTTAATTGACGAAGCTGCTAGCAAACTTAGAATTGAAATTGACAGCATGCCGGAAGAACTTGACAAGGTAGAACGAAAAATTAAACAGTTAGAAATTGAAAAAGAAGCACTAAAGCGTGAAAGCGACCCAGAAAGTAATAAAAGACTTTCTGAACTTAACTTAGAACTTGCTAATATTATAGAAGAGCGTAATCGCTTACGCGCACATTGGCAACTTGAAAAAGACCTTATTGCAAGCATACGAGATTTAAAGAGTAAAATTGAAGATAACAAAATTTTAGCAGATAAATTTGAACGTGAAGGTAATTTTGGCAAAGTTGCAGAGTTGCGTTACGGCACTATTTTAGAGCTTGAAAAACAACTTAAACTAAAAACCGATGAACTTCAAAAAGTACAAAAAGATACGCGCATGCTTAAAGAGGAAGTAGATGCCGAAGACGTTGCAGAGGTTATTGCTAAGTGGACTGGCATTCCCGTTTCTAGAATGCTTGAAAGCGAAAGAATTAAGTTACTTAAATTAGAAGATGAATTGCATAAACGCGTAGTAGGACAAGATGATGCAGTTTATGCAGTTGCAAATGCAATTAGAAGAAGCAGAGCCGGACTTCAAGATACTAACCGCCCAATTGGTTCATTTATTTTTATTGGTACTACTGGCGTTGGTAAAACTGAACTTGCAAGAGCTTTAGCAGAGTTTTTATTTAACGACGAACACGCCATGGTTAGAATTGACATGAGCGAGTATATGGAAAAGTTTTCTGTAAGTAGACTTATTGGCGCACCTCCGGGTTATGTTGGTTACGAAGAAGGGGGTCAATTAACAGAAGCTGTTCGCAGACGTCCTTATTCTGTTGTGCTTTTAGATGAAATTGAAAAAGCTCATCCAGAAGTTTTTAACGTTTTGCTTCAAGTGTTAGAAGATGGTCGTCTTACAGATAACCAGGGGCGTACCGTTAATTTTAAGAATACTATTATTATAATGACAAGCAACTTAGGTAGCCATTTAATTCAAGAAAAGCTTGATTTTATTAATGAAAGCAATTTTGAAGACGTTTTAGGAGAGTTGCGCGTTCAATTAACAGAGCTTTTGCGCCAAACAATCCGTCCAGAGTTTTTGAACCGTATTGACGAAATAGTAATGTTTAAGCCATTATTAAAGCAAGAGCTTAAGCAGATTATTGATATTCAATTACAGTTACTCGGCAAAGCTTTAGCAGATAAAAACATTAGCTTAGCTGTAACAGAAGAAACCAAAGAACGAATATTACAAATTGGCTATGATGTAACGTTTGGTGCTCGTCCGCTTAAACGTACAATTCAACGTTATATTATCAATCCACTTGCCGCAGAGTTACTTATGGGCAAATTTACTGCCGGCGATACTGTTATTGTGGATACAGACGACAGAGGCAAAATAATTTTTAGAAAGTAATTTACTTAATAATGAATTTTAATCCCGCTTAAACGAGCGGGATTTTTATATAATATTAACAAAAATTTAAAAATTATTTAAAATTCTATTGCATAATTATTACAATAATATTATATTTACAATCTAACTTTTTAGAAAGTTCTTAAAAATACTGGGGTCGTAGTTCAGTTGGTTAGAACGCCTGCCTGTCACGCAGGAGGCCGCGAGTTCGAGTCTCGTCGACCCCGCCACTTAAAAGCTTGTAAGCCAATAACTTACGAGCTTTTTTGTTTTAAATAATTCCTCGTCTGTAACGAAATCTGTAACGAATTTACCAATTTAGATTTTAAAATAAAAAAACCTGTGAGGAATAAACCCCACAGGTTTGGCTATTATTTTAGTTTAGACAGCTCATCTTTTAAGTGATTTGACGAAAATTTGGTGTAATAAGTCATTGTTGTCTTAATGTTTGAATGACCTACCAACATTGCCGTAGCTGCAATTGAGACCCCTGCTTCTTGACTTCGGGATATAAAATCCTTTCTAAAAGTACGAATCGTATAACCTCTATCACTAAGCTCTAAAGCTGAAAAGTATATTCTGACGGCTCTAGCCATACTCTTGGCATCCGAATAATTGAAGATTCTTCCTGTACCAACTTCATCTATTCGTGTTGTTAATACATCTTTCAAATTCTCATGAATAGGTCTAACAAACCAATTATCTGTTTTGGATGAGTAAAATCTCATTTCCATTTTGGATAAGTCGATTTGCTCCACGGTTATGTTTACTATATCGCTTGGTCTTAGACCGGTATACATAAGCATTATAACCATCGTAGAGAAATTGCTATTTTTCCCTTCAGCTTCTAAACTGTTTAGTATTTTTTCCCTGTCTTCGGTGCTAAATACTTTTGGCTCTTTCACTTGTGGTCTAGTTTTAACATTTTTATTTATAATAAAAACGTCTGGTAGATATTCGTATTCAAACAAAAAGTTTAAAAATTTAACAAAGTTTTTTTGAATGCTAAACTTTGTATTTTGTTTCAAATTATTTTGTTTTGCCAACCACAAAAGAAATTTCTCGGAGGTTTGTTTTGTTATGGAAGTACAAGGTAGTTCAGACGAAAACTTTTGAGTTAAGTAACTATAGAATAACGTATACGTGCTTATAGTTGATTTGGACTTATTGGCATTTAATTCCAAAAAATGATTATAAGCAGCTTGCAAATTATCTAAACGAAAAGTTTTGGCAGTAATTTTGTCTATTTCCTCCATCAACTTATCACGTAGTTTAATTGCTTCAACTTTATTCTCCTTAGTACTTTTCAACCTTGTGGAAATTGACTTCCATTTCGCTGTTATTGGATCTTTGTATCTGATATACCAAAATCCTCCGTTTTCATGCAGAAAATCTATCTTCTTACTCATACGCTCAAACCCCTAGTATTGAATAAGACTTTATAAGGATCAAATGGTTCAATAACAGTTACTCGTTTTCCATACTTCTCTTTTAAGACAAACGTTGTCTTTTCCTGTAACCAACGAACAAGTTCGTTGTACGGTACTTTAAGACGTCCGTTTGGCAATGAAATCACTCCGATTTCCCCTTTTTCAATCAAACTTTGGAGATTTGGCACTCCTAGATTTAATTTTTTTGCCGCTGCACTAATTGATAATAGCTTCAATGAATTATCTACTGCATCCATTGCTCGTCACTCCTGCCTGCTATTTGAGAAATGGCATAAGTGACTTTTGTACATTCTAACATATGTTATTTTGATTAGTTAATTAAGGGAGTCGCATTCCCTAAATTTGTTATTTTTTGCGACAGAGTTGGGTCACTTATGCTTGGTTTCATTTCTTATACCAAAAAAGTGACCCATTCTCTAATACTAAGAAGCTTTTTTTAAAGGATTTATATGCTTCAAATTTTGAAATTGTTCTATTGAGAATGTGTAAAAAGATGTTACAATGTGATTAAATCTTCTCCTATCTGTATGAATATTTAATACTTTTAGATATGTTGTTAATTCACTTTGAGTTTTGAATATTTTATAAGGTTGATATTGCTCAAAATAATCAAGCAACGTTTTTGTTTTGAAATAATATTTCCCGTTAAGTTCAAGAACATCCTTTCCGGCATTCTCTTTGCAAAATTCCTCAATTAATGATTTTACAATATTTTCTTTGCTGTTCTTTTCTTCTTCAATAGATTTTTTGATTTCATCTTCTGCATAAAGTTTTAGGAATTCGAATAACTCATCATTCCCATAAACTTTAGTTAGTGATAATATCGGAAACCATTTATCTAACGAGCGATTGATAAAAATATCTGAAAGTTTTAATTGACTCGGATCATTGATGATATCAATGAGTTCTATAATTTTTCTATCAATTTTTGCCAACAATAACTCTAAAATTTTTGTTTGATTGTTATTTAGAGTGTTTTTGTTATTAAAACTTGTGGCTGCTTTTGTTAGTCTAATTTTAATACATCTATCTTCAATAGTATCCAAGAGTCCCGTGATACCTGCGAGTATTTTAACCGAATAAGTTTTGAATTTAGTATGTTTTAACTTTTCTGTTAAAAGTACGGTACCGCTTTTATCATACCCCGAATTCAGTATTTTAACAATAGTTTCTGTGGTTGTATTCCTTTTACTCAATTCTTCAACTTCATCCAAAAATAAAGTCGGAGATTCAGAGTCGATAATCCTATATAATGCAGAGCCGGTAAATGAAGAGGCATGAACAGGATTTCTGACAAGATTCTTTAGGCATTTTATGGTTGTTGTTTTTCCTGAACCTTTTGTACCGTTTAGCCACAAATAAGGAATTGTTTCAAACAGATCGTAAGTATATGAAAGAAGAGCAAATGAAGAAAGTATTGTGTACTCTTCATCATTTTGTAAATAAACCGATTCCTTAATTAGTTTGGACAAAAAAGTAATTGCATCAGAATTGTCTTCAACTAAAGTATAGTCAACCGGTGTGGCAGACATTTCGTCAATTGATTCTAATTCGATTGGATTTCCTTCTAAGTCAAAATATGTAACAATATTGTTTTCAGTTACTTGTTTAAATGATTTGCCTTTATGGCATATGTATTTTATATTAGGCATTAATTCTCCTAAATTGTGATTAAATATTTTAATTTTACCCTCAATCGGCTTGTTTTTCTCCGATGTGTTAAACATCGTCAATCAGTGTGTCAAAGAACTTTGAATATTAATAAACAAAGTCTGTGCCAGTCAAAAAAGCCTCATTTATGCTTGTTTTTTGGCGTTTTTAAAGGCTTATGTTGGGCTTGAGCTTGAATTAATTCAAATTAGCTTGAATTTTTTCAAGTTGTACTTGAGAAAACAACGGACTAACGACCTACCCCCCCCCCATTCGTTAATAAATCTGCAGGTTTTCTATAACTTTAAAACGGAATATTATGTGTATGTATGGATAATAGAAGAGTGGCAGTAACTAAGTATATAAATATATTTTTCAATATATATGCGTAGAAAACCTTAAAAAACAAGGTTTATACTAATAACTCATTTAATTATAATAAGTTAGACTAAATATTTACGTAAAACAACCTGGCTAATATATCAATTTTTTTCAACTTTTTACCCATTATTACAATGAATAATTAAATAAGTGTTCTCCTATCTATGTACATTCGCATTGATGTTGAATTGATACAAAAAATTTAATATTTTTTTATTTTTATTGCCAATAAACCTTTGCTTTTTGAGATAGGATGTGTACATTAAACTAAGTAATACAAATGTATACTTAGGCAAGGTCGAAAACTGATTGACTTAATTAACAAACCAAAATAATTAATATTTTTTTATTTTTATTGCCAATAAACCTTTGCTTTTTGAGATAGGATGTGTACATTAAACTAAGTAATACAAATGTATACTTAGGCAAGGTCGAAAACTGATTGACTTAATTAACAAACCAAAATAATTAATATTTTTTTTAGGAGGTGATAAACTTGACAAATTGAATTACTTATTATATATTATTTAAGTATATAGACCTTAAAAGGGTCTAATATGAACATTAAACCAAAATAAAATTATGAAGCAAAAGGATTTTTACTTGAGTGCATTCCTTGTTTCCCGAGGATGGAAGTGCAAAGGACTGACAACGACAAATGACAACTTAACACTATTAGAGATTGAAAACAGAGATGTCTTTAATCAACTGATCGGCGAATATTATTCAAATAAAACAGTAGTCGATCCAATTATTTATGGCGAATCACTGAGCAAACTAAAAGGCTCAATGCATAGCCAATATTCACTTAACCAAAAATAAATTACTATGAAAAAATTACAAAATGATATCAATAACAATAACGATCAAGCAGAAAATATTAACATCAAAGTAAACAAGAGTTCGAACTTGGTGAGAAATGACCTTCTGAAGGAGCAAATGAGCAATTTAGTCAAGAGTATGATCGAAAATAAGTACATGATATACACCGATACAGCGTCTGGCTTGTTTTACGCATATGACCTTGAAGAGGACAAATATCAGTGTTTTGCGGAAGAAGAGCAGTTATTTATGTATACGCAAATGGCAGGGTATCCTCCATTGGAGGCATTACCTTCGTTAAAGAGCATATATGATCCTACAGATTTTATCAAAGTCAACGAAGCAAAAAGAACAGTGAACCTGTTTACGCCGACAAGTTACATGTATATGAGGCCTAATCAGGATAAAATTGATTTACAGGCCCAATGCCCCTATACTTGGCTGCTTATTGACAACTTGATTAGCGCTAGACACGAACCGGACTACGTAAATTGCCGTAAATGGTTCATAAACTGGTTGGCAGCAAGTTTTCAGTCCAGAACCAAATGTCAGACGGCTGTTTTGTTTTTAGGACCGCAGGAAACAGGGAAGAATATGTTCTACGAACTTGTGCTCACCCCCTTCTACGGCACACACAACGTTCACCTCATCGAGAACAAGGATATTGACAATGCGTTCAACGGTCAGTGGGAGAACAAGATGTTACTGATTCTGAACGAAACAGCCCCAAACTGGAATGAACCTATCCAAGTTCAGTCAATGCTAAGAAGTTTGGTTACTGATAAAACAATTTCGATCAATGAGAAATATGTAAAGCAGAAGACCGTACCGAACTATGCAAACATAATTTTCTTTTCGGATTTAGGAACGCCTATAAACATCGACTTGGATGATAGACGCTATACGGTATTCAGAACCGATGAGATGCTTATGAAGAAATATGCAAATTGGAGTTACGTCGAATGGCAGGATGCTATTATAAGCGAACGAGAGACTTTTTACCAGTATTTAATGAATTACCCCGTAGACTATCAAGCTATAGGTACGGTTTATCCGACTTTGGCAAGAACGGCTGCTATGGAAAATGCTGCCTCTCAGCTTGACATCTTCATCAACGCACTCAACAAAGCTGATAAAAAGTGGTTCAAAACCAACCAGACTGCTTGCCTACAGATCCGCGGCTCAGAGGCCCCACCACCTATGGTTGTCTTTAAACCGCTGGAATATGCAAAGAAGCGTTACGAGAAGAACAAGGTCTACCGCATGTATCTCAACTGCTTCCCAGAGCAGAGACTCTCGATGCACAAATTAACCAGTATGCTTAAGTCTGCTGGTTGGTCAGTCATCAGACCGGAGGCAAATGGAAAGGATATGTTTGCGAAAGATAAAAAGTTTAAATAAAGCAAAGCACTATACAAATTGCCACTAAACTGATGCTTGGGTTTTTGTCTTTTGCCAAACAGTGATTGATAGGTTATTGTTCTATTAGGTGTCGAGTTGATTAAGTTGAACTACCTTAATCAAATGCACCTAATAGCAATAACAAGCGAGAAATGGGAAGAGGATGAGCTTGGAAATAATAGATAAATAATTATAATTTAGGAGGTGATAAACTTGACAAATTAGTATCAATAGCGTATAATTTATGTATAAACCTAAAAAATGGAGATTCGAAAAATGAACACAAACGACTTTTACCTTGCAAGTTTTCTCGTTGCAACAGGCATAGAACTGCAGGGACATCAAAAAATTGAGGATAAAACCAAGTTTTGGTTTGAAAATAATCCTAAAACAGAATTAAAAATAAAACAATATTACTCTATGAATGGGAGCGTAGAACCTGTTGCCTACGCAAATGCTATTAAAAACTTGAAAAGCATTATCCATTCATGTGCATATACAAATTCAAATAATGAGGAAAAACAATATGTCAAACATAATTCAGGGAAAAAATAATGAAGTAAAAAAATTTTACTACTCATACAACCCTCAAATTACTCCAGGAATGTCCAAAGATGAAGGCGGTCAAAAAACCAAAGGTTGGATTTTCCACAATGTAAACTGGAACGAAAAAGAACTAACCCAAATGATTCGCACTCAAAGCTATATTTCAAGCGAATTAAAAGATGGATATAAAATTAAAAGCAATGTTAAAAACGTATTTAACATTATTTTAGATTTTGATAAAGGCTCGCCAACTTTCAACGAATTCGTAGATATAGCAAACAGATATAAATTTGCTTGGGTTGCCCATACCACTATTAATCACCGAAAACCTAAAAGAGATAAAGAAACAGGAGAAGAAATTCCTGGCACCGAAGTGGATAAGTTCCGTGTTATCATTCCTTTAAAAGAATCAATTACAGAAAGTGCCTACAATTCATGTTTGCAATTTTGGGAGAAAAAATATCCTTCAATTGACACTACTTCATTTCAAGGCAATAGGTATTTTATGGTAAATCCCGTTGCCGATGTAGTATTCCATGACACTTATATTGATAAGGACGGAAATACCCAAGAAACCATATTTCTTGATCCTTATAAAGTTAACATGATTAACGATTCTTTCAAGAAAAAACCAGTCGGAAGACCAAAATTACAAAATAATGAAGAATTAACTAATGACGGAGCTTTCTCGCTAGATGATTCAGTTACAACTAAAGAAGGGAATAAAATATCAATTAGAGATATTACTGAAAAAACTCAAATAATTTGTCCTTTTTGCGATCCCGCCAATAGACAAAATCCCGATAAACATAATGCATTCTTAAACTTCAATTCTGCGGGACAAGTCTATTTATATTGCTCATCCGAAAATAAAACTTATTGGAGCCATTCACATGAATTAGTTTCGAACAAAAGTTCTCTGTTTTTTAATGAGAACTTGGGTTATGCATGTAGAATTATTGAAGATGAAGAAGATCGAAAACAAAGCAGAAACGGGTATGTTGTTTTTAAGAATAATGAGGACTGGAAGAATTACTGTCATCATAATAACGTAAATCCTGCATGTAAAACTTACCTACCACGTTTAAATATAATCTTCGATCCTAAAAAGCCAAGTGGTTTGCAGGAAAAATATTTCAATATGTTTGAAGAATCCGAATATTTGAGAAATCATGACAATACCGCTTCGTTATTGAGCGAAAACGAAGTACTAGAACTTATGAAGAGCAAAACGCCCGTAATTTATGAAATAATGTTAAATGTTTTAGGTAAAGATGAATATCTAATTCGCTTCCTAAATTGGAATGCCGTAATCTTAAAAGAACGCAGTAAAGTAGATACGGCATGGTTAATAACTTCAAAAACTCAAGGAATTGGTAAAGGATTAATATTCGATAGAATATTGCAACCAATTTATGGGAAACATCAAAGTACGCTTGTTCAAGGCGACCGTATTGCAAATAACTTTAACTCACAAGACCAAACGGAATGGTTAAGAGTATATGATGAAGTCTATACCGCTGGAAATCCAAAAGAAAATTTAGCAAGAAAAGAATGGTTGAAGTATATAATAACAGCTAGAGAACAGACTATAGAATTAAAAGGAATCGATGCATTTCAAGTGGAAAATCATATGAACTTAATCTTATATTCAAACAATGAATGTCCCATATTCTTGGATAGTCAGGATCGTAGATTTAATGTAATTAGAAACGAAAACACAAAAAAAACGTCTGAGTTGTCATTTTACAAAAGTGACAAAGAAATGGTTGAGAAAATTGACAATGAACTTAGTGTATTCGCTGATCTTTTATTACGTTATGAGTATAGTACCGAACTTGCAAATAGAGCAATAAATACAGAGGCAAAAGAACAAATGCAAGAGAGAGCCAGAGATGAATGCGAAGAATTTGTAAACGCTTTGAAGAATAGAGATGTTGAATATTTTCTACTAGATGAAATCTTTCCTCCGAGACAAGGGGAAATAGAGATGGGAGAAAAGATATCTATTTATGGACATGCTTTAGGAAGCTTTATACGCAATGGTGAAATCCCTGCACAAGTCTTGAATAAAATCTGCAGTTATCATTTTAAAAATATTAATTATAAGCAAATATTAAATCGACTAAAACAAAAAGGACTTGAGAATGCTACAAAAAGATTTTCAAAAGAAAGTAGTATAGCAAAAGAAAGTAGTATAGCAAAAGAAAGTAGTATAGCAAAAGAAAGTAGTATAGC
>CAZYZX010000009.1:147234-157013 GCA_964652025.1 uncultured Melioribacteraceae bacterium
CAAAAGAAAGTAGTATAGCAAAAGAAAGTAGTATAGCAAAAGAAAGTAGTATAGCAATATATCGAGTAAAACGGGAGGGTCAGTAATTTGTAATCTGTAATCCGAATGTAATCTTTGAATAATAGTGTAAGTCTATATAATACAATGTGTTATCTTGTAATCGATTACATTTATAAGTTAAGAAAAAAATAAATAAATAATAAAAAGAGATATATTTTAATTAATTATTTAATTATTAATATAATTTGAAATGTAATCCGATTACAGATTACACTTTTTAGAAAAACAGAAAAATGGCACAAAAAGCTCAATTTTTCATACTTTTTTGGAGTAAAAACAGCTAAAAATTAACATCTTTGACGTAATCTAAATTTTCATATAACAGATTACAGAGATTACAAACCAGTAATAATGTGAGTGTTGTGCTTATTGAACAACCCACCTCAGCACAAAGGTCCGTTTTTAGCAAAATAATGGACAAAAGACATGCATGTTGGGCAGGTTTGGGTACCCAGTGGGTACCCAAATCCCCTGTTCATGCTGTACAGGGTGTACAGCACTTTTTATTTCACTAGTACCATTTTCTTCAAGTCATTAAATACGGGTATTTTCCCTTTGCCCGTTACCTCCAATCTGTACAAATATATTCCGCTTGCCATATTACTTAAATCTATTTGGGTTTCGTTATATCCTTTGCTTTTGTTTCCTTCAATTATTGTTTTTATTAATTCACCTGTTATTGCGTATATCTTTATTCTAACTTCGCTTTCATCTTTTAAGCTGTAACTTATGGTTGTTGTCGGATTAAAAGGATTTGGGTAATTTTGGTATAGTGCATATTCGTAATTCTCTGTTATGGTAACTTCGTTTACGTTTGTTATTGTTACGTTAACTTCAGCACTTGGGTAGCTTTGGTTACCTGAATTATCTATTGCAGTTACTTTGTAATATACTTTTTGTGTTCCTTTTTCAAGTCTATCGTAAAATAATGTATCGCTTAATATTGCAATTCTTTTTGTACTGTCTAACGTAAAGCTTGGGTTTATATCTTTATAAACGTAATACTCTTTTAAGTCCGCTTCGGTATTTGGTGCCCATGTAACTTTTACTCTATTGGTATCGGGTTCATAAACCGCCTTTAGCTTTTTAACTACTTTCGGAGCTAAATCCTGATATTCGTAACTAATACCGTTCGGTCCGCCAAACATCCCTATATCACTTCTCGAACCGTCAACATCCAATATACTTGGGTCGCCCGCATCTATTGCAGGGCTAAACTTCTGAAGCCTAAAATTATCTATAGCACCCAATGTATATAACGTATCTTTAGCGAACATCGGATCTGCAAAAACATCATGTAAGCCCTGTGAATAATTTATATAATTATCTCCGCTTGTATTAAAAAATAAGTTGTAATCGGAAATAAAATTTTGTGCATATGTTAGATTTATCCCTTTTGCGTTATGTGCAAGTATATTATTCTTAATGCAATAAAACTGTCCATAACTACCTGTAACAATACTCGAATATTTACTATTTAATAAAGTATTATTTGTAACAAATGATGAATCATAAGGCGGAGTTACCCACGTACGTATGACTATATTATTATCAAAATTATTTACAAAATTATTGCTTATTTCAACTCTTTCATTTGATTCGACCCATATTCCGGTGCGGTTCATATTATTTGGTATAACATTAATATAATTATTTTTGATAATGAACTTGCCACCCCAATTAGCGTATATTCCGCCAATTTGATGTGCTGTCTGTTTAACTTGTATATAATTATTATATATTTCAAAAACTAAAGGATCACTTAGAGTATATAAATCCAATGCCATTCCATTATTAAAAAAAATATTGTTCTTTATAAAGCAATTTGAACAGGTAGAAATTGCAACAGTCGAAGAATCTATCCTACAATTTTCAATAATTAATGATTTTTTATTGAAGAATAGCGCCGAATATATTTTATTTGTAAATTGTTCGGTTTTTTTTACTGTTAAACCTTTTATTATCAATTTAGAATCATCACCTGAAAAACAAGCATCCCAGTTTTTTGGTATAATACCTGTTCCGTCAATTATACATTCATCGGTATCAATACCTATTATGGTTAAATTCTTTGCGTTTATATAAATTGATTCCCTATAAACCCCTCTATCAACATATACGGTATCCCCATTGTTGCAATAATCAAAACATTTTTGCAAACTGTCACACGCTGTTTCCCATGAAGTATAGGGAGCGGTGCTGCTCCCCGTTTTACTTACATATCTAATTTCGGCAAAAATTGAAAGGATTGTAAATAATAGCAGGACAAAAATAAAATGCTTTTTCATTTGGTTTTCACAAATTAATTAAACTTTTATTCAGAAAACCCAGACCGCCAAACCTATATTGCAACCAAAAAAGCCGTCTTTTGTTTTCCTTTATATTAAATTAATAAATAAATCCCAAAAATCAAAATCCAAACTCAGTTTTGCCAGTTTAGGTTCCATACCCTACCCCCCGGTTCGGATGGTACCTTAACAGAACTCGAGGAGCAGAAAATGAGCTACCCCATCCTATTTCGCATATAAAAATTTTTTATAGTATTTTTTGGCATTTGCTATTGGCGCTGTGTACGAGGTGTACACGGTGTACATGGGTTATTTATCAGGATTATACAGAGTAGGGGGCTTGACTAAACAAACCCAACTTTGGAAACCAAAAAATTTTTTAATAATTTTCAAAAATGTATTTTATATGCTATTTTGTCTCTTTGAAAATAGAGTATAACTCGCTGACAAAGTATTGCCCATCTTTTTATGATTTCTGTTTCTCATCTTCACGAAGTTCTGGACTACCTCATTTAAGCAGCTAAAAATAAAAAAATCATTAGCACACCTTTTTAAGTTTTGCTTGTTATTTTTAATTATTTTTCTTATTAGTCCTGATAAGTTTTTTATAATATTTAATTTAAAATAATTTATTAAGTAATTTATTAATTGTATTCTCGTTTTTATTATTATTAACAAGTAATTCAGAAAAACTAATACGCCATAATTTTAATAAGCAATCATCTCCTCCACTTAAAATCAAGTTATCTTCAAAAGTTACTATACAATTTATCGAACCACTATGTGCTCCAATCTCTTTCATTAATTCTCCATCAAAGACACGCCATATTTTTATAGAAGAATCCTCACAAGCACCAAGGATATAAATTCCATCTAAGCTAAAAACAATAGAGTTAATGTAAGTTTTACTTACTTCTATCTCTCTAATTATTACTTTTTTAACTAGATTGATTAATACTATTTTATCACTACCAATTATATATGCTAATAAATCATTTTTGGGACTAAATATGACTGATGTAATTTCACCCCAATGTTTTTTAAATTTAGCTATGTTTTCATATTTGGATAAAATGTCAAATAGATAAAGAGTCCCTCCACTAGCAACAGCTAATATGTTGTTGTTATAAGTACTTAAAGAAACATCATCAGGAAACTCTTGTAAACTTTTAATTAATCCCCCGTTAATTGCATAAAATAGTTTAATATTTCTACCGAAACTACATGCTAGGATATTTCCAGCATTATTAATTGATAAAGTATCGTTAAATTCGCCACAATTTATCTCATTAATTACTTTCATTGATGTCATATCAATTACCCTTATGACTTCATCACTGCAACTGCAGGCTAAAATATTACCTAATCCATTCAAAGTAATACTTTTGATGTAGAATTCATCAAAATTCAGATTATGTAAAAGCTCACCCTTATTTAGCGAACGAATAAATAATGTGCCTTGTCTATCAAGTATCACCATTTTGTTTTGCGTTTCGTTAATGTTAATCGTATTAATTTCTGCACTAAATCCAGTATATGTTTGTTGTAGAGTAATATCAATATCTTGCCATAATTTTCTATAATAATCTTTAGTCACAATTAATGTATTGGTTGCTTCATCTATTATGCTTCGCCCTTGAATTAGCAACAAGAGTATCTCTAAAATAAATCCTCCCCCAAAAATAAACATCATCATTAAAATTCTCATAATATCCTTATCTACTTTTTGACTTTCACTTAAAAATGCGTAAATAATATGTATGATAAATGAGAGAAAAATTGCTGCTATTGTACTTAAAAGGGGTAATATAAGAATCGCGGAAGAACGGCTAATGCTTTCTTTTATTCCAATCGGTCTAGCATTTATTTTTATTACTCGTAAACCCCAAATCCCATTTCCCAATCCTTGCCCTGACATGATGCTATCTTTAAAAAGCCATAAAATTATAAATAAAAGAAGTATTATAATAGTGCTATCATTATCCCAATTAACAAAAAACGCCCACCACCAAAATAAAATTATATCAGTAAAAAAAGCAAGTGTTCGCTTTAATTTAAATATATTATCATGTTTTATCATTTTTATACCCAATAATTAAATACTTACTATTACTTGTTACAATATTTTTTTCGTTTAAATTCATTATAAATTTTATTTTCAATTAAACAGTTTTCTTTTATATTACTTTCCGCTACTTTACAATCGCCATCAGTTAGTATTTTTTTTAACAACTCTACAAACCTTTTAGGATCGTTAATTTTTCGATAAAAATCCGAATTATTTATAAATAAGTTATACTTAAATATTAAAAAATTAATTTCAGTGGGGTTATTTCCGTAAACTTCTTGCATAAAAACAGCGTATTTTTGTTTCCTTTCCAGTATAAGATCTTGTATTTCATTTTCACTCGAATATTGTTTTGAAATATCTAGTAATTTATGACTGTCAGTGTAAAAAATAGGATTAGTTAAAAACACTTTATTAAAGTCATTTAATCTTTTTGCACTAGCCTTAGGTAAATCAATGTCCTTAAATACCTCTTTGTTGTTAGAAAATAAAAATGATTTGTTATTAAGGATTTCAATAAGTTTACTATTATTAAAAGTGCAACTTGTGTATTTGAATTCATAAGCCGAAATATTAATTGCAAAACGATACACATCCACCATCATAGTACAAATTGCGTCGTTGTCGTTATTGACTTCATTATTATCATGAATTACAAAATCAAATACATCATGCTTTTCAAACTCTTGCTCTATAAAAGAAATATTTTTCGATATGATATCTTTTAGTCCCAAATTTTCAATCCCCGCAATTATATTTACCAAACCCTTGTTTTTTAATTCTGATAAAAGGTAATCTAGACCATTTAATAAACGAGTTAGCATTATATCGTTTTTATAATTTTTTTCGTTTTTTATCAAATATATGAAATAAGAGAGGATAATTATACTATTTACTCCATGTGTTTTATTAAATAAATAAAATAAAAACTTATCTTCTTTGACCTGTTCAAAAAGGTCAATATTAACTTTAATAATATTTTTACAATAATAGTCAATGTATGTATTCAATACTATTTTTTTATAAGTTTTTCGCTTAAAGATATTTATTATTTCACTTATTGACATATAAATTAATAACGCCATTGCAAAGCCCAGTATATTTGTAAGTTTCATTTTTCCTCCTTTGCACAACCGATCATTATTGCTAAAAGAACAATTAAAATACTTACTTTTTTCATGCTGGCACCTCATGTAATTAATAAAAGTTTCTTTTCTGTTAGAAAGGAACTTACAAGTAGTCTTTTTATTTTGATTTTTTCCCGAGATCCCTTCCCTACCAGAAATATTATATATCAGTTTTTTTAAGAACTATTAACAAAATAACAACTTTTCTATTTTTAGTCAAGAATTATTTTTTATTTTTCACATTTTCTCCCCCAAGGCAGCGTGGCAAATGTATGAAGTAGTTAACTTCATGTCCGCTTTTAATCTCAATCCTTTGAGAACCTTTGGGGAGTTAATGTTATAACTGAAATATCTTTGATACTTTTAACTGGTAATTTGCTCTCATTCTTAAATCCACTAAATGAGATATATACCATGTTAAGTAATTGTACAACACCCATTGATTGGGGCAGTTGGGCTGTTGGTCCGTATACGCCGATATGCCAGAACCAAGCTCGTCTTTAATAACACCGTAAAGCTCTTCACTTGCTTTAAGGCGTTTAAGCACTTCAATGCGGTTTCGTATTACTGGAATCTGTTCGTATGTCTGCTCAACTTTCTCTTTCATGTTAATTAGCTGTATTCCGTTTGTATGTCTGCCGTAATACTTTGCTAATACCTTTCCGAATACCATTCCGTTTGTGCATATACCTCTAATAGCTCCCCAGAATAACCTTACTCCTTCACTTCCGTCATAACTGTTATGTACAAATAGTGACAGTGCTATATCACTTTCACCGTCATTAAATGTAAGGTCGGGGAATGTTATTTGAAGTCTCGTTCTGTTGTTATCCACATAACTATGGCTCGGGTCAATAATCCAACTTGAATCCAATGTGTTTAGCTGTTCCATTAAGGGAATAATTATTTGCTCATTGGGGATTAAGTTGTAGGTATCCTTCATAATTGATATTAGCTCACCTGTTTCGCCATGCACAATTGATTTGTATGAAGAGGTCGAAGCGACCCCCTCATTCTCATAAAACACTTTTCTTTCTTCTACTGGGAATAAATACTCTTGAAGTTTATCCATTTTTACTCCTTGCTATAAATAATGTAACGGCAATTGATTTAGCGTCCATCATACCCCCCAATTCATTTTGTATTCTAATTGCATCTTTACAACACTGAAGCATTGTTTCATAGTAGCTGTCCACATTCTGTGGAGTAGTTTGTGGGACTATATCAATGTCATACTTTGTGATTATTTTATTCCCCTTTTGTTCGGCAAGTTTTGTTATTACTACCTTAGCCCCTTTCTTCAAATCCTTTATCCTTTCATGTACTTCGTCTGGAGCAAAAAAGCTGTATTCGGTTGTTCCGTCTCCGTTTCGTACCGCATACAAATAATAATCACCATATTTGCTTTGTCCTACTACGGGTTCGTCATACAGCAATTCTATTTCGCTCGGCTTGTTCAGTGTTAGTTCCAGTTTCTTCCTTTCCAACTGTTTCTTCCTCCTTTAATTTGTAACTGAATTCTTCTTGTCCCTGCAATACCGTTATTCCTAACGGCACTGCATAATGTCCTTTTAAGTAAGCTTTAATCTTGTTTAAGTCTGGTTTTATCTGCTCGGGGATTATTGTTATCATTTCGGCTTTTGCGTGTTGAAGAAATAAATCCATATCGGTTATTTCAACTTTATCTGGCTTTTTGTGTAACTTTAATACCCCGTGTGCAAGGTCTATTGTTTTTACCCCTTTTTCCTTTATAAACAGTTCAAGCTTTTTCTCAAGTCTATCAATCTTTTCTTGTATGGGGTGATTTCTTTTTAACACCCAGTTGTTAATTAATTCAATCTCCTTGTTTGCTGTAGTAAAATTTCTTTCCTGCTCTTTAATTAAATTCTGTATCTCCAAAAGCAGTAAGTCGTAATATGCCTCCTCTTGTCTTTCCTCTTTTTGCTCTACTTCTTCAAGTAATGTTTGGATAAAGTCCATAATATTATTACCTCCCCAATATTATTCTGACTTTCACTATAATCATTATCCAGTCCATATTACCTCCGTAATTAATCGGTTGTTAAATCATTTCCACAATAGTGGCATCTGTTATTAAGCTTTCCTTCATCATAAAATGTTTGTTCGTAGCAGAAAGGACAAGTAACTATTTCAAAGTCTTCTCTTGAATATCTCGGATACCACCTTTCTGTTTTCGGATTATACTTTTTATATTTCTCAACTCCTACATTGCTTAATACCAATCCGTGATTATTTTCCATTTCAAAGTAGTTGAAGTTATATTCACCTACATTAAATCCCTTGCATATTTTTGAGCGTATGTTTAATGCCTCTTGCATTATGCCTCTTTCACTGCAAAAGTATAATATCTCGTTTTTGGTATCAAGGTATAAGCATAAAGGATTATCCTTTTTTACAAGCACAAGTCTATCAGGGTCGTTTTTGTCAATCATGGCAAATGCAAAACTTCCTTCCAGTCTTTCAAATACCCGTTTTATTTTATCGTTCTTTGTCTTTTCGGATAGTACGCTAAGTATTGCTTCGCTATCTACTTGTCCGTCTCTTTTTTCATGAGCAAATATTTCTTTATCGTTGTGTATCATTCCGTTATGTACAATAGCTATTCCGTTTTTACTAAATATCGGATGATTGTTTACATTAAACTTTTCGCTTCCTTGTGTTTTTAGTCTTGTATGGGCAATAAACACTTTTGGCAGTTCAAGGTTTATCCATTCTTTGCTTTCGACAAGTTTGGATGAACGTACTGCATCTTTTACTATTACAAGCTTTCCTTCTTTGATAAACCCATACCCGCTTGAGTCCCTTCCTCTGCTTTCAAGTAATGAGAACATGTTTGTAATATCTCGTTTATCTGGTTTAACATCGGACCAACAATAATACCCCATTATACCGCACATAATTTCCCCTCGGTAATTTGTTTAATTAAATCAATTACTTTGTCATATTCGTTTAATCTGATACTGTAAGCAAGTCCTATTCTTTTTGTTCCGATTCCTTCATGTACGTTCCAGTTTAGATTATGTTGCTCAATAAATGAATTTACGGTATAAAGTAAATCTGAGCTTACACTAATTTGATATTCGGTTCTATCATACAAACCAAATATGTAAATGGGATTTATTATTAATCCTATAGTCTTTCGTATATCCGCAAGTCTAAAATCTCCCGTTCGTATGTTTATGTTGTATCTTCTCGGGCTGTCATCGTTTAACCATTGATTTGCAAGCTCGATAACTTCCTGTATCTCTTCTTGGCTTACATCTGGATTATCGGGACAGTTTTCGTCATAAGTATTTTCGTCATCTCTGCAATCATTACACAAAGGATCACCGCATTCGCTGTAATATGTATCATTTTCATGTATTATGGTATCACACCTACTGCAATAATGGTAGTTCTCATCAAAACATGTATCACAAACTATACGTCCGTTTACGTCACGATAATCTATATCATCGTCTATTTCTATTTCACATATTGAACAATACATTAGCAACCTCCCGATATACCCCAGTTAGGGAGGATGTTTTGATTCCAGTCAATTGGTTTACTAAGTAATTTCTTTAACTGTGTTAGTCCTTCTTTACAGTCATCGGGTATTGTTTTAATAAATGCTTCAATGTTTTTAAGAAATGTATTTGAGTGAATACTTCCTTTTGCTTCAATTAAATCAATATCGTCTTCAACTGCTGCTATTACTCCAAGCTTTGCCAGAGTAAGCGTTACTAATGCAACACTGGGAGAAACAAGCCAAGAGCCAGGTGTACGATATTCAAAACCGTAATCTTTTTTACGAAATGCAAAACGTTTACCGTAGCCCGTACGCTGACGTTTGTCTCTTTGCTCTCGGTCATCAATACAGTTGGATAGTGAGTAAAGAATTGAATCGATTGAGTTGATTACTTTATCGGTCGGTTCTGTTGAAATATGTATATGTCCGCCGAGTGGATAACCGTCTGAAAAATTACCTGCATAGAATTCAAGATCTGGTGCTTTTTCGCTACCGTACTCAAGTATGCTTCTAATTTTAGCAGTTAATTCAATTGGGGATTCTGAGTAGCCTGGACGAATTTCACAAATATCGGAATTACCGTCAGTGCCGAAAGAACTGTTAAACTTGAAATATTTGTTTGCCTGAACAAACACACCGTTGTGACGTGCAACCAATTCAGGGTCGCAGCCGATTGTAAAACACATGGTATTATTCTCCTGATT
>CAZYZX010000010.1:0-147157 GCA_964652025.1 uncultured Melioribacteraceae bacterium
TCTTTATATTTTCCTCCTTGCTCTGAAAGGATTGAGACTTATTCTCTCCCATTCATGCACTTCTGCGGGAGATTTTTCGCTTATATTCCTTTATATTTTCCTCCTTGCTCTGAAAGGATTGAGACCTTTAAATATAACGATATCTGATAGTTCTTGATTGGTTATTATCAAACTTTATATTTTCCTCCTTGCTCTGAAAGGATTGAGACACATAGAAGCCACTTTCTATGTCTTGCCATCCCGCTACAGCACACGATGCACTTTATATTTTCCTCCTTGCTCTGAAAGGATTGAGACCCAACTATTGCTAATTTCATCGTTACCTCCTTTGTGTTTTATTCTTTATATTTTCCTCCTTGCTCTGAAAGGATTGAGACTTTTGGTTTTTTTGTGACTAGTGACTTGTGAATAGTAAATAGTAAATAGAAACTGGTAACAGGTAGCTAGTAACTGTTAACAAGTAGCTATTGTCTATATCTAAAAGGATTGATTGGGAAACTCACCCCTAACCCCTCTCTTACGAAGAGAGGGGAACCAGCATTTGGCAATGCTATTTTTTTAAAAAATTATAAAAGTATTAATCGCGTCATCCCTCTCTATATAAGAGAGGGACCGAGGGTGAGTTGTTTTATTTATATATAGATAAGTAGTTTTAGGAAGATAGAAACTGGTAACTAAAAACTTGTTACTCATCACTATTTACTAGTAACTAGTAGCTGGTAACTAGTAGCTATTCACTATTCACTAATAAACTCGTCACTTTAAAACAAAAAACCCTCTCAGAAAAAACCAAGAGGGTAAAAATAGAAAAGTAAAATAAAAAAATTAAGCGGGTCTGTTATCTGCGGTTAAGTCTTTAATAGGTTCTTTTTCTTCTAACATACTTTTTACTTTATTAACATATTCTGCCCATTTATTCATGCGCGCAGCAGCATTTTCAAAATAAATTCTGTTAGTTTCGTAATCATCCGAAGCAGGTTTGTGCAAAATAGCTTCTACCATTTCTGCATAAATTTCTTCAAGCATCTTTTTTTCAGTTTCGAACATACAAGCCATAAAGTAAATCCTCCATAAATAAAGTTAGTAAATAATAGTATAATAAAAATTTAGTACAAAATATAACTAATAAAATTGTTATATTAAATAAGTAAAAGAAAAATGTTTAGTAAAAAAATGAAAGAAAAAATAAAGGGATAAAAATGGAAAAGGAATTAATACTACAAAAGCAACAACAAGCAATTGAACTATTAAAGGAAAAAGATATTGATATGTGGTTAACATTTGTAAGGGAAACGGGAAATATAAAAGACCCAATGATGGATATGCTTGTTGGAACCGGAGCCACATGGCACAGTGCATTTATATTAACCAAAAGCGGGGATACAGTTGCAGTTATAGGAAGTTTAGAAGAAGCAAATTTAAAAAGTGTAGGTACGTTTAACGAGATAATAGGATATTTAAAATCTATAAAAGAAGACTTTTTAAAAGTAATTAAAAGATATGATCCAAAAACTATAGCAATAAATTATAGTAGGAATTCATCATTAGCAGATGGATTAACATATGGAAATTATTTAGAGTTATGCGACTTATTAAAAGATACGCCATATGTAGAAAGATTAATATCATCGGAAGAATTAGTTGCAGCATTGCGTGGCAGAAAGAGCGATGCAGAAATAGAACTAATGAAAGTTGCAATAAAAGAAACGTTGCGAATATATGATGAAGTAACAGAGTTTATAAAACCGGGTAAAACAGAAAAGGATGTTGCAGAATTTATATTAGGTTTAGTAGAAAAACGAGGATTTGGTTTAGCATGGGATAAAGAGCATTGCCCAGCAGTTTTTACGGGACCTGATAGTGCAGGAGCGCACAGTGGACCTACAAACAGAACAATTGAAAGAGGACATATATTAAATATAGATTTTGGTTTAAATATAAATGGCTATTGCAGCGATTTACAAAGAACATGGTATATATTAAAAGAAGGCGAAACAGAAGCACCACAAGAAGTATTACACGGATTTAATACAATATTGCAATCGGTAACCTTAGCAGCAGAAGCTATAAAGCCGGGTAAACTTGGTTGCGAAATAGATGACGTAGCGCGAAATTATATAATAAACAATGGATATACTGAGTATCCACATGCATTGGGGCATCAAATAGGAAGAGTAGCACACGATGGCGGTGCGCTGCTTAGCCCAAGATGGGAGCGATATGGCAACTTACCATATTTACCAATAGAAAAAAATCAGGTATTTACAATAGAGCCAAGACTTACAGTACCCGGTTATGGAGTTGCAACTGTAGAAGAAGAAGTATTAGTAACCGAAGATGGCTGTAAGTTTATTTCTGATAGACAGACCGAAATTTATTTAGTAAAATAATATATATACTATGGAACAAATTTTTTTACCCGGCTTAAATAGCCAAGTGGATTATGTTTTAAAAAAATATAATCTTTTATCAAAAAAGATATTAATTATTGGTACGTTTAGCGAGTATATTGCTAAAAAATTTTCGGAGCTATCTAAAGAAACAGTAAATATAATTGTACCAGATTTTGATAGTTTAATGGCTAGCAAAGTAATAATAAAAGAAAGCGAAAATATAAACGTAAAAATAATGGATTATGAAAGAACCGATTTTGAAAATAGTAAATTTGATTTTGTTTATGCTCAGGCTTCGATATCTACAATAAACAGGCGCAAGATAATTAAAGAAATTAAACGTATAACAAGCCCAAACGCAAATTTAGTTATTGGTGAAATTTATCAAAAAGATAAAAATATTCCCCAGTTTTTAAAAGATGCATTTGATAATAGTGCATTGCTGCCAATTTATGAAGAGGAATTAAATAAGTTTTACGAAGAGCTTGGCTTTGAGATAATTAATATAGAAAAACATGATAAGCTTTTAACAAATTATTACTCGGTTTGTAAAAAGGAATTAACGAAATCTAAATTAGAGTTAAATGAAAACGAACAAAGCCATTATAAAAAATTGTTAAAAAAGATAAGTCATGAAAGTAACATATTTACCAAATTTAATGGGGAAAGATATATAGGTTTTGCGATATTGGAATTAAGGAGAAAATAGATTGAAAAAAGGGGATGTAATAACTTTAGAAATAACCGATTATGCATTTGAAGGGAAAGGAATAGCCAAAATTAACAGAGGAGAAAAAGAGGAAAAGAAATTTGTAATATTTGTGCATGGAGGATACCCAGGAGATACAGCAGAGGTTACAATAACAAAAGTAAAAAGTAGTTATGCAGAAGCAAAAGTAAATAGATATGTAAATAAATCCCCATTTAGAACAGAGCCAAAGTGTAGATATACAAAATATTGTGGCGGCTGCAAGCAGCAAGATTTAGTTTATGATAAACAAGTTGAGTATAAAAAAAGCCAAGTAATAGATATTTTTGAAAGAATAGGTGGTTTAAATAATTTTATTGTAGAAGAGATTGTAAAGTGTGAAAATAACTTTTTTTATAGAAACAAAACGGAGTACTCGTTTGCAATAAAAAGATATTTAACAAGTGAAGAAATAGAAAGCAAAAACGAAATAGGCGATAAAGATTTTGCGTTGGGGTATCACATAGCTGGAATGTATGATAAAGTATTGGATATTGAGGAATGTTTTTTACACTCTGATTTAAGCAATAATATATTAAATTTTACAAGAGACTTTTTTAAAAGTAAAGGAGCTACAATATACTCTACAAAAACACACACGGGATTACTGCGCAATTTAGTAATTAGAACACCACAACACACTAAGGATGTAATGGTAAATCTTGTAACATCAGAAGAAAATGAGGAATTAATAGGTGGTTATGCTTTAGCACTAAAAGAAAAATACCCTGCTATAACAACATTAGTTAATAATATAAATTTAAAAAAAGCAGCAATAGCATTTGGCGATTACGAAAAAGTATATTTTGGTGAAGGAGTTATATACGATTACATTGGAGAGTATAGATTTAGAATAAGTGCAAATTCGTTTTTTCAAACAAATACTTTGCAAGCGGAAAATTTATATAGAATAGCCAAAGAATATGCAAATATAACAAATGAAGATGTAGTATACGATTTATATTGTGGTGCAGGTACAATATCTATATTTGTAAGTAAAGAAGCCAAAAAGGTGTATGGATTTGAGACAGTAGAATCTGCTGTTAAAGATGGAGAGATAAATATAAAAATTAATGAAATAACAAATGTTAAATTAATAAATGCAGATTTGAATAAATCCTTTTTAAAATATATAAAAGAAGAAAATTTAGAAAGACCAACAGTAATAATAGCAGATCCACCAAGGGCAGGGATGAACCCAGTAACAGTAAAAGATATAATAGAATTACAACCAAATAAAATAGTTTACGTAAGTTGTAATCCAAGCACACAAGCTAGAGATGTAAAATTGCTTGTAGAAGGTGGCTATAACTTAGTAAAAATTAAGCCAGTGGATATGTTCCCACATACTTATCATATAGAAAATGTGGCACTATTAGTAAAACAATAGAACTTTATTAAAGTTGAAACGTCTAATTATATAATATAGATTAGGACGTTTTTTATGAAGAAAATAAATATAATAATTGTATTACTTTTTATAGGCTTTTTTGGCTGCGAAATTAATTTTAAAACAGTTCCTCTAATAAAAACAGAGCAGTTTTTTAAAAATCCAGAAAAATCCTTTTACCAAATATCCCCAAATGGAAAACACATTTCTTACTTGGCTTCTGTTAATGGTAAAATGAATATATTTGTTATAGAAAATGATAAAGAATATAAATTAACAAGCAATAAAGAAAGTGATATTAGGAATTATTTTTGGGCAAATGATAGCATAATTGTTTATTTATTAGATATTTTGGGGAATGAAAATAACCAGATATTTACAGTTAACATTAACACTAAACAAAGTAAAAAAATTATTGGAGAAACCACAAGCAATTTTTACATAATAAATAAAGTTTTAGATAAAGATAATAATTTATTAGTAGCTAGTAATAAAAGAAATAATAGTTTATTTGATGTATATAAATTAAATATAAATAAAGGAGAGCTTACAGAAGTTTTAAAGAATAATGGAAAAATGACCTGGTTTATAGCCGATAGTAACAATGTAATAAAAATTGTTACTTCTACAGATGGGGTAAATTCTGTTGTTTATTTTAGAGCATCTGAAAGCACCCAATTCGAAAAAATATTGGCAACTGGTTACGAAGATGATTTCCGCCCATTATGTTTTACCGCAAACGCAAATGAAATTTATGCACTAAGCAACATTAACCGAGATAAAATAGCTTTAGTAAAATATAATTTAGAAAAGAAAAAAGAAACAGAAGTTGTTTACTTAAATAGCAACGTAGATGTTGATGAACCTGTATTTTCATTGTATACAAATAAGCTTATAGGTGTATCATATGTTGACTATAAAAAAGAAGCAGTATATTTTGATAAAAAATACAACGAAGTTAATAATAAATTAAAAGAAAAACTAAAAGGACAAGCCTTTATAATAGAAAGTAATGATAAAAATAATAATAAATTTATAGTTAAAGCTTATTCAGATAAAAATCCAGGTACGTATTATTTATATGACGCAAAAGGCGAGACATTAAAAGAGCTAAGCAAAATAAATAAAGATTTAAAAGAAGAAGATTTAGCGGAAACAAAACCAATAAGTTATATATCCAGGGATGGATTAAGAATAAATGGGTATTTATCTTTGCCACCCAATACCAAGCCTCAAAACTTACCCGTAGTAGTAATGCCGCATGGGGGTCCTTGGTTCCGGGATGTTTGGGGATATAATAGTAACGTTCAATTTTTATGCAACAGAGGGTATGCAGTTTTGCAGGTAAATTATAGGGGTAGCAAAGGATATGGCAAAGAATTTTTATTAGCGGGCTTTAAGCAGTGGGGTGGTAAAATGCAAGATGACATTGCAGATGGCACAAAATGGCTAATTGACCAAAATATAGCAGATAAAGATAAAATTGGTATTTATGGTTTTTCATTCGGTGGTTACTCTGCGTTAATGAATGCAATAAAATATCCCAAAATGTATAAATGTGCTGCAAGTTATTGTGGATTAATAGATTTACGGAATTTATTAGAAAAAATACCACCAACGTGGCAACCATTTAAGGAAATGATGTATGAAATGGTTGGCAACCCAGTAAAAGATAGTGTAATGCTAAAAAATAGTTCCCCTTTTGAAATGTATAACAAACTAAATGTTAGTATACTAATAGCACAAGGTGTAAACGACCCAAAAATTGATATTAAACAAACCGATGAATTTGTAAATAAACTAAAAAAACTAAACAAAGATGTTACTTACATAAGATTTGAAAACGAAGGACACGGTTTTGTAAATGAAAAGAATAGAATTGAATTTTATAAAGGTTTAGAACGTTTTTTATCTAAAAGTTTAGGTGGAAAAAAAGAATAAATTAAAGGCTAACTGAAACAAAAAGTTTAAAATTTATAAAATAAAACATAAATTTAAAGTTTAAAATAAAATTTTATTAAGGTGCAAGTATGTTATTTTTACTATCTTTATTAGCAACAATAGTATCGTTTACATTTTTTATAAGTGCAAAAAAACGCGGAAAAAATCAGGAATCAAGTTTTGCAATGGCGGGCTCTATTATAGCCTTTATATTAGCACTAATACAAGTTTTTACAGTTATACCTGCCGGTTCTGTGGGCGTAGTAGACTTTTTAGGGAATGTAAGCTATACAACATTAAAAAGTGGGGTTAATTTAGTAAATCCATTAGCAGAAATAATTAAATTTAGCATAAAAACACAAGAATTAAAAGAAACTATGTCTGTACCATCCCAAGAAGGGTTAAGCGTACAATTAGAAATTAGTTTGCTATATAGTTTAGATCCAGATAATGCATCTAAAATATATAAAACGGTAGGACCCAATTACGTAGATGTAATATTAATTCCTCAGTTTAGGTCTGTAGTGCGAGGTGTTACAGCAAAGTATGAAGCGCGCGCCCTATATACTGCAAGCCGAGAAATATTGGCAAAACAGATAAGAGATGAATTAGCATCTTTAGTAGGACCAAGAGGAATATTAATAGAAGCGGTACCATTAAGACAAATTGTATTGCCGGCAGGTTTAACGGCATCTATAGAAGAAAAGCTAAAAGCGGAACAAGAAAGCCAGCGAATGATGTTTGTACTTAAAAAAGAAGAGCAAGAAGCAGAACGTAAAAGAATTGAAGCTAAAGGTATAGCAGATTTTCAAGATATAGTATCTAAAGGAATAAGCGAAAATTTACTTAAATGGAAAGGAATTGAAGCGACTGAAAAACTTGCTAATTCTCCTAATTCCAAAATAGTTGTAATTGGTAGCGGAAAAGAAGGCTTACCAATAATCTTAGGAAATAATTAAAAAGAGAAATTTATGGCAAAACCAAAACAAATAAAATTAAACAAACAGGAATCTTTAACAATAATTTGGGATGATGGGACAGAAAATGTTTACCCATTAAAGTTTTTGCGAGATGAAACCCCAGATGCACAAAACAAGGGGGAAACTATTTTATGGCGTCACTACCCACCACCAGCAAAAACGCCAGATAAACCGGGTAAATATGAAGTAGAAAAATTAGAGCTTGTTGGTAACTATGCACTTAATATAAAATGGAAAGATGGCTACGATTACGGCATTTACTCCTGGCAATTGCTTAAAAAATTTGCTGAATATTTAGAAGTTAAAGATAGCCTACATCAAGATTTTGAACATAACCATAACGACGAAGAAGGACATCACCATCATTAACGGATTAAAAAAATGAAAAAATATATATTTATTGTTTTAGTAATAACTTATAGCATAACTTTTGCGCAGGTTAATACAAATAAAGAAATAACAGTAGACGAACTAAAGGGGCATGTTTATACACTAGCTAGTGAAGAGTTTAGTGGAAGAAAACCGGGAACAGATGGCGATATAAAAGCGCGCAATTATATTAAACAGCAGCTTGATGCGCTTAATTTAACGCCACTTTATGATAACGGATTGCAAAATTTTGAGGTTGTTACATCAATAAGCTTAGGAAAAAATAAACTTACAATTGATGGAAAAGATTTTGAGGTAAATAAAGATTTTATTCCACTATCTTTCAGTAAAAACGAAAGTGTTAAAGGGAAAGCAGTTTTTGTGGGATATGGTTTTGTAGTTAACGAAGATAGCCTTAAATGGAACGATTATAATTTAAATGTAAAAGATAAGATTGTAGTAATATTTCGCGGTACACCAGCTTTTGATAGTACAAATAAATTTAATAAATATGCAGATCTGTTAAAAAAGGTTTATACTGCAAAAGATAAAGGAGCAAAGGGAGTAATATTTGTTACCGGTGAAAAATTTGATAAAGATGACTCACTAATTCCTTTAACATTTGAAGGAAACAGAAACGATGTTGGTATACCAGTAATAAATATAACCAGAAAAACAGCTGCCTATTTATTTAAGGAAGCAGACCTTACATTAGACATACTAGAAACAATGATAAGCGAACAAAAAGCAGTATTAAGCACAGATTTAGATGTTAAAGTAGAATTTACTACAGAAATTATAAAAAATAAAGCAAAAACAGCAAATGTAGCTTATTTATTAAAAGGGAGCGACCCAATTTTATTGGATGAATATATTGTAATAGGTGCACATTTTGACCATTTAGGGCTTGGTGGCATAGGTAGTGGAAGCCGTGTGCCCGATACTGTTGCAGTGCATTTTGGTGCAGATGATAATGCAAGTGGAACAGCTTCTATAATAGAAATTTTTGAAAAACTTGCGGCAGAAAAAGAAAACTTAAAGAGAAGTATTATTTTTGTGGCTTTTTCTGGTGAAGAGATGGGGCTGCTTGGTTCTAAGTACTTTGTAAATAATCCACCTGTTGATATTAAGAAAATAAAATATATGCTTAATTTAGATATGGTTGGAAGGCAAGACCCAAGTACAAATGGGCTTTCGATTGGTGGAGTAGGAACCGAAGCTAATATTGTTAAGGAATTAGAAAACTTACTTAAAAATGAAAGTTTAAAAGTAAAATTTAATACTGAAGGCTACGGACCAAGCGACCATGCGTCATTTTACGCTAAAGATATTCCCGTGCTATTTTTCTTTAGTGGAATACATGACGATTACCATACACCGCGCGATGTGGCAAGTAAAATTAATTACGAAGGACAAAAAAATATAAGTGATTTTGTTTATAAAATTGTTAATCATTTAGCAAATAAAACAGAAGGATTTGTATTTAAGGAAGCAGGACCAAAAGAGCAATCTGAAACAAGAAGAAGCTTTAAGGTAACTTTAGGCATTATGCCCGATGTTAGTGGTGGCGATATAAAAGGTGTAAAGGCAGATGCTGTAATAGAAGGACGACCCGCAGCTAATGCAGGGATGAAAAAAGGGGATATTATTATAGGTTTAGATGGAAAACCGGTTAATGATATTTACGAATATATGAATCGCTTACAACAGTTTAAGCCGGGTCAAAGAATAACAATAGAAGTATTAAGAGGGAACGAAAAGATAATATTAATTGCGGAGCTGTAGTTTACTCCGCAAACATTTTATATTGTTTAAAAAGCTCAACAGCGGTTTCAAACGGAAAGCGAGTTCTTGTTAAAAAAGATTCATCTCTTTTTTCAATAGGTGGCTCGTCTTCCCACTCTAAATTAGAGTTTAGCACCTTGTTGTTTGCAGTGTCTATTATAGCCCAGTTACCTACGCCATTAATTCTAGATTTCATAACAAGGTGTATTTTGTCTTGCAAACCAAATCTTAAAGCACTATCGAACCATTTTGCTTTTTGTTCTGTTGTCATAATAAAATAATAGTTATTTTTAGTTATATTATCGAAACTTTAATAAAAATTTTTAGTAAATAATTATGGATAGTTTACAAATAATATTGTTTTTAGTAGGTGGGTTAATTTTATTAGTAGCTGGCGGAGAAATATTAGTTAGGGGTAGCGTAGGATTAGCAAAAAAATTTAATGTTAGTCCTTTAATTATTGGCTTAACTATAGTATCGTTTGGTACGTCTTCTCCAGAGCTGTTAGTTAGTATTAAAGCGTCTGTTTCAGGTTATGGGGCAATATCTTTAGGTAATGTAATTGGTTCTAATATTGGTAATATTGCAATTATTTTAGGCATTGCATCGTTAATATATCCTATAGCAATTAGTAAACAGATAATTAAAAAAGAGATGCCAATATTAATTGTTGTTACATTAATATCTATTTTGTTTTTATTGGATGGAAAGTTAACGCGGTTAGAAGGGGCTATTTTTTTTGCTGGATTAATAGTATATGTATATTTCGGCTATAAGCTCTCGAAACAACATTCAAACGAAATAGTATACTCGCCAGAAGTAGAAGCAACTAAACCGATGAATGTATGGTTAGCAATTTTATTAATATTGGGTGGTTTAGCATTATTGGTTTATGGTGGTAATTTATTTGTAGATGGTGCTGTTGCAATTGCAAAAAAGTTTAATTTAAGTGAAGCCGTAATTGGGTTAACTATAGTTGCTGTAGGCACATCTTTACCAGAGCTTTTTACAAGCTTAATAGCAGCTATAAAAAAGGAAGCAGATATTGCAATTGGTAATATTATTGGCAGTAACATTTTTAATTTAATTGGTATATTGGGGTTAACTGCTATAATAAGACCTATTGAAGCACCACAGATAAATTTAATAGATTTTGGAATGATGATGTTATTAACTTTATTTTTATTCCCATTGTTAAAAACGGGAATGAAACTATCTCGCTTAGAGGGATTATTTTTGATTAGTGTGTATGTTGGCTATGTTGTTTATTTGATTTACTAAAATCTTTTGTTAATGCTAATGTTTATTGTGCCGTAAGTGTGTTTATTTTCAAAAATTCCTTGATAAGAAAAACTGGTATAAAAACTACCTGTAAAGTTGGAAGATAAATCCACGCCAAAAACATTTTGCTTTAGTGTTCCGCTATAAAGCTTAAATTTATATATTAAATATCTGTAGTTAAAATTAAGGTTTATTAATCCATTAAATAGGTCTCTGTTTAAAGAGGAACCAATATTTGTAGCATCTAAATAATAGCTAAAAATTTTATTATAGCTTAAGTTTAAGCTAGAATTAATTAATGGCAAATTGTAATAACTAAAGTTTAATCCATAATTATTATTAGGTTTTTTATCACCAATTTTAAATCTATAACCATAGTTTAAGCTAATAAAAATAGAGTTTAATAATCTTAAGTTTGTTCTAAACCTAATGCCCTGTCTAATCTCGTTTTCATATAAACTATCTGCAAAAATTTTAAATGTTTCGTAGTAAATTACATTTTTACGCGCATCGTAAGATAAATTAAAAGATAAAGCACGATATGGGGAATAATTAAGTGAGGAATAAAAACTAGTAAAGAACAAATTATTTTGTTTTTCGCCCTTTTTAATTTTAAATAAATCAAACTCTGATGAAACAAAAAGATTTAGATTATTAATTATATTGTTGCTATGTTGAAAATATAAAAATCGTCTATCGGTTTTAAAGTTATTTGTTTGGTTAAATATGCTTAATGTATTAGTAAATGTTTTGCCATTAATTGTGTCCGTTCTTTCTATAAATGCGCCAATTTGGAAAAGTTTAAAGTTAAAACCAAAATCGTAATAATTGGGTCTAGAGCCAACAACAGCACCTAAATAATAATTACCCATTTTAGTTTCGAATTGTAAACCATCTATTGTGCCTATATTGCTTAGTTTTGGGTTTATTCTTCTTCCAAAATAAAAAGCGTTGTTAAGATAGTTATAGTTTAAGTTCAAATCGTAAACCTTAAGTGCGTTACCAATATTATTATTTACCTGATACCATTCAGTAGTTCGGTAAGTAAAAATAATGTAGCTATTAAAATTAAATCCACTGCTAGAAACATTTTGTTCACTTGCCGAAAGATAATATCTAAATCTTTGTACAAATCTATTTTTGCTAAAGTTATCAAAAGAAGAGTATGATGTTAATCCTATTCTGCCTTTTGTGGTGCTGCTGCTTTTATCAGAATTTAAAATCAAATCGTTAATAGGTTTATCACTAAGAATAGGGGTAAAAATATTAGTATTATTAGCAAATGCAAAAACATTAACCCCAACAGATAAATTACTTATAATTGGTGTACAAGCAACTGAGTAGTTGGATATATATTTTACTACCATAGCAGCAATTTTATTGTTATTTAAATTTACAAACAAAGTATCGCCAACAGAAATAAAATTAGTTTTATTAAAACCGACATAATAATAATTATTAGATTTATAGGTTAAAGTGCCTTGCAATTCTGTAATGTTACTTGCGTAAAATTTAGGAATAATTATAAATAGAATTATTAACAAAAAATTTTTCATATTAATCTCTGTAATAATCCATTTTAATATAAACTTTATTTATAGTGCCATTAGGGTGGCAATTAAAGCATTCTAAACTTTTATAAATATATCCATTAACATTAGCATGTTTTAAATCCATAAGCGCTTGATTATGCTCGTGGCAAGTAGTACATTCAAACTCTGTATAATTATTAGGTGAATTATGGCAAATAGCACAATCGTTCCAAGTGTTTTGGTGAGTGCCGGAAAAGATGGGGAAATAATTATCATGGTTAAAGTTTGCTGGTATCCAAGCATATTGTGTGTGGCACATCTCGCACTCCATTGGAAAATTAGCTGCAATATGATTAGGATTTAATGCGTTATTATAATCTACTAAATGGCACCCAACACAAGTATTAGGAGTATTATTATAATCCCCATTATGGCAACTATAACAAGTTACATTACTGCCTGCATGAGCACCAATAAGTGAGTAATAATTGTTGTGAATAGGGAAAACATCAGTACTCCATCTTGGCGTAGGATTATGGCAAAGCGAGCAATCTTGGGGAATAGACAAAGCGATATGATTTGGATTAGCAGAGCTATTATAATCATTAGCATGGCAGCTGTAACAACTTGCATCTAAACTACTATAGTTAGAAGTATGGCATGCAGAGCACTCTATAGTTGCATGAACACCAAGCAGTGGCAAAGCGGAATTTGCATGATTAAAAGCACCAGCAGCAACACCTGTAGGATGACAAGCTAAACAAGCATTGCTACTATAATAATACCCAGATACTAAGTTATGTCTTGTATCCATTTCTGGCTTGTTGTGTACATGGCAGCCAATACAGGAAAATTGATTTAAATTGTTTTCATTAGTATGGCATGCATAACATGTATTCCACGAGCCCGCATGTTCACCAATATAAATAGGGAAATATTGGTTATCGTGTAAAAAAGTAGAAGGCTGCCAACCTTGTGGTGTATGGCAAGCGGAACAATCTTGTCCAAATCCAGCTGCTTGATGTTTTGGATTGGTACTATTTATATAATCATTATAGTGGCAAGCGTAACAAGATGTTGGTGTTGATTGATAAGTTTCTGGGTGGCAGCTATTGCAACTAGTGATTAATAAATTATGCTTGCCAATTAATGGGTAATATTCGTTATGTTTATCAAACTGGTAAACTTTCCAACCGTAGTCTGTGGTATGGCAATCATTGCAATCAATAGAAAAACCATAAGTAACATGATTTGGTTTTTGTGCACCATAGAATGCGTTTATGTGGCAATCTTTACACTCAGTTTTATTTATAGTATAAGTATTGGGTAAGTGGCATTTATCGCAAGTTAAATTACCATGTGCACCAATTAAAGGAAGAGCGTTAGCATGGTTAAAAGCGCCGGCAGCAATTCCAGTTGGATGACAAGCAACGCATTCTTTAGAATTATAAACATAGCCTTGAATGTATGCATGGTTGTCATCTGTAATTTCGTTATTATGTGCATGGCAATCTATGCAACTAAATTGAGAGTAATCCCCTTGCACTCTGTGGCAATCGTTGCAGTTATCCCATTTATCGGTATGTGTGCCTGTAAAAATGGGGAAATAATTTAAATCGTGATTGAATAAAGCTGGTTTCCAAGCGTTTTGATTGTGGCAATCATCGCATTTGGTAGAAAAGCCCAAAATTTGATGGGGTGGATTTGTTGTTGAAGTGTATTTATCCAAATGACAGCTAGAGCACTCTGAACTTGTATTAATGTAATTCCCCTTGTGGCATGCTTGGCAATTATCTTTTATATTAACGTGTGCCCCATTAAATGTATAAAAGTTATTGTGTATA
Organism: uncultured Melioribacteraceae bacterium; assembly: GCA_964652025.1. GTDB lineage: Bacteria > Bacteroidota > Ignavibacteria > Ignavibacteriales > Melioribacteraceae > JAEXOD01. The sequence continues at coordinate 14,264 of CAZYZX010000010.1, forward strand.
GGAAATTGATAAATATTCCACCCTGCTTCTGTTGTGTGGCATAAAGAACACTCTAAGCCAAAGTTTAATAATTGATGATTTGGGTTAGTAGCTAAATTATAATTATTTAAGTGGCAAGCGCTGCAGGTGTTAGGAGTTTGTGATTGAGTATGGCATAAATTACACCGGGTTTGAATGTGTGCACCTGTAAGCAAAAAGCCAGATAATGCATGATTATAAGCACCTGAAGCTATGCCATTTGGGTGGCAATCTACACAACCTATTGAGCTGTATCGATAGCCGTTTATATTAGCGTGTTTTATATCGGTTTCTGCTTTATTATGTTCGTGGCATGTAATGCACTCAAAGTTAGAATAGTTATTGTTATTAATGTGGCAAGTGTTGCACCCGCTCCAAACGCCATTATGTGCACCACTAAAAATTGGGAAATAATTACTATGCTGGTTAAAAGATGCATTAGCCCAACTTGTTTGTGTGTGGCATTCTGTGCATTCGTGGCTAAAATTTAAGCTTGTATGAGGTGGATTTATAGCATTATTAAAATCATTTTCGTGGCAGCCAAAACAAGCTGTTGGCAATTTTTGGGCATAATTATCTTTATGGCATATGTTGCAACTTAAATTTGTATGAGCTCCAACTAAAGCAAAATATTGATTATGTAAATCGAACTTAGCAGGCTTAAAACCTTTATTTAATGTGTGGCAAATATCGCACTCGTTCGGGTTAAACCCAAGCAAAATATGATTTGGATTTTGTGCATTGTTATAATCATTTAGATGGCACGTTACACAATTTTTATTTAATCCCGTATATTTGGAATCTATGTGACAATCAAAACAATTATTTATATTATGTGCACCAATTAAGGGGAAAAATGAATGATCTTTATTTTCACTTTTCCAGCTAACGTTTTCAATCCTGTGGCACTCGTAGCAATTATGGGAATAATTTTCTTTAACATGGTTAGGGTTTTGTGCAGTAAGATAATCATTTTTATGGCAATCGTAACAGTTAACGCCTAAAACACCATAATTAAAAATGTTGCTTTGGCTGTGGCACTGTAAGCAATCTAACGATTGATGCACCCCAACAAGTGGAAATCGTTTTAGTTGATGAAGCTCTTTAATATTGTTAACAGTCCAATTATTAGTGTTGTGGCATAGCTGGCAATTTTTATCTAAAGTACCTTGATGAATATCTACATGGCAAATATAACAATCGGACTTTAAACTATCCCCATGCGGAGATTGCGAGTAAATATTTATAGCAAAAATTAAAAATAAAATCCAAATTCTTAACATAAATAATCGTAACTTAGTTATAATAATACTAATTTATCGTATTAATATTTAAAATACAAATTAAATATAAGATAATAAAATCTATAAAATACACTTGCTTATAAAAAATTTAAATTATATTTTAAAAAAATTGTAAAAAATTAAAAATTTATACTCTAATAAATAAAAGGAAAGGATAATTTGGAAAGGAGCAACTTATGGTTGAGAGCAATAATTTTGGGCTTATACCAACTAACAACAAGCTTTTTAAATATGATGAAAGTGATTTATTAAATACCACTTATATTGGTATAGATTTTGGCACTTCAACAACAGTTGTTACGTATTCAGCTTTTGACCCTAAAATAGGTGAAATAGTAACTAAGCCGGTATGGATAAAACAACAATTACCCGATGGTGGACTAATGGAAGGGGAGTTACTACCTTCTGTAATTGCTTGGTATAATAATAATTTGTTAATTGGGCAAGGTGCAGCAAAAATAAAATATAAATTAAAATTTGGCATTAATGTTTGGTATTCGTTTAAAATGGAGCTGGGGAAAGATTTGGGACCTACTTATTATGGTTCAGAATTAAATAATAGTAAGTATACAATAAAAACCCCACAAGATGCAGCTACAGTATTTTTTAGTTACATTAAACAAGAAATAGATAATTATATAAAAGAAAATGGGCTTTCTAAAAATATAAAATATGCGGTTAGCATTCCGGCATCGTTTGAAGCAAACCAAAGAAAAGATTTGATGCTTGCTTTAGAAAAAAACGATATGGTTGTTACAAAACAATCTTTTATTGATGAACCTAATGCTGCATTTTTAAGCTATTTATTAAACGAAGCAAAGCATGATAAAAAATTTATAATTCCAGAAAATGATTCGTCCAAATTGTTAGTGTTCGATTTTGGTGCCGGTACGTGTGATATATCGATTTTAGATGTTGGAATAGATTTAAAAGGGCTATATTCTAAAAATATTTCTATTTCTAAATTTGAAAGATTGGGCGGAGATGATATAGACCGATTTATTGCAAGCGAGTATCTTTTTCCGCAATTATTAGAGCAAAATGGAAAATCTGCTAAAGAATTTAAGATTGTTGAAAAGCGAAGAGTTATTACCCAACTTTTAAATGTAGCAGAACATTTAAAGATTAACATTTGCAATAAAGTAGCTTTACAAATGACAGACCAAGAACTGCCAACTTTAGCTACATCGGATGAAAAAATTGTTTTTAGGCAGGATTTACAGTTTAAAACTAAGGTGGGTGCATTAAAATATAGTGAACCGAGTTTATCGTTTAAGCAATTTAATCAGATAATGGATAAGTTTTTAAATACAACTAAAACAACATCATTTAAAGCAGTTAATATAGATGAAGATATTAACAATATTTATAATTCAGTAAAAAGTGCATTAGATAAAGCAAAATTAAAAAAAGATGATATAGAGTATGTTTTATTAATTGGCGGTAGCTCTAAAAATCCATATTTACAAGCGAGTTTAAAGAAATATTTTAATGAATCTACATTACTAATTCCGGGCAACTTACAAACGCATGTATCTTTGGGTGCTGCTATACACTGTTTGCTATTAAATGGATTTAATAAAAACTTTATTCAGCCAATAACAAGTGAACCAATAATAGTAATAACAAGAGATATTGCCCCCAAAATTATATTTAGGGCAGGTACACCAATACCTTGTGATAAAGTTGTAATAGATGATTTAGTTACTGTTTATGATGGTCAGCGTGCAGTTGAATTACCTATTTGTTTAGGTAGTCCCAATAAAATTCTTTATAATCTTAAAATAGTTAGTAATAATATAGAAGGTTTTAAAAAGAATACACCAGTTAGATTAGAATTAGAAATATCGGCAGATAAATTACTATTTGCGTCAGCTACAGTAATGGGGCAAACGGTAGGCATTGAACCGATTAGTCCTTTTGCAAATAGCGAGCTAACCACAGAAGAGAGAGTTATTTACGAGGCATTAAAAAAACTTAATATAGAAGCGGAAAGAAATGGTGGCAGACCAACAAAAAGCTCGTTAGATAAATTAGCAGATGCCTACGTTATGGCTAATAAATATTTGAATGCTGCAGAAACTTTAGAAGGATTATACGAACTTTATAAAGATAATTATTACTTAAATGATATAGCAGTTTATTACAGTCGCGCTGGATATAGAGAAAAAGCAGAAGAGTATTTTGAATTAGCTTATACATATAACAAAAACGAAACAACTGCATATAATTTAGCATTACAATATAGGTATAAAAATAAAGAAAAGGCAAAACGTTTATTTGAAGAATCGTTAGAGATTAATCCAGAATATGCATGTAGCTTATTAGAACTTGGTAAGTTGCTTGATGAAGAAAATAATCCCAAAGGGCATCAACATATAAAAAAAGCTTATAATATATGGAGAAGAAAGTTTGAAAGAAACAGTTTAAGGGCAGATGATTACTTTAGATTAGAAGATGCGGCAGATATATTAGGTGAAAGGGATTTTGCGGAAAAAGTTAGAAATAACATGCCAGATATAGATATAAATAAATTTTACTCACATAGTAACTTAACAAAAAGTAAAATAAATGATAAATTATTAAACGAGGAATAAAACATGGATTGGATGGTATCTGAGGACAAATTAGATAGAGAGCAAAGAGAATTTTTAGATAATTTTTTTAGAACTAATAAAAATTATTGGATTAAAGGATTACCAGGTACGGGTAAATCTGTATTATTGCTTTATATTCTTCGAAACATTCTTCAGCGAGAAAGTAATAAATCCATTTGTATAGTTGTTTTTACGCATTCATTAAAAGAGCTTTTTAGAATAGGTATTAGAGAATTGAATATAAGAACTAATATAAGAATAATAACTTTTTATGAATTTTTAGATAAAGACTATTCACACTACGATTATATAATATGTGATGAAGTACAAGACCTTACGCCAAGAGCTTTAAGTGCAATGAGAAACCGCGCAAGAAGGGTTTTAGTGGCAGGTGATGAAAATCAATCTATTTACGAGTGCGACCCAAAATATAGAGAACGCACGGTTTTTCCTAACGAAATAATGTCCTTAGTAAATGCAACTGATTACCCACTTAAAAATTTACATCGTTTACCAAAAAGCATTATATCGGCAATTCAGAAATTAGATAGCGGTCTTGATGTTTTTAATAATAAAATAAACATGAGCAAAAGAGATTATAAAATAAAGTTAGGCAAAGCCAATAGTAAATTAGAAGAAGCAAAATATGTTTATGAAGAAGCTTTAGATGCTGTAAATGCGGGTGAATCTTGTACTATTTTATTACCAAGTAATCAAAAAATTATGGAATTTACTGCTATTTTATTAAATGCATTAAACAAAAGACAATGGAACTATAAATCCAATATGTTTGATAGACCAGACTACAACGATTTAAATTGGCATTTGCAAACACAAGGTGTTAAAATGGAATTTGTTGGTAGTGGCTATGGTAGTCTTACAAGTGCTTCAGATAATGGAAACATAATTTTGATGACTTATTTTAGCGCTAAAGGATTAGATTTTGACAATTCATTTTTACCGTTCTTTGATAATAGTTTTTACTTGCCTCCAGATAGATTAATCTCTGTTTTAATTGTTGCAATGACACGTTGCAAAAAACAATTGTGCATTACTTATTCTGGTATGCCACATCATATCGTTTATAGATTTGCTGATGATTGTGTAAAATTTGATATTTCTGAAAACAATAAAAATAATAATGATATTGAATTTGATTTAACTGATGATTATCCATTTTAATAGAGGGTTTAATATGAAGAAATATTTAGTAGTTTTAAGTAGAGAGCAATTTAATAATCTATACCAAACAAGCGCAATTTATGTTAAGTGTAATAATTTGATAAGATTTAATGCAGGTTTTATTAATCAAACAAACATGAAAATAATAAAATTTTTTTATCAATTACCACCATTTAAAGAAGAAGATGACTATTTATTGTTAGTAATTGAAAAAGATTTAAAAAATAAAGCAAAAGATACTATTTTAATAAAATTAACAGATGTTATAAGCATATATGCATTAACAGAAAATGCAAAAAATTATTTAGAGGGGCGTTTAGATTATAGAATTAAGATTACTGATTTTTTACCAGAAGCTATTTTTAATAAAATTTTACAAAACTACAAAGTAAATGATATTAAAAACACTGTTAAAGCACTATGGGAATTATTAAGATTAGAAGTTGATTATAATAAATACTTAAAAAAACTTAATATTAATAAATTATGCAATGCGTATTTTTTTAGAACTAAAGTATTAGAAAATAAAGTTAAATATGAACCAACAAATAATAAAAGTTTAGATAATTTTTTAAACTATTTGTTTGCATATTCTCGTAATAGTAAGTATCCTAAAGCAGAATTAGGTTACTTTTATGATGCTGGGGAAATTTCAGCATATTTAAGTGGTTATGCTGATTTTAGTTCAGGTAAATATCATAGCTTTTTGGAGGATTTAAAGAAAAATAATATAATTAACTTTAATGATATTATAGAACAAATGCGCCAAAGCCCAGCTACGGAAAAATTTACAGAATTAACAAAACTAAATGATGTAAACTTTAGCGAAATAATCCCTTTATTTTTAATGCTTAAAAATGACCTACTTGATGCATTAGAAGGCAGCAATATTAAGGAAAGTAAACTATTTAAAAATAAAACAACTTATTTAGATATTTGTGGGGATAGTTTTTATGATACTGTTGCGCTGCTTGGTGCATTTTTTGATTTTAGAGATATTTATTCCTTTTATTATGATATATTAGACTTAAAATTTTATAAAGATGAATTTAGAAAGAAAAAAATAGAAGAAAAACCAACACCAAGTATCAATAAAATAGAAAAAACCGAAGATAAAGCTACTGCTAAGGATGAACTACAACAAATTATCTTTGAAGATGAAGATAATACAAAATCTTCTGAACAACCTACACAAGATAAAAACCAAGAACCTAGTGCTGAAGATAAAAAGTTAGATAATACAAACGATAATTCTTTACAATCTGAAACTAATATAAGTGATAACAAAGGTAATGAACAAGTAAATGAAGGAGAGAATAATTTAACTGGGGAAAGTGAAAAAAATGAAAGTAAACCAGAAGAGGAAGACCAAGCAAATAATAATAAAGTAAATGAAAACACTGATAATAAAGAAAACTTAAATAATGAAGATAATGGTAATGAAGAACAAGTGAAAAATGATGATGCACAAAATAAAAATAATATAGAAAATAATAATGTAGTAAATGTAAATAACCAAGAACCAGAAAGTAATAGCGCTAAAGAGGAAAACGCTGAGCCAGAAGAAAATAAAACAGATGATAATGCAAATAACCAAAATGATAAACAAGAAACGAATAACGACGCAGAAGATTTAGATAGTAAAAGTGACCAAAAAGACACAACAACAGAAAAAGAACCTAAAAATGAAAGTGAAAATCAAGCTAAAAAAGGAAAAAATGAAAAAGAAAATGGGGAACAAAAAGACTTAAAGAGTAAAAAAAATAAAAAGAAAAAATAAAATTTAGTTTAATTCAAATGTTTCTTCAAATTTATCTAAAAGTGGTATAGGATTATCTGAAATAGCGAAGCAATATAATGGATAGAGCGAGTAAAAAATATTAACAGATTCTGTTAAAAAGTTAGCCCCTAAGCTTAAAAGCTGATTGGGGCTAATAACTTTTTGTAAAATAATTAGCTTAAATTTTAACAAATAATTGTAATGTGTAGTAAAATCAAAATTATTAATAATAAGCTCGGGGGATTTATTTAATTCGTATAAAGAATAATTATTATTAATGTTATAATGCTCGCAAATTTCTGTTAGTTGGTTTTTATATTTAGTTAAATTTTGTTTAAATAAAAAATTGGTATCTTTAGATGAATTAATAAAAAGACCAATTTGACATTCGTTTTTATCAAAGTAAACAAAAAACTCGCTATCCATTTTAAACCTTCCAAAGTGGATTAAAAAATAATCCCTATAAGGGTCACCTTTAGTAAAACGCATATCTTTATTAATACGCATTATAGTTTGGTTAAATTTTGGTTCTGTGCGAATAGCAGGATTAAGCAGATTAAAAAAATTACCTATTTCGCTAATGTATGCTTTTGCGTGTGCAACAATGTAGTTATCGTAAATATGTTTATTTTCTTTGAACCAATTGGAGTTATTATTTTGCGATAAATTATTAAAAAATTCAAAAATCTTTAAACTAAAACCAGTAAAAGCTAAATTATCGTTTTTCAAAACATATTACCTAAGCTTAAAGTAATGTAAAACGAGCCAAAGTTTTTGCGGAAAGTATTTTTTAAGTTTTCTACACCTTTATCGAACATGTGCGTATAATAATACCTAATATTAAGTGCTACTAAATTTTTTTTATTTAAGCCAAAGTAAGCACCAAAACCGGCATAACCGCCTAAAGCATATTTAATTTTGGCTTTACCAAAAGATTCGAAGAACTCTAATTCATATGGTGTAGTTAAAATAAAATTAGGACCAATACCTGCAGTAATAAAAGGGCGTAAGTTTTCCTCTAAGTCGCGTTCAAAAAATCTATATTGGATACCAAAATTTAGTGGTAACGTAAAAACGCGGTTAACTTTACCAATAGTAAAAGTTTCTCCTGTGTAGTAGTCGTAATATTCAACTTCTCTATCATCTTTAGATTCAGAAATTGAAAAATCTGTAAAACCAATAACATTAGTATTAAACTGGTATCTATAAAAAGTGCCTAAACCAAAGCCACCTTCGCTAAACATAATATCAACACCCCATTGATTGTTGGGGAATTGTTCTAATGGTTTTTCTGGTGCAAGCATACCAATTTTTTGTGCAGAAATGATAAAGGGTATATAAAAAATTAATAAAAATAGTTTTTTCATGTTAAACCTATTAAAGTATAAAAATTAAACAAAATAAAGTAATTTATTGTTTCTTCTAAAATAAAATTATAAATTTTAATATATTAAAAGTAAAATAAAAAATCACCAACAAAAAAGGGAAAATAAAAATAAATGCTACTTAAAAAAGAAGAAATTAAATTAAATAAAACGCAAGAGAAGATGATAAAAAGTGGCTGGGGGGAAAATATTTGCGAGGGAACAAAAACTGAATTAATAACATATTTATCCGATGGATTAAAAGTAAAAGGATATGTAGCCTACCCGGTAAAAGAGGGAAAATATCCATGTATTGTGTGGTGTCGGGGTGGCGTTGGAAACAGTGGCGCAATAGATGAATTTAATGCACGCGGTATGTTTGGTAAAATTGCAGAAAAGGGTTATGTGGTATTTGCCCCACAATACAGAGGGAATTTAGGAGGTGAAGGTTATGATGAATTTGGTGGGAAAGATTTAAATGATATTTTTAATATAACAAAAATTGCTAACGAGTTTAATGGAGCAGATACAAATATTTGGGGAATAGAAGGCTGGAGCCGCGGCGGGCTTATGATCTATTTAGCGCTAACGCAAACAGATATGTTTAAGGCGGCAGTTGTTACGGGTGGAATTTCTAACATTAGGCATGCTACTAATACAGTTTTATTATTTAACAGAATTAAGGAAATTAGCGAAAAAGATATTGAACAGAGTGATTTTAATGAAATTATTGCAAGTCGCTCTGTAATTAATTTTGCGGAAAAAATTTCTAATAAAACTCCATTATTAATTATTCATGGAACCCAAGACGAAAGGGTATCTGCAAAAGATCCATTAGAGTTAAGCTTAAAGTTATTAGAACTTAAAAAAAATTTTAGATTAGTGATGTTAGAAAAAGGAGACCATTTTTTAAAGAAACATAGAGCAGAAGTTGATAGATTAAGATTTGAGTGGTTTAGCACTTATTTAAAATAAAAATATGAATTTAATTTAATTTATTTTTGTTTTTAACTAAAAAAAGGAGATTGCATATGAGTAAAAATTACTGGTTAGTAAAATCAGAAAGCTCTGTATTTTCTATTGATGATTTAGAAAAAGCAGAAAATGGGACAACATATTGGGATGGAGTGAGGAATTATCAGGCAAGGAATTACTTAAGAGACCAGATGAAAATAGGAGATAAAGTATTATTTTATCATAGTAATTCAGAGCCAAACGCCGTTGTTGGTGTATGCGAAGTAGTGAAAGAAGGTTACCCAGATTTTACGCAGTTTGACGCAGCAAACAAACATTACGACCCAAAAGCAGATCCAAAAAATCCAACTTGGTATATGGTAGATGTAAAGTTTGTTAAAAAGTTTAAAAAAGCGGTAACGTTAGAAGAGATAAAAGAAAATCCAAAATTACAAAACATGAAGTTGGTACAAAGAGGGAATAGACTTTCTGTAATGCCAATAGCAAAAGAAGAATTTGATGAAATTGTTAAGATGGGGAAATAAATGAAATTAAATTTATCGCGCGTAAAAGTGTTAAAGGAAGGCGATGTAGGTAAAGGACCAGTTGTATATTGGATGCAGCGCGAGCAGCGTGCAGAAGATAATTGGGCTTTGCTATATGCCCAAAAAGTAGCCATTGAAACAAATAACCCTTTAATTGTTATTTTTAATGTGGTAGATACTTTTATAGGTGCTACAATGCGCCATTATTATTTTATGATTGAAGGATTAAAAGAGGTTAACGAAAGATTAAGCGAATACAACATCCCGTTTATAATTTTAAAAGGTTCTCCAAAAGATACTATTACAAGTTTTCTTAAAGATATAAAAGCATCTTTATTAGTGGCAGATTTTAACCCATTAAAAATTACACGCCGCTGGAAAAAAGAAGTTTTTGACCATATTAATATCCCTTTTAGGCAAGTGGATGCACACAATGTGGTTCCGTTATGGGTGGTTAGTGATAAACAAGAGTTTGCAGCTTACACAATAAGACCCAAAATAACCAATTTGTTAAATGAGTATTTAACAGATTATCCGGAACTAATTAAAATGGATAAAATAGATGGCTTTAATAATGAATTAGATTGGGAAGGGTTATATAATTTTATAAAAGTAGATAATAATGTTACAATAGTAAAGGAAATAAAACCGGGTGCTAAGGCAGCTTTTGAAACTTTAACCAAATTTTTCAAAGAAAAATATGAAGGCTATGGTGAATTTAGAAATAATCCAACAAAGGATTTTCAATCGGGCTTATCACCATATTTGCATTTTGGGCAAATTTCACCTCAAAAAGTGGCATATTTAGGAAGCATTTTAGATGTAAATGCAGAAAGCAAAAAAGCATTTTTAGAAGAGCTAATTATAAGAAGAGAGCTAAGCGATAATTATTGCTATTATAATACGCGTTACGATAGTGCGGAAGGATATCCCGAATGGGCTAGAAAAACATTGCAAGAGCACGAAAAAGATAAAAGAGAATATTTATATGTATTAGAAGAGTTTGAGCACGCAAGAACACATGATAGGCTTTGGAATGCAGCACAAAAAGAGATGGTTAAAACCGGTAAAATGCACGGTTATATGCGTATGTATTGGGCTAAAAAGATATTGGAATGGACAGATAATGCAGAAGTTGCTACAGAAATAGCCATTTACTTAAATGATAAATATGAATTAGATGGGAGAGACCCAAACGGATATACAGGAATTGCGTGGTCTATTGGTGGTGTGCACGATAGGCAATGGTTTGAAAGAGAGGTTTTTGGAAAAATTAGATATATGAATTATAATGGTTGTGCAAAAAAATTTGATACAGAGCTATATATTTCCCGTTTTGAATAATATAACTTATTGCTAATTAATATTTTAAACTGTAAATTTAGGCTAATAAATATTAATTGATTATCTGGGAAATTTATGAAAAAATTTTTACTTATTATTCTTGTTCTTTTTAGTGCTAATGCTTTTGCACAAGACGATTTATATGTTTCTGCTGTTTTAGAGATGGTTAATGCGGATAGCTTAATGAAATATGTTAAAGAGCTTTCGGGTGTTAATCAAGTTACTATAGGAGGTTCATCATATACAATTGTCTCAAGACATAAAAATACTGCTACAAATGATGTTGCTGCAAATTATTTAAAGCAAAAAATGGCAAGCTATGGATTAACTGTATACGACCAAAATTTTAGCGCTACAGGCAGAAATGTTTATGCAGTACAAACTGGGTTGTTATATCCAGAGCAAAAATATATAATTTGTGCACATTACGATAATATGCCAAGCGGAAGCATAGCCCCCGGTGCAGATGATAACGCTAGCGGGTGTGCTGCAGTTATAGAAGCCGCTAGAATTTTATCTAACTATAATACAGCATATACTATAGAATATGTTTTTTTTGATGAAGAAGAACAAGGACTTGTTGGAAGCACTTATTTTGCAAATTTTGCACGAAGTATTAACGAACAGATTTTAGGTGTTTTTAATGCGGATATGATTGCTTGGGATAATAACAACGATGGCAAAATTAATATTCACACTAAAAGTATAGCTAATTCTGTGGCTTTGGCAAATAGCATGGTTAGTATAAATAGTGGATACTCAATTGGGTTAATTGCCCAAGTTTATAATCCAGGCATAACTGCAAGCGACCACTCCCCATTTTGGAACAAGAGCTACAGTGCTATTCTTTTAATAGAAGATTACAATGGTAACGATTTTAATGCATACTATCACACTGTAAACGATAAAATCAATTATTTTAATATTCCCTTTTTTACTAAGTGTAGCAAATTAATTATAGGTGCTTTAACTAGCTATTCTAAAATTTTATCTACAATACCGGTCGAGTTAGTTTCATTTAATACTATAGTAATTAACAATAGTGTAGAATTAGAGTGGATAACAGCAACTGAAACAAATAATAGCGGATTTGAAGTAGAAAAATCTAAAGATGGAAGCAATTGGTTAAAAATAGGATTTGTAAAAGGTGTTGGTACAAGTAGTGAGTTAAACAAGTATAAATATACAGATTTAAAGCCATTTGATGGGGATAATTATTATCGTTTAATACAAAAAGATTATTCGGGAGAAAGCAAAATTTACGGTCCAATTACTATTAATTTTATCCCAATATATTCATATAAATTAAGTCAAAACTATCCTAATCCATTCAATCCAATTACAAATATAACATATCAAATTCCAACAGCGGGTAAAGTTACATTAAAAGTATACGATATGTTAGGGAATACAATAACCACATTAGTAGATGAATATAAAGAAAGAGGAGAGTATACAGTTCAATTTAATGGAAACGAACTAACAAGTGGAGTTTATGTTTATAGATTGGAAGCTGGCAACTACCGAGAAAGCAAAAAATTAATGTTATTAAAATAACGTTAATAATAGAAAATATTAATAAATAAAATGCATATAATTAAATAAATTTTTATCTTTAAAGTCTATTTATACAAAAAAAATAAAACTTATGGAAGAAGAAAAAATAAACGAAGAACCTAAAGAAGAAGCACCTGAAACAAACGATATACCTGAGAAGGGGAATTTATTTACCGGTGTTAGAGGAATGGCGGTTAAAATATTAAACCGCATAGATAGGACTGATGCATACTTAGATAAGTTACTAGATAACGAAATAAAAAACTCGGATTTTAGTGGGGTAGATAAGGCATTGCTATTTGAGTTGGTTCATGGTGTAATGCGAATGCTAAACCGAATAGATTGGGTATTAAATGGCTTTTATAAGGGACAATTTTCTAAAGCAATACCAAATATAAAAAATGCCTTGCGCGTGGCATTATATCAAATATTGTTTTTAGATAAAATTCCAGATTATGCTGCTGTTAACGAAGCTGTAGAATTTATTAAAAAAGCACAAGGGCAAAAAGCAGCAGATTTGACAAACGCAATATTACGTAATATTATAAGAAATAAAGATACTATTAGATATCCTGACCCAGACGAAGATTTAACCGCATATTTTTCGGTTTATTACTCTCACCCTGTTTGGTTAGTTAAAAGATGGTTAAATAGATATGGTAAAGAATTTACGGAAGAACTACTAAATGCTAATAATAATAAACCATCGCTACACTTAAGGGTAAATACGCTTGTAACAAATAAAGAAGAGGTTAAAGGCTTACTAGATAAAGTTGAATTAAAATATAAAGATGGTTTATATTTAAATGATTTTATTAGGATGCAAAATTTAAGTAATATTTCCGATTGGGCATATTTTGCAAAAGGTTATTTTAGTATACAAGACGAAAGTACAGGTTTACCAGTAACTTTATTGGATGTTAAACCGGGAGAAAAAGTTTTAGATTTATGTGCGGCGCCTGGTGGAAAAACCGCTTATATGGCTGCAAAAATGCAAAACCAAGGAGAAATTGTTGCATTAGATAAATATGATAGTCGTATTAAAATTTTACAAAAAAATTTGAATAGGCTTAAAGTAGAAAACGTTAAATTTATAGAAACAGATGCACTCGATTTTGAAAGCAACGAACTATTTGATAAAGTGCTATTAGATGCACCCTGCAGCGGCTTAGGTACTTTAACCAAAAAACCAGATTTAAAGTGGAAAAGAGAATTAATGGATTTAAAGAAGCTTACAGAGTTGCAGTATAAGTTATTATTAAAAGGGGCTTCACTTGTTAAAATTGGCGGATATATTGTTTATAGTACTTGCACTATAGAACCAGAGGAAAACGCAGATATTGTTAACAAATTTTTATTTGAAAACAGTAATTTTGTTTTAGAAAGCGCTAAAGGTATTATTGACGAGAAATTGGTTACAAAAGAAGGGTTTGTACAAACTTATCCAAATTTGCATTTTGTAGATGGGGCGTTTTGTGCTAAGATGAAAAGAATTAGTTAGGATAAAAAATGGCTAACGAATTTTTGCAAAATTTTGCTAATGAACTTAAAAAAATTAGGGAGGCGAAGGGGTATACTACAAAAAGCTTACACGAAAAAACAAGAATTGAGGAAAGATATTTAATCGCTATAGAAGAAGCGCGATTTAACGTAATTTCTGAAGTGTATATGAAATCCTTCATTAAATCTTATGTTAAAGCATTAGATTTAGATGAATACGAATATATAAAAAAATACGAGCTTGCTACTAAAGGAATTGATTATAATAAATATGTAGAGGAAGAACAAGCAGAAGAAATAGAAGAAGAGCAAATTGAAGTTGAAGAAGAAAGCATAAAAACTATAAAACCTAAAAGAACTAGTTTTAATCAGCAAAACGATTCTGAGGCTTTGAAAATAAAACGAAATTTTAATATTATTATCTATATCTTTTTAACAATTGTAATAGCTTTAATAATAACAATAGTAATGATTATAAGGGGTAGCAAGCAAGAAATAGTTGTAGAAAAATCTTTTGAAGAAGTGATGAGGGAACAAGAAGAGCGTTATCAAATAAAAGAGGATATGAGGAATAACTCTTTTAATTATAATAATGGTAAGCTAAACGTAAAGCTTAGTGCAACCGAGCCAGCCTGGTTTGGTATAAAAAAAGATGAAGGCGAAATTTATGAGGTGTTTTTAAGAAAAGGACAAGATAGTTTAATTGTTGCAGATAAAGTATTAGAGCTTAATATTGGTAATACAGATGGAACAACAATTTATTTGAATAATGTTAAAATTGATTTGCCGGGTAAAAAAGCTAAAGTAAAAAATATTAGAATAGACCCATCGGGTATTAATGAAATTGCTCCACTAAAAATTAAAAAAAGCAATGACACAACAAGAAATTAAAAACAGAATTGAGCAATTAAAAAGCTTAATTAACGAATACGATTATAAGTATTATGTTTTATCAGAATCTGCTATTAGCGATTATGAATATGATAAATTATATGCAGAGCTAAAAGAGTTAGAAGAGAAAAATCCAGAGTTTATAACACCGGATAGCCCTACACAAAGAGTTGGCAGCGATTTAACGGATTCGTTTAATTCTGTAATACACGATGTGCCAATGCTTAGCCTTGCAAACACTTATAGTGAAGGGGAGTTATATGATTTTGATAGAAGGGTAAAAGAAGGTTTAAACAAAAACGAAGATATAGAATATTGTGCAGAGCTTAAAATAGATGGAGCTTCGGTAAGTATAAAATATGAAAATGGCATATTTAAATCTGCTGCTACAAGAGGAGATGGTACAAAAGGAGAGGATATATCTAATAATATAAAAACAATAAAGAGTTTACCACTAAAAATAAAAAAAATAGAAACCGAGTACGATTTATCGAAATTTGAAGTGCGCGGAGAAGCCTTTATGCAAATTAAGCAATTTGAAGAGCTTAATAAACAGCGCGAAGATATAGGTGAAAAAACTTTTGCAAACCCGCGTAACTTAGTTTCTGGCAGTTTAAAGTTATTAGACCCTAAACTTGTTGCAGAGCGACCAATAGATTTATTTTTGTATTATTTTATTAGTGATAAAGCTAAATTAAAAACACAATACGAAAGCCTATTATTATTAAAACAGCTTGGTTTTAAGGTAAATCCGCATTATAAGCTTTGTAAAAGTATAAATGATGTTATAAATTACTGTAGATATTGGGAAGACGAGCGTTATAATTTACCTTATGAAATAGATGGTGTTGTAGTTAAAGTAAATAATATATCGTATCAACAAGAGCTTGGAGCAATTGCAAAATCCCCACGTTGGGCAGTTGCATTTAAGTTTAAGGCAAAGCAAGCCAAAACAAAGCTATTAGGTGTTACGTGGCAAGTAGGAAGAACAGGCGCGGTTACACCAGTGGCAGAACTGCAACCTGTTTTTTTAGCGGGCAGCACAATAAGCAGAGCTACACTACATAACTATGACGAAGTTTTACGAAAAGAACTGCATATAGGAGATACTGTAGTTATAGAAAAAGGTGGGGATGTAATACCAAAAGTTATAGAAGCGGATGTTAGCTTAAGAGATAGTAATGCACAAATTGTTAAAGCACCAGAAAACTGCCCTGTTTGTGGTGCAAAGTTAACAAGAAAAGAAGGTGAAGCGGCTATTTATTGCGAAAATTACGATTGTAAAGCGCAAGTTGTTAATCGTTTAATTCATTTTGCTTCCCGTCAAGCTATGGATATTGAAGGATTAGGGGAATCTATTATCCAACTATTTGTAGATTTGGGATTGCTTAATAATTTTGTAGATATTTACGAGCTAAAAAACAAAAAAGATGCTTTGCTAAAAATAGAAAGATTTGGTGAAAAAAGTGTTAATAATTTATTAAATTCAATTGAGGAAAGTAAAAAACAACCTTTTAATAAAGTTTTATTTGCTTTAGGTATTAGGTATGTTGGGGCGGGTGCAGCTAAAAAAATTGCGGCAGAGTTTAACTCTATTGATAAATTAATTGCTGCAAAAGAAGAGGAAATTTCTGCTATTTACGAAATTGGTCCTAGTATTAGTAAAAGTATAACGGAATATTTTAAGAATAAGAAAAATTTAGAAATAATAGAAAAATTAAAACAACATGGTTTAAATTTTAGTTTTGAAAATAAAGAGAAAAAAGAGAGTAAAATTACCGGGAAAACTTTTGTATTAACAGGCACTTTAAGTATAAAGCGGGATGAGGCTACTGAAATAATAGAAAAACATGGCGGTAAAGTTGTTTCTTCTGTTAGCAAAAATACAGATTATGTTTTAGCAGGCGAAGCAGCGGGTTCTAAATTAGATAAAGCTACTAAACTTGGGGTTAAGATTATTTCTGAAAACGAGTTTTTTGATTTAATTAAAGAAAATTAATTTATGTTTAATGCAATAAAAGTTTTTATTGGCAGATATTTTTTGCATAAAAATCTTAATCCAAGTACTCCTTTACTTTTTAATGATTTTATAAAAAACGCAAAAACTTTTTTAGTTATTTTTTCTGATGTAGATGAACATTATAACTATTGCCTGCAAGTTGTGGATTATTTAATAAGTAGTAATAAAGATGTTACGGTTGTTTGTAAAAATACAATTAGCAATTTAGACAAAGAGTTTAAAATTATAAATTTTAATTTACAAGATTTAACTTGGTTTAAGTTGCCAAAACAAGAGTTTATTGATAAAATAAAAGGAAATTATGACGTTTCTATTGATTTAAATTTGGAAGATAATATATTTAGTTCTTATATTATTACTTTGTTAAAAACAAAATTCAGGATAGGATTTAAGAATAAATACTCTGATTATTACTATAATTTTATTATAGTTAAAGACAAAAATAATAATGAAATATCATATAAAAATTTATTAAATTCGCTAAAGGCATTTTAATTTTTACAAAAGGAAAATATGAGCATAAATATTAATTACGAGATTAAAAAGAAAGGCGATATATCGATATTCAAATTGAATGAAAAGCGATTTGATTCGTCAATATCTGGCTTAGTTAAAGGTGAATTAACAATATTTTTGCATGCAGACGAAGTAACAAAGTTAATATTTGATTTATCTGAAGTAGAATATTGTGATAGCAGTGGACTAAGTGCAATACTTTTAGCATTTAGAATTTTACAAGCAAACGAAGGCAAAATTAGGCTTGCTGCCCCTCAAAAAAATGTTAGAACTTTGATTGAAATATCAAAATTAGACCGTGTGTTACCAATATATGATACTGTTGATTTAGCTTTAGAAAATTTTTAATTAATGTATAGAGGACTTTGTATTGGAAAGGTTGGTAGATTATGTTATTATTGTTGCATATTTGGTTGGCATAGCACTTATTGGGGTATTTTCTGGAGGTAAACAAAAATCAGTTAAAGATTATTTTTTAGGTTCAGATTCTGTTCCTTGGTGGGCTGTTTGTTTTTCTATTGTTGCTGCAGAAACAAGCACCTTAACTTTTATTTCTATTCCCGGATTAGCATATTTAACAAATCTTAATTTTTTACAAGTTACTTTTGGGTATTTACTTGGCAGAATTATTGTTGCAATTTTCTTTTTGCCAAGTTACTTTAAGGGGGAATTAAATACCGCATATGCTTTTTTAGAAGGACGCTTTGGCGTTAAAACAAGGCGTTTTGCAAGCGTTGTTTTTTTATTTACTAGAACCGCAGCCGATGGTGTTAGACTTTTTGCAACCGCTATTCCATTAAAATTATTACTTAATATTGATTATACTTATGCTATAATAATTATAGCATTGGTTGCCCTGCTTTATACAACTTTTGGTGGTGTTAAAGGTGTTATTTGGGTGGATGTTATCCAGATGTTTACATACATTGCGGGTGCAGTAGTTTCTGGAATTTTGTTAATTAATTTATTACCTAATGGGTTAGATACATTATTTGCTACTGCTAAAGAGGGGCATAAATTTGATATTTTTAATTTAGGATTTGAGGATGGATTAAGTGGGTTTTTTTCTAAACCATATACATTATTTGGTGGTTTGCTTGGTGGAGCTTTTTTATCTATGGCATCCCATGGCACAGATCAATTAATTGTGCAAAGGTTGTTAACAACAAAAAATCTAAATGCTGCAAAAAAAGCAATAATTACAAGTGGAATTATAGTAATAATACAGTTTTTTATATTTTTAATAGTTGGTGTTGCGCTTTATGCTTTTTACGGTCCATTACAAATAAAATCTGATGAAATATTCCCCAAATTTATTATAGAAAAATTACCCATAGGGTTATCTGGATTTATTATAGCGGGATTATTTGCTGCTGCTCTTTCTACTTTAGCAGGGTCTATAAGTTCGCTTTCCTCTTCTACTATGTTAGATTTATATAAGCCGATGTTTGGCAAAAATTTACAACCAGATAAAGAGCTTAGTCTTTCTAGGTTTATTACTTTAGGATGGGCAGCTATGCTAATTTTTGCTGCACTATTTTTTATGAACTCTCCTAAAGCTGTTGTTGAGTTAGCGCTAAGTATTGCAAGTTTTACTTATGGTGGCTTGCTTGGCACATTTATTTTAGGGTTAATTAACAAGCATGTAAAGCAAGAAGATGCTTTAGCAGGGTTTACGGCTGGAATTTTTGTAATGATAACGGTTATATCATTAAAACTTGTTGCTTGGACTTGGTTTACTTTAGTAGGCGTTTTAACTACTGTTATTATTGGCTCGTTTTTAGCTGCATTAAATAAGGAAAGTAAATGATTTTGGATGAGGAATAAATGGTATTTTTAGATTGGTCTGTTATAGCAATTTATTTTATTATAATTTTTGGTATTGCGTATTATTATTATAAAAAATCAAGTAACACAACGCAAGAGTTCTTTTTAAGTGGAAGAAACATGCCCTGGTGGTTAGCTGGTACCGCAATGGTAGCAACTACATTTGCTGCAGATACACCACTTGCAGTTACTGAGCTTGTAGCAAAAAATGGTATTGCGGGGAATTGGCTTTGGTGGAACCTTGCTATTGGCAGCACTTTAACAGTTTTCTTTTTTGCTAAGTTATGGAGGCGTGCTGGTATTTTAACCGATGTTGAGTTTGTAGAGCTGCGCTATAGCGGAAAACCTGCTGCTGCTTTACGCGGCTTTAGAGCGTTGTATCTTGGGCTTTTTATGAATAGTATTGTTTTAGCTTGGGTTAATAAGGCTATGGAAAAAATATTCCAAGTTACTATTCCCCAGTACGATGCTTTTACTTTGGTTATTATTTGTATGGTTGTTATTTCTATTTATGCATCAAGCAGTGGTTTGCTTGGTAGTGCAAGAATAGACGCATTACAATTTGTTATTGCAATGGCAGGTTCTATTTTGCTTGCTGTAATTGTTGTAAGCATTCCAAGTGTTAATGGAATAGAAGGAATTAAAGGAAGTTTAGATAATTGGATATTTGATTTTACACCTAATATAGGAACAAGTATTGCAGAGCCAATATATGGCGGAACTTTAGCAATAACCGTAGGCGCATTTATCGCTTATATTGGTGTGCAGTGGTGGGCGTCTTGGTATCCGGGTAGTGACCCAGGTGGTGGTGGATATATTGCACAAAGAATGATGTCTGCTAAAAACGAAACTCATTCGCTTTTTGCTACTCTTTGGTTTACAATTGCCCATTATTGTTTGCGCCCTTGGCCTTGGATTATTGTTGCATTAGGTGCACTTGTTTTATTCCCACAATTAGGTAAATATAATTTAAGTAAACAAGAATTAGAATTATATAAAACAGCTTTTGTAGAATATAATGACGCTAAAGCTAAAAATATTTTGTTAGAAAATAAAATTAAAGACCCACAATTATTAGAAAAAGCTAAACGATTTGAAGATAAACAATTTTACGAAAGTTTTGAAAATTATTTAGACCCGGGGAAAATGTATCCTAAATTAATGTTAAGATATTTACCTTCTGGATTATTGGGATTAATGATTGCTGTATTTATTGCTGCTTATATGTCTACAATTTCATCTCAACTTAATTGGGGAACGTCTTACATTATAAACGATTTTTATAAACGATTTATTAATCCTGAAGCAACAGATAAACATTTAATTTTTATTAGTAGGCTTACTATAGTATTTTTAATAATTAGCTCGTTACTGTTAACAAAATATTTATTAAATACAATAAGTGGAGCGTGGGAATTTATAATAAATGCTTCTGCCGGCTTAGGTGCAGTGTTAATATTGCGCTGGTACTGGTGGAGGATAAATGCATGGAGCGAAATATCTGCAATGATTGCACCTTTAATCATCTATCCTATTGCTAAATATTATTTTGGGTTAGAGTCTCCAATTACTTTATTCCCTATTGTTTTAGGAACAACTTTAGTTTGGGTTATTGTAACTTTTATAACTAAACCAGAAAGTGAAGAGACCCTTTATAAATTTTATAAAAAAATACACCCGGGTGGTATAGGATGGAAAAATTTTGCTAAAAAATATAAAGATGTTAAACCAGACTCTGGTTATGGATTACTTTTTGTGAACTGGATTTTGGGAGTGGTTGTTGTTTATATGACACTTTTTGCTACAGGAAGAATAATTTTTAAAGATTATTTGCAAGGTTTTATAGCTTTAGCTATTTCTGTAGTAAGCGGTGTTATTATATATTTAAATATTAAAAAACAAAATGTAATAACAGATGGATTTAAGTAAATTAAAGAACCTAAAATTAATTGTAACCGATTTAGACGGAACATTATTAAACGATTATAATGAAATAACTACTAATAGTATTGATTTGATTACAAAATTGCGCGCAAAAGGGGTAAATTTTTCTTTTGCAAGTGGTAGGCTGCATAGTGCTATAACAGAACATGCAGAAACGTTAAAATTAAATGCCCCATTAATTTCCTTAGATGGAGCATTAATTAAAAATTATCCCACTGGTGAGGTATTATTTCATTCTTACATTAAAGAAAAGCATGTTTTAAAAGCTATTAGTTTAGCAGAAAAATATTTATTAAAAATAGCTTTATGCCACGATGAAGCTATTTACTATACAGAGCATGATGCTTTAATTCCTAAACTGTTAGATAAGTTTGGTGCGGAATATAAAGAAGTATACGACTTTAAAGGATTAACCAATAAAGTGCTGGAGATTGTAATTACTGGCGATATGCGAGAATCTTTAAAATATGTAAATGCAAAATTATCTTTCCCTTATTCATGGGGAATAAATGTATCGCAATATAAATCTCAAAGAGTGCCTGGTCAATATTATTTAGAAGTTAGAAGACAAGGGTGCAGTAAAGGAGATGGATTATTAAGATTAGCAAAAACGTTAAAGGTTAAAATCTCTGAAGTTGCTGTAATTGGGGATTGGTAC
The DNA here is from genome assembly GCA_964652025.1 of uncultured Melioribacteraceae bacterium. Taxonomy (GTDB): domain Bacteria; phylum Bacteroidota; class Ignavibacteria; order Ignavibacteriales; family Melioribacteraceae; genus JAEXOD01. The sequence continues at coordinate 36,265 of CAZYZX010000010.1, forward strand.
AACGACCGCTCGTTATTTGATACAGGTGCATTTAAAGTTGCGGTTAAAAATGCTGTTCCAGAGCTTATTAGATTGGCAGATTTTGTTACTACAAAAACTAACAACGAAGATGGAGTTGCAGAATTTTTAGAGTTAGTTTTAAAAGCTAAAAATGGTTAAATATTAATTGTTTATTTTACCAATTATTGGTAAATTACAATCTAATTTATCTAACAAAAATAAAATGATTTCACCGGAAACTAAAGAGCTTTTAATTAAAAGTAAAAGGATTAAAATACTTATAGTATTTGTATCCATTTTATTAATTGTTTTTATGTTTCCTAAAGGGGAATCTTTAGATTCCGAAGTGAATGTGGGCTCTATTTGGATAAAGGAGGATTTAATTGCTTCTATGCCTTTCGAAATTTTAAAAGACCCCAAAGTTTACGAAAGCGAAAAGAAAAATGCAATTAGTAAAGTTTTGCCGGTATTTATTTTAAAAAATGAAGTTAAAAATAAGGTGTTAGATACAACCCAGTATGCATTTAAATTTTTGGCTGCAACAATAGATAACGAACTTAATAGTGGCATATTGCCAGTTTTAAGTAAACTTGATATAAAAGACGATGATTATAACGTATTGCGTAATTTAAGAAAGAACGATAAAAATATAAATGCAGGTAAAAACAAAGGACTTAATGCTTTATTTTTAGTTTATAATCAATTAATTGATGATGTTTACAATAAAGGAATAATTAGTGTTGAATTAAAAAATATTCCATTTAATGAAATAAGTTTAAGAGATGGAAAATTTGAAACTATAGTTAAAAAAAATGCTTATTATGATAAAAATTTATTAAATAAATTTATTAAGCTATATTTAAGGAATAAATTTTCTAATAATATTAATGTTATAGAAGCAGCAACAAATTATATAATTAATTTTTTGGTGCCAAATGTTGTATATAGTGAAAAAGAGACGAATATAGCAAAGGAAATAGTAGCGGATAAAGTAAGCCGAAATATTGGTATAGTTAACGAAAAAGAAAGAATAGTAGCAAAACATGAACGTATAACACCAGAAATAAAGCAAAAAATAGATTCTTACAAAATTGCTAAGGCAAACGAGCTTGGGTTTTGGGGAAAGCTAATGCAGGGGACGGGAAAGTTTTTACATGTTGCCATTGTTTTAACAATTTTTGGAATTTATATATTTTTATTTAGAAAAAAAATCTTTTGGGATAATTCCAAAATTTTATTGATAATGACGCTTATAGTATTTATAAGCTTTATTACATTCTTAATAATGCAAATTGATACATTTGTACCATTAGAGTATTTGATATTTATACCTGTTATTTCTATGCTACTAACAATAATTTTTGATAGTAGGATAGGATTTTATGGTACAATAGTAGCAGCATTAATTTGTGGTGGGTTACGCGGTAACGATTATATTTTTGCTGTAACACATATTGTTGCAGGTGCTTTATCTGCTTATACCGTAAGAGATATAAAAAACAGAACTCAAATTTATAGGTCTTTTTATTTTATTTTGGCTGCTTATATAACTGGAATAATTGCCTTTGGTTTAGAACGGTTTGATTCTTATGATGTTATTTTAATGAATTCTGCTGCGGCATTAAGTAGTGCTATTATAAGTCCATCGCTAACATTTGGATTAATTATTTTTATTGAAAAAGCATTTGGAATAACAACAGATTTAACACTATTTGAATTAACAGACTTTAATAACAAATTATTAAGGGATTTAGCACAAAACGCACCGGGTACTTTTACACATTCTATTACAATGGGAAACATGGTAGAAAAGGCAGCAGATTTGATAGGCGGTCGCCCTATTTTAGCGCGCGTAGGTGCATATTATCATGATATTGGAAAGATTTTAGAGCCAGATAATTTTGTAGAAAACCAAATTAATAACCAAAATATTCATGAAAGTATTGAACCTAAAAAAAGTGCGGAATTAATTAGAAAGCATATTCAAGATGGAATTGAATTAGCTAAAAAGTATAAACTTCCTAATGAAATTATAGATTTTATTCCCATGCATCATGGAACAATGGTTATAAGCTTTTTTTACGAAAAGGCAAAGAAATATTACCCAGAAGGTACTGTTGATATAGAGGATTATAAATATTTAGGTCCTAAGCCAAATACTAAAGAAACAGCTTTATTAATGCTTGCCGATGCTTGTGAATCTGCGGCAAGGTCTATTTTAGAACCTGACCCAGTAAAAATGGAGAATATTATTAATAATCTTATAGATCAAAGAATAGAAGATGGTCAATTAGATGAATCTCCTTTAACATTTAAAGAAATTAAAATAATAAAAGAAACTTTTTTAAATATTCTTTTAAGTCAATATCATAAAAGAATTAGATATCCTAAGCAGGATGAATTGGAAAATAATCCTAAATCTTAAGCTTTAAATGGAACAATTTTTAACTGAATTTTTAACGGTATTAAAATTAGAGCTTAATTTATCTGAAAATACTGTAAACTCTTATAAAACAGATATTACAAAGTTATTAAATTACTGCAACGAGCAGGGTATTTTAGATTTGGACGAAGTAAGTTATCAAAATATTACAGATTATCTTGTTTTACAAAAAAACAATGGTATTAGTAATTCAACCACTGCGCGATACATTTCTGCTTTCAAAAGTTTTTTTGGTTATTTACATCAAAATAAATATATACAGCAAAATCCTTCGCAATTGCTAAAATCTGTCAGAAGGTATAGAAAATTACCGGTTGTTTTAACAATTGAAGAAATTGATAAAATTTTTGCCAAACCAGATACTAACACAAAATTAGGTTTACGAGATAGAGCCATGTTAGAAGTGATGTACTCTAGCGGTTTACGGGTAAGTGAATTAGTAAACTTAAAGATTGTAGATTTATTTTTGCGCGATGAGGTTATAAGAGTTTTAGGCAAGGGGAATAAGCAAAGATTTGTTCCGATTGGTAGCAGTGCTATAGAATGGCTTAATAAATATTTTTTAAACTCCCGTATATTTTTAGAAAAAAAAGATAAAAGCAAAAATTTAGTATTTTTAAATAATAGAGGTGGTGGATTAAGCCGAATGGGGGTTTGGAAAATAATATTATATTATACAAAAGAAGCAAAAATAGATAAAGAAGTGCATCCACACACTTTTAGGCACTCGTTTGCGACCCATTTAGTAGAGGGGGGTGCAGATTTGCGCGCAGTTCAAGAAATGCTTGGACATGCTGATATTTCTACTACTCAAATTTATACTCACATAGATAGAGATTATATTAAACAAGTATATAGGGAATTTCATCCACGTGGCAAATAAGATAACAATTATTTTGGTAACGCTATTTTTAGCGTTTGGCTGTAATAAGCCAGAATTGGATTCAAAAAGTGATAATTATTCTATTTTAACCAAATCATATGGTGATTTTGAATCTGCAAAGACCTACAAATCTAAGCTATCCAAAATTATTAAAGACTCTATTTTTATACGGGAATTAGCTGGTAAAGATAAAAAATATTATGGTGTATTTATAGGGGATTACGAATACAATTATTTTGCGGGTTTACGCGCATACGAATTAGCAAAAGATTCTGTTTTAGAGTATTATCAAATATTCAAAGGTGATAGCGTTGTAACGGATAGATTTAGGCTGGTTCCATTTTTATCTTATTATAATAATTTAGGGGCAATTTATGCTTTTGATATATCAAAAAAAAATTATTCCTTAATTTGGGCTAATAAAAAGGTTAATATTATTAGTTTAAATGCGGATAATGAATACCAAAACATTTATTTTTTTAGTGGTAAAAAAGGGGCTACAGCAACGGGCTATCCTATTTTTACAAATGTTGTACTTTATAAATTTTATCCAGAAAATTCTAAAGTTAAAAAAATTGATACTATTGGTAATTTTGCCCAAATTTTTACAGATATTATAAAAGATAATGCACTACAAGTTGTTTATTTAAGATTTGATGAAAAAGATAACTTTAAAATGGAAAAGGTTACAAGTGTTTACACGCCAGAAGGTGTTAAAGTTGAATCAAAATTTGAAAGTTTTAATTTAATAAATGCAAATTTACCACAATTAACTACAATATTAATTAATGTTAAATCTAACTTAGATAAGTATTTTATAGATTATACTTATTTAAATAATGAGACAAAAATATTTTTTAAAGATTTAAAAAGTAAAGAAAGAAAATATATTACTTCCACCGATTTTAAGATGAAGAAAATAGATTGGACATATGAAGATAGATATTGTATAATGTATTTAGAAAAAATAAATAATGATATGATTACAAACAGAATCTCTTCTATGTTGATAATTTACGATACTAAGTTAAAAGAGATGATTAATGTAATAGAAAATCCAAATGCAATTAGTTATATTTTGCGTGGTGATTTTTTATTTTATGAAACAGATTACAATGGCGTTAAAAAAATTGTTGTATGGGATTTAGACAAAAAGTCTATATATCATGAAATAATAACAGAGAAAGGGTGCGGGCTTAAAACATTAAGAATTATTGAGAAATAGTGGAAACATATTTTAGAATATTACGATACGTTAAACCGTATAAAAAGCACTTAGCTTTATCTATGCTATGTACGGTTCTGTTTGCTTTATTAAATGGAGCGTCTGTTTATTTAACAATTCCTCTTTTAGATACTTTATTTAAGAATAACCTTGATACCGAACAGGTTGAAACAGAAAAAAAAGAAACTATTGTTAAAAACCAAAAACCTACAATAGTAGAAGAAGCGATGAATGCTGTTTCTTCTAAAGCAAAGGAATTTATTTTTAAGGGTTCAACAAAAGATGTATTACTAAAAATTTCTATTATTGTTATATTGGCATTTTTTGGGAAAAATTTATTTGGTTTTTTGCAATCGTATTATTTAGCTTATGTAGAGCAAGGAGTGGTTAAAGATATTAGGAATGAAGCTTATCAAAAGCTACATTACTTGCCAATGAGTTTTTTTAAAAACGAAAAAACGGGTAATTTAATTAGTAGAATTACAAACGATGTTAATTTAATACAAAATAGTGTTTCTACCGTATTTTTAAATTTACTAAGAGAGCCATTATCAATTATAGTATTTTTAGGTATTGCGTTATCTATTAGCGTTAAATTAACAGTTTTTGCGCTTATTGTTTTACCTTTTTCGTTGTTTATTATTGGTTATATTGGTCTTCATTTACGCAAACATAGTGCAATTATACAAGAAAAAATGGCAGATATAACCACTATTTTGCACGAAACGATAAGTGGCGTTAAAATAGTAAAGGCATTTGGTAGAGAGGAATACGAAAGCGAAAAATTTAAAAAAGAAACTAACAATTATTTTAAGCTGGTAATTAAATTAACGCGTATAAGAAACTCTGCAAGTCCATTAACAGAGTTTTTAAGTGTTGTTGTTGGTGGTGTAATAATTTATTATGGTGGTTTGTTAGTTTTAGAAGATAAAATAATAAATGCAAGTGAGTTTTTAGGCTTTTTATTTGCAATATTTCAATTAATGCCACCAATAAAAGAGCTAAGTGGGGTAAACAACAGGATACAAGAATCTAGCGCAGCTGGTGATAGAATTTTTGAAATAATGGACGTACCACCACAAATTACAGATGCTAAAGATGCTGTAGAAATAAACTCATTTAATAATAAAATTGAATTTAAAGATTTAAGTTTTAAATATGATGATGCAATTGAATTAACACTTAAAGATATTAATTTTACGGTTAATAAGGGAGAGGTAATAGCTTTAGTTGGCAGCAGTGGTGGTGGCAAAACTACACTTGTGGATTTAATTCCAAGATTTTATGACCCAGATGAAGGAGCAATTTTACTTGATGGAATTGATATACGTAAGATAAAAATTGCAAGTTTAAGAAAACTAATGGGTATTGTTACACAAGAAACTGTTTTATTTAACGATACTATTAGAAATAATATTGCGTATGGTGTAAATAGCTGTAGTGATGAGGAGCTAATAGAAGCTGCAAAAGCAGCAAATGCGCACGATTTTATAATGGATTTGCCTAAAGGTTATGATACAATAATTGGCGAGCGCGGAACAAAATTAAGCGGTGGACAAAGGCAACGTTTAGCAATAGCAAGGGCTTTGCTAAAAAATCCACCTATTATGATTTTAGATGAAGCAACCTCTGCTTTAGATAACGAGTCTGAAGCGTTGGTGCAAGTGGCAATAGAAAGGCTTATGAAAAATAGAACGACTTTTGTTATTGCTCACCGTCTTAGTACTGTAAAAAATGCTAATAAAATATTGGTTTTAGATGAAGGCAGAATTGTGCAACAAGGTGTTCACGAGTCACTTCTAAACGAGGAAGGAGGGATTTACAAAAAACTATACGAGCTACAGTTTAAGGCAAATTATGAAAACATTTAATAAGATAACATTAGATAAAACCGCCTTTGCTTTTTTAATTTTGTTTGTAGTATCGTTAACTAATTCTATTTTTGTTAATCAAATTGGGTATTATGCTGCTTTATTGATATTAATTTATAAGTATTTTGCCAATAAAGAGAATGAATTTAATAAAAATGGTTTAGAAATTATTTTGCTTTTATTTTTAGCGGCAGAAATAATTTCAGCAATCTTTTCTCAAAATATTTCAAATGCATTTAATAATGTTTTAAAGCGTGCCTTACTTTTACCAATTATTTATGTTATTCCAGCAATTGTAACAGATAAGAAGAAATTAAAGATAGTTATTTATTTATTATTTATAGCTGCATTTGTAACAATTTTTATTTATTTGGGAATATCTGTAAAATATTTTTTGCAAAAATTATACTCAACCGAAGCTAAAGGACCTTCTTTATTTAAGTATGTAATGACTGCGGGAGGATTGATTTCCTTTATTACAATTTTAATTTTTGCTTTTTTAGTAAACGAAAAAACATCTGTAAAAAATAGAATTTTATATTTTACGTTTTTCATTGTTTCTTTATTGGCTTTGTTAGGTAATTATTCCCGCGCCGCTTGGCTTGGTTCATTTATGGGGATTATTGCTGTTTTGCTTTTAAAGCGTAAGTGGGTATTATTAGGGGTTCCTTTAGTTTTAATAATTGTATATTTGTTTATTCAGCCTAATAAAAGCGAAGTTAAATTTTATAGCGTTAATAATAACAGTGTAAATTTACAAAAATCTATTAAAACATTAGGTCAAGCTAAAAGTGTTTTAGCATTGGGTAACTCGGTTGCTGTGGCAGATTTTAACAAGGGTATTTTTACTTTAAAAAATGATAAAGTAATTCAAAATATTAATACCGATTTACCTGTGGTTAAATTAGTTAAATGGCAAGATAGCGTTGTAGCTGCTTATTTATCTTACTCTCGTTTTTTACTATATAAAGTAAATGCAGATACTTTATCTTTGTTTGATACCCTAACTACAAATGGAACGATTGTAAATATTATTGCAAGTGATAACAAGCTTTATATTGCACAAAATGATAGCGGATTGGTTATTAAAAATAATCCATATAATTTAACTGATGAAGATTTATATAAAAATTATAATGATTTTATAATTTTTGCAACTAATAATAATTATTTTAGTTATTATAACCCACATACAGGCAAATTAGTTTTTTACAAAAGTAATTTGGGCAAACCAGTTAAATTAATTGATGAAATAAATTTTAATACCACTATTTCCTATGTTTATTTAAAGGACTCTTTACTGTTTTTTCAAGCGGATAATGGTTTGCATATTTTTAATTTAGAAAATGAAAGAGTAAGCGAAATCAATTATTTTAAAGATGTAAAAGGGATACTTTCCTTTATACCATTTAACAATAGTTTATTAGGTGTTACTAATACAGGACTGGTTTATAGTTTAAATTTAAATAATAAAATTAACTATACTTTATTAGATAAAAAAGTTAATCCTTTAACTTATTATGATGAAGGGATAACTTTATTAAATAATACGCTAATAATAACAGATGTAAAGCGAAATAGAATTTTAAGCATTTTTGATCCAAACCATAATACTAATATTCAAAGGTTAGACCAATGGAAAACGGGATTAAGAATATTTAAAGATTACCCAATTTTTGGTATTGGAGACATAGATTTAAAGCAAATTTATTTAAAATATAAAGCCCCATACGAAAGAGAGGCATTTGGTCATTTGCATAATAATTATGTTCATTTATTAGTAATATTAGGTTTATTTGGTTTTACTATTGTGTTAATATTTTTATATAAGGTTGCTAAAATTAATATTATTGGATACTTAAAAACTAAGGATATTCCATTTATATCATCGGTAACATTAGGCGCTGCAAGTGCGTTTATTGGCTTTTTATTTTCTGGACTTGCGGAGTGGAATTTTGGTGACCATGAAATAATAACCTTTGTTTGGTTTTTAACAGGCTTAAATATTGCTTGTGTAAAATTAATACAAAATAGTGATGGTAATTTAAATGAAAAGTAAAATAGAAAAACTATCCGCAATTATTATTGCTAAAAATGAAGAGAAAAACATTACTAAATGTTTGGATAGCTTGGTTAATGTTATAGATGATATTGTGGTTATAGTTGATAGTACAAGTACAGATAACACATATAATATTGCAAAATCTTATAATGTAAATTGCATAATTGCAGAGTGGCAAGGATACGCAAAAACAAAAACATTTGCTGTTAACCATACAAAAAATAATTGGGTTTTGTGGATTGATGCAGATGAAGAGCTAACAGAAAAATTAAAAGAGGAATTAATTTTACTAAAAAATAGTGAAACGGATTTTGCCGCTTTTGAAGTTGCAAGAAAAGCATTTTTTTTGAATAAAGAGATTAAGCATTGTGGTTGGTATCCGGGTTATGTTACTCGTTTATTTAATAAAACAGTTTGTAGTTTTAACGAAATTGATGTGCACGAACATTTAAATGTTAATGGAAAAACTGGCAGATTAAAAAGCGACTTAAACCACTATACAGACCCAAATATTAAGCATTATTATGATAAGTTTAATAATTATACTTCTTTAGCAGCAAACATGTTAAACCAAAAAGGGAAAAAAGCTAAGTTAAGCGATTTAATTATTAGACCAATATTTTTATTTTTTAAAATGTATTTTTTTAGATTAGGTTTTTTAGATGGCTATGCCGGTTTAATTTTATCTGTTTTTTCTGCAAATTATGTTTTTACAAAATATGCTAAATTGTGGGAATTAAATAACATGAGGAATAAATGAAATTTGGGCTTTTTCCAAATACAACAAAAGCTAATATTGCTAATATTGTAGAAGAAATAGTTAAAAAGTTACAAAAATATAATCATCAAGTAGTTATTAGTAGCTCTTTTAAGGAAGCACAAGATTTGCTAACAGACACCTTAAAAAAGCAAATTTTCGTTTCGGATGAAGATATGTTAGGAAGCTGTGATTTTGCTGTATCTATTGGTGGTGATGGAACGATGTTAAACACAGCTTTTAGAACTATTAATTACAGTGTGCCAATTATTGGGTTAAACTTTGGTAAGTTAGGTTTTTTAGCGGAATATAATTTAAATGACTTTGAAAATGTAATTATAGATATTACTAATGGAAATTATTTTATAGAAGAAAGAATGATATTAGAGGGGGAATGTTATTGTAATAAAAACAAAAAGTTTTATGCTGTTAACGATTTTGTAGTTGAAAAAGGGCAATGGCCCAAAATGATAGAAATAGAACTTTATATAGATGAAAACTTTGTAACATCACTATTAGCAGATGGTTTAATTATAGCAACACCTACAGGTTCAACAGCTTATTCGCTATCTGTTGGTGGACCAATTGTAAGCCCAATTGCAGATGTAATTACTTTAAGCCCAATCTCGCCTCACTCTTTAACTATGCGTCCTTTAGTAGTTTCAGCTAATCAAAAAATAAAGGTCGTTGCAAAATCGCTGCAAAACTTTGTACAAATTAATTCCGATGGTCAAAGAGTAGAAAATTATGCAACTCCAGCAGAATTTATATTTAAAAAAAGCGATAAAGTTTTAAAGCTTGTTAGACCTTTAACATCTAACTATTACGAAACTTTGCGAACAAAACTTATGCTTGGTTACGATGTTAGAAATTATAATTAATAAGAGGTTAAAATGAAAAAATTATTAGCAATTATTATTATGTTGTTTGCTTTACCAATATTTGCACAAACAGAAAATGCATTTAAGTATTTTGATGAAAAATCGGGCAAGGAATGTTTAATAGGTGAGTGTGACCGTACAGCTTTTTATGATACTTTATTTGTTACATGGTTTGATGAAGAGTATGATAATTATGTTATAGATACCGAAACTTTGGAAGATATAAAAAGAGATATTTTTAATTTAGATATGACGATTGTAATGGCTACTTGGTGTAGCGATAGTAGGCGCGAGGTACCAAGATTTTTTAAAATAATGGATTATTTATCTTACCCATCGGAAAAGATTAAAATTATTGCAGTAAATAGAGAAAAAAAAGGTGTAGAAAACGAAACGAATAATTTAAATATAAAGTTTGTACCCACCTTTATTTTTTATAAAGATGGTAAAGAAGTTGGACGAATTATAGAAACCCCAAATGAAAGTTTAGAAAAAGATTTATATAATATAGTTACAGCAGCAGAAAACTAATAATCTGGAAAAATAATAGCATAATTATCATCATTTAAATTTTTTGTGCTGTCATTTACGTTTTCTGATACATAATTGGTATCATTTATGTTATTAGTCTCAACATCTTTTTGGTTATTATAAGCGTAAATGTTGTTTTTATAATTACGCATAATAACTTTATTTTCATCTAACTGTAAAACATATTTTGGTAATAAAGGAATTTTACCACCGCCACCCGGTGCGTCAATCATGAAATGTGGAACAGCCATTCCGCTTGTATGTCCGCGTAAATTTTCCATAATTTCTAACCCTTTTTGCACAGATGTTTTAAAGTGCATCGAGCCTTTAGTTTCATCTGCCATAAATAAGTAATATGGGCGCACCCTAATTTTAAGTAATTTTTGCATAAGCTCTTTAATAACAGCTGGGTTATCGTTAACACCTTTCATAAGCACCGTTTGGTTATTTATTGGGCAACCATAATCTGCAAGCATATTACAAGCTTTACTACTTTCTTCTGTTATTTCCCAAGGGTGATTAAAGTGGGTATTAATGTAAATTGGGTGATATTTTTTTATGATTGAGCATAATTTGGGCGTAATTCTTTGTGGTAATACAACAGGCATGCGGGTGCCGATGCGTATTATTTCCACATGAGGAATGTTTCTTAAACGAGAAAGAATTTTTTCAATCATAGTATCGGTAAGCATTAGTGGGTCGCCACCGCTAAGAATAACATCCCTAATTTCTGTATGTTCTTCAATGTATTTAAATCCGCTCTCTAGTTCCTTCATGCTTATTTTATCGCTATTACCAACTTTACGTTTGCGCGTACAAAAGCGGCAGTACATTCCACATTGGCTAGTTACTAAAAATAAGCATCTATCTGGGTAACGGTGAGTAATATTAGGAACGGGGCTCATCTCGTCTTCGCTTAATGGGTCTTCAAATCCACCGTAATCTTCAAGCTCTTTTTCATCGGGCACACATTGCAGCCAAATAGGGTCACCCGGATATCTTATTAAACTTAAGTAATATGGGTTTATTCGTACTTGAAAAAGTTCGTCTAATTTTTCGGCAACTTTTTTATTTAAATTAAATTTTTCTACCAATTGCTCAACCGAGCTAACGGAGTCTCTTATCATTTGTTGCCATAATTCCATTTTTTACCCTTTCTTAAAATATTTCCCAAATACTATTAAACTATCACCAAGCGAGTAAAAATCTCGAATTTCGCTAACAATAGAAAAATTATTTCGAAAATAAAATTTTCTTGTAGCTTCGTATTGTGGTTTAGATGAAGTTTCTGCTAATAACCAACGTCCTTCTTTTTCTGCTACAAATTTTTCTGCATCGTTTAATAATTTTTGACCTATACCTTTATTTTGCTCATCTGGATTAACAACAATCCAATATAAGTCGTAAACACCATCTGTTAGTGGGCGTTTGCCAATTATATAATAGCCTAAAATATTCCCCTCTTCTTCGTAAACGTATGTATAATAATCACTGTTAGAGTTATTTATCGAGTCGTTAATAAGCTCTTTAGCAACTTGCTTTTCTTCGTTACTAAAAATTTCTATTAAATTGGTTATTTTTTCTAATGCTGCAACATCTTCAATAATAATTTTTCTAATCATTTTTTTCCTCAAGAAAATTATTAAACGTTAATATTTTATTTAATAGTTCCAAATAATCTATACCCGCAGCTTTGGCACTATTTGCAAAGCCGCTATCGGGCATAATATCTGGATTAGGATTTATATCTATTACATATGGTGTATTATTTTTGCTAAGTCTAATATCAACCCTTGCATAATTTTTACATTGTAGTGCTTCAAAAGATTTTTTTGCAGTGGTTATTAATAAAGTTTCCAAATCTTTATTTATTTTAGCTGGAACTATAGGTTCGGTTCCTTTAAAATAGATACTTTCTTTTTCCCACTTTGCTTGGTAAGTAACTATATTGGGTAATGAATGGGGTAAGTTAAAGTTAATTTCGCTTATGGGTAATATTTCATTTCCCAGCATGCTTATGTTAAATTCTCTCCCTTCTATATATTCTTCAATAATTAAATCTTGCTTAAAATTTTGCTGTAATATTTTTACTTGTTTTATTAATTCTAAATCATTATTAACAATCGATTTTTCACTTATTCCAATTCCTGCATCTTCGTTTGCAGGTTTAACAATAAGCGGAAAATTTAATTCTTTAGCCTCTATTTTGCTATCTAATAATTTAACATGTGTAAAGTTTGGTGTTGGTATTTTATTGGCAAATAAAATTTGCTTGGTAGTAATTTTATTTAAACAAGTAGAAAGTGCATAAAAACTATTACCCGTATATGGTATATTTAATAATTCTAATACTGCTGCAAAATTGCTTTCATAATTGTTGTTCCCATATAACGATTCTACAAGGTTGAAACATACATCGGGGTTTATTTCTTTAATTTTATTTATAACTGTAAGAATATCTTTATCAACTTCTAAAGTATAAACATTATTTGCAAGATTTGATAAATAGGTGGTAATAGTATTTAAATTATCTATAATTTCAGTTTCAGAAGATAAATTGTTTAATAAAAAATTCTCAAAGTAATCCTTATTATTAATATAAGGCTTATTATAACAAACAAGTATTTTATTAAATTTTTTCATTATAGGTTATATCTTTTACACCCTTCTAAAAGAACTTTATTAATCATATCGTTATAATTTAAGCCTGCAGCGCGTGCTGCTTTAGGATAGCAAGAGTTACTTGCAGGGTCGGGCAAAATACCTGGCAAAGGATTTATTTCTATTATATTTGGTATCGAGTTTTTATCAAGTCTTATATCAATTCTTGCCCAATCTTTGCATTCTAAAACGTTAAAAGTTGCTTTTGCAATACTTATAATTTCATCTTCTAAATCTTTTTCTAAATGTGCGGGACAAGTAAAAATATCTAATGGATTATCTTTTGTGTCTGCTATCCATTTAGCTTCGTAGGAGTAGATTGGAGCTAAATCTAATGGAAGAGCGGAAAAATTTATTTCAACAATGGGTAAAACGGTTAAATTAATGCCGTTACCAATTAGTGCAACTGTAAACTCGCGACCAGGTAAAAACTCTTCTACAATACATGGTTGTTTATATGTATCTATCGTATTTATAACTATTTCTTTTAAGTTATTTAAATCGTAAACTAAGCATTTATCATAAATTCCTTTGCTGCTTCCTTCTGCCACAGGTTTTACAATAACTGGGAAATTATACTCAAAATTATCAATTTCGTTTTTATCTTTAATTAATTGATACTTAGGAGTAGGAATATTAAAACAGGATAATATTTGTTTAGTGCGCGCTTTATGAAGAGTAGATGACAAAGATAATGGGTCGCTACCCGTATAAGGAATTCCTAAGAACTCGCAAACAGCGGGCACAAAAGCTTCTCTGCTAATTCCTTTTTTACCTTCTGCTATATTAAATACAATATCTGGTTTATGGTATAGTAAATTATTATAGCAATCAGTATTTGCTTCAATCAATATAACATCGTTATTAATAGATAATGCATCTCTAACGGCGTTTATTGTTTCTATTGTATCCCATTCAGCAAATTCGTCATCTTCGTTAAAATGCCCTTTATTTACTTCTGGCTTTAAGTTATAAGTTAAAGCGACCTTTAATCTTTTTGTATTTCCCAATTTATTTATTTCCAAAAAAAATTAAATAAATTATGAAAAAATATAATTTTTTTTGTTACTAACAAAAGATATTTTTATTATGTGATTTAGTTAACGTTTACTTAATTTGTAATTATTATTATACAAAATTACTTAAACTTGTAACTTTAAAAATTTATGTGTAATTTGTAAAAGTAAATGAAGATTGTTTTTAGAGGTTAATGTATGTCTATTAATAGGCGAGATTTTGTAAAAGTTGTATCATTAGCAGCAGCTGGGTTTTCGTTTGGTTTAAAGGTTAAAAATAGTTTTGATGTTGTAATTAAAAATGGTACTATAATTGATGGTTCGGGAAAGAATAAGTTTAAGGCAGATTTAGGTATTGTTGGGGATAAAATTATTGCTATTGGGGATTTAACTTCGTCAACGGCAGACTTAACAATTGATGCAAATAACTTATATGTAGCACCCGGGTTTATAGATATACACACACATACGGATATTGAGCTTTTGGTAAGTGGTTATGGGTTAAGTAAAATAATGCAGGGGGTAACAACAGAAGTTGGTGGAAACTGTGGTTCTTCGGTGTTCCCTTATCTGCCCGATGATGCAAAATCTAATTCTGAAGACTTAAAAAAGCGTTATAATATTGATGTATATTGGGAAGATATGAATGGCTTTTTTAAGCTGCTTGAGGGGAATATTTCCATAAATTATTCAACATTTACAGGACATGGAGATTTGCGCTCATATGTTTTAGGCAGAAATGACGTTAATCCAGATAGTGAAAGTTTAAAGAAGCTTAAAAAGGTGCTTGAAGAAAATTTAGAGGCAGGTAGTTTTGGTTTATCAACCGGTTTAGAATATGCACCAAGTAGCTATGCAAAAATTGATGAATTAATAGAACTTAGCAAGGTGGTTGCAAAATATGGTGGGCTTTATAATACCCATATGCGTAACGAAGATGACACACTATTAGAGGCAATTGATGAAGCTATTACTATTTGTAAAGATGCAGGTGTTAATTTAGAAATTGCTCACCTTAAAACTTCTAATCCAAGCAATTGGTATAAAATAGATTCTGTTATTGAAAAAATTGAAAATGCGCATTTAGCTGGTTTGCCAATTAATGCGGATAGATATCCTTATATAGCTTATGGAACGGGGTTAAGTACATTTTTGCCATTATGGAGTAGGCAAGGTACAACTGAGGAAATAATTGCAAGGTTAAATGATAATAACTTATTACCACAAATAAAAGAATATGCAAGAAGTAGAGGCGCAAGAATAGGAGGTTGGGATAATGTTGTTATTAGTAGTGTTCGTAAAGATGCAAACAAAATTTATGAAGGGAAAAATATAACAGAGTGTGCTGCAAGTTGTGGAATGGATCCAATAGATTTTATTATAAACCTACTTAAAGAAGAAAATTTATCTGTTAGTATGGTAGGCTTTGCAATGAACGAAAATAATTTGCAAAGAATATTAAAGCACGATTTAGTTATGATTGGCTCGGACGGCAATGCAACATCGCCATTTGGTAAGTTAGGGGAAGGGAAACCACATCCACGCTTCTATGGCACTTTTGCACGTGTTTTAGGTAAATATTGCAGAGAAGAAAAGTTATTTGATTGGGAGACCGCTATTAAAAAGATGACCTATATGCCAGCTAACAAAATTGGCTTAAAAAACAGAGGATTATTAAAAGAAAATTATTTTGCGGATATTGTAGTTTTTGACCCCACAACTATTATAGATAAAGCTACTTTTGTTGAACCTAAGCAGTTTGCTACGGGTATAAATTACGTTTTTGTTAATGGTAAGCTTACAGTTAATAAAGGTGAACACACAAAAATTTTTAATGGTAATGTTTTAAGAAAATGTTGAGTTATAAATGAAAATTAAATTTATTGTTTTTAATCTAATTTTTGCAAGTTTATTATTTGCACAAGATACATTAGTTTTTAATAAAACTTATCTACCACAAGAAAGTAAAAATCTTGTTTTTGTGCCGAATAATTATAAAAATAATAACTTGTATCCCGTTTTATTTTTATTGCATGGTTATAGTGGTTCTTATAAAGATTGGAGCAAAAATGTTAATCTTAAAGAGCTTGCAACTAAATATGGATTTATTATTGTATGCCCAGAGGGTTTTTACAGCGGTTGGTATGTAAATAGTCCTATTAAAAAAAATAATCAATATGTTACTTTCTTTTGGCAAGATTTATACCCCACAATTTTAAAGAAATATAAAGTAGATAAAAAGAATATTTTTATTACCGGTTTAAGTATGGGTGGGCATGGCGCTATGATGCTTTATTTACCTAATCAAAAAATATTTAACGCAGCTGGTAGCATGAGTGGAATTTTAGATATTAGACTATTTACAACGAAGTGGGAAATAAAAAATTTACTTGGTGATTATAAAAATAATAAAAAGAACTGGGATGATAATTCCGCTATTGAATTATTAAAAAAACATGGGAATAAAAACACAAAATTAATAATTGATTGTGGAAAGCAAGATTTTGCGTACCAATCTAATGTAAATTTTGTAAACGAAGCAAAAAAATTAAAACTTGATGTAACTTTTAATGACCCAGATGGGGATCATAATTGGCAATTTTGGACAAATACAATTGAAAAACATTTAAGCTTTTTTAAGAAAAATTTACAATTTATAAAGAATAAAACAGCTAAAAAAGATTAATTATAGTTTTATTTGTAAATAATCAAATAAAATTTTATAATTAATATTCAAATTAAATAATTGTTGTATGGATGCTATAAATATAATAAGCGGAATAATATTATTTTTATCTTTAACCGGTAATATGACAGGTGCAAAGAAAGGAATAAAATCCGCTTTAAGTACTTATAAAGAGAAGCCAAAAACATATTTGCAAAAGTTACCTCCAAATATTTCTGCTTTGGTTTTATTTTTAATTATATTAGGAATATTTGGTATTGGAACAATTAAAGTAGATGAAAAATATTTAAATTATAGGATTGTTGGTTTAGCATTATTTGCAATAGGTTCATATTTACAAATACATTCCTTTAAGGCATTAGGGGAAAGTTACTCTCAGGAAATAATTATATATAATAAACATAAACTTGTAACAAGTGGAATATATGGCTATATAAGACACCCACAATATTTATTTCAAGTAATAAGCGATTTAGGTGCTGCTATTGCGCTTGGCTCGTATTTAGTGTTATTGGTTACAGTTGTTGCAGAAATTCCGCTATTTATATTACGCGCAAAGTTAGAAGATACAATACTTGAAAAAAACTTTAAAGATGAATATATTTTATATAAAAAAAAGGCGGGTATGTTTTTACCAAAAAGGGTTAAGTGATGGTTAAAATTAAAATAGTTTTACTAATTATATTTGTAAATGTAATATTAATAGCCCAAAACAAAGTGTTGCTATTTGCAGAAGGGCAAAATAAGGCTTTCCCGATAGCTTCATTCGAGTCTAATAATTTAACTTATTGTTCTGCTAAAAATATAGCAATGGGGTTAAATTTAAATTATTTTTATAATAAAGAAGCTGAAAAACTGGAAATTAAGTTTACAAATTTTAATATTAAATTTACTGCCAATAATCATTTTATAATAGTTACAGATAGAAGAGATAATAATCAAAAAATTTACCAATTACCTCAATCTGTAAAAAAAGTAAATGAGGATTTATTTATTCCTATTCAATATACAGAAGAGTATTTATCATACGCATTTGGCTCATCCTTTAAATACGATAAGAATAAAAATGCAATTATTGTTGGCGATGTTAGCAAAACAGAATTACCAAGCAAAACAGAAGAAGTAAACCCAGAAATTACAAAAACAATAAATGAACCAATAAAAACCGAAGGTGAAAACACAAATAAAGTTGAATATGAATTAAATAACTTAGAATATAAAATTAAATCTAACGGTACTTTAATTACAATAATAACAAATAAAAATGGGATTAAATTTTCGTCAAAGTATCAATCTGATGTTTTAATAGTTACTTTAACAAATGTTTTAGTTAATCCGGATTTAGTAATAAATCAAGCAGATGCGGGAATAATAAAAAACACTAAAATAAACCTAATTGAAAATGGGTGCGAAATAATTTTTGAGTTAGAACCGGGTAGTTACTCTGCCCATGATATATTTAAGGATAACGCAAGCAATAACATTATTGTAGCTATTCATAACAAAAAATTAAAACAAGAGAAGAAAAAAAATAACGATTTAAAGAATAAATGGGTTTTTGACGCAATAGTTTTAGATGCTGGACATGGTGGCAAAGATGCGGGTGCAATAGGTATAACTGGGGTAAAGGAAAAGGATGTTAATTTGAGTATAGTATTAAAATTGGGTAAAATGATTGAAGAAGAGCTACCCACAGTAAAAGTTATTTATACGCGTAAAACAGATAAATTTGTAGAGCTTTATAAACGTGGTAAAATTGCCAACGAAAATAACGGAAAGTTGTTTATATCAATGCACTGCAATTCTACACCACAAAAAAATGAAGAAGCAAGAGGTTTTGAAGTTTATTTATTAAGACCGGGAAGAACCCAAGAGGCAATAAATATAGCAGAGTTTGAAAATAGTGTAATTAAATATGAAGATGACCCAAGCAGATACCAGAAACTTACTGATGAAAATTTTATTTTGGTAAGTATGGCACAATCTGCTTATATGCGATATAGCGAACAGTTTAGCGATATATTAAACTCCACTTGGAAAAGTTCTTTACCAATACCTTCGCGTGGTATTAAACAAGCAGGTTTTTACGTTTTAGTTGGTGCATCTATGCCTAATGTATTAGTAGAAGCAGGATTTTTGAGTAATAGAAAAGATGAGGAATATTTAAATAGTGAAGCTGGACAAGAAGAAATAGCAAGAACAATATTTAATGCAATTAAAAAGTATAAAGAGTATTATCAAAAAACAATGGAAGAAGAATTTAATTAAGTAAACTATAAGGGAAAAATATATGACAAACGCACAAAAATGGATACTAACCTTTTTAACTTTATTTGTAGTGCTATCTATAATTACTTGGGTAACGTATGATAAAGAACCCGAAAGTAATAATATGGGTGCAATGATGCAAGAAGGGGGCACACAGCAAGATGAAGGATTAGCTTTAGCTAATAGAATAGGTTGCACTAATTGCCATGGTGGGGATTTAAAAGGTGGCAATATGGCTCCATCTTTAGCTGGTGCTAAAGACTTTTGGAACCGAAACGATTTAATAAATTATTTGCGTAATCCGGAGTCTTATGGTAATAACGATAGAATTCTTAAATATAAAGAGCAATACAGAAGCGTTATGCCTGCTTATGATAATATAGACGTTAAAGATTTAGGAAAAATAGCAGATTATATTTTGAACTTAAAATAATATGTTAAGCAAGCTATTAGCTTATATAAAATTAATACGCCCGGTAAATTTTGTTATTTCCTTTATAACAATAATAATTGCCGGGCTTATTTGTAATAACGTTAGCATTTTAGATAAAAGACTTTTACTTGCCGCATTTGCTGGAGCGCTAACAGGTGCTGCGGGCAATGTTATTAACGATTATTTTGATGTTAATATTGATAAAATAAATAAACCTAACAGAGTTTTAGCAAAGGGGGAAATTACTAAAAATAATGCTTTAATTTTTTATTTTTTTTTATTATCCTCAATTTTCTTTATATCTATTAATCTAAATTTATTATCCATTCTTATCGTTTTAATTGCTAATATTTCAATTTATTTTTATTCATATTTATTTAAAAAAGTAATTTTAGTTGGTAATTTTATAGTAGCATTTTTTACTGGGCTTGCTTTTGTTTTTGGTGCTGCAGCAACTGGAAGTGTTGCAAATTCATTTGTTCCTGCATTGTTAGCTTTTTTTATTAATTTTATTAGAGAAATTATAAAAGATGCGGAAGATATAAATGGAGACAATTTGAATGACGTTATTACTTTTCCCATTTTTTATGGGTTAAAAGCTACTCAATATTTAATACTTAGTTTATCGGTTGTTCTTTTTATTATTGCAATGGTTCCATATTTTATTGGGCTTTATAATATAATGTATTTAATAGTAATTATTGCATTATTTAGTCCAATATTAATTTATACTCTTGTTATTTTAATGAGCAATTCTAATGCTAAAGCTTTTGCAAAAATTAGTAATTTATTAAAAGTATTAATGGTGGTTGGATTATTTGCTATTTATATTGGTGCAAGATGAGTATTTTGTTAAAAGATTTTGATTTAAAATATTATAGTGAAAGTGTAAAATATTTGGCAGGTGTAGACGAAGCAGGAAGAGGACCAATAGCAGGACCAGTGGTGGCTGCTGCAGTAGTTTTTAACCCAGATGACTTTATAGAAGGAATAAAAGACAGTAAAAAATTAAGTGAAAGCAAGCGTAAAAAATTATTTGATGTTATAATATCAAAAGCTGTAGCATATTCTTACGCAGTTTTAGATAATGTAGAAATAGATAGAATTAATATTTTACAAGCATCATTAAAAGCGATGCAAATTGCTTGCGACACACTAAAAGTTAAGCCAAATTTAATACTTGTAGATGGTAATAAGGGGATTAATTATCCAATAAAAAATATACCAATTGTAAAAGGAGATTCAAAATCTTTTTCAATTGCTGCTGCTTCAATTATAGCAAAGGTTGTTAGAGATGATATTATGGAACGAGAAGCAGTAAACTATCCCCAATATAATTGGGCAAAAAATAAAGGATACCCTACAAAAGAGCATTTTGAAGCAGTATTTAAATATGGTGTAACAAAATTACATCGCAATACTTTCTTAAAGAAATATACGGAATTAATACCCATTAATTTTTAGGGGCTGTTAAAATGGATAAGCGCCAAATTGGAAAGAATGCAGAAGATATTGCGGAAAAATATCTAAAAGATTTGGGATATGAAATTTTAGCAAAAAATTTAATGATTTCCCACAACGAAATAGATATTTTAGCAAAGGATGGAAATTATTTGGTTTTTGTGGAAGTTAGAAGTAAAAGCGATAACTACTTGGGCACGCCAGAAGAAAGCATTACAAAAAATAAACGCAAGCAACTAAGTAAGGCTGTTGATGCCTATATATCTTTACATCCTAACATTGATAATTTTGTTCGTATGGATTTTATTGGCGTAAATTTTGAAAACGGTAAACCAATTATTAACCATATAAAAAACGCTTTTTAATATAGTGATTTAACTCACAAAACATATTTAAAAAAATTAATTAATTTGTTATAAAATATATATTTAATATTTTATTTTGAGATTGATATTTTTTTTGTTAATATTTAATGACATTATTTAATTTTAGTAAAACGGATGTTTTATGAAGTTATTAACAATAAGTACCCTTTTTGTAGTATTTTCAGTTTTAGGATTTAAAATAATAATCGCACAAGAAATAACGAACGTTGTTTTTAGTGTAGAAGACCAAAAAATAAAAGTGTTTTACGATTTAATAGGTGAAACAAATTATAAGTATAATGTTAATGCACAGTTTAGGTCTAAAAACGATAGTATAGGTACTTTTCCTGTTAATTCATACGAAGGACAATTAGGCAGTAATGTTACAAGTGGTTACAACAATAGCTTTGAATGGAACTTTACTAATGATATTGATTTTATTCCCAATACAACTGATTATGAGTTTGTGTTTACTATTCAACCAGTATTAGTGGATAATAATGTACCATTAAACAGTAATATTCCTAAAGAGGAAAATAAAACACAGGGTGGCAGTACATGGTATTATTATGTTGCGGGCGCCGTTGTTGTAGTAGTTGCTTTGGTATTTACAGTTTTTAAACCTGTAGATAATCAACAACCAACAGATGCTATTCCTAATCCTCCTGCTAGGCCATAATTAAATTAGAATAAGTTAATATATGAGTAATATATTATGAAAAAATTTTTACTTTTTATTTTATTAACAAACATTTGGTTAATCAATTCTTACGCTTCAATTACTGTTACATACCCTAATGGAGGAGAGAATTTTTATATTGGCAAAACCCGAATAATTAGTTGGGCAGATACTGGAATAGTTGCCGTGAATGTAGATTACTCTTCTGATAACGGTGTAACTTGGACAAATTTAGTAACTAATTTACCAAACACAGGTTCTTATACATGGGTAGTTAATGTTGCTTCAAGTCTTCAATCTTTAATTAAAGTATCAGATGCTGCTAATTTGGCAGATTTTGATGTGTCTGATAACGTTTTTTATGTTGATAATCCCTTTATTACTGTATTAAATCCAAATGGACTTGAAGTTTTACGCGCTGGAACAAGTTACAACATAAAATGGGATAGTCAGGGTGTAAATAAAGTTAAGCTAGAGTACTCATTAAATAATACAAGTTGGATTTTTATAGATTCAACTACAAATACAGGTTTGTATAGTTGGGTAGTTCCATTAATTAGCTCTGCTACTGTTAAAATAAGAATAACAGATTTAGAGGACAGTACAGTAACAGATAAATCGGATAACAATTTTAGAATAACAAATCCTGCAATATCTGTAACAGCACCAAATGGTGGAGAAAATTTACGAGGTGGGACCTCTTACGATATTACTTGGACAAGTGTTGATATAGATAAAGTTAAAATAGAATATACAACAGATAATGGTTTAAACTGGATAACTATTGCAGACTCTGCTAGTGATGCAGCTAAAAAATATACATGGATACTACCAGAAATAACTAATAATAATATTAAGGTTAGAGTAAGCAAACATAACGAATTTACAATAAGCGATGTTAGTGATAACATTTTTAGAATTTATGTGCCAAGTGTAACAGTAACATCGCCAAATACAAATGTTAGTTGGCTTGCTGGTTCTAATCAATTAATAACGTGGACAAGTAATGATATTACAAATTTAATAATAAGCTACTCTACAGATAATGGTGCAAATTGGATATCAATAGATAATAATTACCCAGCAGCAAGCGGTAGTTATTTATGGACTGTACCCTTTACTTTAAGTGATAATTGCTTAGTTAAATTAACTAAAGCAGATGAGATAAGCATTTTTGATATTAGTGATACAAATTTTAGAATATACAAACCTTCAATTCAATTAATAGCACCAAATGGTGGTGAAAATTGGCGGGTAGATTCAGTTGCTGCAATTAAATGGATAAGCCATGATGTGGCAAATGTAAAATTAGAATATACCACTAATGATGGTGCAACTTGGACTGTAATTTCCTTTTCTGAACCAGACGCTCCTAAGCAATATATGTGGCAAATACCTAATGTAATTTCTAATAACGTTAAAGTTAGGGTAAGCAAGGCAGATGAAATTACTATTAATGACGAAAGTGATGCAAGTTTTAGAATTTACAAACCAACTTTAACCTTAAATATTCCAAATGGTGGAGAAGAATGGCGCGTAAATACCAATAACGATATAACTTTTACTAGCACAGATGTAGCAAATGTTAACATAGAATATACAACTAATAATGGTTCTACTTGGTTACCAATTGTTAGTTCTTTACCCGCAGCGCCACAAAAGTATACTTGGAATGTTAATATTTCGCCTTCGATAAATGTTAGGGTTAAGGTTAGTAAAGCTGATGAACCAACTTTAAATGATATAAGCGATTTACCGTTTACTGTTTATCAACCAAGTGTTACTTTACTTTCACCAAATGGTGGGGAATTATTAAGAGTAAACAGTAACAAACAAATTACATGGACACGAGACCATGTTGATTTAGTAAAATTGGAATACACAACAGATAATGGCGCTAATTGGTATTTAATTAAGGATTCTGTTAATGCAATATTAGGCTCATATACTTGGACTATTCCAAACGTAAGCTCTTCTAATTGTAAGGTGAAAATTAGTAAGGTGGGTGAAGCGGGAATTTACGACGTAAGTGATGCGGTATTTACTATTTACGAACCTTATTTAAGTTTAGTTAGCCCAGATGGTGGTGAAAAATGGAGAGTTGGAACGACTCAAAATATCACTTGGAACCAAAGTTTTGTAAGTAATATTAAAATTGAATACTCTACAAATAATGGTGTAGAGTGGATAATAATTCAAAATAATTACCCAGCCACAGCAAAAGTAAATAGCTACCAATGGACTATACCTAATACAGTATCTGATAATTGCAAAGTTAAAATTAGCAAAAGTGATGAACCAACTTTAAAAGATAGCAGCAGTAATGTTTTTACAATATACCAAAAGGTACTTACCTTAACACGCCCAGTTGGTGGAGAGCAGTTTGAAGTTGGTACAACCGAAAATATTACTTGGACAAGTGCATATGTTAATAAAGTTAAAA
The DNA here is from genome assembly GCA_964652025.1 of uncultured Melioribacteraceae bacterium. Taxonomy (GTDB): domain Bacteria; phylum Bacteroidota; class Ignavibacteria; order Ignavibacteriales; family Melioribacteraceae; genus JAEXOD01. The sequence continues at coordinate 60,930 of CAZYZX010000010.1, forward strand.
TTGAATATACTAAAAATAATGGTTTGGATTGGATATTGTTAGATTCTGTAAATGCATCTTTAGGTAGTTATGCGTGGATAGTTCCAAATGACGTTACAAATAATGGTAAGATAAGAATTAGTGATAATAACGAGTTAACTATAAATCAAACTAGCCCAAATCCGTTTATTATATTTAAAAGAAGTTTAAATATACTAAGCCCTAATGGTGGAGAAACTTGGCGCATAGGAACTCAAAAAACAATTACTTGGGAAAGTAATTATGTGCCGGGTAATATTAAAATAGATTACTCGATTGATAATGGCGCAAATTGGCTTGTTGTTACGCCATCGGTTTTGGCAAGTTTAGGTGCTTACGAGTGGACGGTGCCAAATACTGCCAGCACAAATTGTTTAATAAGAATTACTAGTAATGATTATCCTTATGTTAAAGATATTAGCAGCGGAACGTTTACAATTTATAACCCAAGTATTGCAGTTGTTTATCCTAATGGTGGCGAAAGATTAAGAGTGGGGAATGTATATAATATCCTTTGGCAAAACAATTTTGTTAATAATGTTAAAATAGAGTATAGCACAAATAATGGAGCGGATTGGATAACGATTGCTAATTCTGTTGCCGGCAGTTTACAAAGTTATGCTTGGACTGTACCTAATACGGTTAGCCAAAATTGTAAAATAAAAATAAGTGATGTTTTAGAACCAGCTATTAATGATGTTAGTAATGATGTTTTTGAAATTTATAAGCCTTATATAACTGTTATAGACCCTAATGGTGGGGAATTATTAAGAGCGGGAACAACGAAAGTTATTAAGTGGAATAGCTATTTAGTAACGGGTGATAGTGTAAAAATAGAGCTTTATAATGGCTCATCTTGGTCTTTGATTGCAACAAATATTGTGGGTTCTATTGGGCAATATAATTGGGTAGTTCCAAATATATTAAGTACAAAGTGTAAAATAAAAATAAGTAAAGTTACAGAAAGTAGTATTTTTGATGAAAGCGATTTACCATTTACAATATATTACCCATATGTAAATTTAATTTCACCAAATGGTGGCGAAGCTTGGCGCGTTGGTAGGCAGGAAACTATTAAATGGCGCTCTGGATATACTAATAACCTAAATATAGAGTATTCCACTAATGGTGGCGTAGATTGGTTACCTATTGCTAATAATGTTGTAAACACAGATACAACTTATATATGGACTATTCCGAATACAGAATCTGAAAATTGTAAAGTTAGGGTATATGATAATTCCGCACCTGCATTAGGCGATACAAGCGCTAATAACTTTGAAATTTATTTGCCCTTTGTTAAAGTAACCAGACCAAATGGTGGGGAAAGATTTAAAGTTGGTGTGATTGAAAATATCACTTGGAGCTCTAAGCGTGTTAATGCGGTTAATATTTTGTATAGTACAGATAATGGAGTAACTTTTACTCCAATTGTTAACAGTGTTGGCTCTGTTGGTAGTTATAATTGGTTGGTTCCGGATAAAGCATCCAAAAATTGTGTTATAATGATACGCAATGCAGATGAACCAACAATGTTTGATTACAGCGATGCGGTTTTTGAGATATATAAGCCTGCTGTTACGGTAGTTTCTCCAAATGGTGGTGAAAGATGGAGAATGGGAACTAACCAAAATATAACTTGGGTAAGTAATGATATTAATAACGTTAAAATAGAGTTTTCTACAGATGATGGACTAACTTATCCAACTGTTATTACTCCTTCTGTTAATGCTTCGCTTTCTAGTTATTCGTGGGTTGTTCCCGTAGATACTGTGGATTATAACAATTGCAAAATTAGGATTAGCGATGCAACTTCTATGGAATACAAAGATGAAAGCGATTCAAGATTTAGTATTTACACACCAAAATTAATAGTTACTGCCCCTAATGGTGGAGAAAAATTTAGAGTTGGAAGTAATCAAATTATAAGATGGGAAGCATCTAACGTGCCTAATATTAAAATAGAATACTCCACAGATAATGGCGTTAGCTGGATATTAATTACAGCTATTACTAGTGGAAATTCTTTAGCTTATGGGTGGAATGTTCCTAATACCGTTTCTAAACAGTGTAGAATTAAAATAACGGATATTTCTGAAACCACATTTTATGATGTAAGCGATAACATATTCGAAATTTATCAACCAGCAATTAATGTTGTATCACCAAATGGTGGCGAAATTTATCAAGCCGGTTCAACAAAAAATATTACTTGGACAAGTAACGATATTGATAATGTTAAAATAGAACTTTCTACTAATAATGGTACTAATTGGGTGTTAATTACTGCATCAACAGTTGCAGATTCTGGCTTGTTTGTTTGGGAAATTCCAACAACAATCTCATCTACGCAATGTAGGGTAAAAATTAGCAGCGTTAACGAAGAAACTCTTAATGATGTATCTGATGGTGTATTTACAATATTTAAGCCTGTTTTAGCTGTTATTTCCCCAAATGGTAACGAAAATTGGAGAAGTGGAAGCGAGCAAGTTATTAAATGGACAAGCACTAATATAGAAAATGTTAAGTTAGAGTATACAACTAATAATGGTATTTCTTGGATAACTATAAACCAAAGTGTAACGGCATCGATTAGTAGTTATAAATGGATTATTCCCGTTACTCCATCTAATAATTGCCGAGTTAGAATTTCTGATGTAACAAACGAGAATATTAATGATATTAGTGATAATACTTTTGTAATTTATCATCCAACTTTAACTTTACTTTCCCCAGCTGGTGGAGAAAAATATAAAGCGGGGAATAAGAAAAATATTACATGGGATTACACCTCTGTAAATAATGTTAAATTAGAATACTCTACCAATGGCGGTGTTAGCTGGAAAATTATAAATGCAAATACGCCAGCTGAAAGCAGATCTTATCAATGGATAGTGGAAGATTTCCCATCTACAAACTGTTATATAAAAATTAGCGATGTTAGTGAACCAACGCTTAAAGATAGTAACGATACTCCTTTTACAATTTATCATCCTAATATTACAGTTACATCTCCAGTTAAAAACGATTATTGGCGTAGTGGAACTAAGCACGAAATAACATGGCTAAGCAACGATGTAAATACTGTTAAAATTGAGTATACTACCGATAATGGGGAAAGTTGGGATCCGGTTGATTTAAATGTTTTAGCAAGTGCGGGTAAATATAATTGGACAGTGCCATACATATCTAATGCTGTATCAGACTCCTGCAAAATAAAAATAACAGATTTAGATGACCCATTAGTAATAGGATATAGTCAGAATACTTTTACAATATATGAACCAAATATTGTTGTAAAATCCCCTAATGGTGGAGAGTTTTACAGAGTTGGTTCTCAGCAAGCTATAACTTGGAAATCTAACGATGTAGCTAATGTTAAGATTGAGTTATCTATAAACGGAGGTACCGAATGGGAGACCGTAGTTTCTTCAATTTCTGCTGCATCGGGGTTGTACTTGTGGACAGTTCCAAATAGAGAATCCCAAAATTGCAGAATAAAAATTAGTGATGTTTTAGAAACACAAACTAATGATATTAGTAACAATAACTTTGGCATATATGCTGCAAATATTAAAATTACCTCACCAAATGCTAATTCTGCTTGGCGCGTTGGAGACTTAGCTACTGTTACTTGGACAAGTAATAATGTTAACAAAGTTAAAATTGAATTAACCACAAACGACTCTACAAATTGGACTCAACTTATTACTGGGCTTAATGCTTCTGAAGGTAAATATACTTTGCAAGTTCCTAATACTCCTTCTACAACTTGTAGGGTTAGGGTAAGTGATGCAAGTTCTTCTCAAGTGTTTTCCATTAGTGAATTATTTAAGATATTTAGTTCTAACCTAGTTGTAAAAGTACCAAATGGTGGAGAAGCTTGGCGAGCAGGTTCTAAAAAAATAATTGTTTGGGAAAGCAGTAATATTAGTAAAGTAGATATTGATTATACAACTAATAATGGTGCAACTTGGGTAAATATTGTTAAAAATGTTGATGCACTTATTAATAATTACGAGTGGACTATTCCAAATGACATATCATCTAATACTTGTAAAATTAGGGTTAGTAATTCTGATGCAGCAAATGTTTACGACGTTAGCAATTCAGTATTCTCTATAAATAAAGCAAATATTACCATAACATCCCCTATAGGTGGAGAAAACTGGCGACGCGGAACAAACCATTATATCACTTGGCAGGGGAATTATTTATCTAGCGTTAATATAGATTACTCTACAAATGACGGTGTTACTTGGTTGCCTATTGTTACGGGTGTATCATCTGTTGCAAATGCTTATGTTTGGGTAGTGCCAAACACATTATCAGAAAATTGCAGGGTTAAAGTTAGCGACTCTGAAGACCCAAACCTTTATTCTGTTAGTCCAGCTAAATTTACAATTTCTGAAAGCGGAATAAAATTGGTTAAACCAAATGGTGGGGAATATTTACGCGTTGGAACTAATTACTTAATTACGTGGGAGTGCAGTGATATTGCTGCAGTAAATTTAGAGTTTTCTATAGATGGTGGAACGGGGTGGTTACCTATTGCAAATAATGTTGTTGCAAATAATAAATCTTATAACTGGACTTTACCCACTGCATTAACTTCTAAAGCTTGTAAAGTTAGGGTAGTAGATGCAAATTATATATCTGCATTTGATGTAAGTGATTCTTTATTTACTATTTACAAACCGGGTATTAAATTAATAAAACCTAATGGTGGAGAAGAGTATCAAGTTAACGTATTTAACGAAATTGAGTGGGAAAGTAATGATATAGAAAACATTAAGATTGAAGTAACAACTAATAATGGTGCTAGTTGGAATACAATAATTAGCAGTGCAGTTGCTGCCAATAAAAAATATGCATGGTTTACAAATAATTATCCATCAGATGCTTGTAAGGTTAAAGTTAGCTCTTATACAGATCCAACGGTAAATGATATTAGTGATAATAAGTTTAAAATTTTTAGGTATCCTACAAACATTAAAATAGAAAACACTTTTACTTTTGGAGATGTAGAAGATGTTACTAACTATAAAATAATAGGATTGCCGGGTAATAATAATTTACCGTTAGGGCAAGTTATACCGGGTACATATAAGGAAGATTGGAAGGCTTTTTATGATAATGGACAAAATAAAAACTATTACGAAGAGTATGATGGTAGTGATAAATTTACTTTTAAACCCGGTAATGCTTTTTGGATAATTTCAAGGAATAGTTTTACAGTTTCTAACACAGTTCCAACTAAACCAATATCTGATAGTAATTTTACAACTATACCAGTTAGACCGGGTTGGAACCTAATTTCTAATCCTTTTGAATTACCAGTTAATTGGAGTAAAGTTACTGCACTTAATAACATTACTATTAATGCGGTTATTTATTCCTATAATGGTGGGTGGATTTATCCAAATTTAGAAATGAGACCTTTTGTTGGTTATGCATTTTATAATGCAACCAATAAAACAGAGTTAAAAATTCCATATTCTACATTAAGTTTATCTAATAACAATTTATTTAAGCATAGTTTAAGTGATTTAGAAATAATATTAAAAAATAACAAAGATACTTTAAGCACTGCTTATATTAACATAAATAATAAATATACAAATAGTTTAGATGAAGGGGATTTATTAGCACCACCGAGCGAGTTTTGTAAAGCCGATGTTAGATTAATTAATAATAATTTAGGTTTTAGTTATAACGAGTTATTTAAAGAAAGCAGACCACTTGATGAAGCGGGAATGATTTTTGAACTTAAAACTAAAAACCTGACGGGTAATAATTTAAATTTAAGTTTTAATAATAACATTAATGATAATTGGGAAATATATTTATTAGATTGCAGAGTTAATGAGCTTTATGATATTAAAAATGATAATGCGGTAAATATTCCTAAATATTATAAGGAAAATAACTATAAATTATTGATAGGGAGTAAAGAATTTATAGAAAATATTAAGTCATCAATCATTCCAAATGAATATAAGCTATATCAAAATTATCCAAATCCGTTTAATGCGGGGACTGTAATTAGATATAGTTTGCCAGTTACCAGCATGGTAAAAATAACGATTTACGATTTATTAGGTAAAGAGGTAAAAGAATTGCAGAATGAAAAAGTAGAAGAAGGTTATCATGAACTTTTTGTAGAGATGAATGATAAAGCTAGTGGGGTATATTTTGTAATGTTAAGTGCTAAATCTTTAGATGGTGGAAAATATTATACTGAAACAAAAAAGATAATGTTATTAAAGTAAATTAGGAAAATATTAAAAAAAAAGACCGGCTTAGCCGGTCTTTTTTTCCCCCGGATAAATTATTTCTGCTTTCTTGGTCTACCCGGTTTTTTTGGTAACACGGTTTTAACAACTTTTTTCAATGTTTCTTTGTCCGTTAGATCTTCCAATTGACCTTTAACAGCCATAATGTATTTTCTAACAGTTTTGCGGTCGTGTCCGCTTTCTTCAGCAATAGCTTTAATGCTTTTACCTTTTGCATACTTGCGAATCATATCGCTAATCTCTTTTGACGAAATTTGTACAAACGCCATACTTTCACCTCTCAATTAATGAATTGTACAAATTTAATATAATAAAATACATGTTAAAAAGTAAAGAGGAAAGTTTAAAAAAAATAAAAAAAATGAAAAAAAATCCCTTTTTTTTAGGAATAAATAAATAAAAATAGAGTATAATTAAATATTAATTGGCTAAAACAACATTAGGATTAAGAATTACATTAGCTTTAATAGAATTTGACACTAAACAATGAAATTTAGCTTTATCTAAAATACGTGTAGCACGTTCTAAATCCTTTTCTAAATTAACTGTAATAGTGGGTGTAACAGTAATTTCAGAAAAGATATACTTGCCATCAACCTTTTCAATTTTACCAACAGCATCTGATGAATAATTAACGAACTCTAATTTACTGTTTTCTGCAATAGCTAAAAAGGTGGTCATTAGGCAAATATTAACAGAAGCTACAAAAAGGTGTTCGGGCGTCCATGTATTGGGCACTCCTCCCTTAAACTCTGGTGGTGTGGCAACTGTAATAGGTGTCATTCCGCCTTCGCTAAGCTCTCCAATGCGCTTAAACTTCCATGTAACATTATTCTTATAGTAAAATACTTCTTCCATTTTTACTCACAGTTTTTTAGTCCTAATATTTCTGTTAATTTATCATGCATATCATCTGTTATATTAACATTATAACTTTTATAAAGTTCAATTGTAAGCTCTAAAGATTTTAGATAGCTTTTACAATTAGGACAATTATTTAGGTGCTCTTTTATTGCAATGCAGTTTGGGGAGTTATTATCTTCACCTAAATTTTCACAAATGTTTTTAATTACTTCTGAGCAAGTATTATTAATTTCTTCCATATTTCATATATTCGTTTAATTCGTTTCTTAAAAAGGCTCGAGCCCTATGAAGCCTACTTTTTACTGCTGGTATAGTTAGACCTGTGATTTTTGCGGTCTCTTCTGTAGATAATTCTTCTACATCACGCAATAAGAATACAATTCTATACTCTGGACTTAAGTTTTTTATTGCATTATCTAAGTGCTTTTTAAGCTCGTCATTTTCTGCCAATTTATCGGGTGCTATATCCCAATCAACAATTTCGCTTTCGTTTATAGTTGCTTCTTCATCATCTAAAGAAGCAAATTTAAACCTTGCATTGCTTCTTGCTTGCATTAAACAATGGTTAGAAACTACAGTATATAGCCAAGTGGAAAGTTTAGATTTGCCACTAAATTGGTTTAATGATTTTACCATGCTTAAAAATGTTTCTTGCATTGTGTTTTCTGCTTTGTCTTTATCTCTACAAACTTTAAAAGCAAAATTATAAACTGTTTGTTCGTATTTTTTTACTAACTGAGCTAATGCTTGCTTATTTCCGTTCTGTGCTTCTTCAATTAATTTTTCTTCTTCCATATTAGATGATTTTCTATTTATTTGGTTGCTTTATCTAAATATTTCCATATGTATATACAAGCTACTGTATTATAAGGGTTCCATTTATTTTTAACTGCAATTTCTTCAACTTCGCTTTCGGTTGGTAATTCTGTTAAATTATAAATTAATTTAATTCCTTTTTTAATTCCTAAATCTTTGCTAGCTAAAACATTTAGTCTTCCTAAGGTAAAAATTAAAAACATGTGTGCGGTCCAAATTCCTATCCCTTTTACCTTAGTTAGTTCTGCAATAATTTCTTCATCTGTTTTTTTAGAAATACCTTTTAAAGATACAACTTTGTTTTTTATTTTCACACATAAATCTTTTACATATACTATTTTAGCTTGTGAAAGTCCAATCTCTTTAAAGGTCTTCGTATCGGTATTTATTATATCATCTAAATTAGGTTTTTCTCCAAATTTATTCCAAAAACGTTGGTTTATTTTGCTTGCAGCTGTTAAAGATAATTGTTGCCCAATTATATAACTAATAATTGCTTTTAAATAATTAGTATCTTTTTGTATATTGCATTTACCAAACTTTTTTATTATTGTAGATAATGTATTATCATTTTTACTTAAGTGATTTATTGCTATATTTAATTGTTTCATAAAAAATATAATAAAACTATGGAAAACAAAATTATCTTAACCTTTAAAAATAACAAGTTATTACTTAATATCGATACAAATAAATTAAATTTTAACGATATTAAAGGGAAACTTATTTCATTAAAAGAAGGAGAAGTTATATTTAAACAAGGGGATCCTTCAGATTTTCTTTACTTAATAATTAATGGAAAAATAAAGGTAATAGATAATAGACAAGAGAATGCAGCTACCTCTATTACATTAAACTTAACAGATTTTTTGGGACATTTAGATTTGTATGAATCCCCAACTCGCAAAACAACAGCTATAGCTTTAGAAGACTCTTATTTAATTGCTGTTTCTAAAGCGGAATTAAATTCGCTGCTTTGGCAAGATCCAAATATTTTAATAAACTTAAAAACTTATTGCGGGTTTGATGTAATTCAACCAAAAAAAGAAAGTAAAATTGTAGAAGAGAAAAAAGAAGATCAAATTTATACTGAAACAGTAAGCACAGAATTTAATAACTATGAAATTAAGTTAGATGAAGAACAAGAATTTAACTTAAATTTAGTTGAAGAGAAAAATGATATATCTAATATAGATGTTACTGAGGATAATTTAAATTTAGATTTAACAATTAATGAAATTGAAACAAATATAGAAATAACACCATTAGAAGATACTACAATAAATTTAGATATTGATTTAAGTAACTTACCGGAATTTATAGATAACGAAGAGCCCGAAAATTTAGAAATTAAATATAACGATGACTTAGCTTTGGGTACATTTCGCACTTCTACATTTTACGAAGATGAAACTGTTATTAATAATACTAATAATATTGAAACAAATAATACCGAGCCAAGTTTTAGTTTTACAGATAATATTAATTTAGATAATGTGTTTGAAGATAACTCTCCTAAAATTGAACAAGATTTTAATAATAATTTAAATTTAGATGAGGAATTAAATTTAACAACTAATGATGAAGAGCTAAATATTAATACTACTAATATAGATGAATTTAACTTAAACATTAGCGAAGATCCATTAACCATAGATTTAAATTTTGATAAGCTTGATAGTGAAATAGAAACTATATCTTTTACACAAGAAAATGAACCAATAGAAACATTAAGTACTGCAAATGAAAATGAATTTAATTTTGACTTTAAATTTGACGAAATAGAAGCGAAAAATGAAGAACCGATTAAATTTGAAAGCGAAAATGAAGAAAGTACATCTAGTTTAGTAGAAGAATATTTAAAGCAGTTTGAAAATACAAGTATAAATGAAGAAGTGCCAATAATTACAGAAGAAAATTTTAAAATAACATTTGAGGCTGAAGATGATATTAAGCCCGAAGGTGAAATAACAGATGATTTTGATAAAGAGGAATTTTTAAAGAACGAATTTGAAGAGTTTAATTTAGATATAGAAGCTAATAAAGTTACAGACGAAGAAAGCACTATACAAACAAATTTTGAAGAAAACGAAATTAAAGAAGAATTAGAGCCCATTAAAGAAGAAGATGTTAGTAATAATGTTAGCATAAAAGATAATGAAGAGCTACGAAAGCAGGGGGTAATGAATATAGAGCAGTTACAAATGATATTAAAAGCTGCACAATTAGTTAGCTCTAAAATTAAGTTAGATGACGTTTTACAAAATATTGTATCTGTAGCAACAGGTATTACTAACGCAGATAGAGGAACGTTATATCTTGTAGATAAAGAAAAAGGGGAGCTTTGGAGCAAGGTGGTAATGGGGAATGAATTAAAAGAAATTAGGTTAAAAATTGGCGATGGTATTGCTGGCTGGGTTGCTAAAACAGGTGAAATTGTTAACATAAAAGACGTGCAAAGTGATAGCAGATTTCAAGCTTCTTTTGATAAATCTAGCGGATATGTAACAAAAACTATGATTTGTTTTCCAATAAAAAACCCAGAGGGGGAAATTATAGGAGTTCACCAATTGCTTAATAGTAAAAATGGTGAGTTTTCTAAATTAGATGAAGCTTTCTTAAATGCAATATCTATTCATGCTGCTATTGCTTTAGAAAATGCGGAACTTGTAGAAAAACTTTTGCAAATGGAAAGAATTAGCTCGTTAGGTAAAATGGCTAATTTCTTAATTCAAGATATTAAAAATCCTATTTTAACATCTAAAAGATATGCAGAGCATCTGAAAACTAAAAATTTGCCCGAAGATGCACAGAAAACCATTAGTTTATTAGTAGACCAATTAAACCAAGTTGCGGATTTAGTACTTACTACTTCTAATTATTCTGAAAAAAATAAAGTTTTAAGACAAATAAATACAGATTTAGTTTCGGTTATTAAAGATTATAACTCTAGATTAGATCAGTTAGTTAAAAAGAAAAATTGTAAAATAGAAACGAAGTTTGACTTAAACGTTTTGGTTCGTGTTGATGTTAAAGAATTTTATCAGGCATATCAACATGTTATTAAAAATGCAATGGATGCAATGCCCGATGGTGGAACTGTTACAGTTACTACCAAAAAAGAGGGTCCATATATTAATCTTTTAATTAGCGATACTGGTATAGGAATACCAGATACTATTAAAGATAAGATATTTGATCCTTTTATGAGTTATGGTAAAAAAGAAGGGACAGGGTTAGGATTATCTATTGCTAAAAAAATTATTGAAGAACACTCTGGGTCAATTACTTTTGAAAGTGTTTTAGATAAAGGCACCACTTTTATTATTAAACTTCCTATTGCACAAGATCTATAAAAGTTGAGCAATTTTAATTTAATAATTATTTTAGGTCCTACTGCTACAGGTAAAACAAAGCTTGCTTGCAAGTTGGCAGATAAATTTAATGGAGAAATTATTTCTGCCGATAGCAGACAAGTTTATAAATATATGGACTTAGGAACGGGTAAAGATTTAAAAGATTATTTTGTAAATGGTAAACCCATTAAATACTATATGATAGATATTCTTAATCCTACCGAAGAATTTGACCTTTTTACTTTTAATACATTGTTTTATGAATATTATAATTTAATAACTACAAGTAATAAAATCCCTTTTTTAGTTGGTGGTTCTTTTTTATACTTGGATTCTATTATTAATAATTATCAACTTATAAAAGCAGATTTTGACCAAGAGCAAAAAGAAAAGCTAAATGCTTTAAGTATAGAAGAGCTAAAAAGTATTTTACTAAATTTAAATAGCAATTTGCACAATACTACAGATCTTTTGGTTAAGGAAAGAATTATTAAAGCCATTATAATTGAAAAAGCTAAAACAAGTGGTAATATTTTGCCTAAGCCAGTAATTAACCCTTTAATTATTGGTGTTGTTTTGCCTTTGGAAGAAATTAAAGAAAGGATTACACTTAGACTTAAAGAAAGACTACAAAACGGAATGATTGAGGAAGCAGAAAATTTATTAAAGATGGGGATAACATTAGATAAGTTATTGTTTTTTGGTTTAGAGTATAAATATTTAGGTTTATATTTAGCAGGAAAACTAAATTATAATGATATGTTCCAAAAATTAAATTCTGCTATTTACGAGTTTGCGCGCAAGCAACTTAAATGGTTAAGAAAAATGGAAAGGAGCGGAATTAATATTTATAAAATTAATGGACCTAATTTTGAAGAAGCAGTGGAAATAATTAACAGGATATATTTTGAAAGATAGTGTTGATAATTTTCCCCAATATATAGCGCAATATTTAAAGAAGTTTGAATATAAAAAATATTCCCCATTTAAAGCAATTACTAAAACTTACCAAATAATAATTGTTATACCTGCTATATCAGAGTATGATAATATTAATAACTTAATAAATAATCTAAAAAATATTAAATATAGCAACACTAATGTTTTAATTTTGTTTGTAGTTAATAACAAACAAAGTGCAAATAATAATGTTAAGTTAGATAATTATAAAACAATAGAATTATTAAAAAGCATAGAAAAAATAAATAATATAGATATAAATTTTATAGATGCAAGTTCCCATAATAACGAATTACCCGAAAAAGAGGGTGGAGTTGGTTTAGCAAGGAAAATAGGAATGGACTTAGCATTATATTATTTTGATTATACTAAAAACACATTACTTGTTTGTTTAGATGCGGATTGTGAAATATCCCCAAATTACTTTGAAGTTTTGGATAAATACAAAAATATTGATTTAAAGGCAGGTTATATACCTTTTGAGCACCGCTTTACAGAAAGTGAAGAGGAAAATTATGCTATAATTTGTTACGATATATTTTTGCATTACTATGTAGCAATGTTAAAATATGCATTATCACCATATGCATTTCACACAATAGGAAGCACAATGGTATGCTCGTCAGATGCATATTGTAAAATACAGGGAATGAACAAAAGGCTTGCTGCAGAGGATTTTTATTTTATGGAAAAACTTTCTAAGCTATACGATATTGAAATATTAAAAGAAGCAAAGGTTTTTCCCTTAGGAAGAAGCTCTTGGCGCGTTCCTTTTGGTACCGGTCAAAGAGTGGCAAGATACTTAGCTAAAACACAAGACGAATATGTTTTATATAACCCATATATTTTTTTAATTCTAAAAGAATGGAATAAAATTTTTTTTAGTAACACAACTTTATTAAGCAAAGAATATTTAACTAAAGCAGAACAAATTAATATAAACTTAAAAAAGTTTTTATTAGATAATAATTTTGAAAAAGATTGGGATAAAATATTAAATTCATCTAAAAGTGAAGCGCAAATTTATAAACAAAAAAAATATTGGTTTGATGGATTTAGAACATTAAAACTTGTGCATTATTTACGGGATGTTGAATACCCAAATGTTAACATGCATTATGCATTAAATGTTTTTAATAGTTTAATAAACGCAAATACTAACAATAGTTTTAGCACAAAACAAGAACAGTTAGAATATCTAAAAACATTAAAAAGCTATATAGAGAATGATTAAGTTAATTTCTAAAAAAATAACTTTTTAGTGCAAATTATATTAATATTACTTATTTTTATTAATTAAAAATTTATAAACTATAAAGAGATAAAACGATGGAAGAGCCAAAAATTACTGTATCGATACTTATTAGTGACGAAATTAAATTTGACCTGAATGGTGATTTTTATGTTGAAGGAAGGAGTGAGAAGTTTAGCGGAAGGTTTAAAGCATTAATTAAAGATGGGAAGTTGGAAATATCAGATGAAACTAAAAAGTATGTTTTTAATGATACTGTTATTTTTCATCCAACTGATTTTATAGAAGAGAGTTTTTTAATACGTGATGTTATTATTGGTATTAAATTCCATTGGGAAAAGAAAGAAAAACAAAGGTTTATGGGCAGTTTAAAGCTGCTAATAAATGAAGATAAAATTATAGCAATAAATATAATTCCCTTAGAAAGTTATTTAACAAGTGTAATATCTAGTGAGATGAGCGCAACAAGCTCGTTAGAGTTATTAAAAGCACACGCAATAATTTCTAGAAGTTGGTTACTTGCGCAAATAGAAAAACAAAAGGAATTAAAAGAGCAAAATATAAGTTATAAAACTGTAACCCAAACAGAAGATGAATTAATAAGATGGTATGATAGAGAGGACCATACTTTATTTGATGTTTGTGCAGACGACCATTGCCAAAGATATCAAGGTATTACTAAAGCATATACACCTAAAGTAAAGGAAGCAGTTAAAGAAACTTTTGGTATGGTATTAATGCACGATGAAAAGATTTGTGATACAAGGTTTAGTAAATCTTGTGGAGGTATTAGCGAATCTTTTGAAAATGTTTGGGAACCGGTTAAACATAGCTATTTAACAAGTATTGTAGATTACAAATTTGAACCCGATAATTTTGATTTAGATTTAACAAAAGAAGAAAATGCTGAGAAATGGATTAAAAATAGTCCATCGGCATTTTGTAATACTAAAGATACTAAAATTCTTTCCCAAGTGTTGTTAGATTACGACCAAACAACAACCGATTTTTACCGTTGGAAAGTTGAATATTCAAACAGTGAGTTATCTGAACTTATAAAAGAAAAAAGTGGATTAGATTTTGGAGAGTTAATTGATTTAATTCCTATAGAAAGGGGACACTCTGGCAGAATTATTAAACTTAAAATAATTGGTACTAAAAAAACATATACTATTGGTAAGGAATTAGAGATTAGAAGAACTCTTTCAAAATCACATCTTTATAGCTCAGCGTTTATAGTAGAAAAAGAAGATGTTAATAATAATATACCAGGTAAGTTTATTTTGCATGGTGCGGGTTGGGGTCATGGTGTAGGCTTGTGCCAAATAGGGGCGGCAGTAATGGGTGAGCTTGGTTATAATTTTGACGAAATACTATTACATTACTTTAGAAACACAGAAATACGGAAAATTTATTAATGAAAATTTTATATTCGTGTTTATCAAAAAGCTGGGGCGGTATGGAAATGTTTACCGTCCAAGCTGTTAAATTGTTATTAAATCGCGGTATTAGTGTAGAGCTTTTATGCTATCCGGGTAGTAAAATAGAAGAAGAGGCAAAGAAAAATAATATTGTTACTTATCCGGTTAAGCAAACAGGTTATTTTAATTTACTACAAATTATTAATGTTGGTAAGTTAATTAAAAAAAATGGGTATAATTTAATTCACACTCAAGCGTCAAAAGATCTTTGGATAATAGTTCCTGCTTTAAGACTATTTAGACTAAACATTCCATTATTTTTAACTAAACAATTAGGCTCGTTTATAATTAAAACCGATTTTTTGCACAAGTGTTTATATAATAGGGTTACAGCAGCATTTGCCATTAGTGAAGTTATTAAAACTAATTTACTACAAACAACCACACTTACAGAAGATAAAATTTATTTATTACATAATGGTGTGGATACAACTAAATTTGATCCTGATAAAGTTAATAGGCAAGCAGAAAGAGAAAAGCTTGGATTAAAAGAAGATGATATAGCAATATGTATGCTTGCAAGGTTTAGCAGTGGTAAAGGTCATGAAGATTTATTGCATGCGGCAGAAATGTTAGTTAAAAAGTATAATAATTTAAAGTTTGTTTTAGTTGGCGAAGCAAGTAGAGGTGAAGAAGAATATTTCCATAAAATTAAGGAGTTGGTTAATATTTTAAATTTAAGCCAATATGTAATTTTTACTGGATATAGAAAAGATACGGAAAATGTACTTGCAGCAGTAGATATTTTTGCATTTCCAAGCCATGCAGAAGCTTTTGGTATTGCCTTAGTAGAAGCTATGAGTATGCAACTTCCTTCTGTTTGTAGCAATAGTGATGGGGTAATAGATATTTGTGTTGATAATGTTACAGGTTATATGTTCAAAAACAGAGATTATAACGACTTAGCAGAAAAATTAGAAATGCTTATTACTAATAAAGAAAAAAGATTAGAATTTGGCATTAATGCAAGAAGGCGAGCAAAAGAACTTTTTGATATTAATTCTTTAACCGATAAGGTTATTATGTATTATAATAATTTAGGTAAGGAAAAATTTAAATAATGGTATTTCTAAACCCTGCTGTTCTATTTGGTTTGCTGGCTTCTAGTATTCCTATTATTATTCACCTTTTAAATTTACGAAAATTAAAAAAGATTGAATTTAGCACACTAATCTTTTTAAAGGAATTACAAAAAAATAAAATTAAAAAAGTTAAAATAAAACAATGGATATTGCTTTTATTAAGGACTTTACTAATTATCTTTTTAGTATTATCGTTTGCGCGTCCATCTGTTAAGGCAGGTTTTGGAAGCGCAACAGGTAGTGCTGCAAAAACAACCGCTGTTATTATTTTAGATAATACTTTCTCTATGTCTGTAGTAACGGATAAGGGGTCTTATTTTAACTTGGCAAAGTTTTATGCTAAACAAATTTTAGATAAATTAAAAGAAGGTGACGAAGCTGTTATTATTCCAGTTGCTGCGTTAAATAATAATTTTAATGTTATTACAGATTTAAAGAAAGTAAAAAAAGATTTAGATAATGTGCAAATATCAGATGTTAGCAAAACTTTGCACGAAGCAGTTGTTAAGGCGGCAAAGATTATAGAAAAAAGCGATAACTTTAACAAAGAAGTTTATATTTTAAGTGATTTTCAGCAAAAGCGATTCTATGAGTCTGATAAAGAACTTTCTGATTTTAGTGAAGTTTTTAAGGAGCACGTTAGAATTTACAGCATGTTTTTAAATGGTAAATCTGCTGCGGATTTATCAGTAGATTTAATAGAGCCAACTAATCAATTATTTACTGTTGGTAAAAATATTGGTTTTAATGTAACTGCAACCAATACGGGTGATTTACCTGTTAGCAATTCTGTTTTATCATTATTCATAAATGGAGAGCGGGTTGCACAACAAAATGTTTCTTTAATGCCAAACGAAAGTAAAATTATCCATTTGGAAACTGTGTTAAAAAATAGTGGACTTAACCAAGTGATTGCAGAGTGCGAAGATGATGCAGTGATTAATAATAATAAAAGATATTTCTCGTTGTTTGTGCCCGAACAGGTAAAAGTACTAATTATTTCTGATAACGAAAAAGATAATTTTTATATTAGTGCAGCTTTAACAGGTAAAGATAGTTTAAATTATATTAAAGTAACGCAAAAAAATAGCACCTTAGCAGATGCTATTAATTCTAGCGATTTTGATGCTGTAGTATTAATTGGTGGTAGCAATATAAAAAACTTTAATGCATTAAATGATTTTATTCAAAATAAAGGTGGGGTAATTATCTTCCCATCAACAGATGGTAATTTGGGTACATTTAATAATGTGTTAAAAAACTTAAATTTGCCAGCAGCAACCGAAAGCAAAGGACTAAAAAATAATAATGCTGGGTATAGTTTCGGTGTTATTGATTTAAAACATCCAATATTTTCAGACCTATTCGAAAAAAATCAAGCTCCTACAATAAGCACACCAGAAATATATAGTTATTATAAACTTACTACAGGGCTTTATGGTAGAAGCATAATAGAAATGGATGATAAATCACCCTTTTTTGCAGAGTATAGCTTAAATAATAATAAGGTTTTAGTATTTAATTCAGCGCCAAGTTTGCAGTGGTCTAATTTTGTTATTAAAGGAATTTTTGCACCATTAATAAATAGGTCTATTTATTATTTAAGCTATAATGCAGATAAAACATTGGACTTTTATGCCGGTAAAACAATTTATTTTAATGTTGGTAAAAATATAGCTGGTGCGTTAGAGTTATATAAAAATAAAGATTTAATAGAAAAAATATCAGCAGACTCCTTAAAACAAAATGGCATTTTAGAATATAGCAATACCGATATATGTGGTATATATAAAATTTATAACAATGGCAAATTAATAACTTTTCATTCAGTTAATTTTAACCCAATAGAAAGTAAGCTACAGTATTATAATGTGGCTAATTTTGAAGAGTACTTAAAAAAAATTAACTTTAAAGGCAATTTTATTAATCTTAATCCAGAAGAAGATATATTTGCAAAAATTTATCAATCTAGGTTTGGAACAGAATTGTGGCGTTTATTTTTAATTTTAGCAATAATAACGGCACTATTAGAAATTGCGGTTGCAAGAAGTGCCAAAAAAGATTTAATAACAATGGAGTAAAATGGAATTAAAAGAAGTTGAAATAAATAAAAAAGAAAAAGCTATATTAATAGCATTAAAAGGTGGACATGTATCAGATGAAGTAATAGATGAATACTTAAACGAGTTAGAGTTATTAGCAGAAACTGCGGGTGCAGAAACAATTTTGCGAGTTACGCAAGAAAAAAAGAGTATAGATGTGGCTTATTTTGTTGGTAAAGGGAAAGCCGAAGAGGTTAAGCAACTAATAGAATTAAATGATATAGATATAGTAATTTTTGATGACGATCTTACCCCAACCCAAGTAAGAAATTTAGAAAAATTATTTGAAAAAAAAGTTATAGATAGAAGTGGCTTAATTTTAGATATATTTGCAAAACATGCGCGAACCAATGAAGCAAAAACGCAAGTTGAATTAGCACAACTTGAATATATGCTGCCAAGGTTAACCCGCGCTTGGACGCACTTAAGTAAGCAATATGGCGGCATTGGAACAAAAGGACCAGGTGAAACTCAGATAGAGACAGATAGAAGAATTATCCGCACACGCATTGCTAAACTTAAAGAGAAATTGGAAAAAATAGAAAAACAGCAAATTACTAAAAGTATTAAAAGGCAAAATTTAGTAACTGCCTCTTTGGTAGGATATACAAATGCAGGAAAATCTACTTTACTAAATCTTTTAACTAAATCTGATGTTTTAGCAGAAGATAAATTATTTGCTACATTAGACTCTACAACCCGTAGTTTAGAACTAAGCAAAAACAAAAAACTAATTATAAGCGATACAGTTGGCTTTATAAGAAAACTACCACCTAACTTGGTTGCTTCTTTTAATAGTACGCTAAATGTTGTTAGAGATGCAGATATTATTTTGCATATTGTGGATATTTCTCATCCTTTTTTTGAAGACCATATTAAAGTTGTTCAAGAAACGTTATCTAACTTAGGGTGCGATACTAAGCCTACGCTAATGATTTTTAATAAAGCAGATAAATTAAAAGATAATCATATTTTAGAATATGTTAACGCTAAGTATAAAGATTTAGTGATAATTTCTGCTGCAAGAGGAATAAATATTAATGACTTACAAAAAAAATTAATTGAATTTTACGATAATAATTTCATTACAAAGTCAATTAAAGTTAGTACTGACCAATCTAAAATCATTTCTATTATTTACCAGCTTGCAGAAGTAATTAAAGTAGATTATGATGAAAATTTTGCTATTATTGACTTTAAAACTACAATAGATAAATTTAATAAATTAAACAAGATTTTATATGAGAACAGGTAAAATAATAATTGATGGTAAATCTTTAACTTTAAAAAAGATTGAGTACTTTTTAGAAAAATCACCACAGGTGGTTTTAAGTGAAACATCTGTAGAAAAAATTAACAAATCGTGTGAATTAATCGATAAGTGGATTAAAGAAAACAAAGTGGTTTATGGTGTTACGACTGGTTTTGGTGAATTTGCAAATGTAAAAATATCTGCAAACGACTTAAAACAGTTGCAAAAGAATTTAATTTTAAGTCACTCTGCAGGAGTTGGGGAGTACTTGCCGCCAATAATTGTAAAACTTATGATGTTGCTTAGGGTAAATGCATTAGCTTTAGGTCATAGCGGAATACGTTTATCTACAATTAATTTACTTATAGAAATGATAAACAATAATATTATTCCAGCTATACCGTCACAAGGCTCTGTAGGTAGCAGTGGGGATTTAGTACCACTATCCCACATGGTGCTTGCAATGCTTGGAGAAGGACCGGCACAATTATTTAGAAAAGATATAACAGCAGATACTAAAATTAACCAACCCATAAAGTCATCTTTTTTATTAAAGAAATTTAATTTAAAGCCTGTTGAATTAGCCGCAAAAGAAGGATTAGCGCTAATTAATGGCACCCAAATGATGACAGCTTTTGCAAGTTATATTTGCATAAAAGCCAAAAATCTTAATAAAATAGCAGATATTGCGTCTGCGCTATCGCACGAAGCGCTACGCGGAAGTGATAGAGCATACGATTTAAGGCTACATAATTTAAGACCACACAAAGGGCAAATTGCTACTGCACAAAATATGCTTAATTTAATTGAAGGGAGCGAAATAAGGGAGTCTCATAAAGTTAATGATAATAGAGTACAAGATTCTTACTCTTTACGTTGCATTCCACAAATACATGGGGCATCACGAGATACAATAGATTATGTATCTTCTGTAGTAGAAACGGAAATTAATTCTGTTACAGATAATCCTTTAATTTTTACTGAAGAGGGGGATTATGTAGAAGGTGGCAACTTCCACGGTCAACCAATAGCATTAGTAATGGATTTTATGGGAATAGCTTTAAGTGAACTTGCAAACGTAAGTGAACGCAGGATTGAAAGATTGGTTAATGGTTCTTTAAGTAATTTACCGCGATTTTTAACGCCAAAAGGTGGGCTTAATAGTGGGCTAATGATTGCACAATACACAGCAGCTGCTTTAGTATCAGAAAATAAAGTTTTAGCACATCCGGCAAGTGTGGATTCTATACCCACTAGTGCAAATCAAGAAGACCATAACTCTATGGGGTCAATTGCTGCGCGTAAATGCTTTACTATATTAAATAACGTAACTAATGTTTTGGCTATAGAAATACTTACCGCAACACAAGGTATAGAGTTTTTAAAGCCCTTAAAATGTGGTAAAGGTACAGCTATTGCATATAATTTTGTAAGAAATTTTATTAAACCACTAAACCAAGACCGTGTTCTTTACGATTATATACTAAAAATAAAGAATTTAATAGATGATAATTCATTATTAAGAGAAGTTGAAGATAAAGTAAAGCTAAATTAAAATATGCCAGAAAACGAAAAGCTTAAAATAATAACTACACAACCGGCATCACCAGAAGTTGCAACGGTGCCGGTTAAATATATATTTTTAGATATTGTTAATTTTACACAAAATAGAAGTGTAGAAGCACAAAGCGATATTATAAAATCATTAAATGATATTGTAAAAAGTACAATTAATGAAAATCAAATTCCAAAAGATAATGTAATTTATTTACCTACGGGTGATGGAATTTGTATTGCCTTGCTATATATTGAGCAACCATATGATATACACGTAAAAGTAGCTACAGAAATTATTGAAAAAATAGAAAAACATAATAATAAGTATTTAGATCCAATGCGACAATATAAGGTTAGGATTGGAATAAATAGCAATATAGATAATTTAATTGTAGATATTAATGATAACAAAAATATTAGTGGTGCGGGCGTAAATTTATGTCAACGGATAATGAGTTTAGCAGATGGCAACCAAATATTAATTGGTTCAACAGTTTACGAAATGCTAAAATATCGCGAAAAATATATGCACGCATTTGTGCGATACGAAACATCTGTTAAACATAACGAGCGTTTAGTGGTATATCAGTTTGTTAAACCTAATGTACCCGGTTTAAGTATAGATATACCAAGTAGCTTTGATGCAATTAATAGTGAAGGAGAAAAATTAACAAAGTTTACCGCTTATTATTTTGTTCATTCCTTATTAAACAGAAAGTTTTTTATTAGAAAACAATCTACACCCGATTTAATAATTGGTACCGTTCTTTTATGGTCGTTAGCTACAGATAGTTACACAGAATCTGAAAGTACTGATATGAAGCCTGCAAACTATATAACATGGAAAGCTAAACGAGCAAGTTTTGAAGAACAATTTCAATATTATTCCTCTGTAGATATGCGAATATTGTGGAGCTTGTTTAAGTTTATAGTAAAATATGATTTACAAGTTTACGAGCGATTTTTTGAAAAAAATGTTAATGTAGATTGGCGCGTTATTAGCAGTGCTGGAAGGGATAAACTAAAAAACGAATGGCCCGGTGTATTGCGCCAATTTGATCTTTTGTAAATTCTAAAGTAAAATAAATATTCAATTCTTATTATATTTGTTTATCTAAATATCAAAAAAAAGTATATTGGATGAACAATCTTTCAAACGTTGGCATTTGTATTGGGGCTTCTACAATATCTATTGTTAATATAGAACAGTTTAATAATGATAAGCCAAAAGTTACATATATAAAAAATTCCCCCCATGATGGAAATCCGTTAAGCTCGTTAGAAAAACTATTTGAAGAAATCAATCCGCAAAAATTAACTATAACGGGACGTGGAATAAAAGAAAAACTTAATATTTCGTCTATTCCAGAAGCAATTTGTGTAGAATATGCATTAGAATATTTAGGCTTAGCACCACAGTTGGTTATATCTGCGGGTGCCGAAAATTTTATAATCTATTTTATTAATAAAAAAAATAAGATAAGCAAAATTGCAGCAGGTAATAAATGTGCTTCTGGTACGGGAGAGTTTTTTGTTCAACAATTAAAGCGAATGAACATAAGTTTAGCAGAGTTAGACCAATATTTAGATGATGTTATTCCTTATAATATTTCTGGTCGTTGCTCTGTATTTTGTAAATCCGATTGCACGCATGCTTTAAATAAAGGGGTTGATAAAAAAAGCATTGTTGCCGGCTTAAATAAAATGATGGCTGATAAAGTTGTTGGATTAATACCCAAGCATAAAAATAAATCTATTTTATTAATTGGTGGCACTACAAAAAATATTGGGTTTGTAAATGCACTTAAACAAAAATTGCCAAACTTGTTTACTTGCGCCCAATCAGAGTATTTTGAAGCTTTAGGTGCTGCGTTACATTCTTTTTATAGCCAATCTTCATTTTTTAATAAAAATAAGATAATTTTTAATTCTAAAACAAGTTTCACCTTTCACCAACCTTTAAGTAGTTTTGCAAATTATGTTACTTTTAATAACTTTAACTTACAAAAACCTACAGAAGGTGATGAATGTATAATCGGTTTAGATGTAGGCTCTACAACAACTAAGGCAGTAGTAATTAAAAATAAAGATAATGCGATAATTTCCAAAGTATATTTAAGAACAAATGGCAATCCTATTGAAGCTTCTATAAATTGTTATAAAAAGTTAAAAGAAGATATAAATTGTAATATTAATATAGTAGGTTTAGGAGTAACCGGAAGTGGAAGAGAGATTGCGGGTTTACATGCGGAAAGTAATTCTATTATAAATGAAATTATAGCACATGCAACTGCTGCGGCATTTTATGATAAAAGCGTAGATACCATTTTTGAAATTGGTGGACAAGATGCAAAATATACGCATTTAACAGGCGGGACTGCATCGGACTATGCAATGAACGAGGCTTGTTCCGCTGGTACAGGTTCTTTTTTAGAGGAAGCAGCAGAAGAAACATTAAAGGTAAAATATACAGATATTGCAGAGCGAGCTTTTAATGCGCTTAATCCGCCTAATTTTAACGATCAATGTTCTGCTTTTATTAGTAGCGATATTAAAAATGCACTGAATGATGGGCTAAATACAGATGATATTTTAGCCGGGTTGGTGTATTCTATTTGCCAAAATTATATTAATCGTGTTAAAGGGAATAGACCTATTGGCAAAAAGATTTTTATGCAAGGTGGGGTTTGTTATAATAAAGCTGTGCCTATTGCCATGGCTGCTTTAACAGGTAAAAAAATAATTGTTCCGCCAGAGCCCGGTTTAATGGGTGCTTTTGGTGTTGCTTTAGAAACAAAAAACAGAATTATCGCGGGAATTATTCCTAAAAAGCTATTCGATTTGGATATTTTAATTAATACTAAAATTGACTATCAAAAATCTTTTATCTGCCCTGGCGGAGTAGAAAAGTGCGATAGAAAATGTGAGATAACACTATTTAAAATAAATAACAAAAATTATCCTTTTGGGGGTGCTTGTAGTTTATACCAAAGCAATAAGCAAAAAAGCTTAAAGCCTGCAACAGATTACGTTAAAATTAGGCAACAATTAATATTTGGCAAGTATAATGATAACAAATTTAATAATAATCAAAAGACAATTGGTATTTTAAAATCTTTATTAACTAATACTTACTTTCCGTTATTTTATAATTTTTTTATTAATTTAGGTTTTAATGTTGTTTTAGAAAGTAATATAGATAAGGAGGGCTCTGAAAAACTTAACGCTGCTTTTTGCTACCCAGCAGAAATTTCCCATAATATTTTGCAAAGTTTAGTTAAAAAAAATGTGGATTATATTTTTATTCCTCACATTAAAAGTTTTATAAAAAGAGAAAGTGATGATATTGAACAAAAAGCATGTGTTATATTGCAAGCGGAAAGTTATTTTTTAAAGACTGCTTTTAAAGATGAATTAAAAAACTTTAAGGTGCTTAATCCTATAATAAATTTTAATAATCTTTATGATAAAGCAAGTGGTTTACTAAAATTAGCTTTAGACTTAGGTGTAAGTTTGGATAAAGCAAAAGATGCTTTGCAAAAAGCTGAAGAAATTCAAAATAATATATTTAATGAGTTTAAAGTATATGGTAAACAATTTTTAAGGGAAATAGAATTAGACAAAGATAAAATTGGTATTGTAATTTTAGGACGAGCTTATAACTCTTTTGCCGATGAAGCCAACATGGGTATTCCTAAAAAAATATCCTCAAAAGGGTTTAGCGTTATTCCATTAGATTTTTTAGATATTGAGGATGAAGAAAATAATAATCATATGTATTGGGGGCAGGGCTCGTTAATTATAAAAGCTGCAAAATTTATTAAAAAGCACAAACAATTATTTCCAGTTTACATAACAAATTTTAGCTGCGGACCAGATTCGTTTATTTTAGGTTATTTTAGGCAAATAATGGGGGATAAACCATCTTT
This sequence comes from uncultured Melioribacteraceae bacterium, assembly GCA_964652025.1. Taxonomy (GTDB): domain Bacteria; phylum Bacteroidota; class Ignavibacteria; order Ignavibacteriales; family Melioribacteraceae; genus JAEXOD01. Next base: position 85,895 of record CAZYZX010000010.1, read on the forward strand.
AACTTTAGAGCTTGATAGCCACACGGCAGATGCGGGAATTAATACAAGAATTGAAGCAGCTTTGGATATTTTTAAAAGATATAAGCAATTAAATGAAGCTGAACAAATAAAAACAGATTTAACTTATAAACCATTAAAAATTAATAAAGATGGTAAAATTTTTGATGAAATAAACAATAAAACTTATTTATTACAAGATGATAATGTTACAATAGTTTTACCTTCTATGGGGGTACATAGTAGTAAAGCAATGCAAGCTAATTTTACTTATTTTGGTATTAATAGCAAGCTTTTACCAATTTATACCCAAGATACTTTAAAATTAGGACGAGGTAACTCACTGTGCAAGGAGTGTTTACCACTTCAGTTGTGTGCGGGTTCTATTTTAGACTATTGCTATAATAGAAAAGACAAAAACGAAATTACTTTTTACTTTATGGCAGCCGGTAACGGACCTTGCCGCTTTGGTCAATACTCCGTTTTTTTAGAAAATTTATTCGCTAAAAATAACATCCCAAATATAGGGTTATTTACACTTAGTGATGAAGATGGATATAAAGGTTTTGGTAGCGATTTCTTTTTGCGCGGTTGGGTAGCATTTGTTATTGCAGATGTGATGAAAAATATAGAAAATGCTATTAAAGTACTTGCTTATGATAAAGAAAATGCTTTAGCTATTTTTAATAAAGAGTATGATAAAATTTTATTTACTATTTCAAAAAAATCATTAAGTAGTGTTTATAAACAATTAGAAAAAACTGCAATAACTTTAGCTAATATAGAAAAACGTTACTCAATTAAACATGCTAAAAAGGTATCTTTAATTGGGGAAATATTTGTTAGACATGATGAATTTAGCAGAATGAATTTGTTAGATAAATTAATAGAAAATGATTTTGTAGTTACCGTTGCCCCTATTAGCGAGTATGTTTATTATTCTGATTATTTAGCCAGCATTAAAAATAAAAAACATTCTTTTGCAGATTTATTAACAGATAAAATTAAATCTTTTGAGCAAAAGCGACATGAAAAAAAGATAAAGTCAATTTTAGCTAAAAGTGATTTTGTAGAATATGAACCCGTGGAAATTGAAAAAATTTTAAATTTTGCTTCTTCATTTGTTAACAAAGAATTAGAAGGTGAAGCTATTTTAACTATTGGAACAGCATTTAAGGAAATAATAAATCACGCTTGTGGTGTTATTGCATTAGGTCCTTTTGGTTGCATGCCTTCTCGAATAGCAGAAAGCATACTAAATGTTGAAATGAATTATAATGGTAAGCTTTTAAGCGAAAAACGTTTTGACTACTTAAATACTAATTTAGATTATCTACCGTTTTTATCTATAGAAACAGATGGTAATTTATTCCCTCCTATTATTCAATCTAAAATAGAAATTTTTATGCTTAATGCAGAAAGATTATATTTTGAACTAAAAAACAGTAAAGAAAATAGTGCGTTAGATGCAGTAAAAGCTTTAGTTAAATATGTGGTAGATTTTTATTCTGAAAAGGATAGCCAGTTTAATATTAATTTAGATGAAGGTAGATAAAACACTAAAAACAAAAATGAATAAAGGATTTAGAATACTAGATCATACTGCTGATGTTAGGTTTGAAATTATTGGTAAAAATTATAACGAGCTATTTTACAATGCGCACTTAGCTTTTATTAGTTTTACTTGCGTTAAATTTAAAAATCAATCTAATGGAAATTTATTTATAAATATGCAGGAAACAAGTTTAGAATATTTATTGTTGGAGTACTTAAAGGAGATAAATTATTATTTAACTGTTAAAAAATTATTGTTAATAAAGCCAGTAATTACAATTAGTACTTTAGATAATAATTATAATCTTGTTTCTAATTGTGAATATTTAGATATTAGACTAACAAAAACAAAAATTAAAGAAGAGATTAAAGCATTTACTTTGCACGATTTAAACATAGAAAAACAAGAAAATATTTATAAAGTAAAAATACTTTTGGATATTTGAGCATGAAAATAAATGGTATAGAAATAGAAAAAGTAACTGATTATTTATGGGAAATACCGGTAAGTGGAAAAATGAACGTACCAGGTAGGGTATATGCAGATTTAAGCATGCTTGACGTTATTGGCAAAGATGAAGCTTTAAAGCAAGTAATAAATGTGGCATCGTTACCGGGTATAGTTAATTATAGTTTAGCTATGCCAGATATACATTGGGGATATGGTTTTCCTATAGGTGGTGTGGCAGCAACAGATATAGAAAATGGTGGCGTTATTTCTCCCGGTGGTGTTGGTTATGATATTAATTGTGGTGTTAGGTTAGCCACAACTGCGTTAAGCAAAGATGACGTTTATAAAAAGATGGATAAATTAATTGCTGAATTATTTAAAACTATACCAACAGGTGTTGGTGCTTCTGGGGCAATAAAAATATTAAAACCAAACGAATTGCGGGAACTGTTAAACAAAGGTGCTAAATGGGCTGTTGAGCATGGATTTGGCACTGCACAAGATTTAGAATATACAGAAGAGAACGGCTGCATTAATAATGTAGATTCATCTTTTATAAGTAATAAAGCTATTGAGCGCGGATTAGACCAAGCGGGCACTTTAGGTAGTGGTAATCATTTTATAGAAGTTGATTACGTTGATGAAGTTTTTAACGATGAGATTGCAAAAATTTTTGGCTTAAGAAAAAAGCAAATTGTAATTTTAATTCATACTGGTTCTAGAGGATTAGGTTATCAAATTTGTGATGAATACTTGATGCGATTTGTTAAATCTAAAACTTTTGAATCTTTTAATTTACCTGATAAACAACTTGCTTGCATGCCGGTTAAATCTACAGAAGGTGAGGATTATATTAATGCCATGAATTGTGCAGCTAATTTTGCATGGAATAATAGACAGATAATTATGTCCTTAGTAAAAAATTGTTTTAAGCAAGTTTTTAATATTTCAGATAAAGACTTAGATTTTAATTTACTTTACGATTTATCCCACAATATTGCAAAAATAGAAACTTATAAAATTAATGGTGTAAATAAAAAGTTATGTGTTCATAGAAAAGGTGCTACAAGAGCGTTTGGACCAAATAACGAAAAAGTGCCAACAAAATATAAAAATGTTGGTCAACCGGTGCTTATACCCGGTGATATGGGGCGTTATTCTTTTATTGCTTGTGGTACTACTAAGGCACAAGAAAGTACTTTTGGTAGTAGCTGCCACGGAGCGGGTAGGGTGCTTAGCAGAAATAAAGCGCTTAAAGCATTTGGAAAGGAAGACTTAATTGGAAATTTGAAAAAGAAGGGGATTGTTGTTGCTGCAGATAATAAAAAAACTGTTGCAGAAGAAATTTCTGATGCTTATAAAAATGTGCAAAACGTTGTAGATATTATGCACAATAGTGGTATTATTATTAAAGTTGCAAAAGTTAAACCATTAGGTGTTATTAAAGGTTAAATTTATTATAAGAGGTTTTTTTTGTTTAGTTTTAGAACAGAGATTGATATCCCAAAGTATGATTTTTATATTAATCACAAAACGGCTGTTTTATTAATTGGCTCGTGCTTTTCTGATAATATTGGGGAATATTTACAAAAATATAAATTTAATGTTACTACTAATCCTTTTGGTGTTCTTTATAATCCCGCTAGTATTTTTAATACATTAAATTTAGCTGCCCAAAATAAAAAATTTACAGAAAGCGATTTAATTTTTGACCAAGACGAATACCACAGCTTTTATCATCATAGCAGTTTTTCTAATAATAGTTTAGATGTTGTGTTAGATAATATTAACAAAACAAATGAATATATTAATAAATTATTGCCAACATTAGATTTAGCAATTATTACATATGGAACGTCTATAGTTTATCAATATAAAGAGACGATGAGTATTGTTTCTAACTGTCATAAAATTGCAAGTAATAAATTTAATAAATTTATGCTTTCGGTAGAAGAAATTGATAATTACATTAAAAAGACAATTGAGCTATTAAAAAGCTTTAACCCTAATATAAAAATTATCTTTACGGTTTCTCCTGTTAGGCATATAAAAAATGGTGCAATTGATAACAATTTAAGCAAAGCCAAGTTGTTTGTTGCTATTAATAACAACCTTGGTAATAATATTTATTATTTCCCATCGTACGAAATTGTTAACGATGACTTACGAGATTATAGATTTTACAAGCGGGATTTAATTCACCCTAACGAGCTTGCAATAGAGTATATTTGGGATAAATTTGCAAATGCTTTTTTTGATGATGAAACAAAACAATTAAATAAAGAAATAGAATATATTGTTAATGCATTAAGCCATAAACCACGCAACCCACAATCAGAAAAGCATAAAGCTTTTATTCAAACTGTTACTAATAAAATTAAACAGATACAAGAAAAATATAACAATATAGTTTTTTGATTAACCACTTATTTAACTTGCTATAGCTATTAATTAAGTTTATTTTTGTTTAATAAAATTTATATAATTAGAAAATGAATAATAGATTAATAATAGAATTAGGTGACGCAAAAGAAGTATTAAAAAAATATCCTGATAATTATGTAGATTTGATAGTAACTTCTCCACCATATGCAGATAGACGCAAAAACACTTATGGAGGTATTTCACCAGATAAATATGTAGAATGGTTTTTGCCAATAAGCGAGCAGTTATTAAGAGTATTAAAGCCTTCAGGTACATTTATATTAAATATTAAAGAAAAAGCTGAAAATGGCGAACGTCATACTTATGTAATAGAATTAATTTTAGCATTACGTAAACAAGGTTGGTTATGGACAGAGGAGTTTATTTGGCATAAGAAAAATAGCTATCCTGGCAAATGGCCCAACAGATTTAGAGATGCATGGGAAAGACTACTTCAATTTAATAAAAGCAAAAACTTTAACATGTATCAAGAAAGTGTTATGGTGCCAGTTGGTGATTGGGCTAAACAAAGGCTAAAAAATTTAAGCGAAGTTGATAAAATAAGAGATATTTCTAAAAGCGGAAGTGGCTTTGGTAAAAATATTTCTAATTGGATGAAACGGGATTATGTTTATCCTACAAATGTTTTACATATGGCAACAGAATGTAATAACAAAAATCATAGCGCAGCATTTCCAATCGCTTTACCAGAGTGGTTTATTAAACTATTTACTAAAGAAAATGATGTGGTTTTAGACCCATTTATGGGGAGTGGAACCACTTTAATTGCTGCTTCTAATTTGAATAGAGTTGCTTTTGGTATTGATATTTTACCCGAATATTATGATATGGTTAAGAATTATTTTGTATTAAAGGAATCTGAGCAGAAAATAAATTTTGATTACGAGGATATTGATGGGGAAATTGAACTTAGAAGATGTGATTGAATATGTAGAAAAGAATATACAAACTTTTCATGATAACAGATTAAATAGATTAAACAATTTAAAGTTGACCAAAATCTTAAAAAGAAAAAATCCTTATTTGTTTAAAGCCAAAAATATTGAAAATGCTAATGATTTTGTTAAAAATATATTAGATTCTTTCTTATCCTCGCAAGAAGAAACATTGTTTGGTAGTTGGCTAGAAGGATTAGCTATTTTTATTAATCAAAAAGTTTATAATGGTCGCAAATCGGGTATTACAGGAATTGATTTAGAATTTGAAAATGAACAAAAAAAGTATATTGTTAGTATTAAATCTGGTCCTAAATGGGGTAATAGTAGCCAAATTAAAAAAATGATTTCTGATTTTGATAGGGCAAGAAAAACTTTATTAACAAGCAATAGTAAATTGGAAATAATAGCAGTAAATGGATGTTGCTATGGTGTGGATGAAAGTTCTTATAAATTAGGTAATTATTATAAATATTGTGGTAAAAATTTTTGGCACTTTATTTCTGGCGAAGAAAATTTATATATAGATATTATTGAACCTTTAGGAACTAATGCATTTAAGCAAAACGAAAAATTTAAACAATCTTATGATATCTTGTTAAATAAGTTTGTTAAAGAGTTTTTAAGTGAATTTTGTTCTAATGGGCAAATTGATTGGGAAAAATTAGTTATTTTTAATTCTGGAAAATAAGGAGATTTTATGAAAAAGATATTAGTTATGATTATATTAGGATACTCGTGTATTTTTTCTCAGCAGTATAAGGCGGTGCTATTTGTTGGTAGTGGGCTTTCATCTCAAGAAAAATTAACGGCAATGGCATTAATTGGTATAGCTAATAGAGATAGTGCTCGTGTTTTTATGTATAATATGTACGAAACTTGGAGCTATACACAAACAGATGAAAAATGGTCTCAAATATACATTCAAAAAGGGAATGTTAGATTTGATACTATTAGAACAGTTGCAGCACTAATAAATAGATTTAGATATTTAATAAACGGGGGTATAACATACGCACCAAACAGAATTTTTGGTAATTTTACGGGACAATCTTTTATGTGGCAAGGTGAATATGCCGCACTTATTGGTGGCTTAACAGATAGATTACCCGTAACAACTTCTCAAGCTATAGCGTATAATCTTAATATTGCAGATTCTGTTTTATTGGTAGATTATTTTGATGGTGACGAACCTGTAAAAGTACCGGGTAAATTAGAATTAACATCGCATGCTTGGAATAATGCGGCACTATCTGAAGAAAATAAATATTTAACAATTTTAAATTGGGGCATACAATATTTATTACCAAGGTGTAACCCAGAAAAATTTTACATAAGAGAAATTACAGATTTTGCAATTAAATACAGAATGTTTCAAGTTAACTTAGCAGGGACTGATGATTTAGATTTAAACAGTATGCCCACAGCTCGCGCCGATGTTTTAGAAAACACATTAAATTACTTAAAGCAAAAAAATAATGGCAAAATTTTTAATATTTATGGTTGGATACACCCGGAACCGATGAACCAATGGTTCGCTTTTTTTGGCTCTGCATTTCACGAAACGCTTTTAGGTAACTTATCTTGGCATTCTTCTTTTCCTGTAGCAGAAAGGGAATATAAACCTGCTGCTATGGTTAACCCAGATACTATAAATTTAGATCCAAATAAAAGATACATTACTTTTATTGGTACAGAAGGGGATGCAGGGAATTGGGTTATTGGTTTGCAATCTGGCGCTTGGCTTTCTAGTGCACGCGGGTCTGTGCCTGTAAATTGGGGTTGGAATTTACATTTGTTCGATTTATGCCCATTTATTGCGTCTTATTATTTTGATACTGCTACGCCTAACGATGGTTTTATTAGTGTTACGTCTCCACTTGGTTATGTTTATCCAGATTTGTGGGGCGATGAAGTTTTACCCGATGCAATTAGCAAAACCAGAGCTTTAATGCAAAAGTTTAATATGAAAGAAATTTATGCTTATAAACATTATGCTGGTAGTGGTACTATGGTTTATAGAGGTAAAACAATTAGTAATAGTTTTAACTTTTTAAGGCTTGCAAACTTTCAAAATGCTATAAACACAACTTTAACAATGCTTTTTGACCCACAATTAAATTCCCAAGTGCCAACAATTAGATATAATGCTTTAATGTTTAGCCACACGGGTGATGGTAGTTTTTATGGAGATGCTAGTAATTTGGATAATATGGCAAATAGAATTATTAATAAGTTAAAAACGCAAAACAAGCCGGCATTTTTATTAGCGGGATACCAACGTTTAAGACAAGATGATTTTGCAAACAGAACCGACCCAGGTAATAGCGATATATCTATTCCTCGATTACTTCAAGTTGTAAATAAAATTAAAGCAGATCCTGTTGTAGGACAATCTACAGAAGTAGTTACTATTGAAAAAATGGCAATTTTAATGCGTAAATATATGGGCTTAAGTGATGTAGAAGAAAATTCGCTAAATCCAAAAAGTATTGTATTAAATCAAAATTACCCAAATCCTTTTAATCCAACCACAATAATTAGCTTTTATTTACCTAATAGCGGTAACGTTACGCTAAAAGTATACGATATTTTAGGAAAAGAAGTTGCAACTATTATTGATGAATATTTAAATAATGGATATTATGAGAGAATTTTTTATGCAAATAATTTAAGTAGCGGTGTTTATTTTTATAAAATTAGTTGTAATAGCTTTACTGATACTAAAAAAATGATTTTAGTAAAATAAAATCAATTAAATATTAAAATTTTTTTATTTATTACTTGTATAAAATTAAATATAAAACTAAATTATAAAGTAAAATAAATAATAATTGCTTATCGAAAAAAATATACAATTTAATAATATGCTTACAAAAATAATTCAAAAAAGATATTTTTATCTTTGTTTGTTAACCTTATTAATTTTAATTACACAGGTTACATATGGGCAAAGAGGAAAAATAAGCGGAGTAGTTACAGATTTTAATACCAAAGAGCCACTGGTAGGAGTAAACGTATATATTGTAGGTACAACAATAGGCTCTACAACAGATGCAGATGGTAAATACGTAATATTAAACGTATTACCGGGTAATTACTCTGTTGCTGCAAGTATGGTAGGTTATGGCAAGTTGGTTTATAGTGATGTACAGGTGTTTATAGACCGAACAACTGAGCTAAATTTTAAGCTTAAAGATGAATCTGTGCAAATGGAACAAGTGGTTATTGTTGCAGAAAAGCCAAAAATTGTTAAAGACCAAACAAGCAGCGCAACCACAATAGATGATATACAGCTAAAAAGCGCCCCAATAGAAGGCTTGCGTGGTGCATTAGATTTAACCGCTTCGTTTCAAAAAAATGAAAAGGGAGATTACACTGTCCGCGGTAGTGGTACTTACGAAGTTAAATTCCAAATTAATGGAGTAGACCAACAAACTACAAATACAAGTATACCAGGTTATGGTGGAGCAGATAAAGCTAATAATAGTTGGAAATATGATGTTAACCCATTAGGTGTTCAACAAATTCAGCTTATAAGTGGTGGTTTTTCTGCAGAGTATGGAAATGCTCAAGCGGGTGTTGTTAAAGTTGTATTAAAAGAAGGGGATAGCAAAATAAAAGGGGAAGCAAGGATGGAATACCGTCCTGCTGGCTTATACCATTATGGCAAATATGTTTATTCTACTGATAATTTTGAATGGAAAAAATGGGGTGATATAAATAATTGGTATGCAAATCAAAAAAATGTTATAAAAGATATAAGCCCTTATCTTTACAATAGGCTATATGTTCAAAATAACGCAACTGCTGCAGATAGCCAAAGAGCTAAAGATGAAATTGCATGGGCATATGGTGTTTGGCTTAAAAATCATACACCAAGCGAAGATAACCCTTTAGGCGTTTACGATTATAGAAATCATATTTATACACGTTATATGGTTGGCTTTGGTGGACCGTTAGGTACAAATCCAGAGTTATTAAAATTTTATTTTTCTGGTGAGTATAGAAAAAATCCAACTCGTTTACCTACCAGTGAAAAAGACCAAATTTACCAGAATTATATCTTAAATTTAACTTATAAACCTGTTCCAGAACATAAATTTAGATTTATGGGTAGTTTCCAAAAATATAAAGGTGGTTTATTTAGCGGTTCATCTGATATTAGGTGGAGTGGTTTATCTAATACATCAGAATCATCTAAGTATGCAGTTTATCAAGACCCAATTAGAACTGAACAGACTGTAGCACAAAGTTTAAATTGGGTTTATACAATTAACACAAACTCGTTTTTTGAAACTAATATAGCTCATCAAAATGAAGTTTATCAATTGCCTTATATTTACATCCCGGGCTTTAATAGTTCTGTAGATAGATTAGACAGCCTTGCAGACCCACGCGGTACTATATTAAAAAGTGGTATTTGGTGGGATCATGATTACTTTTTAAGACTTGATGCTGCGAGCACTAATTTTTACCAAGATTATAGAGCAGAAAACTACAGCATTACAATTGATTACACAAACCAAATTTTAAAGACAAATTTATTAAAAGCTGGATTTAGATTTTATTATTGGGATATTTTTAATAATGGTGTAGCTTATAGTTTTAGAACTAATAGTTATGTTGCCCATTATGGCGTAGCAGAGTATTATAAGGCTTATCCATATAATTATGCTTTTTATATTCAAGATAAAATGGAATATGAAGGGATGGTTGCAAACTTGGGTGTAAGATTTGAAGCTTATAACTTTCAATCTAATAAACCATATGATAGATTTAATCCATTTTACCCAGGTACAGAAAGACCAGGCGTATATGGAGACCCGAGAACTATACCATCTAAAACGCAATATGTAGTTTTACCGCGCGTTGGTGTATCTTTCCCAATTGGAGAAAACACAGCTTTTAGAATTCAGTACGGGCATTTTGCTTCTATGCCAATTTTTACTCAAGCACTTACAACTAAAACTTACCGCGGTTGGAGTGCACTTGGTAACCCAGACCTTGAACCTAAAAAGACAATTAATTACGAGTTTGGTATTCAACAAGTTATAGATGAAAACCATCGTATTGATATTGCTATTTATTATAATGATAGAGTATCCCAAATAGGTATACAAGATGTTGCAGCTTTAACGGGTGATTTACGATATTTTTCTGCATTTAATAATAATAACGAACCTTTGTATTTATATCAATCTTTTGAAAATAATAGATTTGGTTCTACAATAGGAATTGAAGCAACGTTTGAAAAAGTTAGTATTGGGAATTGGTCTTATAGATTAAGTTATAACTTATCTCAAACTACCGAAGGGCGATATGGCTATGCGGTGTTGTATCCAGATAACTCCCGCAACTATGCATTGCGTAGCACTACGGGCGAGTTTTTATCACCATACGATAGAACTCATAGCTTTAGAGGATTATTACAATACTCACTTAAATCTGGTGAAGGTATTGAAATTTTTGGGTTTAAACCTTTTGAAAATTCAGTTTTTGGTCTTTCTTACACTGTTCAAAGTGGTTTACCATTTACATACGTAACAGATTTTGATTTGAAAGATATTAGTTATAATAGAAGATATCCATTAGAATCTAATTTTGATTTTAATTTTAATAAAGATATCTATTTTTCCGGCGTTAAATTAATAATTGGCTTAAGGGTAATGAATTTATTTAATAATAAGTGGTTAACACCAATGGATAGCCAATCTGACCAACAAGATAAAATTGCTTGGGTAGAGTATGGTGTAACAATGGATAACCCAGTGGATAACCCTACTAAACGTAGTTATTTACTTTACCCATTTAGAACATATAAAAATACACCAACACAGTTTATATTTACTGTTGGACTTGGTTTTTGATAACAATTTGGATAATTAAAGTTTATGAAAGCAAAATTGTTTATAAAATTAACTTTAGTAATTTATTTAATTATTAGTGTAAAAATATTCAGTCAGCAAGATATAGAATCGCCATTATTAGTATTTAATCGTGGGCAGCTATGGCAAAGCGTTTATTTAGGAAAAGTTGGACCGAGCACATATAACAATTGGCGTCGCTTAGGAATTGGTTTAGATTGGCCAGGCTTTGACCCAAGCTTAGTTAAAGAAGACTTAGGAGGTGCACCATCTTACTTAGTGGCTGGTGGTTTTTGGATTGGCTGTAAAAAATCTGCTGATAGTGTGCTTGCAGTAGAAGATTGGTCGATTTATGCTGGCTCTATTGGTGTAGAAGTTTCATCCAAGTATATTGTTAAAAAGCATAAAAAGATTATAAACCATGGAATGACCAAGATTAAAAATGGTGGAGATGAAATAATAGAAACCGTTTGGGAATATAATCCACAATATCAAAGCCAATATGATTTAGAAAGACAATTACCGTTGCGTGTTACAAGAACATCCCATCAATGGAATGGGAGCAAAAGAGAAGAAAATTACATAATACATAAATATGTGTTTAAAAATATTAGTAATGAAATTAAAGCAAATTATCCAAACCGCAAAGTAGTGGATACACTATTTAATTTTATTGCTATGTTAAATTATGGAATGCATGCAAATTCCCGTTCGTGGTCGGTATTATTCCCCACTTATAGTGCGGGTGCACGCAATACGTGGTTTTTTTATGACCCATCTAAAAAGATGATATGGGGACGTGCGGGCGATTTTTTAGATACGCCAGCAAATGATGGTGAATATGGTTGGTCTGCAACACAAGGTCAAATAATAAACGGAAAGCCAACAGGTGAGTGGCTTGCACCCGGTTTTGTTGGTTTTAGATTACTTTACAGCTCGCCTAATAATAGTAATCAGGCATCTTTTGTTAAAGGTTATGGCTGGTCTGCTGGGGATAATTTACAAGATTTATCTGGTCCGATGACAGGTAAAGGTACAGCGGAAGCAAGATATAGTGTATTAGAAAATGTTTCTTTAGCAAACAACTTTGTTAATAGTCCTAGCGACCAAACATTTATGCGCCGTAGCCGTATGTGGTCTTTAATGTCATTCGGTGATTGGAACATTGTCCCCGGTGATTCTATTGTTATTGTTTATAGCGAAATGGTTGATGGTGCCGATTATAAATTTGCACTACAAAATAATATTGCTAATATTTCCGCAGGATACACTATTTTTGATGCAACTGCCGTTAAATCTAAAACAACTTTTGATGATAATTTTAACCATCCAGATCCACCGGTTGCACCAGAATTTGCGGTTGATTATTACCGCGAAAAGCAAGTTGTGGCAAATGTTATTACTTGGGGAAACGAAACCGAAAGCATGCCTGACCCTGATGATGGGACTTATGATTTAGAATTTTATAACTTATATAAGTCTAACTATTTACCAATTGGTCCTTGGGAGCTTATAGCTAAAATTAGAAAAGGCGATGTAAACTTTTTTAATTCTGCTACAGGTAAATATGTTTATGTAGATAGTGCGGTAACAGTGGGCGCTGGTTATTACTATGCATTAACCGTAAGCGATACAGGGAAACCATTTTGGAATATTAACCCAGCTAGAGTATTTCCAGAAACTAAGAGCGTAAAGGTGCCACCATTAGAATCATCAATTTTTGCTAATAGGATGGTTACGCCATTTACTGCTACCTTAAGCCCTGTTAATAATGTAAATAATGTTTTGGTTGTACCTAACCCTTATGTAATTGGAGAAGGTTACAGCTTACCCGGTGAAGGGGATAAAATACAGTTTGTTAATATTCCTAATCCTTGTACAATAAGAATTTATACATTGCGAGGGGACTTGGTAAAAACTATAAAAGTAGAAGAAGGACAGGGTGCTATAGCGTCTTGGGACCAAGTAACAGATTTTGGGCAATTTGTGGAAAGTGGAATTTATTTATTTCATGTAGATAGCCCAGTTGGTACTAAAGTAGGTAAATTTGCTATTGTAAGATAAATTATAACTAAAATGTAAATAAACTTTTTATGAAGATGAATAAAAAAATATTAATACTAATTTTAATGTTTAGTACTGTTCTAATGGGGCAGGAATTTAAGAAGAATGCAACAGCAGGATTTGTATTTTTAGAGCTGCCCGTCACCTCGCGTTCAGCAGGAATGGGGGAAAGCTCGATAGCACTTACAGATATGGAAGCATCGGGGCAATTTATTAATCCCGCTTGTTTAGGTTTTGGTTCTAGCACGCATTCTTTTTCTATTTCTTATGGCAATTACTTGGCAGATATTAAACACTATGTTACTAGCTACAGTATAAATACAGATTTTGGTGTTTTTGGTATAGGCGCTATAATGTTAGATTATGGTAAGATGCCAAGAACAAAAAAAATTGCTGGTCAAAGATTATATGAAGTTTTAGGAAATTTTGAAGCTAATAGTATAGCATTAGGAGTTAGTTACTCAAAACAATTAACCGATAAATTTTCCTTTGGTGTAACAGGTAAATATGTAAGGGAAAAAATAGATATTTATACAGCAAGTAATTATTTATTTGATGGTGGTATACAATATTATACAGGTTTAAAAAGCCTGCGCATTGCTGCAACAATATCTAATTTTGGTGTAGATGCAAAGTTTATTAACGATAAATTTAAAATGCCTGCAATGCTAAGGTTAGGCATGGCAGCAGAGCTATTAGGTGGATTTGACCAAGATTACAGACTAACATTAGCAACAGAAATGATACATCCAAATGACGGAAACGAAAGACTTAATGTTGGTACAGAAATATCTTATAAAAATATGATTGACTTGCGCGGTGGGTATAAATTCTTTTACGATGAAGAAACATTTAGCGTTGGTGTTGGCTTAAAGGTAAATGGCTTTTTAGATTCAGCTAATCCAATTTTAGTAGATTTTGCTTATTCTGACTATGGTAGATTAGGTAATGTGCTTAGGTTTACTGTTATGATGGGGGTAAAATGAAAAGATTAATTTTTATATCTCTGTTATTTGCTTATTCCATACTTTCTGCTCAAGTAGTTCGTTCGGTAGATATATCGGCAGAGTATAGTAAACCGGGTAAAAAACTTAGCACAATTACTAAAATAGATGGAGTTGGGGCAAATGTAAAAATTGCTTTCCCTATTTATAGACAAATTAGTTTAAATTTATTTGGTGGTTATACATTATATAACATTAACGAAGATAATGCTTTAGCTAACTGGCAATGGGAATTTTGGACACGTTATAACGATTTTGTAAGGCAAACGCTTACTGATGCTGCTTATAAAAATTTTAATAGTCCCGTACAAAAGGCAGATTTGCTAAATATTGGTGTTTCAGCAGTTTACGACTACGTTCCGGTTGAAAAATTTCATATCAAACCAAATTTAGGTTTTGGTATTTATTTTTATACAAGAAGATTATTTATTGATGAAACATGGTCTAAATATTTTTCTACTTTAGATTATACATTCCAATATGAATTTAGAAACATTGCGCCTGAAAAAAATGGTAATACATTTTTTTATAGCGCAGGTGTAGATTTAAATTACGAAATTTTAGAAGGATTTTGGCTTTTTGGCTCGGTTAAATTTGCAAATGCTTTTAAATCCAAATATTCGTATGCTTTTAATATTATGCCATTTAAAAATACAGTAAACACAAACTTAGGTCTAACAATATTATACTAAATTATATATGAAAAAGCTAATTATTTTAATATTTGTACTAACAACAGGATTTATTTACTCGCAAAAACTAAATTTTGTTTCTTCTATAGAAGGTAACATGTATAAACCAATTGGTACATTGGGAGAAAGGTACACGTCTACTTTTGGTTTTGCTGTAAACTTTGGCAAAGAGGTATCCAAAAGCTGGGCATGGACTGGTAAACTGGAGTATTTTAAATTTGATAAACTTAATAAAGATAAAATGAAGACTATTCTAAAAGTTGCTGTTGGCTCTGGCACAGAAAGTTTTAATGTATCTTTAAGTGATTTAAATATGAGTTTAGAAATTGTTGGAGCATCTGCCAATGCCACTTATAAAGCATTAAGTATTGGTAACTTAAATGCAAATTTAACATTTGGCTTTGGTATTTATAGATGGTATAGCCCAAGGGAAAAGTATACTTTATATTTTGACCAAACTAATAAAACTTTTTTACGGGATACAACAGGTGCTACAGGTAGTTATAATAAAGTTTTAGACGTTCCATCTGTTTCGCAATCTGATTGGAGTGGTGGTTTTAACTTAGGTGTTAACTTAGATTATAATTTTACAGATGGTTTTTCTGCTTATGCTGGCGCAGATTATAAAGTTATTTTAGGTGAATTGTGGCAAGCATTAGCATTAGATATGGAAAATGCAGCAGGATTTCAGATGTTAAACTTTAAATTTGGTGTTAAATATCAATTCTAATCTATTTTTTAACAAATTTTTTTAAAAAAAAGTCACTATTTTTCAGTGACTTTTTTGCTATTTAGTAACTTATAAATTATATTATTTTTAGAATTTAGGAGAAAAGATGAACCTACGTTTTGTTTTTATTATGCTTTTGATACTTTTTCTTAGTTGTTCTGCACAATCGGAAAAAAAAGAAGCAGTACGCGGTGTTTGGCTTACTAATGTAGATAGTGATGCGTTATATTCTTTAGATAATATTAAAAAAACAGTAAAAGTTTGTAAAGAGCAAGGATTTAACCTAATATGTGTAGTTACTTATAATAAAGGAATTACTTTATATCCAAGTAAAACAATGAAAGAATTGATTGGTCAAGAAATTGATTCTGCTTTTATTGGTCGTGACCCATTAAAAGAGCTTATTGAAGAAGCACACAAAGAAAATATAAAAGTTATTGCATGGTTCGAGTTTGGTTTTTCGTCTTCATATAAATTAGATGGTGGAAAAATAGTAAAGGCAAAGCCAAATTGGGCAAGTAAAAATAACGAAGGTAAGTTAGTAACTAAAAACGGATTTGATTGGTTAAATGGTTTTGACCCAGAAGTTCAAGATTTCATGCTTTCTTTAATTAAGGAAGTTGTTACTAATTACAATATAGATGGAGTGCAGGGAGATGATAGGCTACCTGCTATGCCAGTAGAAGCGGGATATGAAGATTATACAGTTAAAAAATATGCAAGCGAACATAATGGTAACTTACCTCCTAAAAATTTTAGGGATTCTGCTTGGGTTAATTGGCGCGCAGAAATATTAAACGAATATATGGCAAAAATTTATAAAACAGTAAAGGATATTAAACCAAATGTAATTGTTAGCATGGCACCAAGCATTTATCCTTGGTCTAAAGAGGAATATTTGCAAGATTGGCCAAGTTGGGTTAAAAATGGTTATGTAGATTTAGTTATTCCTCAACTTTATAGACAAGATTTAGATGCTTATATTAAAGTATTAAATGATATTGTTAATGATCAGTTAACCAAAGAAGAATTGAAAAAGTTTTATCCGGGTATATTGTTAAAAGTTGGAAGCTACTACCCAAGCGAGCAACTTTTATTAGATATGATTAAAGAAAATAGAAAAAGGAATATTAATGGAGAAGTTTTCTTTTTTTACGAAGGAATAAAAAAATATCCAAATATATTTAAGGATAAAATTTATACTGATGAAGTAATATTCCCCACTAATTTGATTAAGAGGAATTAATGAAGAAGTTTGTAATAATATTTCTTTTTATAAATATTACCCTATTTAGCCAAACATTAAACGAGATGCGAGCTGTTTGGATTACCAATGTAGATAGTGATGTTTTACTTACCGATGCTAAAATTGCCGAAGCAATGGATTATTTGGAATCTATTGGAATAAATGTTGTATTTCCAGTAGTGTGGAATAAAGGATATACAATATACCCAAGTGCTATAATGGAAGCAGAATTTGGAAAGCCAATTTGGCCCAATGTTGCTGGGAGAGATCCACTAAAAAGGCTTGTTATAGAAGCACACCGCAATGGAATAGAAGTTATTCCTTGGTTTGAATTTGGCTTTTCACCATCATACTCACAAAATGGTGGGTTTATTTTGGCAAAATATCCGGAGTGGGCATTAAAAAACAGTAGTGGTAATTTAGTAGTTAAAAATGGTTTTGATTGGATGAGCGGTATTGTTCCCGGTGTACAAAAGTTTATTACTTCGCTTGTTTTAGAAGTTGTGGATAATTACGATGTAGACGGTGTGCAAGGGGATGATAGATTGCCTGCCATGCCTGTAGAAGGTGGCTATGAAGAGTACACGGTAAATCTTTATAAATCTGAAAATAATGGTAATAACCCACCAAGCAATTACGCCGATAATAATTGGATGCGTTGGCGTGCAGATAAACTTAATGCATATTATAAAAGTTTGCGGGATAGCGTTAAATTACGCGGCAGCTATTTAATCTTTTCATCGGGTCCTTCAGTTTATCCTTGGGGTTATCAAAATTATTTGCAAGATACTAAAACTTGGGTAACAGATGGCATAATTGATAATTTTATACCTCAACTTTATAGGCAAGATTTAAGCAGTTACAACAATGAACTTAACATTGCGCTAAGTTACATCCCACAAAATAAAAGAGATATATTTTTTGCTGGTATTTTAGCTAAAGCTGGTTCTTATGTTATTTCTCCATCTTTAATGTTATCTTCACTAAATAGCAACAGGCAGAAAAACGTAAAAGGGGAAACGTTCTTTTTTTACGAAGCTTTGCGCTTAAATAATAATTTGTTAGGAGACACATTAAAAGCAACTTACTATAAAGAAAAAGCTATTCCACCTTTTAGAGATGGCAAAATTTGGCGACCAAAAGCAGAAATTGTTAACGAAGATGACCCAAGTGTAGTAAAAACGGGTAATTGGACCGTTTTTGGGATACCTGGCTTTAAACCAAATATATTAATCACTAATGACCCAAATTATGCCGCAGTTGAGTATTCTTTTAATGTGCCTTTTGATGCTTATTTTGACGTTTACACTTATATTGTTTCTAATAGCGTTAATGCTACTAATGTTCCTTATACAATTTATTACCAAAACGATTCATCGAAAGTTTTTGTAGATCAAAAAGACTCTAAAAATAAAGGTTGGTATAAATTAGGAAGTTATTATCTTACTAAGGGGAATAAAAAAGTTGTAAAAATAGATAATAGTGGAATAGAACCGGGAAAATATGTTATAGCAGATGCTTGCATGATTATGATTAATAGAAAACTATCCCCAGATGTAGTTGTTACTGATATTAAAGAAAATAATATAAACAATAACTTACCGTTAAATTTTACTCTTAAACAAAACTACCCTAATCCTTTTAATCCCTCTACTATTATAGAGTATTCCGTAAATGAAGAATCTTTTGTTAATCTATCCGTTTATAATATTTTGGGGCAAAAAGTGGCAGAATTAGTTAATAATAATGTGGCAGCAGGTAATTATATATTGCATTTTAATGCAGAAGATTTTAATTTAAATGCTGGTGTATATTTTTATTCTATTAAATCTGGTAAATTTAACGAAACAAAAAAGATGATTTATTTAAGGTAAAAAGGTATGGGAGACCAAAATTTAACATATAACAATTCAAACTTTAATAATAAAAATATTGAGGAAATATTTTTAGAAAATTTTTTATTTAAAAATACTTTTTATAACAATCCAGAGTGTATTGTTGTAACTGCTGGAGATACTGGCAAAATTTTATTTGCAAACAGTAAATTTACAGAATATTTTGGGTACACTGAAGAAGAAGCTTTAGGTAAAACCTCTATTGAGCTTGGGAT
Source organism: uncultured Melioribacteraceae bacterium (assembly GCA_964652025.1). Taxonomy (GTDB): domain Bacteria; phylum Bacteroidota; class Ignavibacteria; order Ignavibacteriales; family Melioribacteraceae; genus JAEXOD01. The sequence goes on from CAZYZX010000010.1 coordinate 104,990, forward strand.
TTATAAACATAATGAAGAAAGACAAAAAAGATATGAAAAATTATTAAACGAAGGGGTTATTGACTTTGATTTTATTTTTAGCACCAAAAATAATAATTTAATAAATCTTTTTGGTTTTACAAAGGTATTTAGATTTAATGATAAACCTTATTTTGTTTCATATATTAGCTCTGAAAGCCAACTGTTAGAAGAGAAAAATAGAATAGAAAAGGAATTATTCTTAACTTATCAAAAGTATAAAACTTTATTTGAAAATAGTCCAGAAACTATTCTTATTTTGCAAAGTGGCCATATAAAAATGGCAAATGAAGCAGCCGTTAAATTAAGCGGTTATCCATTAGAAGAACTTTATGCAATTCCTTTTTTAGATTTTGTTGAAGATGAATTTAAAGAGCTTACCTTTAAGATGCATAAAAAGCAGCTTAGTGGAGAAATACTACAAGATAAATACACAGTTAAGATAAAAACTAAAGCTGGTAAATATAAATGGATAAATATTAGTGGTGTTAAAATTGATTGGGACGGTGCACCAGCAACCTTAAACTATTTAATAGATATTACCGAACAAAAAGAATTGCAAGAAAAAATTATAAAGCAAAATGAAGATTTATTAAAATCTATTGAACAAAAAGATAAGCTATTTTCTATAATGACACATGATTTGAAAAATCCTTTGCATACAATTATTGCACTTTCTGATATAGTTTTTAATGAAGATAACGAGATAGATGATGACGAAAAAATAGAATTGCTACTAGAAATTAGAAATGCTGCAAAAAGTATTAATAGATTATTTGATGATTTACTAAGCTTAAATAAATTAAATAAAAAAGATTTAGATTATAATTTTGTTTCAACAAATTTAAGCGAAATTATCTACGATAGTTATTCATACTGTTTTAACACAGCTAAAGACAAAAATATATTATTTAACTTTGATATACAAGAAAACTTATTTGTTATAGGAGATGAAACTTTATTAAAATCTCTGTTTAGAAATTTATTTACAAATGCTGTTAAATTTAGCAATAAAGATGGAATGATAGAAGTTACTAGTAGCTTAGATGAGGAAGGTTTTGTAAAAGTAATAATTAAAGATTATGGTATTGGGATGCCAAAAGATTTAGCAGACCATTTATTTGACTTAGGGTATAAGATTAAAAGAATAGGTACAAATAACGAACCAAGCAATGGATTAGGCTTACAAATTGTTAAACATATAGCAGAATTACATAAAATTGATATAAAATTTGAAACAGAAGTAAACAAAGGAACTACTTTTTATTTAAGATTTTTAAATAAAAATAAAGAATAAATATTTTAATTCGATAATATAATATTATAAAAAAAATTATATATGAAAAATATAGCTATAGAAACATTACTTGGTTTAATCTTAGGGTTTGGATTATTCTTTTTTTCAATATATGCAAGTACAGATAATTTTTTAATGTTTTTTAATTTACCAAGCTTGCTAATGGTTGTTGGTGGAACTTTAGCAGCTACTATGATATCTTTTAGAGGTAGGTATGTTATAGAAGCATTAAAAGAATTGCGAGGTATATTTACTCCACAAAATATTAATCCTACTACACTTTATAAAGAGGTAGAAAATATTATTAATATGGCAAGGGTTTTAAAGTCCAAAGGGATAATAGAACTTGAAATAACTTTACAAAAATCTAACATAGAGGACCCATTTGTAAAATATGGTGGGGAATTATTAGTTACTGGTTATAAAGGAGATGAATTAAGAAAGATGCTTAATAATTTTGTGGAAACATCTTTTGAACGAAACATGGTATTATCTCACATTTTACGTACTATGGCAAGTTTTGCCCCAAGTTTTGGGATGTTAGGAACTGTAATTGGATTAATTATTATGTTAGATAAAATGGGAAGTAATCCTTCTGAATTAGGCAAAGGACTTGCATTTGCATTAATTACTACATTATATGGCGTTATTTTGGCACAATTAATTTTACGCCCGGCAGCAGAAAAAGTAAAACAAAAACAAGAAATATTACGATTTAGAAACCTATTAATTACAGAAGGTTTTGTGCTTTTAGGCGAAAACCAAGATGCAATGTTAATTCAAGATATGTTAAATAGCTTTTTAGACCCCGATTATCATTTCTCTGTGATCAAAAAAGAAACCACTACAAGTGCTTAAGTTGGCATAAAAATGTTAAGTGCAAATATAAAAGATAACGGAAATAGTACCGAAGACAAACTAACCAAAAAGCTTAAAGAAGAGCTTGCGAGGCGCAATATTTATGAAGAAAACAGCAAGCCAAACTATAAGCGTTGGTATAGTGATGATAGTACTTACAAAAGTAAGATTGAAAGAGGAATTGCCGATGCAGAAGATTGGCTTATTACTTATGCAGATGTTGTTACTTTAATGTTAACGTTGTTTGTATTACTTTTTTCTTATTCTAAAGTAGACCAACAAAAATTTGAGCAATTAAAAAAATCTATTAATAAAGAATTATTAAAAAAAGATGAAGTAACCATTTTTGAAAAAGTAGAAAAAGATGTTAAAAATATTTTTCAAAATTCAGACATGGGGAATAAAGTTTTAATTTCCAAAGATCCGAAAGGATTAAGAATTGAACTTAATAGCAGTGCTTTATACGATTTGGGAAGCGCAGATATTAAACCAGAAATAATCCCAGAGCTTAAAGAATTAGCCAAAACAATACATTCATTACGTATTAATTTCCCAAATTATTTAGTGGAAGTAGAAGGGCATACGGATAACATACCTATTAATACAGTACAATATCCATCTAATTGGGAGCTATCTACAAATAGAGCAACCAATATAGTTAAGTTTTTTATAAATGAGGGGATACCGGCAAATAAATTGCGTGCTGCGGGATATGCGGATAGCCGCCCAAAACTACCTAATGAAGATAGCAATGGAAATCCAATTCCTCAAAATCAAGCTGCTAATAGAAGAGTTGTTGTTTTTATTCAACGAGACGGTTAATTGTTTTTATTTTTAATCTCGTTAAAATCTAATCCGAAGTGAATTTTTAATTTTTGGTTAAAATCACTAAAATCTGCTATTATCTGTTTTTCTTTAATCCTATTAAATGTAATTGTTAAATTATCGTCTGTTAAAGTTATTCTGCCAAAAATAGTTGCAATTGTGCACAGCTTTTTTTGTGTAAATATTGTTTTTGGCGAGGTTTGATGGTATAAACTCATTTCCTTAAAATCTTCTATTACCCTTGGTATTAATGTAAATTTATATTGTGTTACCCAATTATTTTCATCAAATCGTTGTAAATAATATTCATCTTTTATTTGAAGAATGCGATATTTGCCACTAATATCTTTTACTTGCCCATTAGGAATTGGAATTGGAACGCGAAATGAATCCCCAAATCCTACATCTGTTAAAAAAGTTTGTCCTAAGTTTACAGTTAGTGCAAGGTGGTCAAACTCTGGTGCAAATTCTGCTTTATCAGTATGGTAAAATCGGCAAGATATTAAATTAACATTAAAGCCTAATTCCTTAAGTAAATTATAATAAAGGTAATTTAATTCGTAGCAAAATCCACCTCGCTTGTTTATTATTATTTTATTAAACAAGTACTCTCTTTCTAAAACAATTGGAATGCTTGCTTGAATATCTAAGTTTTCAAAAGGAATTTTTAACATATGCTGCATTTGCAATTTTGCAAGATACGCATAAGTTAATTCTTTTTGTGGCTCAACTTCTAATAAATCTAAGTATCGTTCTATATCCATAAATTTATTTAAATAAATTTACAAATATATATTATTTTTTCCTTTACTTTTAAATAAAAAATGATGATTATTATAAGCATAAGATAAAACAGGTGTACAATGTTAAAAGGATTAGGATATTTTTGTTTGATTAATTTGGTTTTATTTTTTAGTGGATGTAATAATTATATTTTAGAAACTGTATATCCTACATTAAACGATGGTAAGTATGATAGTGAATTTCCATATAAAAATTGTTCGGAACAATTAGAAAGTATTGGTCTATCTGTAAAATTAGTAAATGTTATTGCATATTATAGGAACTATGTTGTATATGATAAGTATCAGTTAACTAAGAAAGAGATAAACAAGAATAATTTTGAAGAGGTAACGTATAAACAAGGGTTATACCATCGCACAGCAAGTGGAACTGCTACAATAATTTATGCTACAAATGGTAATGTAGCGCTTTTAACATGTGCTCACATTGTAAATTTTCCAGACACAGTTTATACCTATAAAATTAATGAAAAGGGGAATGTTACAAATATTGTAGAAACTATTTCTATAAAAACAAAGCAAACTAATTATATTAACGATTTTCCAGAGGGGGGCGATGTTGATATTATTTTAGTTGATGAAATAAACGACCTTGCAATAATTGGGAAAAGATTTGTGGATTATAGGTTAAATCAATTTACTGTTTTTAATTACCCATTAGGCAATGCAAAAGAATTAGAATGGGGTTCGTTTGTTTATGCAATGGGTTATCCTATGAATTACAAAATGATTACAAAGGGAATAGTATCTAGCCCAAACAGAGATGAAAGTGGCTCGTTTTTAATTGATGCTGTTTTTAATAGGGGTTTTAGTGGTGGAATTGTGTTAGCAGTAAGAGATGGTGTTCCAAATTTTGAATTTGTTGGGCTTGTTCGCTCTGTTCCGGCTGAGTATGAATATGTTCTAAAGCCAGAAGTGTTAGATGATGGTTACGAGTTTAATCCTTTAATTCCTTATAAGGGAAATATTATGGTAGAGCAAAAGGTAAATATTAAATACGGGGTAACAAGGGTAATACCAATAGAAACTATTAGAAATTTTATAAATAAAAATGCAGATAAGTTGTTAAAATATGGATATATTTTTGATAATTTTAAAAATTAATATTAAATTAAGTATTACTAACAAAAATATAGGTTAAAAATGTCTGAAGAAAAATTACCAGCAGAAATTGGTGAGTACAAAGGAAGCCCTGTTATTACAATTTTTACAGAAGGAAATCCACCTTACAATAAGTTTACATTTGGTGTTGCTAAAGCAAAAGCTATTTTTAATTATTTGGATGAAATTAAAGATTTTATTAAAAAACACGAAAGCAAAGAGAAAAAATGAAAAAATTATTAAGCACAGTTTTACTAATTGGCTTAATTTTTATAATTGGATGCGAACATGAAAGCAATCCAAATTTAAGTAGTTCAAAATATCTTAATAAAAAGATAGAGAATGTTAATTACGGAAGTATACCAGATAGTATAAAAAATTTGTATGATTATTATTCTGGTATACTTGCTGTAAGAGAGATGGCGCTTGACCCCAAATTATATGAATCATCTATTGAAATTCCTACTGAGCTTAAAAACCTGTTTTTTAATGCTTTATGCCAAGTATATAACGCAACAAACATACCAGCAAGGAATTTAGTGATTAATGTGTATAAAATTGGAGTATATCCGCATCCATCTATAAAAGATTTTTATATTGAAGTAGATACAAATGAGACTTGGGTTAAAAATATTATTATTAATAGGGTACAAAGTGATAACCCAAATTTTGATACTTTAATTAATCAATATTCTTTAAATTTTGTAAGATATTATAATTTTTCTGGATTTCAGGGTATTTTATTTACTTCTTCACGTCAGTTAAATCTTCATCCATTACTTAATATGCTAAAAAGTATAAAAGGGGTAAAAAGTGCCTTTGCAGATGGTGTTTTGGGTGACGGGAGCAATATAACAGCAGAAATTTTTTCTGATTTTGTGCAATTAATTTATTCTTATGGATACGGAGATTGCCCTAGCGGTTGTATTTATAGGCACTATTGGAAATTTAGAATTTATTATGATGGTGTAACAGAATTTGTTAACGAGTGGGGAGACCCTATTAACTAATTATATTTAGTTTACCTTAATTAAAATAATTATAGAAAATTTAGGTTAAAATCCCAAAATTTTTGGTTAAGTTATTATTTTTTAATTATATTAATTAATTTTTAATTTTGAATTTAATTTTATTATATTATTTTTGCTAAAAATAAATGTAATGTAATACTAAATGTTAATTAAAAAAGTCATAATATTTTTTCTTTTTATACCTGTTATTTTCTGCTTTGCAATGTCAGAAGATTCTGTTTTAACAGAACTTAAAGGTAAATCTGAAGCAGATAAGGTGGAAATGCTATCTAAATTATGTTGGGAAAATAGAAATGTTAAACCACGCTTAGCCTTAAACTATGGTAATATTGCATTACACAAAATAGAAAAATACGAGTTAAATATTTCAAAATCTAGATTATACAATTATATTGGTGTTGTTTATAGCCATTTAGGAATATTAGACTCTGCATATCATTTTTATCAACAAGCACTTTTTGAAGCCACCAAGTTTAAAGATACTTTACAACTTGCATATTCAATTAATAATTTAGGTGATTACTATTTACAGTCATCGTTGTATTCCTTAGCATTAGAAAAATTCTTTAAATCAAATTCCCTATTTAAGCAACTTAATGATAAAACAGGATTAGCATATAGTTATAATGATATTGGACAGGTATATTTTTATCAAAAAGATTTTGATAAAGCACTTGAGAATTACGAAAAATCTTTAAAAATACGAAAAGAGCTTAATGATTATAGAGGGATTAGCAAATCACTAACCGGTATAGCTGCCGTTTTAGAGGAGCAAAAAAATTATACAAAAGCGTTGCAAACTTACGAAGAAAGTGAAAAATACGCGCGAATATCTAAATATTATAAGGGCATAGTATATTCATATTTAGGATACTCTAAAATTTATTACTTTACTAATCAATACGATAAAGCTCTTAAATATAATCAATTGGCTTTAGAATTATCTATTAATATAGATTTAAAGCCGCAAATTTTAGCATGTTATATAGATAAAGCAAAAATACTTATTAAAACTGGGCAAATTGATGCAGCTAAAGAATATTTAACAAAATCTAATAAAGAAGCTGCGAGTAGTGGAATGATAAATTTACTAGCAGATAGCTATAAACTGCTAAAAGAAATTGCGGTAAAAGAAGGGAATTATAAATTAGCTTTAGAGTATCAGGATGAATATTCTGCTTTGGAAGATAGTATTTTTAGCAAAAGTAGTGCAAATAAAATTGCAGACTTGCAATCTGCATATTTAGTTCAATTAAAGGAATCTGAAAACAATTTATTAAAGAAGGAAATTGAAGCGGAAAAAGTTAAAACAAGGTACTTAGGAATAATAGGTATACTTGTTGTGTTATTGCTATCATTGGGTATATCACGTTACAGATTATTAAAAAGATTGAATGATAAACTTAAAGCTGAAGTTGAGTCTAAAAATAAATTATTTAGTATTATAGCGCATGATTTAAATAATCCTGTAGGAGCAATTACTTCGGCAGCTGCGTTTTTAAGTACAGATTATAATGAAATAGAAGAAGCTGATAAAAAAGAGCTTGTAGATAGCATCGCAGATGCATCTAAAAACATACAGCTTATGATTAGTAATTTGCTTAATTGGGCAAGGCAGCAGCAAGAAGGAATAAAAATAAATAAAAAGTTGCTTAATATTAAAGAACTTTTAGAAAACCTTGCGGATAGTTATAAGTTTTTAGCTAAAAAGAAAAGTATAGAAATAGTTGTGGATGCAAATGATGATATTAATGCATTTGGTGATAAATTTGTTATAGAAACTATTTTAGGTAATTTAATTACAAATTCTGTAAAGTTTAGTAATAAAAACTCGCAAATTATTTTATCTGCAAATGTTAATAAAAACAACAAAGTTATATTAGAAGTGAAAGATTTTGGGACAGGTATTTCTAAGGATGTAATAGAACTTATTGTTAATAAAAATAAACCTATTACAACATTAGGAACAGATAAAGAGAAAGGTGTTGGGTTAGGTATGCAGATAGTAAAAGAGTTGGTATCTTTACATGATAGCAAGTTAAAAATTGAAAGTGAAGTTAATAGTGGCACTAAATTTATAATTGAAATTTAGCGCCATATTTTTATTTCTTCAATTCTATTATTAAAACACCATTTGGGGGAACGGTTAAATCCATTAAGTTTTCTATATTTTTATCATTAATTACATCGTAACCGCGTGAGTAATTTTTTAGCATTTCATAGTGTCTTTCGTAATCAATTTTAGTATCAGTTTTGCCATTATTTAATGCTACCATAACGCAATTATTATCATCGTATCTAAAGTAAACATAAGTATCGTTATAGGGTATAAAGTGCAATGTTTTACCATGTCTTAAAACGGGGGTGTTGTTTCTATAATGTAAAAGTTTAGTTAAAAAATCATAAGCTTGGTTTTGTAATTCTGTTCGTCCTTCTTTAGTAAAAGCATTAATTGTATCCTCTTCCCAGCCACCGGGGTAATCTGCGCGCAATACTTCGTGGTGTTCGCCAGTCATTAATATTTCTGTTCCATAGTAAATTTGGGGGATGCCGCGCATAGTAAGTAAGCAAGATATTACTTGTTTATATTTATTAAGGTCCTCTTTGCAAAATGTGAAAATACGAGTAACATCGTGGTTATCTGCAAAAATCATATTTGTGTTGGGGTCATCGTATAAATAATCTCTGGAAACGGTTTTATAAAGTTCATAAATACCTTTATAACCAGAAAAAACATTGTTTAAAGTAGATTGAATGGGAAAATCTGTTATATATTCAAGTTCAGAATTGAACCCATCTCGGTTATGATTTCCTTTTTTCCAATAAGCTATAATTTCGGGCTCATTCATCCAAACTTCTCCAACAATAAATAGGTCTGGATATTCTTTTTTAATAATCTTAAGCCAATCGTTCATAAAATCTTTATAGTTATATTGGTAAGTATCCATTCTAATGCCATCTATTCCTGCGTATTCAGTCCACCACAATGTAGTTTGAATTAAATACTTTGCTACAAGTGGGTTTTCTTGATTTAAATCGGGCATCCATTTATCAAACCAACCTTTGTTCATTCTGTCTCTATCGTAATTGGATGCGTGTATATCTGGTATTACATTTCCATTAAAATTGCTATAAGTAAATTCTTTCCAAGTGTGTATCCAATCTTTAGCGGGCAAATCTTTAGTCCAAAAGTGACCATCACCAAATTGATTAAAAACCATATCTTTAATTACAGCAATGTTACGTGCATGGCTTTCTTTAACTAAATTTAAATACTCGTCATTAGTGCCAAATCGTCTATCTATATTATAAAAATCTGTTATAGAATAACCATGATATGAATAAATGGGCATATTGCTTTGTAACATAGGCATAGACCAAATGGCAGAAAAGCCCATATTTTTAATATAATCTAATTTGCTAATTATTCCATTAATATCCCCACCATGTCTAAAACGAATATCACTTCTATCAGCTTTTTGGTGATATCCTTTAACGCTATCGTTGCTTTTATCTCCATTAACAAACCTATCTGGAGTAATTAAATAAATAACCCTATCGCTATTTATAGCAAGTCGTTTATAATTTTTGTTTTTAGCACGTAGCTCGTAATTAAATTTAAATTTCTTTTTGCCATTTTTAAAGTTAAATAGTAATAACCCTGGCTTAGCATTATTATTAATATTTAGGTTAATAAAAATATAGTTTTTATTATCAGTAGTATCTATGCTTGTTATTGTAACACCTTCGTAATTATCTAAAGTTACAGTATAGTTCGCAATCTCTTTACCGTGTAACATTAGTTGCAAATCTTGGTATTCCATCTCTGTAAACCAAAAAGGTGGTTCTATATTAGTAATAATATTTTGTGAAAAAATGGTGGAAAAAGATATAAAAATAAATAGAAATAGTTTTTTCATTGTGCTTTCCAAAAAAATATAAATATTAAGGTGTTTTAATATTAGTTATAAAATTATAAAGATGAAATAGCATCAATACCCATAGGCATAGGCAAATAGAACATAACAGGCATTACGGTTCCATCTTTTTTTAATATCTTATCAACTTTCTTTTTAATAATTACGCTATGCTCAATAAAAAGATCATCATCAATTATAGAACCAAAAATGTAAGAAGTTCCTTTAATAACAACATTCTTTCCAATTATTAATGGGTGCTCATCGCTACCAGTCATATTAACGCTGCTTTCAATTCTGCAATTATTACCTATTTTAATATTTCCTTTAATAATGTCATTCCAAAGAATTTCTACGTTATCGCCAATAAAAAATTGTTGATGAGCAAAGGTGCTTAAGTGAACGTTCTCCCAAATTTTAACATTTACACCAAAAATAACGTTCCCATCAATAAAAACGTTTTTACCAACATTTAAATTATAATTTAATTTAACACCCTTGCCAATATAAGCGCCCTTGCCAATTCTAATATCAAGCGGTATACCTTTAGAGTCTAATTCTATTATTTGATTTATAACAGTATCATGAATAAAAAAGTCATCTGGGTCATCAATTTCTACAATATCTTTTATTTTATTATAGGCAAGCATTCTTGCAATAGCTTCCATCTCTTTTAGAACAGATTTATTATTAAAGCCCATAATTACGTATTGCTCTTTAGGGCTTACGGCAGAAACAGTTAATCCGTTTTGATTAAAGATTGAAATTAAATCTGTAATATATATTTCTTTTTGAGCATTTTCGTTTTTTATTTCATAAATTAAATTACTAAGGTGATTAAACTTAAATGCATAAACGCCGCTATTAAACTCGTTATTGTTAATTAATTCTTCTTTAGTAAAGGAATAAGTTTTGCCATTAAAATTTAGCAAGTAAGGTTTATCATCAGGTAGTTTTAATATATCTTTATGTTCAATAATTTCTATAACTTTCCCAAAATCTGGGCCGGAAGTATTACCGTTTATATCAGTTTCTTTAACTCTAACAATTCTACCATAGCTGTTTTCTTCTGGTTTACCTTCGTATAAACCGGTTAAAACCATCATATCTGCATTAGATTGTTTAAACTTATCTGCAAACATTTTTACTGTTTTATCGTCAAGCAAGCCCATATCACCCGCATAAACATAAACAATACCATTATATTTATTTTTATCAATAACTTCTAAAGCTACTTGAACAGCGTGCCCTGTACCTAATTGCTCTGCTTGATGAGCGAAAACAGTATTCTCGTTTTTACCAATAACTTTAATAACGTCTTCTGCTTTAATACCAACAACTAAAACGATGTTTACATTTGTAAGTGCATTAACGCAAGCGTCGGTTACTCTTTGAACTGTTGGTATTCCCCAAATTTTATGAAGCATTTTAGATGTTTGGCTTTTTATTCTTTTGCCATGACCAGCTGCTAAAATAATTGCTGTTTCCGGGCAATCGTAATTAAAATTGCCCGAATATTCGTTTATTAATTCTTTAACAGTACTAATTTCCATTTTTAGCCCTTTATCCATTTTAAATTTATAAAAAATAGTATTTAATTTACTTAATTCATTTAATTTTTACTAAAAAAAAATTAAATTGTAATATTAAAATAAGGAAATATTGCAAAATGAAAAAAATAATATTTATGTTGTTTTTTGTAGTAGCAAGTGTAAGTTTAATAGATGCTCAAACGCGTAATTTTGGTTTAGGAATTATGTTAGGTGATCCATCAGGTTTAAATGGCAAGTATTATCTTAATTCTATAAATGCAGTAGAAGTTGGTTTAGGTGTTGGTGTTTTTGGTGGGGAAAATTCTTTTGCAATGCACGTAGATTATTTATATCACAATTATGATTTAATTAAAGCTACTGAAAAATTTCCTGTGTTTTATGGCTTTGGTGTTAGAATAAGATCAAAAGAGGATGCAGAGTTTGGTTTAGGAGTTAGAGGTGTAATAGGCATTCAGTGGGTAAACCAAAGTATGCCAATTGATGTATTTTTACATGTTGCACCTGTATTTAAATTATTACCCGCTACCAAATTTGGCGTAGATGGTGCTATTGGTGCAAGATATTATTTTTAATTAACATAAACAAAATGGGGAGATAGTATGAAACACACTTTACGACTTATGATGATTGCAATGGTTGTATTATTAACAGCAACAACATTTGCACAAACAAAAGAATGGATTTATGTTGGTAAAATTAATTTTCCTGATGCAGATTCTAATTATGTACAACCTTTTTTGTGTACAATGGATGCTCAGGATAGGTTATATGTAATTTCTTCTAAAACAACAAATATTAAAGCTCGCAATCAGATTTTTTATTTAGATCCGGGTCAAACAGCATTTACTAAGTTTATTGATTTTTATGAAATTGGCGAAGAAGACTCGTTAAGTGGAAAAGTTGGTCAATTAATTGGCGTTGCTGCTTTAGGTACAGATGTTGTTGTAACAGCAAGAATTCCAAATCAACAAGTTCCAGCCGGTGCATCTAGTGTATTTTATTTTAAAAACAGAAATCCACAAGATTATGAAAGGTGGGGATTTGGAATACAAGGAAGTGGCTGGGGTACAACTGTGCATGGTATAACTGCTACAAAAGATTCTGTTTTATTTGGTGGCATTCCTTATCAAGGTCCATCTTATAGGTTATATAATTTTAGCCATAATTTAACTACTCCTGCAAGGGGTTCATATTTCTTTATGTCTATGCAACCAATGGAAATTAATGGACCGCATACAGGTGGCTTTGATATGATTAGAGATTGTGCTGTAATTCCAGATGGTGATTATACAAGCACTTCTACGCCTTTTTATACTTCTCGTAATGCATTAAGCTCTACAAGTTTAAATGGTGGTATTTCGATTTGGGAAGGTGGTAATTATTCAACTCCAGCTGGATATGTTAGCCAAAAAGTAATTGATCCTATAGGATTATTGCAATTAAGTAATGCATTACCTTATGGTATTACCGTAGATAAAAAGAACAAATATTTATGGGTTGCTGGTGTAGATAGCACGAGACGTTGGGTAAAGGGTTTTAATTTATTGGGTACATTTGCAACAGTAGCAGACGAGTTACCATCTGCTAATAGTGGTGATACTCCCAACCCAAATGGTGCTCCACTTATTGCGCCTTGCGATGTTGCTTTTTCTGCTGATGGTGAAACTGCTTATGTAATTGATGCTTATTCTAAATGTGCATTTAAATTTATTTATGCAGATCCTTCTGGCGTTAATGATGATTTAACATTGAACTATGATTTTGAATTATTACAAAATTATCCTAATCCATTTAATCCATCTACAATGATTTCTTACAAAATGCCAAAAGATGGTTTTGTAACCTTAAAGGTGTATAATTTATTAGGTAAAGAAGTTGCAACTTTAGTAAATGAATTTAAAACAAGAGGACAATACTCAATTAATTTTAATGCTAACGATTTAAGTAGCGGTGTTTATGTTTACACTTTAAATGTTAACGGATTTACTGCTTCTAAAAAAATGACACTAATTAAATAGTATTGTTTAACAATTTATAAAAAAAAGACCGTCATTTTATGACGGTCTTTTTATTTTAAACTTTAATTTATTCAATAAAGCAAGGTTTGCTTAAGTTACCTAATCTATCAATTGCAACAACAGCATATTTTTCTGCTTTAGGAACAACAAAAATAGAATTTGCTACGGGTAAAATTTTATAATTCCAAACACCTTCTTTCTTTTGATATATTGCATATAAAAACGGCTTTTTACCTTTGGTATTGGTAATTTTTAGATTAATAAGTGTATCTTGTACTAGTTCCTTAATAACTTTAGGTGTGTTAGGAGGGGTTTTATCTAACCAAGGGTATGTTGGAGTAATTGCTTGTTCGCTATAAACTGAATTTATTAATGGCTTAGCTAAAGAATCATAATTTTTTAATAAAGGTTTCATGCTAAAAAGAATTGTACCAGGTGCAGCAGGATTTAAGGAGCGCGTTACCATTATTTGGTTTATAATTTCTGTTGAAATAAAATTAATTGAATATTTGGGATTTATAAATAAGCCGGGGAAAATATTTCTGTTTTTACTGTTTTCACCAAGCCACCATTTTAATAAAACTGGGTAGCTATATTTTGTATTGCTAATAAGCCAATATATTTGAGGTGAGTAGTAATCTATCCACCCATTATTAAGCCAAAGTTTAGCATCGGCATAAAGGGTTGTGTATTGGTCAAAGCCGTTTTTAGCTTCTTTTGGGTAACCGGGTCTGTATAATCCAAATGGGCTTATACCAAATTTAACATATGGTTTTATCTCTTTAATCTCTTTATAGATACGTTTAACAAAGTTATTAACAGCATCTCTACGCCAATCTGCTTTATTTAGTTTGCCCCCTTTTTGCTTATACTCTTTATAACTTTCTTCATCTGGAAAATCTGCATTTTTATTATAATCTGGATATGGATAAAAGTAATCATCAAAATGAACGCCATCGATATCATAATTTTTTACTACATCTAACACAACATTTGCAGAGTAATCTTGTACTTCTTTAATTGTAGGGATAAGCCAATAATAGCCATCGGAAGCAAGCTTAGCAACAAGATTTGGTTTAGTTTTAATAATACTATTATTAGCAATATTTCCTTTGTTAGCTGGGTGACCTGCGCGATATGGGTTAAACCAAGCATGAATTTCTATACCTTGTTTGTGGGCTTCAGTAATCCAAAATTCCAAAGGGTCGTAATAAGGCTCTGGAGCTTTACCTTGTTCACCAGTTAAATAATAAGACCAAGGCTCATATGAAGATTTATAAATTGCATCACAGTGTGGTCTTACTTGAAGAACGATGGCGTTCATATTAGCTTCTTTAACACGATTTATAATATCAAGCGCTTCTTGTTTTTGTTTTTCAACATCCAAACCGGGTGCGCTAGGCCAATCTATATTAGCAACAGTTGCCACCCACACGGCTCTAAACTCTCTGTTTATTTCTGGCAAAGGTTCTTTTTTTACCATTACACTTTTTTCAGACTTAGAATGACAATTCAAAAACAATAATGCAAACAATACAATAATTTTTTTTAACATATTAAGCCTTCAAATTTATTATCTAAAGTTTAAAGATAATAAAATGAAATTAAAATCGAAAAGAATTATAGGAAGGATAAAAAAGGGGCATAAGCCCCTTATATTATTTATGTAAAAAATAGTCTTTAAAATTAGATGTGATTTTTTCGAAAGCTTCGTCAACTGAATCGCAAAAATCGATTATATTCATATCTTCTGGGCTAATCATACCGCTATCAATTAAAGCATCAAAATTAATAACTTTTTTCCAATAAGCGCTATCGTAAATAATAACTTTAATATGTTTTTTAACTTTTTTAGTTTGAATTAAAGTAAGCACTTCCATCATTTCATCTAAAGTACCAAATCCGCCGGGGAAAACAATTAAAGCTTTAGCTAAATAAATAAACCAAAATTTACGCATAAAAAAGTAATGAAATTCAAAAGCAAGCTCTTTTGGTACATATTTATTAACAAACTGTTCAAAAGGGATGCTAATATTAAGTCCAACAGATTTACCACCAGCTTCAAAAGCACCTTTATTAGCTGCTTCCATAATTCCAGGTCCGCCACCGCTACAAATTGTAAGACGTTTTCCATTGCCTGGTAAACTTGCTGCCCACTTAGTTAACTTTGCAGAAAGCTCTTCTGCTTCATCGTAATAATGAGCCATTTCTACTAATTTTTTAGCTTTTTGTAATTTTTGCTCATAGTCTGGGCTATCTTTTTCGTTCTTTTCTACATTGGCTAAATTTTCTAATGCATCTTTAGAAGAAAGTAACCTTGCGCTACCAAAAAATACTATAGTATCTTGTATATTCTCTCTCTTAAATCTTGCTTGTGGTTCATAAAACTCTGCCAATATTCTAATAGTTCTTGCTTCCGGAGAATTTAAAAACTCTAAATTGTTATACGCTTTTCCTGGCTTTAAATCATCGCTCATTTTTTGTAACTCCTTTTTTAAAAATTAAATCGCAAAACATTAAATATACTAAATGTTTTTGTATTATAAAAATAAAAAATACAAGTTAAATTGTTTATTAATTTTATATTAAAATAAAATAAAATTAAGTAGGGAATAATAATAGATGAATTTATTGATGTTTTGGTTTAGGTAGGGAAACTATAAACTCAGTTCCTTCGTCAGGTTTGCTATGTACATTTATTTTACCATTATTTTTTTCAACAAATTCTTTGCAAAGTATAAGACCTAACCCGGTTCCGCTTTCATTATTTGTGCCTTTTTTGGAATTATGGATAGTAATGTTAAATAACCCCTTTAATGTGTTATCATCCATACCTACGCCATTATCTTTTATAGATAATTTCACAAAATTATCATCTTCCTTAGTAGAAAGAAAAATGGTGCCGTGGTTTTTAGTAAATTTAATTGCATTGCTGCAAATATTTCTAATTACTGTTCTAATCATTTCCATATCAGAGTAAATAGGAACAAATTCTGGAACAAGATTAGTAATAATAATATCTTTAGCTTTAGCTTGTGGCTCTAAAAGTTCTACTGTATTTTTAACTATATCAAATAAATTAAAAGCTAAGGGGTTGTATTCTAATCGACCAGTTTGGCTACGGCTCCACTGCAATAAATTATCTAAAAGCTCGTAAGATTTTTTTGCTACACCCTCCATTTCCTTAATAAAACTGATTCGTTCTTCATCACTAAAATCATAATAATCTGTTACTAACATGCTAGAAAAGCCAAGCATTGTAATAAAAGGATTTTTAAGGTCGTGTGCAATTATTGAAAAGAATTTATCTTTTTCTGCATTTCTAATTTTTAATTCATTAGTAGTATTTTGTAACCTTAAATGGGTTTTTACTCTAATTAATAATTCTTGTGTGTTAAAAGGTTTTGTAATATAATCTACCGCACCTAAAGATAAGCCTTTTATTATATCTTCAGATTCTGTTTTAGCAGTTAAAAATATAATAGGAATTTCATTTGTAGAAGGTTCTTTTTTTAATGTTTCGCATACTTGATAACCATCAATACCCGGCATCATAATATCAAGTAAAATTAAATCTGGTAGAATCTCTTTAGCAATTTGTATGGCTTGTTGACCATTTGTGGCAACAGCTATTTCAAGATTTTCACTGCGTAAAACATTACCCAAAAGTTGAAGATTTTTATAGTTATCGTCTACAATTAAAACCAGATTATTTTTGTTATCATCCATTTTTATATTTTAAAAAATTTTAATATTAAATATAAGTTTTATTTAAAGAAAAAGCCAAATTAATATTTGGCTTTTTCTATAAAAAATATATAAAAATATAACTATTTTTCAACAAATCCAACAGATTTAGCATAATTATATAATTTTGCATAAAGCATTTTTCTAGCTCTATGTAAACGACTTCTTACCGTACCAATAGGACAAGATAAGAATTCTGCTATTTCTTCGTATGTAAAACCTTCCACGTCACTTAAAAGTATAATAGTTTGAAAGTCCTTAGGCAACTCTGCTAAAGCTTCGCTAACTTCGTCGTTTAAAGTATTGCTAAAAGCATCTTCTACAATATGACCAAATTCTACTTCGGATTCTTTAATGTTTTCGTAAAAGTTTTCTATATCGTCATAATCAACTTTTTCAGGGGATTTCTTAATTCTGCGATACTCGTTAATGTAAGTATTTCTCATAATACTATAAAGCCAAGCTTTGCAATTTGTACCGCGTTCAAATTTATCGAAATATCTAAAAGCTTTTAAAAATGTTTCTTGCAATAAGTCATCAGCTTCGTCGGTGTCATTAGTCATTTTTAAAGCAAAATTATATAAAGCCTCTTTATGAGGGATTGCAATATTTTCAAAATCCATATTCTTCTGAATTTCGCTTTCGGATAACTTTAAACTGCTATTTATTTTCATTTTTTCACCTAAGCTTTTATTCTTCTAACTCGTTAATTTTAAATTAAGTTCAAAATAATAAGATGATTTGTCTATTTTTTAAAAAACAATTTTTTAATTTATTTTAAGTTGATTTTATTTGTTTAATTTATAAAAAATTAATAAGTTATATTACTAATTTTGTTAAGTTTTTATGCGTTAATTAGGATTTATATTGCTTAATATGCTAAGATTGATAAAAATAAATAATAAAATAAAAAAGATTATAATAGTGGCGCATTATAATCTAAAATAAGATAAAAGAATATTATTATATAATTAACAACAGATATAACTAATAAAAAAAAGACTAAGTATGGGAATATTTACCGGCAAAAAAACATTTAAGGGTGGGGTACACCCAAACGAGCACAAGGAATTAACGGAGCACTTGGCTTTTGAAGTTATGCCCAACCCTAAGCAAATTATAATTCCGCTTAATCAACATCTTGGCAAACCCGCAAAACCAATAGTTAAAAAAGGAGACGTTGTTAAAGTAGGAACATTATTAGCCGAGGCAGATGGTTTTATTTCGGCAGCAATTCATAGCTCCGTAAGTGGCAAAGTAACTAAAATAACTAAAAATGCAAATGTACTTGGCGTTCCTAAAGATGCTATAGTTATTGAATGTTCTGAAAATAATGAATATGAATTTTTAGAGCCTTTAGATTTTAATTCTGTTACTGCAGAAGAAATTAGAGAGCGCGTTAAAGTTGCGGGAATAGTAGGGCAAGGTGGTGCTTCTTTTCCCACATATGTTAAATTATCCCCACCACCGGATAAAGTAATTGAAGCTGTAATATTAAATGGTTGCGAGTGTGAACCATATTTAACACGCGATAATCGTTTAATGATTGAAAGAACAGAAGAAGTGTTAAAGGGATTAGTGCTAATTATGAGGGCACTTAATGTTAAAAGGGGAGTTGTTGGAATTGAAGACAACAAGCCAGAAGCTATTCATATTATGAAGCAAGCTGTAGTTGATTACGAAAATATTACAGTTGAAGTAGTAAAAACAAAATATCCGCAGGGTGCAGAAAAAATTTTAATTAAAGCGGTAACAGGAAAAGAAGTGCCGCCAGGTAAATTACCAATGGATGTTGGTGTGGTTATTCAAAATATTTCTACTTCAGTTGCAATTTATGAAGCTGTTGCTAAAGGAATTCCATTAACTAATGCACCTCTTACAGTTAGTGGTTTGGGAATTAATGAGCCCAAAAATCTGCTAGTTCCAGTCGGTACCTCTTTAGCAGATGTTATTGAATATTGTGGTGGTGTAAAAGAAACTGCCAAAAAAGTTGTTGTTGGCGGTCCTATGATGGGGGTTGCGCAATACGATTTTTCTGCTCCCGTTATGAAAGCTACTTCGGGAATTTTAGTGCTTACTGAAGAGGAAATTAATAACCACGAAGAAACACCCTGTTTAAGATGTGGTATGTGTGTTGGTGTTTGCCCACTTGGCTTAGAACCAACTCGTTTGGCTAAACTTTCCCAATTAGATAGATTAGAAGATGCAGAAAACTTAGGCATTACGGTTTGTATGGAGTGCGGCACTTGTACTTATACTTGTCCCGCAAATATTCCTTTAGTACAATGGATTAGGCTTGGAAAACAACGTGTGTTAAAAATGCAAAGAGATAGAAAATCCGCTTAATGTTTTGTTTAATTGTTTAAGTTTAATAATTAAGAGTGATTATGTTAGCAAATACAGATACATTAAAAGAAAATCCGACCTATAAGTTGGATTTAACAAGTAGCCCGCATGTTCATAGCAGGTGGAACACAAAACAAGCGATGTGGCTTGTTGTTATTGCGTTGGTTCCATCTTTAATTTCTGGGCTTATTTATTTTGGCATTTATCAACTGCTAATTATTAGTGTTAGTGTTGCTTTTTGCTTAGGAACAGAATATGCAATTAAATTAATTAGAAAAAGAAAACCAACTTTATGGGATGGTAGTGCGGTTATTACAGGTTTATTATTAGGATTAATTTTGCCTCCTAATTTTTCTTTATCATCTACTGCTTTAGGTGCTATTTTTGCAATTGCTATTGGAAAGGAAATTTTTGGTGGTTTAGGTTATAATATTTTTAACCCAGCATTAATTGGAAGAGCTTTTTTACAAGCAGCTTTCCCAGTTCAAATGACTACATGGACGAAAAATAATTTTGCAGTAGATACTGTTACAAGTGCTACACCTTTAGCCTTTTTTAAGTTTGACCATAAAACTACAGATTTATTTAACATGTTTTTAGGTAATACAGGTGGTTCAATTGGAGAAACTTCTGCTTTGGCTATTTTAATAGGTGGTATATTTTTAATTGCAATTGGTGTTGTTAATTATCGTGTGCCATTAGCAATGTTTATTGGTATGTTTATTTTTGGCGAGTTAATATTTTTAATCGATCCAACAAAATATCCTACACCGTTATTTCATATGTTAGCAGGTGGTTTTATGTTTGGTACATTTTTTATGGCAACAGATTGGGTAACCTCTCCAATTACAAGTAAAGGAATGTGGATTTATGGTTTAGGAATTTCTTTAGTTGTTGTGATTATTAGAGTTTTTGGAGGATTGCCTGAAGGAATGATGTATGCAATATTATTTATGAATGCATTTGTACCGCTAATTAACAGATATACAAGACCAAGAATATTTGGAGAGGCAAAATGAAACAGACGATTCACATGATAGCCACATTAACAATTATTGGCTCGCTTGTAGGTGCGTTGCTTTCTTACATTGCGGGGTGGGCAGCTCCAAAAATTGATGCGAATAAAAAGAAAGATACAGAAGAGGCAATTTTTAAAGTTCAGCCCGAAGCTAAAAGATTTGAAAAATTGAATATAAAGGATTTAGAAGTATATAAAGTTTATAACGATTCCGGCAAAGCATTAGGTTATGCAATGCCATATGAAGGAAATGGTTTTCAAGGTAAAATAAGATTAATGTTAGGTATAAAAGAAGATTTGAATGAAATGACAGGATTAGAAATTTTAGAGCAATCTGAAACTCCGGGGCTTGGTGCAAAAATAGTTGATGATGATTTTAGAAGCCAATTTATTAAATTAATTACTCAACCGGAAATAACTTGGATAAAAGGGCAAAAACCAGAAAAAAAACATCAAATTCAAACTATTACAGGTGCCACAATTTCATCAAAAGCAGTTGTTGCAATACTTAATGAAGGTATTAAAAAGCTTTCCGATAATGTTAAAACCGGAGGTGACAAATGAAGAATGTTAGTTTAATAAAAGAATATACAAAAGGGCTTTGGGAACAGAACCCAACATTTAAGCAAATTTTAGGAACCTGCCCTACATTGGCGGTTACAGTTTCTGCCATGAATGGAATAGCTATGGCTTTAGCTACCACATTTGTACTTTTCTTTTCATCTATGATTATAGCTATGATTAGGAAGTTAATTCCTAACCAAGTAAGAATTGCGGCATATATTGTTATAATAGCAGGATTTGTTACGATTGTGGACTTAGTAATGAAAGCACAATTTCCAGCAATGAGTAAAAGTTTAGGTCCTTACATTCCTTTAATAGTTGTAAATTGTATTATTTTAGGTCGTGCAGAAGCATTTGCCTCTAAGAATGGAGTAATAAGAAGTATGCTTGATGCATTAGGAATGGGGAGCGGATTTTTAGGTGCACTTTTTGTTATTGGTAGCATTAGAGAAGTTTTAGGTAATAGAACTATTTTGGGTGTTCAAGTATTGCCAGATGGCTTTACACCTTGGTTAATTATGATTTTACCGGCTGGTGCATTTATAACTTATGGATTATTAATGGGATTTTCTAATGCTTATATAGAAAGTAAAAAAGAGAAAGAAAGAAAAAGTTTATACGAAAAGTTTTTAAATTCTAAAAAAGTTGTAAGCAAGACGGAGGCATAATATGGAAGGACTAATTTTATTATTTGTTTCTTCAGCATTAATTAACAATTTTGTGCTGGCTTATTTTTTAGGTATATGTCCTTTTATAGGTGTTTCTAATAAATTATCCTCTGCTTTTTCTATGGGAATAGCAACTACATTTGTAATGGTTATTACTTCTATTGTAAGCTGGTTAATTTATAATTTAATATTATTGCCAAATCATTTAGACTATTTACAATATGTAGCATTTATTTTGGTTATTGCTTCTTTAGTTCAGTTTGTTGAGATGGTAATTAAAAAAGTTAGTCAACCACTTTATAGGGCATTAGGTATATTTTTACCTTTAATTACCACTAATTGTGCAATATTAGGTTTGGCATTATTTATAGTGTTAAAAGATTATAATTTTGCACAAAGTATTGTTTATGGATTTGGGGTTGGTGTTGGGTTTACTCTTGCGCTTGTAATTATGGCAGGTATAAGAGAAGAGTTAGATTTGGCAGATGTACCAAAACCTTTTAAAGGTGCACCAATTACTTTAATAGTAGCAGGGTTGCTAGCTTTAGCTTTTATGGGTTTTGCTGGATTAATAAACATTTAATTAAAGATTAGAGATGAAAAAATACTTTTTATTAATAATATTGATAACTGTTACAATAGGGTGTTCTAGTAAAGAGGATGTTTTTAAAAGGCAAACAATGTCTATGGGAACAATTATGGAATACCAAGTTGCGGGTGTTTCTAAAGACGTTGCGGATAAAGCTTTAACCGAAGCCATTAGGGAAGTTGAAAAGCTTAATATAAAGTACTCCACTTATAAAATTGGTAATTACATTTATAGATTAAATAATGTAAAAACTGATACTGTGCACGTTGATGCGGAAACGATGAAATTGATAAGAATATGTGATGAAGCATTTAAGGCAACCAATGGTAATTTTGATGCGGCTATAGGGAATTTAATTGATTTAATAGGATTTGAAAAAGAAGCCCCACGATTGCCCGATTCTGTTGTTTTAGCTAATGCATTAAAAAAGACAGGTTGGAAAAATATAAAAATTTTGTCTGATTCTGTACTATATAAACCATTTGGTATTAAGATAAGTTTTAATGCAATGCTACCCGGTTATGCAGCAGATTTAGTTAAAGAGATATTTGAAAAATATGGAATAAAGGAATATTTGATAAATACCGGTGGGGAAATTTATGGGAAAGGGAGAGAGTGGAGTGTTGGTATACAGCACCCAAGAAAGCAGAATGAACTAATGGGTACTTTATTAATAAACGGACAGGGTGTTGCAACAAGTGGAGACTACCAACGTTATTTTAGAGCTGACGGCAAACGATATAGTCATATTATAGATCCGCTTACCGGATATCCTATAGACCGGTGCGAAGCTGTTACTATTATTGCAAAAAATGCAACTATAGCAGATTATTTATCGACTGGTGTATTTGTGGCAGGACCAGAAAAAGGACTTGAAATTATTGAAAAAATTAAAGATGTTGAAGGCGTAATTGTAGATAGAAATGGCAATATAATTATGTCATCTGGATTTAAGAAATATTTACGGAGTGAATAAAATGGAACTTACATTTATAATAGCCGTAGCTACTTTAGGCGGAATGGGATTAATATTTGCAGCTGGATTAGCTGTAGCGGATAAAAAATTAAGAGTAGAAGAAAATCCATTAATAGGAAAAATAAACGATGTGTTGCCTGGTGCAAACTGTGGTGGTTGTGGTAAAGCTGGTTGTTATGATTTTGCAACTAATGTTGTAGAAGGGAAAGCACCAGTAAACGGTTGCCCAGTTGGTGGAGAGGATACTGCAAAACTTATTGCAGAAATTATGGGAGTTGATGCGGGTGATACTATTAAAATGGTGCCAAGAATTTTATGCCACGGCGGCAATAGCGAAGCAGTTAGAAAAGCAGCTGCTTACTATGGTCCTTTAAGCTGCAAAGCAATGGATTTAGTTAGCGGTGGGGATAAACTTTGCTTTTATGGTTGCTTAGGTGGTGGAGATTGCGTTGATGCTTGTCCTTTTAACGCAATGATAATGGGGGAAAATGGAATACCAAAAGTTATAGAAGATATTTGCACTGGTTGTGGTATGTGCGTAAAAGCTTGTCCGCGTAATATTATAGAAATGCATCCAATAGATAGAACAGTTTTTGTATTTTGTAAAAATCACGATGACCCCAAAACTAGTAAAGAAGTTTGTGCAGTTGCGTGCCTTGGTTGTGGAATTTGCGCACGTAATAGCAATGGTGGTGTTGTTATGGATAATAATTTAGGTGTTATAGATTATACTAAGTTAGATCCGTCAACAATTCCTTTTGAAAAATGTCGAACGGGTGCAATACAAAAGATTAATTGATATTAAATGCATTTATAAAAATGCTGCCAAGTATGGCAGCATTTTTTTTAATTAAGCAAATGTTTTTTAGTTTTTGTAGCAGTGTTTTGGATGTAATTAAATCCTTTACCATTATCTTCGTAACGGAATTTGCTTGAAATAGCAACTAAATTTTCGGATAATTTATTTAATTCTTCTAAAGCATTTGCTACTTGTTGAATGCCTTCTGCAGATTGATTTATAACGGAATTTTAGATAATCCAAAAAGCTTGTTAAAGTTACATTAAAATCACCTTTTCCTAATTCTGCTAATTCCCGTTTTTTTGCAGTACATGGTGATACTATTAAGATTTTATGATACTTATATTTAGGATAAAACTCTTTAATTAGTTTAATAGTATGCATCATGGGGCTATCTGCTGGTGCTAAATACTTTAAAAGCTCTGGTTTGTAAATTTCGCAATAAGTTACAATAGCTTATAATTTATTGTTAAGTGTATATTAAAATAACTTAAAAATAGGTTAATGTAAGCTAAATATATAAATAAGCAACAACAAGTAATAAATAGATTACTTAAATTAACTTGATTAAGTAGGTTATTTATATTATTTTTAATGTAAACAATATATTTTATTATCTCTTAATATTTTATAATACCAAGGTAAATTGTGTTACAACATATAGTTAGTAAGAAAAAAATATTTGAACAACTAAAAGATAATGCAAAGGATAATATATTTTACAATGATGAGCAAGTTTTAATATATAATGATAATGTATTAAATAGTAACTGTTTACCAAAAAATTCAGTTGATTTAATTGTTACTTCGCCACCGTATAATGTGGGGATTGAATATAAATCGAATGATGATGATTTAAGTTATAAAGAATACTTGGAATTTTCTTACCAATGGATTAATAATTGTTATAATTGGGCAAGTGACCAAGCTCGTTTCTTATTAAACATACCCTTAGATAAAAATAAGGGTGGGCACCATCCTGTAGGTGCGGATTTAACACAAATTGCATTAAAAGCTGGTTGGAAATACCATTCTACTATTGTTTGGAATGAAGGGAATATCTCTCGAAGAACAGCATGGGGTTCGTGGTTATCAGCTTCTGCACCTTATGTAATTGCCCCAGTTGAATTAATTTTAATACTTTATAAAAATGATTGGAAAAAAACTACTGGAAGCAAAAGGAGTAATATTACTAAAGAAGAATTTATGAATTGGACAAATGGTTTGTGGACATTTTCGGGAGAAAGTAAAAAAAGGATAGGACATCCAGCGCCATTTCCACGTGAATTACCCAAAAGATGCATAAAGTTATTTTCATATATTGATGATATTGTTTTAGACCCGTTTTTAGGAAGTGGTACAACTTTAATAGAAGCTAGTCTAAATAAACGTTTTGGGATAGGCATTGAATTAAATAAAGATTATTGCGAGATTGCTAAAAAAAGATTACTAATAGAAACTTTGCCTAATATTACAAAAATTGATTTTGACGATACTTTAGATGAATATAATATAACAGCATAAGAATTTAACAAAAATAAAACTAAAATTATTGGCTTATGGCAAAGATAGTTCAAAAAGAGTTGGTTAAAATTTTTTTTATTAATAATCCCAATAGAGAAATCAAACATCCAGAAATAGTTGACTGGGTAACATCTGAATACGAAAAATTAACCAACAAAAAGTTTAGGGATCCTGATAGGGCAATCCGCTCTTTATACCAAGAAGGGTTTTTAATAAAAGTAAATAAGGGAGTTTATAAATATAACCCCGATTTAGTAAAAAATATAGATTTGGAAGAATTTACTGAAAAACAAAAGCTGGAAATACTACAAAGGGATGGTTATAAATGTGTAATTTGTGGTAAAGGTTTAGCTGAGGGGGTAGAGTTACATATTGATCATATAAAACCAAAATTTTTAGGTGGAAAAGCTACAATTGAAAATGGGCAAACATTATGTTCCCAACATAATTTATTAAAAAAAAATTTAAAACAAACTGAAACTGGTAAAAAGATGTTTATTAGATTATATGAACTATCTAAAGCAGAGGGGGAAGAGCAGTTATCAAAGTTTTGTGAAGAAGTTTTAGAATTATATGAAAAATATAACATTAATGGTCATATTAAGTGGCAAAAGAAATAGCTTAAGATAAATCCATTAATATTTACATAAAATAAATTTCTTTTCTAATTTTTTCAAACTAATTATTTATCTTTAAATTATAATTATTGTTTAATAAGCCAAACCTTTTTAATTTTCATACGTCTAATTTATATTAAATTTTTTTCCAATTTTTAAGGAGAAGTGATGAAGAAAATAATATTGTTTGTTTTATTTACGGCACTTTTGCTAAATGCCCAAAATAAGGATAAAAAAGACTCTGTAAATACAGGATTATTTAGCCAGTTAAAGTGGCGCAGTGTTGGGCCAGCCTTAACAAGCGGCAGAATTGCAGACTTTGCAGTTAACCCCAAAAATAATAGCGAGTATTATGTGGCTGTTGCAAGTGGTCATGTTTGGAAAACCACAAATAGAGGAGTAACATTTGAACCAGTGTTTGATAACTATGGTGCTTACTCGATAGGTTGTGTAGCAATGGATCCTAACAATAATAATGTTGTATGGATAGGTACAGGTGAAAATAATCATCAACGAGCTTTAGGCTATGGCAATGGAGTATATAAAACTACCGATGGTGGAAAATCTTGGAAAAATATGGGATTAAAAGAAAGCCGTCAAATAGGTGGTATAGTAATAGACCCACGAAACAGCAATATTGTTTTTGTAGCTGCCGAAGGCTCTGTTTGGGGACCGGGTGGTGAGCGCGGGCTTTATAAAACTATAGATGGTGGTAAAACTTGGGTAAAAGTATTAAATATTAGCGAGCACACAGGGGTAAATAATATAATATATGACCCACTCAATCCAGATGTTATGTATGCAACAACGGAACAAAGAAGGCGTCACGTGTTTACTAAAATTGGCGGGGGACCGGAATCGGCAGTTTATAAAAGTTATGATGCGGGTGCTACATGGGAAAAAATAATGACAGGTTTGCCAAGTGTAGATATAGGCGGAATGGGTATTGCTATATCTCCAGCTAACCCGGATATACTTTACTTAATTGTTGAAGCAGCAGAGAATAAAGGTGGATTTTTCCGTTCAACAAATCGCGGCGCAACATGGGAAAAAATGAGTGATTACACTTCTAGTGGGCAATATTTTAACGAAATATATTGTGACCCCAAAAATACAGATGTTGTGTACTCGTTAGAAGTTGTTTCTAAAGTAACATTTGATGCGGGTAAAACTTGGAAAAACTTAAGTGTAAAAGATAGACACGTTGATGACCACGCAATGTGGATTAACCCCAACGATACCAAAAACTTTTTAATTGGCGGAGATGGTGGTATTTACGAAACTTTTGATGGTGGAGAAACTTACGATTTTAAGGAAAATTTACCAGTAACACAATTTTATAGAGTTGCAACAGATAACAGCTTGCCATTTTACTACATTTATGGTGGAACGCAAGATAATAACAGTTTAGGTGGTCCATCCCAAACGTTAAATAGTGATGGTATTGTTAACAGTGATTGGATTTTTACAAACGGTGGTGATGGTTTTTGGAGTGCAATAGACCCAGAAAATCCAGATATAGTTTATGCAGAATCCCAATATGGTGGGATGGTAAGATTTGATAGAAAAAGTGGTGAAGCTATTGATATAAGACCAGAGCCGCGTAAAGGTGAATTAACTTATAAATGGAATTGGGATACACCATTATTTATTAGTCATTTTAATAACAAAAGACTTTATACTGCTGCAAATAAAGTTTTTAGAAGTGATGACCGCGGCGATACTTGGCAAGTTATAAGCGATGATTTAACTGCACAAATTGACCGCAATACATGGAAAGTTATGGACAAATATTGGAGCATTGATGCAGTTGCAAAAGATAAATCCACTTCGCTTTATGGTACAATTGTTTCTTTGGCAGAGTCTCCTGTTAAAGAAAACTTACTTTACGCTGGAACAGATGATGGACTAATACAGGTTACAGAAGACCAAAAAACGTGGCGCAAAATAGATAAATTCCCAGGAATTCCAGAAAATACTTATGTTAGTGATATATGCCCATCCAAGTTTGATGAAAATATTGTTTTTGCTTCATTTAATAATACGTTAAGAGATGACTTTAAACCTTATTTATTAAAAAGTACAGATAAAGGGCGAACATGGAAATCAATTTCATCTAATTTACCAGCAAATGGCGCAGTGCACACAATAGAGCAAGATTTTATAAATCCAGATTTATTATTTGTTGGAACAGAATTTAGCTTTTTTGTAAGCACAGATGGCGGCGAAAATTGGATTCCATTAAAAGCTGGGTTACCTGATATACCGGTAAGAGATATCAGCATTCAAAAGCGTGAAAATGATTTAGTTATAGCAACCTTTGGGCGGGGATTTTATGTGTTAGATAATTATTCTCCATTGCGTTATGTTAACAAAAAATTATTAGATAAAGATGCAGAAATATTCCCCATTAAAGATGCTTTGATGTTTATTAAAGCGTATTCGGGTGGTTCGTTTGGTTCAACATATTATACAGCACCAAATCCAGAGTTTGGAGCCGTATTCACATATTATATTAAAGATGTACCAAAAACACTAAAGCAAGAAAGAAAAGAGCTTGAGAAAAAGTTATTTAACGAAAGTAAGCCAATTCCAATGCCAAGCGATAGTTTATTGCTATTGGAAAAAGAAGAAGTTGCACCATATTTAGTTTTTACAATATATGATGAAAGTGGTAACGAGATTAAAAAAATAAATACCCCAGCAAGCAAAGGTATAAACAAAGTTGTGTGGGATTTAACCTATACAAACTTATCTCCAGTTACTAAAGTAGAAAAATATGACCCAGTAGCAAAACAAAGTGCAAGCTTTTTGGTAATGCCCGGTAAGTATAAAGTAGATTTAAGCATGGTTACCAGAAATGGAGTTAAAAAACTTGTAGAACCCGTTGAATTTAACGCTGTTCCATTACGTAATACTACACTACCAGCAAGTAGCAGAGAAGAAATGGTTGCATTCCAAAAGCAATCTTACGAATTAGCTAGAAAAATTTGGGGTGCTAACAGATTTATTGGTGAATTAAATGCTAAAATTTTAGCTATTAGGCAAGTGCTAACTACAACACCTTTAGCAACCGAAAGCATGATTAAAAAAGCTAATGATATTTATTTAGAATTAAGTGCAATTTCTAGAAAATTTGAACGTCAATCTGATAGACCAAGTGCAGAAGAAAATCCACCTTCACCAGTTACTATTAACGAAAGGCTTGGTACTTTAATTTATACCCATTGGCGCTCTACAGCAAATATAACCAATAACGAAAAAGTTGCTTACTCAATTTTAAGCGAAGAATTTCCACCATTATATAATAGATTAGTAGAAATTTATGAAAAAGAGATTAAGCAGTTAGAAAGTGAATTGGAAAAAATTAAAGCACCTTATACACCAGGTAGAATAATGTACTAAAATAAAGTAAATATATTTGTAGCAAAAGCCCTTGTTTAAAACAAGGGCTTTTTTATTTAAGTGTAAAATAATTTGATATATAAAAATAAATTAAATTTAATTATATTTGTATTTTATAAGAAAAAATCTTATGATACTAACCGTAAAAAGAGGAAACGATGTTTAGAAAAATAAATATATTATTAATTTTATTTATAACCCAAATAATTAATGCACAAAATGTATACGAGTTTTTAAGGTTAGATACAAGCCCACGAGCAGCAGCTATGGCTGGCAGTTTTGTTGCAAATTATGATGACCCTAATGTAATTTTTTATAATCCGGCGGGAGTAGCAACTCAGCAGGAAAGCCCTGTTTCGTTTTCTTTTTTAAAGCATGTATTGGATATTAATTCCGCAAGTATTTCTGGCTCTACTTATTTAGAAGGTTACGGACGTTTTGCTGCGGGTATAACATACATAAATTACGGTAAATTTGATAAAGCAAACAAATTTGGCGATAGAACGGGTGAGTTTGGTGCTAGTGATATAGCTTTACTTTTAGGTTATGCTGGTACTATTGACGAGGATTTTTATTATGGCGCAAATGTTAAATTTATTTATTCTGGTATTGATGATAAAACTAGTACAGGTATTGCTTTAGATTTGGGTTTGCAATATTTAATGACAGATAAAAAATTAAGTTTTGGTTTTTCGGTTTTAAATGTTGGTAAGCAATTATCTTCTTATGTAAGTTCTAAGGAAGATTTACCTTTGGATATACGTTTTGGTGTAATGAAGGAATTGGAAAAGACCCCATTTACATTTGCATTAACATTTAATAGACTTGCCGATAAATACGATACATTTGGAGAAAGATTTAGACAGTTTGTTTTTGGTGCTGAAATTAGAATTAGCAAGCCATTAAAATTAAGAGTTGGTTACGATAACGATAAGAGAAAAGAATTAAAAATTGGTTCATCTACTGGATTAGCTGGCATTAGCTTAGGTTTTGGTGTTACAATTAAAGAGTATATTTTCGATTACTCTTATTCATCGTTAGGTGAAATTGGTGGAATGCACAGAATAGGTGTTTCTACTACTTTTTTAAAGTAATAGAGTTAATTTTTATAGGGTGTTTTTAAGTATTTTTTTGCACTATTTTGGGCATCCGCAAAGTCATCACAATCTAAAACAGCTTCGTAAAGTTCAACTGCTTTTTTCCTATTCCCGGTAGCGTCGTAGCACATTCCTAAATAAAGCAAAGTATTAACCTTAAAATTAGTATCACCTTTTTTATCAACTGCATAAGATAATTTTTTACTTTCCTCAAAAAGGGGAATAGCATCTGCAAAATTATTAGTAATGTAACTTATAAAACCTAAATGATAATAAGCTTCCCGTTTTGTTCGCGTGCCATATCCGGGTTTATTTTGCTCACATTTAGCTAAAATATCACTAAAAAGCTTTTTTGCTTCAGTATAATTTTGCATACTTACCAAAATACGTCCTTTGTATTTTTGGAAAGCTGGATTATTGGGGAATTTGCTTAATAGACCGTTTATAATTTCTAAAGCTTTTTTATTGTTTCTTTCATACTGATAATAAATTCCAGCCAAAAAGAACCTTGTTTCGTATTTAGCAAACTTTCCTTTTTCTGCAACGTAGTTAAGCTGTTTTAAGCCAAGCTCTTTATTCCCTTTTGGGAATAATGAAACAATTGGTTTGATAACCGGATATCTTTGAGGAATAAAATCTATATAATAATTATATATACCAAATCCTAATTGAACGTCTATATTATTTGGATTTGCTTTATATGCTGCATTTATTAATGGTAAAGCTTCTTTGCCATCTAAAGCAGCTTTTAACCAACTTTCTCTATATGTGTATAATCTTCCTCTAAAACCAAGTGCACCACCCTTAAAAAAAAGTGCTTCGGAATTATTTGGGTTTTTATCTAATAAATCATCGCAATAATCTATTACTTTTTCAATTTTTTCTGAAAAGATATCATCATATCTTTCATTCATTACATCGGGCATAATTTTCCACCAAACTATCATGGCATCAAAAAAATATCCTGCTGCACTTTTTGGATACTCTTTTGTTACTATCTTAAATGTGTTTTCTGCATCTGTGTACTTTAAATTATATATATGTTCAATTCCTACGTTAATTAGGGAATCGAAGCGCGCATTTTGCCCAAATATTGGTAAATTAAATAAGAGAATTACAAATAATACTTTTATAATCTGTTTTATCATTAGTTTTATATAAAATAAGATTAAAAATAAATAAATAAATTTATAAAACTCAAGTTAATAATTATTATATTAATTTTTTGCAGTGTATTAATTATGTATGGATTAAAAATCATTTTATAGCTTATGAAATAATTATTTATTATTTTTAAAGCTTTAAAAAAATATATTAAATTAATAGAGGCATATATGTCTAAACAGGTTAAGAAGACTGTTAAATATGAAACTGAATCAATAAATTTTAATTTAGAAAAGTATATCCCATTAAAATACCAAACTATTTTTAGTTTTGTAATAATATTACTTATCTTTTTAATTTATTATTCTCCATTATATTTTGGTGGAATGACTTTTCAATCGGGTGATATTTTAACTACAAATAGTTTGAAGCCATATGTGCATCAAGAGCGGGAAGGTTACACATTATGGTTCCCTTACATTTTTTGTGGTATGCCTGCTTATGCCTTAGCCACAGAATATAGATGGTTTAATTTAATATATGTTGGTATACATGCAATAAGAACAGTGTTTTCCGCTCCATTTAGCTCGGAGTATACCATGTGGAGCTTTTATTTAATTGTTCTTGCTTTTAACACTTTTTTATTAATAAGATATTTAACTAAAAATACATTATTAAGTTTATTTGCTGCATTAACAACCTCGTTTAGTACAGGAATAATTTTATTTTTATTTATTGGTCACGTAACAAAATTACTTTCTTTAGCATTTTTCCCTTTAATTTTGCTTTTAATTTTAAAGTTTAAGGATACAATAAAACTTAGAGATTTTGCAATATTAATAATTGCCTTACAGCTTTCAGTCCAGGGGTGGCACGTTCAAATAATATTTTATATGTTATTTGCTATTATGATATATTATTTGTTTTTCTTAATCCGCTCCTTAGTTATTAAGGAAAAGGAAGAGCTTAAAGCATATTTTAAAAGTGGAGTGGTTTTTGTTATAGCATTAATAATTGCAATTGCTATACAATCCGATAGTTTAACTCAAATTTATGAATATAATCCTTACTCTACACGTGGCACAGAAAGTATTACAGATATACAAAGTGGTAATAACCCAAAAACTAATATATCAGATTTTTATCAGTATGCAACAAATTGGTCATTTTCACCTGGTGAGGTTTTAACATTTATCGTACCATCATATTATGGATTTGGTAACTCTAAATACCAAGGTGTGTTATCTAATAATCAAGAAGTGGAAGTGAACACTTATTTTGGTCAAATGCCATTTGTAGATGTTGCGATGTATATGGGTGTTGGGGTTTTCTTTTTAGGCTTACTAAGCTTTTATCTTAATCGTAAAAATCCATTTGTTCAGTTTTTAGCCATTTTAACTGTTATTTCGTTGTTAATTTCGTTTGGTAGAACTTTCCCCATCTTATACGATTTAATGTTTTATCATTTCCCATTTTTCGATAAATTCCGCGTTCCTTCCATGATTCTTGTTTTAGTTCAATTAAGCTTTCCAATTTTAGCGGCATTATCAATTAATAAAATTATTGAACTTAAGAACGAGGGGAATGTATCTATTGTAAAACTAATTAAAAATATAACTATTGTAGTAACTGTTTTATTAATTATTAGTGTTTTAGCAAGTTCATCTATTAGCGCTTGGTTTGTAGAGAGAATTAATGACTACATTGGTACAATAAGACAAGCAGAGCAACAAAGAGCAGAGATGTTTACGGTACTACGTGAGTATATGGCTAACATGTTTGTATCCGATTTTTTAATTGGTCTATCGGTTATTACATTTAGTTTTGCACTTATTTTAGCTTATTTAAAAGGTAAAATTAGTGCAGATTTTATGATTGTTTTAGTAATAGTTATTAACTTTTTAGATTTAGCACGCATTGGTAACCGTGGTGCTACTTACACAGCTCAAGCAGATGTTAGCGGATTATTTAAGCAACCTTATTATATTACTGCTATTAAGTCCTTTAACGATAAACAACCACATAGACTTATTAACTTAAAGCGCGATAACTCGATTGGCACCATTCAACATAACTCTAATTTTAATGCTTACTTTTTAGAAGAAGATTTTTCCGGGTATTCATCTATTAAGCCAAGAACTTACCAAGATATTATAGATGTAGTGGGGAATGTTAACCCGACTTTATGGAGAATGTTAAACGTTAAATATGTAATAATAGACCAAAATATTGCATTCCCTGGGTTAACTTTGGCTGCAACAGATAACAAGGAATTTGTTTATAAAAACGAAAATGTTTTACCAAGATTTTATTTTGTTAATAAGGTAGAAAAAGCAAAAGGTATTGAGCTACTTAATAAAATAAAAAATAACGAATTTGACCCCAAACAGGTTGCTTTTGTGGAAGAAGACTTAAAATTAAATGATACAGATACTAATGCAACGGTTAATTTAGTTAAATATACTGATGAAAAAATAGTTTTAAACACTTCTGCAACTACTGATAAATTTTTATTTATTGGTAATACATATTTACCCGGCTGGAAAGCTTTTGTAAATGGTAACGAGGTTAAGGTTGTTAAAGCAAACTATGGCTTTTTAGGTGTAGTAGTTCCTAAGGGGAACAATAAAGTAGAAATAGTATATGCGCCAAAATCGTTTTTTATTACTAAATATATAGCTTTAATACTAAGTACTTTAACTGTGGTTATGTTTGTTTTAGGTGTTTATTTAGATAGAAAGAGAGTTAAAAACGATAATTAAATGCTGGATAAGCTTAAGCACACAGTAAAACACTCCGCAATTTATAGTATTAGTAACGTTTTAACAAAAGCGGCGGGAATAATTTTAATTCCTATTTATACTAAATACTTTAAGCCCGAAGCTTATGGTGATTTAGGGATGTTATTAATAACAATAACTATTTTATCCCAAATATTGGCTGCTGGGCAAGGGCTTGCTGTTTTAAGGTATAATAACGACAACCAATTTAGCGAAAATAAAAAAAAGATATTTTTTACTTTAACCGTTACTTTATTTATTATGGTTGTTGTTTTTACGATAGTTAGCGAGCTTTTAATTCCTTATGTAATTACAAAAACATCTAACCCTGTAAAATTTAAAGAGCTATTTAGAATAACAGTTTACATTATATCTTTTACTGTATTAAACATTTTGTTTTTAAATAAACTAAGGGGTGATGAACGTTCGGTTGCTTATTCTGTTATTGGGGTGTTAAAATTAATTGTTAGCCTGGGGTTAACAATTGTGTTAATTATTTATTATAATCAAAATATAGAAGCAGTTTTATATGGACAACTTGCTGGGGAATTATTAAACTTTGTTATTATTTTACCAATGCTAATAAGGGAAATGGAATTTAAGTATTATAGCAAAATTATTCCCGATGCTCTTAAATTTGGGTTGCCCTTAATTTTTAGCGCAATGGCAATGAATTTGCTTAACGGTAGCGATAGATATGTTCTTAAATATTTAGCTGGTGCACGTCAGTTAGGATTATATGAGTTAGCTTATAAATTTTCTGGCATTATTAATATGTTTTTAATTATGCCCTTTAGCTTAACTTTGCTACCAGTAGCATATAAATATTATGGAACAGAGGGGGATAAAAGATTTTACAGTAAACTTGCCACTTACTTTACTTTTATTTTAACTTGGGCTTCGTTGTTGTTTTCTTTGTTGGGAAAAGAATTAATAGAAATTTTTTCCTTAAATGCAGAGTATCACCCAGCTTATACAGTTGTGCCATTAATTAATATTAGTTATGTTTTTTTTGGGCTTAGCATGGTAACATCTTTAGGCATGTATTTAACCGGTAATACAAAAGCAGTGGCATATATTAATTTATTTGCTGCTATTTTAAATATTGGTCTAAATTTTGTTTTAATTCCTAAACTTGGAATGATGGGGGCAGCAATAAATACTTTAGTTGCTTTTATTGTTCTTGTGGTTTTAACTAGTTATGTATCTAACAAATATTATAAAATAGAGTTTGAAATTGGTAAAATAATTTTGTTAATTATATTAACATCTATTATTTATATTTTAAGTTTACCATTAAACGCACTAAATATTTATTTATCAATACCCATTAAGTTATTAATATCAATCGTTTTTCCATTTGTGTTAATTCCATTTAAGTTTTATGATAAAAACGAAATAGCAAAAATAAAAAAAATGGCTCGTGCAACTGTGTGTATGTTAGATAATAAAGAGAAAGTAACAGAATTATTAAAAGAAATAAATAAAAAATAATATGTTTAAGAAAATAAAAAACGTAATTAGAAAAATATTAAACGCTATTAATCTTGGTGGAATAGTACAACTTTATGTTGATAGCGGAATAAAAAATGATGGTTGGTTTTTAAGCTTTAAGATAAAACAAGCTGTAGATGTTAATGGCAATCCTATACCTTGGTTAAGTTATCCTTTTATTAAATTTATAGATAAAAGGCTTACTAAAGAGATGACAGTTTTTGAATATGGCAGCGGTAACTCTACTATATGGTTTGCTGAGCGTGTGAAGGAAATAATTTCTGTAGAGCATGATTTGGCTTGGTTTGAAAATGTTAAAATGCGTATGCCCGAAAATGCTTATGTTGTTTATCATCAATTAGAGTATCATGGCAAATATGCGGAAGAAATTGCAAACCACAATAAAAAGTTTGATTTAATTATTATTGATGGACGCGATAGAAACTATTGCGCAGAGCTAGCGCTTAAGCACTTAAGTGATAGCGGTGTGGTAGTTTTTGATAATGCAGATTTACACATTTACGCTCAAGGAGTTTCTGCGCTCCTTTCTGCTGGATTTAAACAGATTGATTTTTGGGGTATATCTCCTGTTACGCCACATGCAACTTGTACTTCTGTTTTTTATAGACCTAACAATTGCCTTAATTTGTGATGAAAGTTTTATTTACTTTTAATGGACTTCCGCATTACTATAATTTTGTTCTAAACAAATTGAATAATATTAACAATTTAGAAGTTGCGGTTATCACTCCAGATAATGATGGCGGTACATTGGGTAAGGGTGTTCACCAAACTGAAGATAATATAGAATTTAAAGTATTTAAACTTATTGCATATAAAACATATTATAAAAAGGTATTCTTTAAAAATATTAAAAAAGTAATAGATGAATATAAGCCCGATGCTTTAGTAATGGTTTGGCCACATAACTTAGCTTTACTTTTTTATCCAAGTTTTTACTTTTATTTAAAGAAAAAAAAGATAAAAATAATATATAAAGATATTCCTTTTTTATTGCCAAAGTTTAAAGATGGCATTACAGGTAAAAATATTATAATGCTTAATGAAGACCTTACCCCATTTAAGTTAACACTTAAAAAGCGCCTTTATTTTTTATTGTTTTCTATAATTAGATATTATTATTACAAATTAATTGATGCACATGTAAATTACGTTACAGATGCATTAGAAATATTGCCCACATATGGAGTAAAAAAAGAATCTATTTTTATTACATATAACTCTCCAGATACAGATATGCTTTTAGAGGCAAAACAAAAGGCATTAAATATGGAAAGATTTTTGTCGCAATCGGACTATCGCATAATACATGTTGGACGATTAGTAAAGTGGAAAAAAGTAGATTTATTAATAAATGCTATAAATTTATTAAAAAATAAATATCCTAATATTGAATTAATTATTATTGGTAGCGGTCCAGAAGAGGAGAACTTAAAAAAATTAGTTGAGGAATTAAATATAAATAATAGGGTAAAGTTTTTAGGCGCTATTTATAAACCAGAAATTTTAGGCAGGTACTTATTAGAAAGCACTGTTTACGTAATTGCCGGGATGGGTGGTTTATCTATTAACGAAGCGATGATATTTGAAAAACCGATTGTGTGCTCGTTTTGTGATGGAACAGAAAGAATGTTAGTTAAAGATGATTTTAATGGTTACTTTTTTACCAATGATGATTTAAATGACCTTGTAAATAAAATTGATTTTATTTTGGCAGATAAACAGAAAGCTATTACTATGGGGAAAAATTCCTTTGATATTATTAAAAATAAAATTAATATAAACACAGTTTTGCAAGGTTATATTAATGCTTTTAATTATGTTACTAATAACAAATATAATTTATCTTTATGAAATTATTTTTAGAAATTATTTTTCGAGAAGTATCTAAAATATTTAGGTATAAAAACTATTTTAAGTTTTTAATTTATGTAATTTTATATAGTGGTAAAAGACGTTATAAGCAGTGCAAAGTTAATCTTTTTGGCAAAAAAATAATTATTGCAGATGGATTATCGTTTGTGTGGCAATTTCATGAAATATTTGTTGAGGAATATTACAAGTTTAACGCTAAAAATAATTCCCCATTAATTATAGATTGTGGTGCAAATATTGGCTTAAGTGCAATTTACTTTAAATTATTATTCCCCGCTGCTAAAGTTATTGCATTAGAACCGGATGATAAAATTTATAACATTGCTAAAAATAATATTAATGCATTGGGTTTTAATGATGTGGAATTAATTAAAAAAGCTGTGTGGATAGATAATAGTGGTGTAAAGTTTTTTAGCGAAGGAGCGGATGGTTCCACAATGTTTTCTGATAAAGCTAACACAGTTGTAAGCTCTGTTAGGTTAAAAGATTTGTTAAGCCAATTTACTAAAATCGATATGCTTAAAATGGATATAGAAGGTGCCGAAGTTAACGTTATAGAAGATTGCGAAGCTGAACTTGCCAAAATAGAAACCTTATTTATTGAATATCATTCCTATGTAGATAAAAAACAGGAATTAGATAAACTTTTATTAATATTAACTAATAATGGTTTTAGATATTTTATAAAACCCGAAGCTGATAGACGCATGCCATTTATTAATCGCTTAAATAAAAATAATTTAAGTATGGATTTACAATTAAATATATTTGCCTATAAATGAAAATATTACACATTAATAATTATGATGTATTAGGTGGTGCAAGTTTAGCTTGTTTAAGTATAAATAAAGCTTTGCATAGTATTGGTGTTACTAGTGAAATATTAACACAAAGCAAGCTTAGTAATTTAGATTTTGTTTTTGAATATGAAACTGGTGCGTGGGGAAAGTTAAACACAAATATTAGAATATTATTAGATGCTGCTGCTATTAAGTTTTTAACAGATACATCTAAAGGTAGGTTTTCATTCCCATATATTGGTGTGGATATATCTAATCATAAAAAAGTTAAAGAAGCCGATATTTTACACTTGCACTGGGTTAATGGTGGCTTTTTTTCCTTAAATACCTTTAAAAAGCTTAAAGAGCTTAATAAACCAATAGTATGGACTTTTCACGATATGTGGGGATTTACGGGTGGTTGCCACTATACTGGTAAATGTAAAAATTATTTATCAGATTGTAATAATTGTCCTGCTCTTAAACCGGGTTATTTTAATAATTATTCTAATAAAATTTATTTAGGTAAAAAAGAGATATTTGATGATTTTGATTTTTCTATTGTTACATGCAGCAATTGGTTAGCAAACGAAACCAAAGCAAGCAGTTTACTAAAAAATAAAAACACAATTGTTATTCCTAATCCTATTGATATAGAAACCTTTAAAGATTTTGATAAAACAGAAAGTAGAAAAATACTTGGCTTAAACCAAAATAAAAAATATATTTTATTTGGAACTATGACCATATCTGACAAAAGGAAGGGGTACCAATTTTTATTACGTGCATTAAAAAAGTTTGCAAATTTTATTATCAAAGAAAAAGATGATTACGAGATATTAATTTTTGGTTCAGAAAAAAATGTAACTTTTAATGAAATTCCATTTAAAATAAATTCATTTGGTAGATTAAGCGACCCTAAAATGCTTGCAAGGCTATATAATGCTGCAGATATATTTATTGCCCCATCTTTAGAAGATAATTTACCTAATACAGTTATGGAATCTTTAAGCTGCGGCACCCCCGTTGCTGCTTTTAACATTGGCGGCATGCCAGATATGATTGACCACAAGCAAAATGGCTACTTAGCATTACCAGAATCTGTTGATGACTTAACCGATGGTATAATTTGGCTATTTCACCAAAAAGAGAGACTTATTGAACTGGGCAAAAACGCAAGAGGTAAAGTTTTAAATAATTTTACTTATGAAATTGTAGCATCAAAATATCTTAATCTTTATAAAAGTATTTTAGGATAAGTTTATATTTTTTTAATTCCCACTTACCAAAATTTTTATTATCTTTTAGCGTATTTTATTAATTACTTGGAGTAGTTATGAATAAAATTATGCTTATGTTTTTATGTTTATTTTGTTTTGTTTTTGTTGTTAATGCACAAGATTCTACAGCTACACTTGTTGGTCCAGGTGTAAAATATCATTCTGTAACAAAGCCCGGCCCTTACAGCATTAAGATTTTAGAAATTGATATTACAAATCCAGCTATTAAAATTGAAACAGTATTAGCACGCGATGTTTTGGGTACAGGTTTCGAAAGAACTTCATCTATGGCTATGCGCAGTAATAGTAATGGGCATTACGTTTTGGGTGCAATTAATGCAGATTTTTTTGGAATTAGCGCTCCAACAAATCCTTATTCATTTCTTGGCAGCTCTATGGTACAAAAGTACGAGTTTAATCAAGGTAAGTATTCTAATCGCACTTCTTTTGGTTTAACAAATAACAAAGTACCGCTATTTAGTATTTTAACTTTTACTGGTACAGTAAAAGCCAAAAACAACAAAACTATTGGAATTACATATGTTAATCAAGAAAGAATTACAAACAGTATGGTGCTATATAATAAATTTATGGGGAATAGCACTTTAACAAATCAATGGGGTGTAGAAGTTAAAATTGAACCAATAGAACAAATGGCGGTTAATACACCTGTTAAATTCAAAGTGCTATCAAAAGAAGATGGTGTTGGGAATATGACTATTGGTAACTATTACGTTTTAAGTGGGCACGATAGCTGTGCACGTTTTTTGCGTAACCAAATTAGTATTGGGGATACAATTACACTTACTATGGGCACAACTGTAAATGTAGGTAATATTTTTTGCTTAACTGGTGGCGGTCCAAGATTAATTACAAACGGAAACATTCCCAACAGTTTTGTTGGCTTAGAAGGCTTTGACGCTTCTTTTACAGATAATAGACACCCGCGCTCTGCTGTGGGGATTAATAGAGATAGCACCAAAGTTTATTTTGTTGCTGTTGATGGTAGGCAGCCAAGTTTAAGTATTGGTATGACTTTAACCGAACTTGCAAACTATATGAAGCTAATTGGTTGCTACCAAGCAGTTAATTTAGATGGTGGTGGTTCTACTACTTTAGTTGTACGTAATCAAGTGGTAAATAGTCCTTCTGATGGAAGCG
Organism: uncultured Melioribacteraceae bacterium; assembly: GCA_964652025.1. GTDB lineage: Bacteria > Bacteroidota > Ignavibacteria > Ignavibacteriales > Melioribacteraceae > JAEXOD01. The sequence goes on from CAZYZX010000010.1 coordinate 146,255, forward strand.
AACGCTCGGTTGCCAATGCCCTGCTTGCTGTTTTAGAGGCTCCAGTTGTTAATCTTATCAATTCTTTTACTTTATCACCAAGGCAAATTTTAATCGATTCCACTCAAACTAAAAAAATTACTGTTACAGGTGTAGACCATTGGGGATATAATATTGATGTGCCGGCAAGTGTGGTTGCTTGGCAGGTAATAGGTATTAATGGTTATGTAAATTCGGAAGGGTTTTTTGTTCCATTACAGACTGGTAGCGGTAAAATAATTGGTACAATAAATTCCTTAAGTGATACAATTAGTGTAACTGTTACAGGCGAGCAAATTCCAACATGGTCTTATTGTGCAACAATTGGTAATTTGCCCTCTTGGTTTTCTACTACAGGTAGTACAGAAAGAGGATTTGCTTATGGATATGTTAACGGTAATAATAGGTTATATTTAGTTTCTAGACCAAATATTTACATTATTGATGCAAATACAGGGGATGTAATTGGTAATCTTAGCACAAATGGACTTGTTGGCGGTACTTTTGTTATTAATGATGTAGAAGTATCTACAGATGGCGTTATTTTTGGTGCAAATTTAACAACTGCTGCTAATACTAATGCGTTTAAAGTATATAAGTGGCATAACGAACAAGCTACACCCGAAGCTGTAATTACATTTAGCACAGATGCTGTTAGATTGGGCGATAAAATAACGGTTGTTGGCAATTATGCTAATAATAGTGCTATAGTTTATGCAGCTGCTGGTAGTAGCAACAAGGTTTATAAATGGGTAATGCAAAATGGAGTTTTTAATCAAACACCAACTGTTATTACATTACAAGGTGTTTCATCTTTGGGTACTTCGCCCGCAGTTTATCCAAAAGGATTAGGGAACGCAAACATTATTGTTAATGGTAATAGTA
>CAZYZX010000011.1:0-141235 GCA_964652025.1 uncultured Melioribacteraceae bacterium
CTTGCATGTGTTAGGCACGCCGCCAGCGTTCGTCCTGAGCCAGGATCAAACTCTCCGTTGTATTTTTTTATATTATTATCTAATATTTTCTACAACTTCGAATTTAAAAGCGCTCGCGTACTTCTTACCTCGTCTTCTTTACTAAAAAACTTCCTTTTAGTCACTCACTTTGTCAAAGAACATCTATATAAAACTTTTTTGTCTTATACTAATCTTGCTTTCAAACTATAAATGAACATGTCTTAAAAAATGACAGACTCAAAATTAATACTATTTTTTTCAAAAAGCAAGTAAAAAAATAAAAAATTTTCTTTTTTTTACTTTTTTATTTAAAATTCTTCTTTTTGTGCATTTTTGCTAATTATTTAATAGTTTTTTTATCTATTTTTATCTGTAAAAATTATTCCTTTTGAATTTATAATAAACTTACATAATTTTGTTATTACTTTTTTAAATAATCGATTAGGTGAAATATCAAACGACTATATTTTTATTATTGTTTTTTTTTGTTTTTGTTATTCTATATTATATTAAGCCAATCACAAGTTTACGGGCAAGAAAAATTCGGTAGCTTACGCGGCTTTGTTTCTGATAGCACCAGCGGTGAACCAATTGCATTTGCTAATCTAATAATTAAAGGCACAAACAACGGAACATCTTCTAACACACGCGGCTATTTTTATATACCAGCAATAACAGAAGGTGAAAAAGTGTTAAAAGTTTCTTACTTAGGTTACAGAACTGTTGAAATTAAATTTGTTGCTAAAAAAGGAACTATTACACAATTAGACATTAAATTAATCCCAGAAAATATTAAATTGCAAGAAGTTTCTGTTACAGCAGAAAAACCACGAGAAAACGAACCAAATTTAGGTTTACAGAAAATTACTCTGAAAGAAATTTCCCTGCACCCTGTAAATTTTGAAGCGGATATATTTAAAGTAATACAAAATAGTGCAGGGGTTAATACTACGGGAGACGTAACTGCAAAATACTATGTGCGTGGCGGTAATAGCGACCAAAATGGCGTTATACTTAATGGCGGTACAATTTATAATCCTTTCCACGCACTTGGAATTTTTAGCGTAATTGACCCAGAAATAATTAATGTAACAGAGTTTTTTAAGGGCGGTTTTTCTCCTAAATATGGTGGCAGGCTTTCATCAATTTTAAATATAGTTACGCGAGATGGCAATAAAAATTCATATCACGCTAGCGCACAATCGGGTTTAATTAGCGGTAAAATTTCTGCTGAAGGTCCCATTCCAAATGGTAGCTTTTTAGTTACCGGACGCAAAAGCTACTACCCAAAAATGTTAAAAAAATTTCTTAATGATAAAGAAGTCCCTTTTGATTTTTATGATTTATCATTTAAAACAAATTATACAAGTTCTATTTTAGATAACAACAGTAAATTTGTTATACACGGTTTTTTTAGCAACGATAAAGTTAATAATAACGACCCGCTGCTTGAAGATTATAAAATATCTAATTCAATTTTAGGTTTTAATTGGCATAAAGTTTGGGGTAGCCCATTGTTTTCTGTCATCACCTTTAATATAAGTAAATTTGATGCAGAGCTTAACCCAAATCTTAGTAAATCCAAACCACGTAAAAATCAACTAACAGATATTAGCAGCGATTGGAATTTTACATATGTTTACGAATCTAAAGACGAATTAGAATTTGGTATCCAAAACAAAATTATTACCACTAAACTTAATATGGAAAACTTAAAAGGATATAAAGTTAATTACGATGCTACTGGATGGGATTTAAGTTTTTATTTTAACTATAGATTTTATAGATGGGAAAATGTTGGTTTAGATTTAGGATTGCGTAGTAAACTTATGGGTATTACAAAAAAGCGCCCATTTTTATTTGAACCAAGAATTAGCGGCACGTGGATAGTAACACCCGGTTTGTTACTAAAAGGAGTTATTGGGCGATATTCCCAAGAGCTTACCACTGTTTCTGACGAGAGCGAAATAATGTCTGTTTTCGAACCTTGGATAATTATTCCAGATTATTTAGCTGCACCGGAAGCTACCCATTTTATTTTAGGTTTAGAAGTTAACCCTACTAATAATATTACAATTGAATTAGAAGGTTATTACAAATATTTAGTTAATTTAGCAGAAATCAATACTAAAAAAACATTACCCTCGCAAAACGATTATATTAATGTAGAAGGTGAAGCTTATGGACTTGAAACAAATTTTACGCTTAATTTAGACCGCATTTACTTTAAAACTTCTTACTCCCTTAGTTGGGCTTACAAAAAAATTAATGGACATAAGTATTTCCCAAGGTATGATACAAGACATAATATTTCCTCTTTATTAAGCTTTAACTTAGGTGGCGGTTGGACAACAAACTTAAATTGGGCATTTAAAACCGGCATGCCATTTACGCCAATTGCTGGTTACTACGATCAGTTAAACATTAATCCATTTGATGATTTTTCATCTATAAGCTTTTTACCTTTGATATTTTGGGGTGAAAAAAATTCCCACCGGTTACCCGTTTATCACAGGCTAGATTTTGGAATTGATAAAAAATTTGACCTAAGCTTTATTAAATTACAAATAGGCGCCAGCATTATAAATGTTTATAATCGCAAAAACATTTATTATTTTGATACTAATACCGGTAAAAAAGTTAATATGATTCCATTATTACCTTCAGTTTTTGTAAAGGCGGAATTATGAAAAATGCATATATTAAAAGTATAATTATTGTTGTTTTTTCTTTTTTAATTTTAGCGTGTGAGGAAAATTTTAGCCCTAAAACCGAAACTAAAGATGCTTTATTTTTTTATTCTATTTTAACGGCAGATGACTTGCCATACACAAAAAAGCAAATAGCAATTATTACTAAAATTTACGACGTTAACAATTTTGACCCAAATACAAATAATATAGACCCAACAATTAAAGATGCCATTGTAAATTTAACAGTGGGGAATGTATCTTACAAAATGACTTTAGATTCTGTTGCAATAGATTATCAAAATCGTGCCAAACAATATTTATATAGTGTTAAAGCAAAAATATCCTCTTATGATTCTTTAACTGTTACTGCAAAACTAAACAATGGCAAAACACTTGTTGGAAAAACTCGCGCTCCTAAATACTTGTCGTTCGATTTTTCTTATCCATATAATCATGGGTTTACAGCTAAATTAAATCAAGTTATTCCTGTCTATTCTTGGACTATTTATTGGAATAATTATAACCCCACACATTTATTATTTCCCAAAATGTTAATTGTTTACAAACAAAATATTAACGGAACAAATGTAAATAAATCTATTGAAGTGCCAATAAAAATGTTTACAAGAAACGGTACAAAAGAGCCATATTATGTTAATTATATTTCACAGTTTCAAATAAGTTACGATTTTGAAGCTTTTGATTATGCTATGGCTAAACTATCAGAAGGAAATACAAATAAATCAGATTACACTATTTTATATTTGGACTTTAAAATAGCAGAATTTGATTTACCGCTAACAAATTATTACTCTGCTACCAATGGATATTTAGATTCATACTCTATACGCACCGATAATAACATTTACTCTAATGTTAGTGGAGGGTATGGAGTAGTTGGTGCAAAATTTATTAATGGTTTTACCAAAGAATTTGATAAATACTATGTACAATCTTTTGGTTATAATACACCATAACAAAAATTTACAATTATAATAAAATATTAATAATATTTGCTGCTGATTTTGGGACCTCTATTTCCTTAGAGTAAATTCTAAATGCGTTATTTATCCAAATTCTATTTGCAAAAAATTTCGTGATTTTTAAATAATATTTACCCCCCGCTTCATTAATTACGTAATTAAAATTAAATTCTACAGGTTTCTCTTCTCCGCGTAAATGCAAAGTGCCTTTTATAAATTTATCAGATTTACGAAATTCGTCAATATCAATTGTACCTATATCCTCTGGAACTTGAGAACGCAAAAAACCTTGAATTAAATTTTTGGAAAAACTATCCATTAAGCCCATTATAACTCCTTTAATTTTTTTTCAAAAATTATTGACATAAATTAACTTTTTTTTTAAAATTTAAAATAAAACCTTAGGGGGATTTATGCAAGCTAAAATACTTTTTTTAGTAGTTATTTTTTTAGTATTAAACTCATTATACGCTCAACAGTGGCAAGTAATGCACGTTGACTCAACCCAATATTTAACCGATGTTACTTTTACAACTCCATACAATGGTTTTGCAGTTGGTGGAGAAACGATACTAAATACCACCAATGGAGGACAAACCTGGAAACAAGTTCCAAATAATACATTTTTTACAAGCGTATCAAGTGTTGGGAGTACCAATAATCCTGATTCTAATACAGTATTTTTTTGTGGTCCAACCGGTGCTATTGTAAAATTTGAAAACGGGAATTTTATTCCAGTTTTTACCGCTTCAAAACCACTAAATGGTATAACGTTCCCATCTGCTACAACCGGATATGCAGTTGGTAACGATGGTCTTATACTTAAAACAACAAATAGTGGTCAAACTTGGAATCAGTTACCAACCCCACAAACTACAGATTCGTATACTAATGTTGAAGCTAAGTCACCCGATACCCTTACAGTAACCGGTATGAATGGTCTTGTACAACAAAGTGTTAATGGGGGCACCACTTGGAATGTTGTTAGCCCACCAGGTAATAATGAATATATGACAAGCGCATCATATGCTGATGGTAATATTATTTGGTGTGGCGGCACAAATGGAACCCTTTTTAAGGTTACTTCTAATGGAACAGTTAGTACCAACTTAAATACTTCTGCAGGTATTATGGGTATTTCTACGCCACCTGGAACCAATTATGGCATAGCTGTTGGGGATAGCGGTACAATATTCGAATATAATCCAAATAATACCACAAATCAGTGGACGCTAATGAATAGCCCTACTGACGCTGGGCTTAATTCTGTTTGCTACACTAAAGTTGATACCGGTAAATCTGTTTCTTCTTATAACTTTTGGGCTGTTGGTGCAAAAGGTACAATATTAAAACTTACAAAAACAATTACCAATGTTGATAATTTCACTGTACCTTTAAATTATTTTGTATCTAATAATTATCCTAATCCTTTTAACCCATCTACAACATTTAATTACTCAGTTCCTTATCTATCTAATATTAACATCGAACTTTATAATAACTTAAGACAGTTAATTAAAACAGTTGTAAATGATATTAAAGAACCGGGTAATTATACAGAGACCATTAATGCGCAAAATTTAGCTTCTGGTATTTATTTTGTAAAATTTAATTTTAGCCCGTTAAATGGTAATAAAAATAACTTTAACATCATTAAAAAAATTGTGCTAATTAAATAAAAAAAATCCCCTTAAACTTTAAGGGGATTTTTATATTATTTTATTCTAATTAATTGCAATTATTTTAATTCTCGTCCACCAAGTTCATTTATTATTGATTTAACTATTGGCGAGTCGTTTTCTTTTTGCTCAGCAAAGTCTAAACTATTAGAAACAGTGGGTTTATTGTTTATAATTTGCTGTGATGATGTATCTTTTGCTTCTGCAGTAACTTTAGTAATACTAATTGTAGGTGTATTAGGTACATTAGTAACTACGTTTTGAATTACTCCTTTTTCATTAATTGTATTAATAAGCTCTGTAATAGTAGAAGTTTTTTCTAAAGCAACTAACTGCAATAATGCTACTTCTAACTTAAGTTTTGGATTTGAGGAATTTTTGATATCAGATTGAATTTTATTAATAAAAGTTAATATTCTAATTAAATCAGGTTCTATAAAAGAATCAATATGTTTTAAATATTCCTGTTTAATAATTTCAGAACTCTCAATTAAATCTAATTTACGGTTAATCCTTAAAACTAAAAAGTTGCGAAAATGCTCTGATAATCCATTTAAGAAGTCAGTCAAATTCCAACCATTATTATAAATAGCATCGGTAACATCTAAAATTTTAGAATAAGTTTTAGTAAGAATAGCGTCAGAAACATCAAAATAAATTTGGTCGTCAATTAAATTAAGCATGGAAGAAACAAGGTCTTTGGTAATCTTGTTACCACAATAAGAAACCACTTGGTCAAAAATACTTTGTGCATCTCTAAGAGCACCATCTGCACGCTTAGCAATTAGTGTTAAAGATGGGTCATCTATTTCAATCCCCTCTGCAGTAGCAATTTTAGATAGAAGTTTCTTAGTTTCTTTTAGCTCAACACGTCTAAAATCAAATCTTTGGCAGCGGGAAATAATTGTAAGCGGCACTTTATGAATATCTGTAGTAGCAAAAATAAAAACCACATGTTCGGGCGGCTCTTCTAATGTTTTTAACAAAGCATTAAAAGATTCCATAGTTAACATGTGAACTTCGTCTATAATATAAATTTTATATTTACCTTTAGAAGGCGCATACTTAACAGCTTCTCTTATAGCTCTAATTTCTTCAATTCTTCTATTAGAAGCACCGTCTATTTCAAAAACATCAAGCATAGTATTATCAGCAAACTGATTACACATTTCGCATTCGTTACACGGTTCGCCATCTTTAGGATTTAAGCAATTCAATCGTTTTGCTAATATTCTTGCAGTAGTGGTTTTACCAATTCCTCTTGGACCGGTAAACATATAAGCATGAGCAATACGCCCAGCTGCCAAAGCATTTTTTAATGTAGTTGTAATATGCTCTTGACCAACAACTTCGCTAAAAGTCTTTGGTCGCCATTTCCTTGCCGTTACAATAAAAGCCATGTTTCCCTTCTAATTTTAACTTAAAATAAATGAATTTAATTCTAATTTACTGGTTATTAATTCAATTAATAACTCTAAATATTTTTTATCTGTTTCATTAAAAGCCGCAAGTTTATAACTATCCAAATCTAATACACCAAATAATTTACCCTCGTTTAAAATCGGGATAACAATTTCTGAACGGGAAGCGCTATCGCATGCTATGTGTCCCTCAAACTTATCAACATCGGGCACAATTACAGTTTTTAATGTGGTAGCAGCTTTGCCACAAACACCTTTATCAACTGCAATTTGTGTACATGCAACTTTACCTTGGAATGGACCCAAATATAAAACCTCATTTTGAAAAAAATAAAATCCAACCCAACTAATTTTTTCAAAAGTCTGCTTTAATAATGCACACACATTGCTTAAGCCCGATATTACCGGTTCGTATCCATTTATTAAATATTCCGCATGCTGCAATACTAGTTTATATTTCTCTTCATCCGATAAATCTAAGCTAATATTAATTTCTTCTGCCATTTAGCTCCCTTATAATTAGTTATTTTTTATTTCAAATCCATCAAACAGTATTGGGAACGCTTCCCATGCAGTACTAACCGGAATTATATTCATTCCCTCTTTAATTTCTTTTTTAATATCAGCCAAATCTATTTCATTATCTTTAGGAATTATTACGGTAAATATATTATTTCTTCTTGCAGCAAGCAACTTTTCATTTAAGCCGCCAATTGCTAATATATTTCCCCTTAAAGTAATTTCTCCTGTCATAGCAACATTATTATGCGCCATTTTACCAGAAACAGCAGAGTACATTGCCATAGCCATAGTTATACCCGCAGATGGACCATCCTTTGGTATAGCTCCCTCTGGCAAATGAATATGAATTTCTTTTCCCTTAAAAAAGTTTTCTGGCAAACCAAGTTTATCGGAATTTGAACGTAAAAAGCTAAGGGCAGCTTGAGCACTTTCTTTCATAACATCGCCAAGCTTTCCTGTTAATATAAGTTTTTCGCTACCGTTCATTATTGTTGCGTCTACTTGTAAAATATCCCCACCCGTGCTTGTCCATGCTAAGCCTATTACACTACCAACTTTATCTTCTGTTGCTGCCTTTTGTTTTCTGTAACGGGGCACTCCTAAATATTCTTCAAGTTTACTTAAATTTATTACAAATTTAGCAGCTTCTCTTTTCTTACTCTTTAAATCTTTTTTATGAACCACAATATCTCTTGCTGCTTTGCGTAATAATGCTGCAATCTCGCGTTCTAAGTTTCTTACGCCTGCTTCGCTTGTATAGTCACTAATAATTTTATCTATTACTTCATCTTTTATTTCAACTAGCTTTTCTGTTAAACCATGCAATTTTAACTGTTTTGGAATTATGTGCCGTTTGGCTATCATTTTCTTCTCAAAATCTAAATAGCCATTTAACTCTATAATCTCCATTCTATCTTGTAGCGGTAAAGGAATATTATACCTAACATTTGCAGTAGTAATAAACATAACATTAGATAAATCATAATCCACATCTAAATAATGGTCATTAAAAGCATGGTTTTGTTCTGGGTCTAACACTTCTAACATTGCACTGCTTGGGTCACCCCTAAAATCCATACTCATTTTATCTATCTCATCAAGCAAAATAACAGGATTTATTGTTTTTGCTTTTTTCATGGATTGAATAATTTTACCCGGCATACTGCCAATGTAAGTTCTTCTATGTCCCCTTATTTCTGCTTCATCCCTTACACCACCTAAGCTAATTCTAACAAAATTTCTTCCTATAGCCCTTGCAATAGATTTACCCAAAGATGTTTTACCCACACCCGGAGGTCCTACTAAACATAATATTTGACCACGCATATTTTTAACTAAATTAAGTACCGCAATATGCTCTAAAATTCTATCCTTTGGCTTTTCTAATCCGTAGTGGTCTTCATCTAATATTTTTTTTGCGTTTTCTATATCTAAATTATCTTTACTTTTCTTAGTCCATGGCACATCTAAAATCCAATCTAAATAATTGCGTATAACAGTGCTTTCTGGACTGCTTGGAGGAGTCATTTTTAATTTATTAAATTCCTCAATAGCTTTTTCTTTAACATCTTTTGGAAGTTTTGTTTTATCTATCTTTTCTTTTAATTTAAGTAAATCTTGCGGTAATTCTTGTTCTTCACCTAATTCTTCTTGTAAAATCCTAATTTGCTCTTGAATAATATATTTTCTTTGTGCTTTGGTAATATTTTCTTGTATTTTATTTTCAATATCTTTTTCAACTTTTAAGATATCAATTTCATTATGCAAAATTTTTAGAACTTCGTATAATTGTTCTGTTAAAGTAAACTTTTGCAAAATTGATTGCTTTACTTCTAAAGATTGATTAATATTAGCTGCTACATAATAAAGTTTTCTATCTGGTTCATCAAAATTATCATAAGCATTAATAGCTTCTTGAGGAATGTTTTTATTAATCTTTACATATTCCTTAAATAAAGCTGTCATTTGCCTAATTAAAGCACTTTGCTCTTTGGCATTTTCTTTAGAAGGCATAACGACTTCGATTTTTGCTTCAAAAAAGTTTTTATTTTTAGTAAAGCTTAATATTCTACCTTGAATAATTCCATCTACCAAAATTTTTAGCAATCCATTAGGTAATTTTAAAATTTGAATAATTTTAGCAATTGTTCCTTCACTAAAAATATCATCTTTTGTAGGTTCTTCTATGGAAGCTTTTTTTTGTGCTGCTAAAAAAATATATTTAGAATTTTCGAATGCATAATTTGCAGCTTTAATCGAAGCTTCTCGCCCAACAAGTACCGGGAAAATCATATAAGGATATATTACCGTATCACGCAAAGGAAGAATTGGTAATACGTTTGGTATCTCTTCTATACTTTCATTTGGTTTTTTAACATCTTCTTTTTGTGCTTTGGCGGTTCTTTTTGCCATATAAATCTTACTCCAAAATTTACAATAATTTAAACTTTAAATATAATAATTTTATTTTAACATTAGATGTAAAAGCAAAGGGATTAAAGTAGTTTTGATTAATTTAATCCTTTAAAAAAACAAACCCGACCTAATGGTCGGGCTTGCTCTGGTTTTAGCGCCTTAGAGGCGCCTGGGCAAAGGAGGGTTTGAGGGCACCACAAAATTACAAAAAATAAATTTTTTTGTCAAGTAGTATTTTGTAAACGTTAATATTTTTTTGTTATTAAGTTAAAATTTAATGTAATTGAAAATTTTAAAATATTTTATTTTTTCTTTTTATTTAATTTTTTTTTTAGTAATTTAAATAAGATTGTTTGATATACTTTAATTAATTTGTTTAACTATTTGGAGGTTAGCTAGTATGAAAAAGGCTCTACTTTTGTTTGTGTTCTTAATTACAAGTCTTAGTTCTTATGCCCAGATTACAACTATTTGGCAAAAATCTCAAGCTACTGGAACTAGACCTTATTGGTTTGATACTGGTAATTTTACTAGGGGTTTTGCTTATGGTAATGTTGGCGGTCAAGATTATCTTTTTGTTGTTAGCAGAAATGGTGGTAATTTTGTTTATATCTTAAATGCTGCAACTGGCGACTCGTTAGGAAAAATGATTTTAGGACCAGATGTTACTGGCGGTACTTTTGTAATTAATGATGCGGGAGTTTCTGAAGATGGTATTATTTATGTTTGTAATTTAGCCGCTGCTAATGGTAATTTTAGGGTTTATAAAGCTAACTCTATTACTGATACTTTGAAATTAGCTTTTGAATATGCAACTGGTACAATGAGATTAGGAGATAAGTTTACCGTGACTGGGAAAGCTTCCGATAACTCGTTAACATTTTATGCAGCCTCTGCTACCAATGCACAATATGTTAAATTTACTACTGCAGATAACGGTGCTACTTTTACACCAACTGTTATTACTCTACCTACTGGTGTAACAGGTTCAACCCCATCTATTGCTCCTTTTGCTAATGGATTTTACTTTAATGCTAATGGTATTTATCCTAAAAAGCTAGATTTAAATAATGCTTTAGTTGGAACTATCCCTGGTACTATAGTTTCTACTGGTAGCAATGCAATTGCTTATTTAACCTCTTTTGCTGGTTCAGAGTATTTTGTTACTTTTGCTTATGGCACCAATAACGAAAATGGTAGAGTTATTAAAGTTAATTATAACATACCAGACTCTGCAAAAGTTTATGGTGTTACCCCATCATTGGGTACTAATCCAAATGCCAACGGAACAGGTGACGTTGCTGTTAAGAAAAATAGCGATGGAACCTATACGGTTTATGTACTAAGCACTAATAACGGTTTAGGTGCTTATAAGGTAGACTTTAAGTTAGCTGGTGATTATTTCATTCCTGTTTCTGCATTAAAACATGGTTTTACAACCTTAAAGGAAGCTGTTACCGCACTTAATACTTATGGTACTTCTAAAAAAGTTAATTTCTATATTGCATCTAACTTAAACGAGGATGGTATTGTTATAGCTCGTGGCGATTTAACCGATAGCACTGGCTTAACAATTAAACCTGCACCTGGTGTTCAACCAGTTATTACAATTTCTAACTTCCCAACTACTGGTAACGAAAAAAATCAAGGCTTTACAATTAAAAGCACTTCTTACGTTACTGTAGATGGTAGCAATATGTTAGAAGGCAATACACGCGATTTAACTTTTGTAGGTAACTCCGCAACAGGTTCTTACGTTATTGGTGTTATAGAAAAATCTGACTATGTAACTTTAAAAAACATTAATGTAACTTTCACAGCTTTAGCTGCTAGTGGAACATTTATTGGTTGCGATGGATATACAGTTGGAACTCAAAACGTTTCTCCTCAAAAATTACTAATCGATAACTGTAAAGTGGGTGAACCTACAGTTACAACAAATAATGGTATTGCTTTATGGGGTAATGCTGCTACAATGCCATTAGAAGCAACTGTTCAAAATTGCGATATTTATGCTTCTAGACGTGGTATAACTACATATTACGTAAAAAATAATAAGTACTTTAATAATAACATTCAAATTGTAACACCTCGTTTGGCTCAATCCTTTTATTGTGGTATTTATCTAACTGGTAGCCCACTTAATGATACTACAGTAATTGCAGGCAACAAAATTACAAAAGTTGATGTGAACGTTACTACCACTACTACTTTTGCTGCTGGTATTGCAATTTATGGAAACGAAGGTGTAGCTAATATTTACAACAACTTTATTGCTACTAACACAGTTAATACTAATCCAACTCCAACAACTACTTTTGCTGTTTATGGTATAGCATTTAATAGTGCCACTTGGATTGGAAAAGCTAATATTTACCATAATACTATTGTTGTTAACAACTCTGCTTCTACTGGTAGACATGCTGTTATTGCTACTCCTACAACAAGTGCTGCTATATTTAATTTATACAACAATATCTTTGTTAATAAAAAAGATGCTACCAATGCATATGGTATTTACTGGACAAATACAGCTTCTCAAACTACTGTATTAAATAGTAATTTTAACAATATTTTTGTAGCAAGCCCAACTTGCTTTATCGGTCGTTACGGTGCAACAGATTGCGCTACCTTAGCTAACTGGGTTACTACATCTGGCAAAGACTCTAACTCTATTTCTAAATCAGTTAATTTAGTTTCTGATATGGATTTACACTTAACCGGTGCTTCAATTGGTGATGTAGACTTAGCCGCTCCTCGCGTAAATTGGATTACTACTGATATTGATGGCGACCCAAGATTAACTACTTTTGTTTACATGGGTGCAGATGAAGGTTCAATTGCAGTTCCTGTTGAATTAACTTCTTTTGTAGCTTTAACTACAGATAACGGTATTAAATTAGAATGGCAAACAGCTACAGAAACTAATAATAAAGGTTTCGAAGTTCAAAGAAGTACAGACAAAGTTAACTTTACTACTTTAACTTTTGTTGCTGGTAACGGAACAAGTGCAGAAAGACATTCTTATTCTTATCTTGATGATTCTTTTGTTAACGGTAAAGTTTATTACAGATTAAAACAAGTTGATTTTGATGGTACATATTCTTACTCAAATGTTATAGAAGCAGACTTCTCTATGCCATTAACATTTGAACTTTCTCAAAACTATCCTAACCCATTTAACCCTTCAACAACAATTAAATTTGCTATACCTACAGCAAGCAAAGTAGTTGTTAAGGTATTCGATGTTTTAGGTCGTGAAGTTGCTATTTTAGCTAACCAAGATTTTGCAGCTGGTAGATATTCATTACAATTTAACGCTAACGGTTTATCTTCTGGTGTTTATTTATATACAATTAATACCGAAGGTATTGATGGTAGCAAAAACCAAGCTGTTAAAAAGATGATGCTTGTTAAATAGTTGACTATTTAATTTAAAAAGATAAAACCCTATTCCTTATTGGAATAGGGTTTTTTATTGGTAAAAATCTAATCAATTTCCTTTTAGTAAATATACAAGCTCTTCAACTAAATTTGCAGTTATTCCCCATATAACATATTCTTTATATTTATAAACAATAACGGGATGACGTTGACTGTGCCAAACATCGTTATATTTTTTTGGCAAGCCAATTTCGTTTACAGGCAGTAATGGAATTTTAACCCCATTATCATCTTCTGCATATGGTGTTATTTTCACGCTCACTTTGTAAATATCTGGCTTTGTATTTATAAAAAATGATAGAGGAACTGTAAAAACTTCTTCTACTTCACTTTTATCAAAGTTTTTAATATCATCTAATTTGCAACTAAGTTTAGCAACAAACGAGTCTACTGTAACTCCATAGGGAGTAATTAAAGTATCCATTTGCCCAATAATTTCTATGTCACGTTCTAAAATTCCAAGCTCTTCAACAGTTTCTCTAACTGCAGTTTCTAAATAATTTTTATCAATATTTTTTTCATGCCTTCCACCAGGAAAGCATATTTCCCCTTCTTGATGAATGCCTTTTGCCCTTAACTCGAATAATAAACATAGCTCGCCGTTTTCTTCTATTAGTGGTATTAAAACAGCAGAATTAAAATAATACCTTTTCTTTAAAATATTTGGACATTTAGGCAATCTTGTTTTAATTGTTTCAAATATTTCCATAAACTTTAATTACCATAAACCCAACTAATTTTATCCCCTTCTTTAATACCATATTTATCGGTATATCCTGCATTCACCTCTACTACATACAAGGCTGGTTTACCCGATGAATAAGATTGCTCTGAAAAAGGAGTTGTGTTTTTATGAATTTTAACAATTTCTTTATTTACATTTACAAAAATTATATCCAATGGTAATATTGTATTTTTCATCCAAAAAGATTGGTAATCTTCAATTTCAAAGATAAATAGCATCCCCTGATTTTCTGCCATCTCTTTTCTGTACATTAAACCCTGCATCCTTTTAAAGTTATCATCCGCAAATTCTACATCTATATTCGATAATACTTTCCCTTCCTTACTTATAAAACTTAAACTCCCCTGTTTTTTAAATGTTATTCCGCTATCTGTTTGTTTGTTAATATCTGTTTTTATTGGCTCTGTTATATTTGTTGGTATTAAGTTTATTGCAAAGTATATAATTAATAATACTATTAAAACAAGAACGACCGTTAATGTTTTGTTTTCAAAAATACTTTTACTTTTCTTTTTCTCTTTTTGCATAATAATAAATAAATTAGTTTATAAATCTGTTAATAAAATTTAAATACCCCATGGATAATAATTTCTTCCCACACAAATAGAGTCACTAATTACTCCATTAAAATTAGCATCAAACTCTAATGGAGGTCCCTGTTGTGCGTAAAGTTCGTTTATAGCAATAGTATATTTCCCCGGTGATAAATTATTTATTTCTGCTTCAACATCATATAAACATAAACAGCGGCAACTTTGTGCCATTTCTTTTTCTTCTATTATTATTTTATTACCTATTTGTTTTACAGAAATATAAATTTGCTGAGGACAGCAATTAAATCCTGCATTTACATGTTTTAATTTTAATAAACCATTACCATCATAAGTAAAATACACACATGATTCTGAATTTGTATTTGCACCCTTATATAAAGCTGAACTTCCCTTACAACCACTAAATTTAATAACTTTGCCATTTAACGCATTACTTGTGTCATCTTGGCAAGAAATATAAATTAACGATGAAAAGAGAATAAAATAAAAAATTGTTTTTTTCATAGTAATTAATAGTCCACTATTACTATTTTTAATGAGTCAGAATTATTAGCTTCTAATAATATTTCGTTAACTTCAATTGGGTCGTTTGGATTAGAAATGTGCAAAATGTAGCCGCTATAACCGGCTAAAATATGTTTAAGTAAGTTTTTAGGTATTTTTTGACCACCCGTTGCAGCAGCTTCTTTATTATAAAAAATTACAATTTTAATAGGCAATTGTCTATTAAAAACATCCAGCAATCCAATATGTCCTGCAGAAATAAAGCCAAAATCACCTGTTAATGCCCAAACATTTTTATAACCTGCTAAATATGCTCCTCCTGCTAAGGGGATACTACCACCAATGTGTGTTACAATATCTATACAATTATATGGTGGTAGTGCAAAATTGCTTGATGCACTTGTATCACCAGCAACTATTTCTCCTCTATAATTCTTAAATATATCAAAAAATGGGATATATTTTTCTACAGCAGCCTTGTATTTTTCGGGTAATCCTTCTGGTAAAATTGGCAATTCTGGTGTTTTTATGGATTTTATATCTTGATTACTATTTTTAGCTTTAAAAACTTTATATTGATAATCTGCAAAAAGTGGGCTAACAACAGAATTTAATATATTTCTTTCATAGGTAAATTGCTTTTTTAACGTACTATTTTGTTTATACTCAGTTTTTTTGTTAATAAATTTACAATCTATAACTAAAGCCACTGGACGCTTATTCTGTTCGCTAAAATTATAAGCTTTAATTACATCGTCATATAACGTTTCTAAATTGGCAATTTTAAAGGGAAATCCCATGCCTTTTAAAATTGGATTAATTTCTAAAATATTATCAGAACTAGTTCCTAATGTATCATCAAAAATAAAGGAAACAAAGCCAGCACAATTTTGGGCATATTGCGAGTCTGTTACAGCATTTGCAGCTTTCATAAAACCTTGCGATTTAAGTAAAACTGCTGAACGCCCACCAACTAAACTTGCCCCATGCGCAATTGAAAAGGCTGTTTCTTCGTGGAAAGATAAAATTGGCATTTTTAAGGATAACTGATTGTAACTATCAAATACTTCACTAGCACCATATCCGGGCACATAAGTTACAATTTTAACACCTAAATCAATTAATGCTTTTGCAATTACTTCGCTTGCAACCGTTAACATGTTTAATTCCTTATTTATCTTTACTTAAACACTCATCAAATTTATCTTCTGTAATTCTAAATATTTGCCACTCACTCATAAGCTTAGCACCTAACTTAGTATAAAATTCTTTTGCCGGTTCGTTCCAATCTAAAACACTCCATTCAAACCTGCCATAACCTCTTTCTTTTGCAAGTTTAATTAAGTACATAAGCATTTTTTTGCCAAATCCTTTCCCTCTATACTCGGGCAAAACAAATAAATCTTCTAAGTATAAACCCGGTTTGCCAACAAATGTGCTAAAGTTTCTAAAATAAAGTGCAAATGCAACCGGTGTATTCATATAATAACCTATTACGCACTCCGCAACAGCATTATTACCAAAAATGTGCTCTTTAAGTAATTCTTCCGTTGCAACTACTGTATCTTTAAGCTTTTCATATTCTGCTAATTTTAATATAAAATCTAATATTAGTAAAGTGTCTTTTTCTTCTGCCTTTTTAATTATAAGTTCTTCACTCATAATAATTCCCAAATTAAACAAACACTAAGTTAATAATATTAATTTAAATACGAAAAGGATTATTACTATTTAACCAAAAAATTATATATTTGTTTAAATAAAAATATATAATTTTAAATGAAAGTAAGTGAACAAAAACTTAACGAGATAAGAAGTCGCGTAAATATTGTAGATGTAATTTCCAGCTATGTTGCATTAAAAAGGCACGGTAAAAATTATTTAGGTTTATGCCCATTTCATCAGGAAAAAACACCCTCTTTTGTGGTTAGCGAGCAAAAACAGATATTTAATTGCTTTGGCTGCCATGTTGGTGGCGATGTTTTTAAATTTGTTAAAGAATACAAATCTATTTCATTTTTAGAAGCAGTTCAAGAAATTGCAGAATCTGTTGGTATTACTTTAGATGAAAAAGGAGGCACCCAACAAAGTAACTATGAAAAAGAGGTTGAAGAATTATACGATATAAATGTAGTTGCTGCACGATTTTTTTCTAATATTTTACTTAACGAACCCGATGGAGAAACCGGAAGAGAGTATTTCAAAAATCGAAATATCAATCTCTCTATGCAACGTTCATTTGGCTTAGGCTACATACCTAATAAAAAAGACACTTTGTATAATTATTTAGTTAAAAATAATGTTAATTTAGAAAAAGCAAAATTACTTGGACTAATTGACCAAAGCGAAAATGGCGCTTATTTTGATAAACTACGCGGTCGCGTTATTTACCCAATTCTTTCTCCAAACGGTAGGGTTATTGCTTTTGCTGGACGCATTTTAGGCAAAGCTGATAACATTGCTAAATATATTAATTCTCCCGAATCTCCAATATATTTAAAGAGAAGAGTTCTATATGGTCTTTACCATAGTAAAGATGAAATTAGAAAACTTGATTACGCTATTTTAGTAGAAGGCTATATGGACTTAATTTCACTTTATCAAAAGGGGATTAAAAACGTTGTTGCAAGCAGTGGCACTGCTTTAACAGAAGAGCAAGTAACACTTTTATCTAGATATACAAAAAATATTTATGTTATTTATGATAGCGACCCTGCTGGAGAAAAAGCTGCGCTTAGAAGTATTGAGCTTTTACTAAAAAAAGATTTTGATGTTAAAATTCTTAGCTTGCCAGATGGTGAAGATCCGGATTCGTATATTAATAACCACTCTAAATTAGAGTTTGAAGATTTATTAAAAAAAGCATTTAATTTTTTAGAATATCAAGCAGACTATTATAAAAAGAAAGGTTTTTTTGATAACCCAAATAAAGAGACTGAGGCTATTAAAGAACTTGTAAAAGCAGTTTCTTTTATTAACGACGAAGTTAAGCGCGAAATATTTTTAAAGCACCTATCCCAAAAATTTAATATTAGAATTAAATTGTTAGAAAATGCGCTTTTTTCCTTACTGCACCAAAAAAATTATGACGAAGTTAAAAATGTAGGGAGCAAGAACACCACACCACAGCAACCCGCTAAAACAGCAAGTTCAAATACTGTAAAAGTTACAAAAAGCAAAATTTACACAATAGAAAAAACTTTAATAAAACTTTTGTTTGAAGGGGATGAACAAATTATGAGTGAAATTTTTGATAATGTACTCCCTTCAGACTTTACCGATTCGTTTTTGCGTAAACTTGCAGAAATTGCATTAAATGCTTATAAAAATGATATTTATGATTCTGCTTCTCTTTTGGCACAAATTACAGACCCAATAATGCAAAACTTTATTTTAGAGCTTACACTAAAAGAAGAAGCTATAAGCAATAAATGGCAAGATAAATCTTTTGAACATGACACCAAAATTTTACGTAAAAAAGAGTGTAAAGATACTATTAAACACTTCCAAATTTACCAAATCGAAAAACAGATTAAAACATTAAAAGAACAATTAATTTTAGCAGAAAATGCAGAAAATACTACAGAAATTTTAGAGCTTATTAAAGATTTAAGTATAGAAAAAGCTAATTTATATAATAAAACACATTAAAAAAAATACCCAGCTAAGCTTTGTTTGCTTGCTGGGTATTAATAAAAATTAAATGTTTTTATCTAAGCATTTTATTTTTTGAATAGCTTATTTGCCTAGAACCATAATTTTCTTTAGAAATTCTAAATCTATTAATTAATGCTTGCAAGTTTTCGGTAAGTCTGTTTAAATCTTCACTTGCGCGGGCTATTTGCTGTATTCCGGTTGCAGATTCATGCGTTACATTATTTATAGATTCAATACTTTTACTAATTTCTTCAGCCGCACTGCTTTGTTCTTCACTAGCAGAAGCAACAGCGTTAATCATATCTATAACTTTATTAGTAGCATCAACTATCCCTTTTAAGCTATCACCCGCTTTAACAGCCATCTGTTTACCACTCTCAACCTCTTGTTCACCCATTTGAATAGAAGCAACGGCATCAGCAGTATCTTTTTGTATTGTTTTAATCATAACAGCAATTTCTTTTGTTGCTTTTGTAGTCCTTTCAGCAAGCTTTCTAACTTCATCTGCAACAACAGCAAAACCGCGCCCTTGTTCGCCTGCCCTAGCAGCTTCTATAGCTGCATTTAATGCAAGTAAGTTTGTTTGGTCTGCTATATCATTAATTACTTGAACAATTTCTCCTATTTGGTCACTACTTTTACCTAATGCTTGAATTGTTCCTGCTGCATTTCCAACAACATCACTAATTCTCTTCATCCCTTCAACAGTTTCGTAAACTACGCTACTGCCTGTTTGTGCTGTATTCCCCGCGATTTTGGCATTTTCTGCAGCATAATTAGCATTCTTTGTTGTCTCTACTATTGTACTTGTCATCTCTTCTACTGCAGAGGCTACTTCGCTTGCTTGTGCGCTCTGCTCTTGCGCGCCTGCTGCCATCTCTTCTGCACTTGCACTTATTTGATTTGATGCACTTGCTGTTGCTTGTACAGCTTCCGTTATTTCTGTTAATACTCCGTTTAGTGCTTCCCCTAACTGGTTTATGCTTTCCTTTATTATTCTAAAGTCCCCTTTGTATTCTCCTGTCATTCTTACTGTTAAATCACCTGTTGCCATTACTTCTAACACTTTGCTTCCCTCTTGCACAGGTATCACTACAGCATCAAGCAAGCTGTTTATACCTTTTACTATTTCCGCATATCCTCCTTGTAGCTTACTTAAATCTCCTCTTGTGCTTAGTTTTCCTTCTGTTGCTTCTGCAACTAACTCTTTTATCTCTTTTACTACACCTTTTATCTCTTCTACTGTTTTATTCACTGCTGGGGCTATTTCATCCTTATCACTTTGTGGGGGTATATGTGCACTAAAATCTCCTCTACTTAATTGGTTTAGGGCACCTATTACATATTTTTGTAACTTATCTACAAAATCATCCAATGCGCGCCCCATTTCACCTAGTTCATCTTTTTGGGTCAAATTAAGCCTTTTACCAAGTTGCCCACCCGCCATTAATTCAATCATACTTTTAACTTCGTTAATAGGTTTAGTAATTAATTTGGTAATTACGTAACCAAAAATTATCCCAAGCGCAACAACTATAAAACCTAAAATGTAGTTCCATGTTACTACTTCATTAGCTCTAATAGTATTATCTGTAGCAATTTTTTCAGCAAAATGAGCATTGAAATCTAGTAAAGCTTTTATAGCATTACTATAAGTTACTTCTTGAGTTGTAAAGTCCCCATTAAGGAGTATTTTGGCTTCATCTAAATTTCCGGATAAAACTAAGCCTTCAAATTTATTTCCTATTTCCAATAGTTTTGCCCTTTCACTTACAAATTTTTCATATAAAGCTCTTTCTTCTGATGTGCTTATAGCTTTTTCATATTCTGATAAATATTGTGTAATTTTTACACTTATCTGTTTTCTTAGGTTAATCTCTTCTAACCTTTTCTCTGGCGTATCAGCAATTAACTGTTCTCTAAAAGCCTTTTTAAATTCTGAGATTTGTTCTAAAACATACCCAAGTTTTTCAAGTGCTAATACACAATTTTCGTACATATACGTATCTCGATCATCAAGCTCTAATATAGATTTTGATGAACTGATTACTAAATAGGATACAATTAAAGAGATAATAATAAAACTACTAAAAAGCTTTTGAGCAATTTTTAAATCGTTTAATTTGTTCATATTACAATTCTCCCAAAATATATGTTAAAAATTAAAAAAATTTTTGTTTACTTTTTGTCATTTTTTTATTAGTTTTTAGCACAAATTTATGTGATAAATAAATGATACTAAAAAGACTTGCTAAATTTGGCAATTTTTATGAAGATGCTTCACAATTTATTAATGGGAATATCACTATTATATCTTTAGATAATGTATACAATAAATTTTCTAACAAAATTCGACCGCACATTCATCAAAATATTTATCAAATATTTATTTTAGAAAAAGGAGAAGGGTCTTTTACTTTAAATCATGAAAAAAGATTTACCAAGCATAGGACGATTCTAATTATACCTTATAACGTTATTCACGGTTTTAATTTTAACGAAGATATAAAAGGGATTGTAATTTCTATAAATATAGATTATTTAAATTTTGTTTTGTCCAACATTCCGGAATTATTACAGTTCTATAGCACCCCAACTTATTTTGAAGATATACCAGAAATAAGCTTTGTTAAAATTAATCACTTGGCAGAAAATATATTTAACGAATTAAATAATAAAAAATTATTTTCTGATAAAATTATTACAAGTCTTTTAGAATTATTACTATTATATATTTATAGAGATTTAAGCACAAATAAAAGCGCTATTGAAATTAAACATTTAAAAATGGTAAGACTTTTTAACAACTTTAAAGAGCTATTAAATAATAATAAAGATAAAATAAATAATTTAGGATTTTTTGCAAAAAAACTAAATATTACACTTAATAAATTAAATAATGTGTGTAAAATAGTTGCTGGTAAATCTGCAGCACAAATTATTGATGAGCAAGTACTTTGTGATGCGAAATCATTACTAATATATTCAGATTTATCTATTTATGAAATTAGTCAAAAATTAAATTTTACAACTCAAAATTATTTCACAAGATTTTTTAAAAAACATACGGAACTTACACCAACTGAATTCAGAAATCAATCTATAATTGCACCTACAAAAAAATAATTAATCAACAATTTCAGCTAATTTTTGAATTACTTGTTCTACAACAGAATCTGGCGAGGAGGCTCCACTAGTTAAAGCAATTTTTATATTTTTTTTATTTGGTAAATAATTTTTGGTGGTTATAACTTTTTTATTGTGAAAATCAAAATGCGAAATTTCATCTTTAGAAATAATACACTTTGCAGAAGAGATATAATAAGTAATAAATTTTTGTTCTAAAAGCTCTACTAAGTGGCTTGTATTGCTACTATTATACCCACCAACAACAACGGCAAAATCCGCATCTGTATCTAATAGCATTTTAGCAGAAATTTGATTATCGTAAGTGGCATAACATAAGGTATCCCGTGTATCTGCAAAATGATTTTTAATATTTTCTTCGCCATATTTATTTATCATCACTTGCTTAAAATATTCAGAAATTTCTTCGGTTTCTGTAGCAAGCATAGTTGTTTGGTTAACAACACCAATACTGTTAAAATCTCTTTTAACATCAAAGCCTAAAGAATATTTACCCTTAAAACTTTCCTCAAATCTTTCTTGGTCTTCACTTAAAATAATTTCACCTAATAGTTTAGCTTCATTAATATCTCTTACAATTACAGCTTTAGTATTTTTATTTGTATGGGAAAAAGTTGCCCTAGTTTCTTCGTGCAAATGTTTTCCATGTATAATAATAGTATTATTTTCTGCCAAAGAAGCTGCACGATTCCATACTTTTTCTACAAATGGACAAGTTGTATTATATTTATAAGGGTCAATCCCTTTTGCTTTTAATTCCTCTTCAATTTCTATAGTAGTTCCAAAAGCGGGAATAATTACAATGTCATCTGGATTTAATAAATTAAAGTCAATTAACCTATTACCTTTAGTATCCATTAAAAACTTTACACCACGAGAAAGCAAATCCTCGTTTACTATAGGATTATGAATCATTTCACTTAATAAATAAATTTGCTTATCTTTATTGTTTTCTATTGTTTGGTAAGCAATTTCTATAGCATTTTCTACACCATAGCAGAAACCAAAATGCCTTGCAATATAAAATGTTACATTATTATAGCTTATTTCAGCCGGGCTAAAATCCTTTTTTCTCGGATCTTCTGCTTTTCTTTTTGCTTTTAGTGTACTAATTACGTTACTTTTGTATCTTTCTGGAATATTAAATTTTTTCATAAATTACTTTTTTTATAGTTATAACAAATAAAAATTTAAATAAATTGCAAAATTAACATATTATTTATTATAAAAAATAAGATTTTTAAAGATATCTTTTTTATCTTATAATATTAAAAACTAATAAATAAGTTTATAAACTATTTATGACTAATTTAATTAGATTTGCTTTTAATATAATAATTGGTATATTGTTACTTGTTGCATGTAATCCCACACCTAGATATTTGGGAAAAGATGGAACTAATAATTATGATATTGATACAGCAAAAACAGGTGATATAATTGTTGGGCTTGCTAGTTACTATGCAGATAAATACCATGGCAATAAAACAGCGAGTGGTGAAATTTATAACATGTACGATTTAACAGCAGCTTCTCCAGATTTACCTTTTAGCTCAATTTTAAGGATTACTAATTTAAAAAATAGCAAAGCAGTAATTGTAAGAGTAAATGACAGAATGCCACTTCATCCTGAAAGAATAATTGATTTAAGTTACGGTGCGGCTTTGCAATTAGATATGATTAAAGATGGTGTGGTAAAAGTTCAAATAGAAGTTTTACAACTTGGCAACTAATTTAGAAAGGGGTTTTATGGATAACATTACATATTTCTTTTATCCCCAAACTTTAGCAATTATTGGGGCTTCTAGCAAACCAAAAAGCATTGGATATGAATTAACCAAAAATATTTTAAATTTTGGTTATAAAGGGAACATTTATTTAACTAATCCTAATGCTAAAGAAATATTGGGTTTAAACTGTTATCCTTCTATTGATAGATTACCGGATAATTTAGATTTAGCAATTATAGTTGTACCCAAGCAATTTGTAGAAGAATCTATTGACCAGCTCATATTAAAAAAGACAAAAAGTATTGTTTTAATAACTGCTGGATTTAAGGAAACCGGTAAAGAAGGTGCTGAAATTGAAGAAAAAATAACTAATAAAATTAAGCAAGCCGGCATTAAAATGATTGGACCTAACTGCATGGGTGTTATTAACACTTTAGAAGATGTAAAGCTTAATGCAACTTTTGTTGCAGAAAAACCATACCCAGGTAAAACGGCTTTTGCATCCCAAAGTGGTGCACTTGGTGCTGCTGTGCTTAATTCCCTAAGGCAAACCGATATCCGTTTTGCTCATTTTATTAGTATTGGTAATAAAGCAGATGTTAACGAAAACGATTTAATTGAATACTGGGAAAATGACCCAAATATTAATATTATTGCTTTATATTTAGAGAGCTTTGTTGATGGCATTAACTTTATAAAGCTATTTTTAGAAAATAAAATAACAAAACCTGTTTTAGTGCTAAAAGCGGGTAAAACAGCCGGTGGGATTAAAGCTGCTTCTTCTCACACAGGCGCTTTAAGTAGTTCTGATAAAGTTGTTAATGCTATTCTTAACCAATTTGGCATTATAAGAGTTAATACCGTTAACGAGTTATTTAACACAGCTAAGGGATTAGAAAATTTTGTTATGCCTAAGGGGAATAGAGTGGCTGTTATTACAAACGCAGGTGGTCCTGCAATTTTAACAGTGGACTCTTTAGAACCTAATGGCTTGCTGCTTGCGGATTTATCAGAAGATACTATACTTAAGCTTAAAGAAGTTGTGCACCCAGAAGGGAGTGTTAATAATCCTATTGATTTACTACCTGGCGGAAATGCAGAAACATATAAAATGGTTAATCAAATTGTTGCAAACGACCCTAATGTTGATGCTATTATTTCTATTTTTGTAGAGCCCGTAATGGTTCAACCAACAGACGTTGTTAATGCTGTTAACGATATTTCTAATTTAATTAAAGATAAACCTATATTTCAAATAGTATATCCATTGCCAGAGTTTTGGGATAATTATAGAAATGCTGAAAACCCAAAACCATTATTTAAAGAAGCTGAAGAACCAAGTATTATAATTTCTAATATGCTTAAATTTAAACTTGCGCAAGAAAGCAAAAATTTAAACAACGAAAGATTATTAACCTTTAACAAAAAACAAAAAACTAAATATTCATTCCCAAAAGGTTATATTGATTATGCTGATTTATCTAAAATATTTAAAAACTATAACATCCCTATTATTGAAGAATTTTATATAGACGCAGCAGATTTTAGAGATTATACTAAATTAAAATTTCCCATTGTAATTAAAGGTATTAATAAAAACGCAACTCATAAATCAGATTTAGGCGGTGTAATGCTAAATATAAATAACCATACGGAGTATATTTCTGCATGCCGCACAATTATTAAAAATTTTAGTCTTCATAATTTAAAAGTAGAACAATTTTTAATACAGCCATTTATTACCCCAAAATTTGAATTATTAATTGGTGGAGTAAGGGATAACGTTTTTGGACCAACCATAACATTTGGCACGGGCGGTAAATATGTAGAACTTTATGCAGATGTATCAATAAAATCTGCCTATATTTGCAAACAAGATATTTTAAATATGCTTAATGAAACAAAAGCTGGTAAACTACTACACGGTTTAAGAGGTGATAAAGAGGTTGATATAAATAAAATTGTTAATATTATTTATAATTGCGCTTTATTGTTAACCGAAAATGATAATATTGAAGAATTTGATATTAATCCCCTTGTAGTTACTAAAGATAATGAAATTTTTGCTATAGATGGAAGAATAAAAATTAAATAATAAAGTGGAGGATACCTATGATAAAGCGATTTTTGATTTTTTTGTTACTTATAACAGGAACTATTAAAGCACAAGGTGCATTGGACGAGTTAGTTAATCCTAAGGAATTAATTCCGGATATTGTAATTGATATGCGTTATAGCTCTAATGACCATAAATTTAGGAATTTACCAAATGGTGATGTTCCTGTACCCAAAATGTATACAGCAAACGAGTGCTTGCTTTTACTAAAAGCAGTAGAAATGTTAAAAGTTGCACAAGATAGTTTGCGTAAAATAAGGGTCCATAACGGGATAAGTTATCCTCAAGGAATAGGTATTAAAATTTGGGATGGTTATAGACCGCGTGCTGTTCAATATCTTCTTTTTGCAATTTACCCTAACCCCGTTTATATCGCAGACCCCACAAGTGGTAGCAAGCATAATCGTGGTGGTGCTGTAGATTTAACTCTTGTTGATTTAGCAACCGGACAAGAATTGGAAATGCCTACTTTATTTGATGACTTTAGCGATAAAGCAGCACAAACTTACAACTATTTACCAGCAAATGTTATAGCAAATAGGCAGTTGCTCCGTTCTGTTATGTCTAATGTGGCTGGTTTTATAATTTACGATTCCGAATGGTGGCATTACGAAATTCCTGGTGCTTCGGGTTATCCATTATTAGATTTTCAAATGAAATAGGTGTGTTATGAAAAAGATATTATTACTTTTATTTAGCTTTACGACAATACTATTAGCTCAAAACGAATATGTTGTTAATACTTATCAAGATACAACACAACGCGACCCACAAATAGCTAAAGATGCAACAGGCAATTATGTAATTGTTTGGTCTTCCCTTAATAAAATTTCAGTTAGTGCACAAAACGAAATTTGCTTACAAAAATTTAACGCTAACGACCAAAAAATTGGCTCGGAAGAAACTGTTAACACTGTTACTGCTTTCAATCAAGAAAAACCTGCTATTGCAATGAATGCAAGCGGCATGTTTGTTATTGTTTGGGCTAGTTATACAGATTTTAATTCCATTTACGATGTTAAAGCTCGCATTTATAAAAACAATACTCCTATTGGTAATGAATTTTTAGTTAATACTTACACATTAGGTAGCCAAACTAACCCAGATGTTGCAATTGATGATAATGGTAGTTTTGTTGTAACTTGGGATAGTTGGTACCAAGATGGAAGCAATAAGGGTGTTTATGCACAAATGTTTGACCAAAATGGAAATAAAATTGGAAACGAATTTTTAGTTAATACCACTACATTAAATAGTCAACAGCGCCCAATTATTAAGAAATTTAACGATGGCAAATTTATAATTGTTTGGGAGTCTTGGAATCAAGATTCTGCAAGTCCATCTGGATATGGTCTTTATGGGAAAATTTTTGATAGTAATGGCAATGTAGTTAAAAACGAATTTCCATTAAACACTTATACAACTAATTATCAATGGTATGCAGATTTAGCAGTATACCCAGATAATAGCTTTATTGCAGTTTGGTGCAGCTGGGGTCAAGATGGTTCCGGTGGCGGAATTTACTTGCAAAAATTTGACCCACAGGGGAATAAAATTGGTGGAGAAATATTAGTAAATAAAACAATTGTAAATTATCAATGGCTACCTAAAATTGCTTTTTTAGATAACCAAAACATCGCTGTTGTGTGGTCTTCTTGGTTGCAAGATGGAGATCGAGAAGGCGTATTTGCTGCTATTTTTGACAAAGATTTAAATAGAATTAGCTTTGAAAATATTGTAAATCAATATACTACAAGTTACCAATGGGAACCTGTGTTTATTCCTAAAGGTGGGAATAATTTACTAATTGTTTATAGCAGCTGGGGAATAGTTGGTAAATGTTATGATATTGTTGCGCGATATTTTACTCCTACTTTTCCACAAGCTATAATTCAACCTACGGCATATCAATTAACAAGTGGCAACAACACAAGCAAAATAATTGTTCATGTAATAGACTCGCTACAAGTTACAAATAATAATTACGAAATAACCTTTACAGAAACTGGCACCAAAAAAGCTAAAGCAGATATAGTTAACACAACAACTGGTAGCACTGTTGTGCAAAATTACAAAATTGAAGGTGGCGAAGGCGTATTTTACCTTACGCCAACATTTGAAGGTATTGCAGTAGAATTTATACCAGAATTTGATTTTGAACTAGATTTAAACAATTCTGTTTTTAATAATGTTAGTGGAACAAATATAGTTTTCCAAGTTCTTGCAGCTTCTGGCACCGTTAAGCTTGCCCCAATTGATTGTATACTAAGCTGGGGAAACACTGATACACTAGCCAACGGCAGATATGCTTTTCCATTAGACTCTGCCTATAGTACAAGTGGTGTTAGAGAAGTACAGGTTCCTTTTATAGTAATGGATATTACAAACAATCAGAAGATGCGTTTATTTATAAGCGAACCCGCAGCAACAAAAAATAAACGTTGGGATCCGGGTGAAACAATTATTTTATTAACTCCAGTACAATATCAAACTAGTTTTCCAAACTTTCATGCTCAAATAAAAACCATAAAACCTACAGGAAACATTATTTATCCTAATACTGGCGATACTCAACTAATATTAACCACTCGCCCTATAAAAACTGGTGATAAATTTACATTTACTGCAAGTAAAAACCTAATTACAACACCCGTTTTAGAAGACCAAATTACTCCCGATAAATTTGAGCTTGAACAAAATTACCCAAATCCTTTCAATCCATCTACAACTATAAGCTTTACTATACCTAAAGAAGGCAAAGTTATACTAAATATCTATAATATATTAGGTGAAAAAGTAACAACATTAGTAGATGAATTTTTATTAAAAGGAAATTATAAATATAATTTTAATGGTAGTAATTTTGCTAGTGGTGTGTATATCTACTCGTTAAGATATAACAACAAAATTATTAGTAAAAAGATGGTATTAATAAAATAGTATTTTAAGATAAAAATAAAAAAAAGCCTTATACTTATTATAAGGCTTTTTTGTGTAAGATAAATTTTAAGCAAACTTTTTTAAAAAATCTTCAGCGTCCTCATCACCCATATCTGCTGCAATTCTCCAATCTGTAATAGCGCCATTTTTATCGTTAAGTGCCCATTTAGCTTCTCCACGGTTGCAATAAGCAGCGGCAAAATGGGGTTCCAACTCAATAGCTTTGGTAAAATCTTCTATTGCACCTTTAATATCTTTTAGCTCGTATTTTACAACACCTCTATCGTTATAGGCATCCACATATTCTGGTTCAATTCTCAAAGTTTCGTTAAAATCTTCTAAAGCTTTTGTTAGTTCATTAGCCATACGATATGCATTTGCACGGTTATAATATGCATCGTCAAAGTCTGGGTCTAAGTCTATTGCTTGGGATAGGTCTTCAATAGCACCTTTATAATCCTTAAGCTCATATTTTGCTATTCCACGATTAGCATAAGCGTACTCGTTAAGATTATCTAATTCAATAGTTTTGGTATAATCTTCAATAGCACCCTTAAAATCTAATAGCCCAAGTTTGGCATCAGCTCTGTTGTGATAGTAATCTGAATTATTTGGGTTTAATTCAATAGCTTTGTCAAATTCCTTTAAAGCACCTTCGTAATCTTCAATTAAAAGCTTGTCTAAACCCTTATTAAAATGTGTTTCTGGCATTTTTAACTCAATTTAGTTATTAATTTTTAATAGATAATTAAAATTAAGTTAAAAAATTTATTTTTGCAACTAAAAATGTGTTAATTAAAAGATAATAAATTTTAATAAAAATAGATTTCTGGTATTAGTTTTCTACCAGCAAAGCCTTCTTGTGGAGTATGATAAAATTTAATAGTTTCCTCGTCACTTTTCCAACAAAGTAAAACTTCCTCACCATCAATAATAGATGGAAAGTCAACAAGCCCAACGGTAAAATTCCAATCCTTAAAGCTACAGCCCAATTCTTCCAGCTCTTCTATATATCCTTGCATTTCTAAAATAAGTGAACGTATTTTATCATTATTGTTTTCATTATCAGACTCAGAAATAACTTTTAGCTCGTTACCACAACGTAAGATATCTTTTACAATACTTTTTACCAAAGGCAATGTTTTTATAGCTTGTTTTGGGGTAAAATATTTTGTATCTATATTATTCATTTTAATTACCATTCTTTATTAATAGATACAAAATATAAATAAAATTAGTTCAATCAATTTTTTGTTTAAAGCAAAAAACCCGTTCTTTAGAACGGGTTTTAATCGATTAAAAACTTATAAATTATTTTATTTCATCTAAAACAAAATCGGGTGCTTTTTTTAATGACTTTTTATCATATTTACCATTAAGGGCTTTATTAATATCATTAACTAAAGTTTGTTTATCTACTAACCCTACATAATAAGCTATTATATAACCTTCTTTATCTACTATAAAAGAAGTAGGAATAGAGTTAATTCCGCCGTAATCAATAATAACTTTGTCATTCCCTTTTGCAATTGGGTAATTAATTCCATTAGCTTTCATAAAAGGAACAACATCTTTTTGAGTTAGCCCACCACGAGTTAAAGCATCTAAACTAATACCAATAATTTCAACATTCTTATTTTTATATTCTTTCTTTAACTCAACTAAATCTGGTATACCTTTACGGCAAGGTGGACACCAAGTAGCCCAAAAATCTAAAATAACAACTTTTCCTTTATAGTCACTTAATTTAACTTTTGCAGCATTTTCATAATATGGTGGATAAGGACCATCAAAAGTATTACCATCGGAATTGTTAACTATAAATAAAACTAAAAATACAGTTAAAAATAGCCCTGTGTAGATATAATTTTTATATTTTTTAAAATCAAATCCTTTTTTCTCATTACTTGTAGTTATAGCTGGTTTTGCGCTATTTTTGGGTTGTTTTGTCATTTTTTCTCCAATTTATTAATTAAATTTTAAAATTACTAAATTTTTAATTGTTTTGCATAAGTTTGTTTAAATCTTCAACAAAAACTTCAATTTGTTTATCATCAAAACCTTTTTCTTTGGCTGCGTTTTCTAATGAACCCCAAATTGGTTCACCGCAACGTAAGCACCTAATCCCTTTTTCTCTTAAATAAACAACACTATCGGGTAAAAGGTTTACAAGTTCTTCAATTTCAATTTCTTTAGTTATTACTTTTTTGTTCATCGTTTTGTTCCCTCTTTTTTTTATCACTTGGTAGTGCAAAAATTAAACCTATTACTCCACCATATATAACAGATAAATACGGATTACTTGTTATAGGGCAACTTCCTGTTCTGCAGCCAATAAAATAGTAATACGCATAACCACCTATTAAACCAATAACTACTGGCAAAACTCGTTTTATTATAAAATTTAAATTAATTTGCATAATAACCTGTAAAAATTGTATTTATTTGATGTAAAAAACAAAAAAAAGATTCCTAAAACTTAAAAAAATATGGTAATATTTTATTATTTAGCTTGCTCTTGAATTTACTATTTTATAGCTTTACATAGGAAAAATTTTAAATTAATTATTAACGGAGAAGTTATGGCGGAATATAACAAACATCTTTATATGATTGTCTTTCCAATTAATGCTTTAGTTGCTTCCCAATTAGAACCAGATAAATTTGGTGAACATTATACTGTTGGAAGTGCTAAACATTATAGCGGGAAAGTAATTTTTGCTGAATTAGATATTAATTTTAGAAATGAGTATTTTAATATTGATAAGTACTTAGAACTAACGGTACCTCACCCAGATGGTGCACCCAAAAAAACAAAGTTCATCTCTTCTTATAATGTTTTAGAGCATGTTGACCTCAATGCTATTCAAAAATTGTTTTTGTGTACGCCTAACGGCAAAGTTTTACCAATAGCACCAAAAGAATATACCGCCGTTAATGAACCCGGTTTAATTAGAATTTATCAAGAAATTTGCCCATTAGAAACTTTGGTAGCTTCTACTTTTGACCAGCGCGAGTTTGGTAAATTTATTACCACTCAAACAAAATCTAAAGGTGCTCCTAAAATGATGTTTACCCAAATCGAGTTTAATATAGAGCACTTTTTCGAAATGAACAAAAACAAAGAGATATTCCAAGCAGAATTAACCGGAATTAACCCTTACAGACTATATGATTGCTTAATGGAACTTAAAGGAAAGCCTGCAAAACTTACCAAAACAATAAGCTTAGGTAGTTTATTAAGAGAAATTTCTTATAAATTTATTCGTCATGGTTTCTGGTTTGCAGAAGGTGATATTTTGCGCTTCTTCCCCATGCCTTCCATTAATGAATTAGAAAATGAATACTACTATTGGTGGAAATTTGTAAGATAATTTATAAATTCCATAATTTTTAACTAAGCCCCTTTGGTGATTTTGCCTAAGGGGCGTTTTTATCTTATTAAGTTTGTTGATTAATACTTTTATGAAAATCGAAAATATTAAAATTATTGGCTTTGATGCAGATGATACTTTATGGCATAATATGATTTATTTTGCCGAAATTGAAGAACAATACGTTAAATTATTATCAGAATTTAAAAGCGCAGAGGAAATAAAAAAATCTTTATTTACTACCGAAATTAATAATATAGATATTTATGGCTATGGTGTAAAAAGCTTTATGCTAAGCATGATTGAAAATGCAATTAAAATTAGCGATGGTAAAATTAATAACTTTGCTATAAGTAAAATGATAGAATTAGGACAGCA
This sequence comes from uncultured Melioribacteraceae bacterium, assembly GCA_964652025.1. Classification (GTDB taxonomy): domain Bacteria; phylum Bacteroidota; class Ignavibacteria; order Ignavibacteriales; family Melioribacteraceae; genus JAEXOD01. The sequence goes on from CAZYZX010000011.1 coordinate 32,324, forward strand.
CCTTTTAAGGCGACCTGTAGTTCTTTTAGATGGAGTTAAAGAAACTGTTGAAAATTTAAGCAAAAAATATAGACTAATTGTTGCTACAAAAGGTGATTTAATTGACCAACAAAGTAAGTTAGATAGAAGTGGACTTGCCGAGTTCTTTCATCATGTAGAAATAATGAGCGATAAAAACGAAAAAAGCTATTTAGATATGCTTAAGCATTTAGATATTAAACCAAATAGATTTTTAATGATTGGTAATTCTCTTAAATCTGATATATTACCTGTTGTTAAAATTGGCGGTTACGGTATTCATATTCCTTTTGATATTACTTGGCAACATGAATATATAGACCCAGAAACAATTAAAAATGTTAAAAATTATATTGAACTAACAAGCATTAAGGATTTAACAAAAATTTTATAAAATAAGGGGAATTTTTATGGATAAAAAAAATATTGTAATATTAGGGGCAGGTGGCAGCATAGCTAATTCCTTTGCAGAAGAAGCGATTAAAAATGGGGCTAATATTAAATTAGCTAGCCGAAAAGAAGTTAACATTAATGGCGCCACTTGGGTTAAAACAGACCTATTAAATTATGAACAAACATTGACCGCCGTAAAAGGAAGCGAGATTGCAGTTTTAACTGCTGGACTAAAATATAACAAAAAGGTTTGGCAAAATGAATGGCACATTATTATTAATAATGTAGTTAAAGCATGCCAATCTGAAAATATTAAACTAGTATTTTTTGATAACGTTTATATGTATGGGTTAGTACACGGTAAAATGACCGAGAACACACCATACAATCCTTGTAGCAAAAAGGGGGGAAGTTAGAGCAAGAATTGCAAAAATGTTAGAACACGAATATCAACAAAATAATGCAAAAATATTAATTGCAAGAGCCGCAGATTTATACGGTCCCTATGGAGGTGGAAACTGCATACCAAATTTTATGATTATTGAAAATTTGTTAAAAGGTAAAAAGGCTAATTATCTTGGTGATGTTAATAAATTCCATTCTTTTACTTACATACCAGATTGCGCTAAAAGCTTATATTTACTTGCTACAGATGATACTGCTTATAACCAAATTTGGCATTTGCCAACTGCTTATCCAGCTATTACCGGTAAACAATTTATAAGTTATGCAGCAAGTTTTCTTAATGTACCAGAAAAATACTCTGCTTTTTCTAAATTTATGGTAAAATTAGCTGGACTTTTTGACCCCACAATTAACGAAGTTTACGAAATGATGTATCAATATACTTATGATTACATTTTTGATTCATCTAAATTTGAAAAACATTATAATTACACTCCTACACCTTATATTAAAGGAATTGAAGAAACTATAAACTATTATAAAAACAAAATGTAAATGTTATTTTTGAAGGGGTAATAATTATAATATTATTCCCCTATTTTATATTTTTTATTCCTCATATTACCTTATAATAACAGTAAATTAAAACGATTTTTGAAACCTATTTATAATTTTAACATCATACTTATAAACAAAAATTAAAAATATGGAGTAAAAAAATGTTAAGAACTAATTTAAAGCACCTTTTAAGTGAACAAGATCATAGTGAATTAATAAATAATAACGAAAACGTTATGGTATGCTGCGGAAGAATGGGTCCAATGTGTATACCAGTATACGAAATAATGGAAGAATTAGAAAGCGAATACCCTAACGTAAAATTTGCAGATATGGAATTTGATTTACCTGATGCAAGAGTAATTAGAAATTTACCCGAATGCCGCACCTTTGCTGGTTTACCATTTACTGTATATTATAAAAACGGTAAAGTTGTTAAAGCTACTAGTAGCATTCAAACAAGAGAACAAATTACCGAAATTTTGGATGAATATTTTGCAAAATAAATGTTTAAGGTCGGTTAACCCGACCTTTTTTGTAAGGAGTAAATTATGAACAGTAATCACTTTGATGTAATAGTAATAGGAGCCGGGGCAGCCGGATTAACCGCTGGAATTTATCTATCCCGCGCAAGGGTAAACACCTTAATTCTTAACGAAGGTGCCGTTGGTGGTCAAATGGTTTTAACACACGAAATTGCTAACTACCCTGGTGTGGAATCTATTAGCGGTTATGAACTTGCACGAATAATGAAAACCCAAGCTATAAAATTTGGTTGCACTATTAAAAGTAATATAAAAATAACTAAGTTAGATTTAGCAAGCAAAATTAAATCTGTTGAAGTTAATGGTAAAATTACATATACTGCCGATGCTGTTATTATTGCAACTGGCGGAAAATCTAGAACTTTAGGCGTAGTTAATGAAGATAAATTTAAAGGTAAAGGTATTTCATACTGCGCAACTTGCGATGGCGACTTTTTTACTGATAAAGAAATTATTGTAGTCGGTGGCGGTAATTCTGCTTTAGAAGAAGCCGTTTCTCTTACTAAATATGCTAGTAAAGTTACTATTGTTCATCAATTCGACCATTTCCAAGCATTAGAGCACTACGTTACAGAAGCTAAAAATAATCCTAAAATAAACTTTATTATGGAATCTACTGTTAGCGGATTTTTTGGCGAAGATAGTTTAGAATACGTTAAAATAAAAAATCTAAAAAATGGTGAAGAAACCGATATGAAAATTGATGGCGTATTTGTATTTATTGGTTATGTGCCAAATACAGAATCTATTAAAGGGACTGTTAACTTAAACGACAACGGAGAAATTATTGTAGATAGTTTAATGCGCACTAATTTATCTGGCGTTTTTGCTGCGGGTGATTCTATTACTAAACGTTACAGACAGGTAACCACAGCTGTTGCAGATGGCACTATAGCCGCCCTTTCTGCTGTTGAATATATAAACGAAATAAAAAAAGAAAGGAAAAAAGAAGCTGAAGTTTTGGCTAATTAATTGATTTTTTAATCCTCATATAATATTTTTACTTAGATTAAAAATTTTATATAGGAATATGAAAATCAATTTACCAAAACCAGACTTTGATAAAACAATACTAAAATTATTAAACAAGCGTAAAACTACGCGAGAGTTTTCTACTGAAAAGTTAAGCGACCAAACTATATCAGAAATTTTATGGGCAGCATTTGGTATTAATAGACCAGATAACAGGCGAACAGCGCCTACTGCCCGTAATATGCAAGAAATTGAACTTTACCCAGTTACCGAAGAAGGAATTTATTATTACGACCCTTTTGAAAATACATTAACCTTAATAAAATCTGGTGATTTTAGAAAGGACACAGGCACACAAGATTTTATTGGTATTGCACCTTTAGAAATAGTAATTGTTGCAAATTTTAATAAATCCGAAGCGCCCGAAGAAAAGAAATTCCCATATGCTTATTTAGATACCGGTTACGTTTCAGAAAATATTTATCTTTATTGCGCAGCAGAAAACCTTGCAACTGTTGCTCGTGGCTCTGTTGATAAAGTTAATCTTGCTAAAATTATGGGTTTAGAACCTTTTAAACACATTATATTAGTACAAACCGTAGCCAAGTTTTTAAACTAAATTACTTAAGTTTTACTTTTTTGGTAAATTTATAAATTTTTTTTATTTTTCTAATGCAAAGTTAAAGTTTTTGCACTTTAAGATTGCTCGTTGTAATTGTGTTCAATCATGCCTCTTTTTTTAAGCAGCCGCTTAAAAAAATATTCATTAAGTGATTATTATTCTCCATTCCTTTTAATTTATTAAAAGGGAATGGCTTTTTTATATTTAAATTTGGAGTTTTATGAAAACATTAAAATTGTTTTTAATAGTTGTTTTATCCAATGTTTTATTAATAGCACAAGAAGAAAAAGTTTATAATTCACCGGAAATAGTTATTACGGGAAGCAAAGTGCCTACGCCTATTATTCAGCTTAACCGTAGCGCACAAATAATTACTCAAAAAGAAATTCGCGAGTTATCTGTTATTTCTTTGCCTGAATTATTAAATTATGCTTTAGGTGTAGACGTAAAACAGCGCGGCGCTTACGACGTTCAATCGGATATTAGCATTAGAGGTGGCTCGTTTGAACAAACTTTAATTTTATTAAATGGAATTAAACTAAACGACCCCCAAACAGGGCATCACAATATGAATATTCCTATAAGTTTAAACGATATTGAGCGTATAGAAATTTTACGCGGTGCAGGGTCTTCTATTCATGGCGCTAATGCTTTAACAGGTGTTATAAATATTATTACAAAACAAAATAGTTTTAATTCATTTTCTAGTCAAGTTTCTTATGGTTCCTTTGGCTTTTATAATTTAGAATTTAACACTAACATAAATACCGGTATATTACACAATGCTTTTACTATTTCTAAAAGCCACTCTAACGGTTACATTCACAATACAAATTTTGATAACATTAAAGTTAATTATTCCCCACGTATTGTATTGCAAAATGGGGTTATTAATTTCCTAGCCGGTTACCAAGATAAAAAATTTGGCGCAAATGGCTTTTATTCAGATAAATATCCTAACCAATATGAGGAAACTAAAACCACTTTATTTGCTATTAATTCAGATTTTGCTTTTAATAACTTTAATATTTCACCTAAAATATCTTATAGAAAACATAAAGATTTTTATTTGTTAGATTACTTACGCCCATCATTTTATAAAAACAATCACCAAACAGATTCTTATAATTTTCAGTTAGAAGCAAATAATAAAAATATATTGGGCGTTACTGCTATTGGTGTAGAGTATGGAATAGATAAAATTAATAGCAGCAATTTAGGAAATCACCAACGTAATAAATATGGATTTTCCCTTGAACAAAAAAGTGAATTATTAAAAGCCGTAGATGTTTCTTTTGGTGGCTATTTATATAAATACGATACATTTGGATATAAATTTATTCCCGCAATTAATATAGGTATTAATATAACAGATAACTTACGCTTTATTAGCAGCTATGGAAAATCTTTTAGGTTACCTACTTTTACAGAGCTATATTATTCATCACCAGCTCAAGTAGGTAATCCACTTTTGCACCCAGAAGAAACTTGGTCTGTAGAATCAGGTATCAAATATAATTCCCATCTAATTAATTCCCAATTATCATTATATTTTAGAGAAGGGACTAATTTAATAGATTGGGCAAAACAAAACGTAAACGATAAATGGAAAGCAGAAAATATAGCCAAGCTTAGAACTTATGGTGTGGAATATTCTATTTCTGCAGCATTAGATAAAATCATTCCCCAATCATTTGTTAATACGGTATCGTTTGGTTATTCTTATATTTACATAAATAATAATCAAATTAATTATATCTCAAAATATGTTTTAGAACACTTAAAGAACCAATTTACACTAAACCTATTTAACACATTCCCCTTAGATATAAAAAACGCCGTAAGTATGAGGTATGACCAAAGAATTAATACCGCAGGATACTTTATTTGTGATACAAAATTTTCTAAGCAGATAAATAATTTTGAACTAAGTTTTTCTATTAATAATATTTTTAATAGATATTATAAGGATTTTAATAATATTCCTCTACCTGGAATAAATTTTATTGGAGAATTGAGATATTCATTAACCGAAAAATAAAAGTGGGGCAAAATAGCCCCAATTATTTTATTAATTTTACACGTCTGTATCCATCCGCATTTTTCCAATGGTCGTTATAAGCTTCTGGCAAAACATAAACTGAGCCAAAAAAGTTGTCCCTTGTTTTTGGGTTTTCATCAATTCCATCGTTATCGCAATAAGCTAAAGAAAGCCCCATGCACTTATTAGCAAGTAATTTTACTCGGCTATTTTCTGGTTCATTGTGTTTATATTTATCGGAATATACTTTAAGCGAAAACTCCCAATAATAATCATCACCAATTCTTTTAACTTTGTACTTATCAAAATGGTTTTTATAATCAATAATAAAATAATTCTCCCAACTAATACCCTCAAGATCGCAATCTGCATATAAATCTACAGTTTCACCATCACTAGGCTTATTAATTACCATATGATGTGTAAATGCATTAACACTATTGCTACCCCATTTATCAACTTCATCAACACTGTTAAAAACATGCAAACCACCAGATAAATCTTCATCTATAAATACTTCTAAAATATCAAAATCTGGATAGTTTTTGCCAACTAGTGGATTTGGGTCATATTTGTATCCATCTACAAATACATCATCATGCGTTTTAACTATAAAATAAAGCAAATTTGTTTTTTCATTCCAACAAATTTTGTAAAAACCGGAAAAGTCACTTTCACAAATTGTTTCGCCATAATTCATCCATACTTGGTCTATAGGTTGCCAAGTAAGCTCTTTCCAAATTTCATCATCAGCATTACCATCAATAATTGGAATAGCTTTGCATTCCTTAATAAATAATGTATCTGTGTATTTAACAGAATTAATATTTTGGGCATTAATTATAATACTAAAAAATAAAATTGTAATTATAAGTTTCATGTTCACCTCTTATAAACAAAATAAAATATCAAAAAATATGCCCATAAAAAAAAGTGGGGAAAGCAGTTTTTTTTTAATAAAAAATTATTAAAGTAATAATGCTTTTATATAAAAATAATAATCTTACTTATATTAAAGTAGATTAGTAATATAATTAATGGTGAGGAATAAAAAAACCTTAGCTAACAGCTAAGGTTTTATCGCTTAATAAATAATTTACAAAACTATTTTGCGTTTGCTAATACAGAGTTCACGTATCTTGTTAAAGCAGATTTTTTACGTGCTGCAGTATTTTTGTGCATTCTACCTTTACTAACCATTTTATCTAATGCAGATACTGCTTCTTTGTAATATTTTTCTAAATTTTCTTTTTCTTCTGTGCTAAATACTTTTTTGTTTAAAGTCTTTATTTTAGATAAAGCAGCTTTATTTCTGGCACGTTTTGTTTCGCTTGCTCTTGCACGTTTTTCTGCTGACTTATGTTGAGCCATTTTTCTTCCCTAATTTTTATATTCATAGTCTACAAATATAATTTATTTTTTATTTTAAGTCAAATAAACAATTAAACTTAAGTTATTTTTTTCCTATTCGGTCTTTAGCCAAACATAAACCTCTTTCCAAGTGGGTTTTTTACCTGTTAATAAAATACCAATTCTATATAATTTACCAGCAAATGGAAATATTAACGCTAAAACAACTAAATCTAAAGCTAATGAAAGAACAAATTGCCACAAAGGAACATCTATTAAAGTAAACCGTGCAGGCATTACAATTATAGATGCAAATGGAACTATAGAGGCTATTGTTGCTAAAGGATTGGCTGGGTTATTTGTTAAAGAAAGCGATATAAAAAATGGAATCATTATTAACAATGTTACGGGCCAAATGCTAGATTGCGCATCTTGGTCATTATCGAATAAAGCACCAATTGATGCAAATAAACTTAAATAAGTTAATAATCCAATTAAAAAGTTTATGAAAAAGTAAAATATTTGCCAACCATTTAAGTTAAAGGTAAGCTCTTTTGGTAGTGTAAACCAAGTAGTAGTTATTATTAATATTATTGGGGATAGCCATATAAACATTTGTGCTAATCCGGTAATAGCTGAACCTAATATTTTACCAACCATTAATTCTTTACTACTTATTGAAGATAAAATAATCTCGACTATTCTATTATTTTTTTCCTCCACTACTGCCCGCATCATTAACTGCCCAAGTAATAATAAGCTAATATAAAGCAAAAAGGTGAATAAAAACGATATTACTGAATTTCCATAACCTTCTTCTTGTGCTTTGTTTTCCTCTGTAACCCTTAATCCATAAAAATCTACACCCATTCTTACAAAGTCTATCTCTTCGGTAGTTAATTCTTTTCCTTCAAAATATAATTCCACAAAAACTTGATTTAATGGGTCTTTTAACTTAGAAAAAAGAGGATTATTAATTGGATTTTTAGAATAAAATTGTACCTGCTTATTAACCAATGCACTATCGGGTATATAAATAATATTCAGCTTGCTATCATTTAATAATTTTGGTTTTATTTCAGTATAATAATTATCAAACTCCTCTTTAGTTTTATTCAAATAGTTAATTTTATAATATCCACTTTTTACAAATGGCAAGTTATCTATTTTAGCTTTAACTTTATCACCAAGTTTTGCACTTTCGGTAATTATAGTAATTTTGGTTCCTTCATCGCCATCTATGCTTAAAAATAAAGATTGCATACCAATTGATAAAAGCATTATACCAGGAATTAATAGCGTCATAAAAACAAAAGTTTTAGAATATAATTTATCTTTTAATTCCCTTTTTATAACTGTAATTATATTATTAATTTTCATAATTATCCCTCCTTTTCCTCATTAATTTCTTTACCCGCAAGCGAAACAAATATTTCGTGAAGGGATATTGAATTTGCATCAAACTTAGTTAGTTTTATATCACGTTCTACTAAAGTTTTAAGCAGTTTTTGTGTATCATATTCGTTTCTTACTTTAACACTAACATCATTACCAGTAACAACAAATTTTTCTACAAAATCTAAATCGGTTAAAAAGCTAATATCACCCAAAGCATTAATGGTAACATTTTTGTTAGAGTATTTTGCTTTAATATCTGTTATTGAACCATTTAATATAATATTCCCCTTTTCAATCATAGCAATATTATCGCAAAGTCTTTCGGCAAAATCCATTAAATGGGTAGATAAAATAATAACCTTTCCATTTTGCTTCATTTCTTTAATAATATCTGTCAATAGATTAGTGTTAACAGGGTCTAACCCGGAAAAAGGTTCATCTAAAATTAAAAACTCGGGGTCATGCAAAATTGAAGTTAAAAACTGTATTTTTTGTTGGTTCCCTTTAGATAAATCTTCAATCTTACTATTTGCTCTGTCCTTTAAATCAAACCTTTCTAAATATTCCATTGCTTTTTTAGTAATTTCTTTGCCAGATTTTCCTTTAAGTTCTGCAAAATAGATTAAAGTTTCTAAAACTTTCATTTTTTTATAAAGACCTCTTTCCTCTGGCAAATACCCTACTTTGCTTTTAAATTCCTCACCTATTTTGTTGCCGCGCAAAAATATTTCCCCGCTATCTGGAGCATAAATATTCATAAGCATTCTAATAGTGGTTGTTTTACCCGCGCCATTCCGTCCAATTAATCCAAAAATAGAGTTTTCTGGAACATTAAATGAAATATTATTAACAGCTTTTACTGTTTTAAACGACTTTGATAAATTTGTAACTTCTAAAGCATTCATTCCTAATCCAATTAGTTTTATATTTAGACGTTTAAATTAATAAAAAGTTAAATAAAGGAAATATTTTTTTCGAAAGCTAAATTGACCAATCTATCATATTCATTCTCATCAATTTCTATAGCATTAAACATTTTTAGGTGAGAATTCATAAGCTGTACGTCTAAAAAAATATATTCTTTAGCTTTAAGATGATTTACTAAATAAACTAATGCTGCTTTAGAAGCTTGCGATACTTTAGAAAACATAGATTCCCCAATAAACATCCCCAAAATAGAAATGCCATACAAGCCACCAACCAACTGGTTATTTTCAAAAACTTCTACACTATGCACAACATTAAACGGGAATAATTTTCTATAAATATCTTTAACTTCTTCACTAATCCAAGTTTCTTCTCTATTAGCGCACTTATTTATAACTTCCTCAGTGCAGGTATCTAAGCGATATTCAAAATTACTTTTTTCTAAAAATTTTCTTAACGAGCGCGGATAATTAAATTTATCGAAGTATATTACTGCTCTTTTAACTGGCAAATACCAATTTAGCCCATCTCCATTATCCATAGGAAAAGCTCCATTGGCATAGTAATTTAAAATTTCTTGAGCTGTTTTAAATTCTTCATCCGATAACGAGTAGCTAGACCTGAGCATTTAAGCAGAATAAATATAATTATTAAGCACCTCAATAGTCTCTTTCATAAAATTTCTATCTATTTCAAATAAGTCTCTTATACTAACAACACCAACTAGTTTATCATTATCTAACACTAAAATATGCCTTACTTTACTACTACTCATTTTCTTTAAACATAAATCGTAAGTATCATTAATATTTGCAACCGTAAGCTCTGTAGACATTACATCATCTATAATAGTTGTTTTTATATCTCGGTCTTTTGCAATCACCCTTCTTACTAAATCCCTTTCAGAAAATACACCAACCAATCTGTTGGTATCATCTAATACTGGCACTAAACCAAAATTGTGCTCTGCCATATACTTTACTACATCATAAATATTTGAACCGCTTCTAACGGTATATAGTTTTTTATTTGCAACCAAGTCTTTTATTGTTTGCATATTTACCCCTTAGTTAAGTTAGATTTAATTGTATATAAAGTCTTATTATAACATATTTTAAATTAAATTTCAAGATTTTTTTTAATAAATAATAAAATTTTAATTCTTTAAAGAAACTATCTATTTACGTGATTTGTTAAGTAAATAAAATTAATAGAGTAAAATGAAAACAGCAATAATAATAGGTAGTGGATTAGGCGGACTTGCTACAGCTTTAAGACTTAAACATAATGGTTACGATGTAACAATTTTAGAAAAGCATCAAACGCCCGGTGGTCGTTTAAACATTTTGCAACAAAATGGTTATAAATTCGATTTAGGTCCTTCTTTTATGAGTATGACCTATGAACTAGACGAATTATTTAATTACATAAATAAACCTAATCCAATAAAACTAAAAGAACTTGACCCATTATACAAAGTATTTTTTGAAAACGGAAAAAGACCTTACACAATTTGGAAAAACTTAGATAAACTTCAAGAAGAATTTATAGATATAGAGCCTAATTTAAAATACAAGGTGGAAAAATATCTAAAACGTGCTGGTGAGTTTTTTCACGATACAGAGGATAAAGTTGTTAAAAGCAACTTTAATAGTATGCCAGAGTATTTGCTAAAATTAGCACGAGTTCCTTTTAAACATATTCCTTATCTCTTTAAAACTATGTGGGGGGAAGTAGATAGAACCTTTACAAGCCATGAATTAAAGGTGATATTTTCACTCGTTGCTTTCTTTTTGGGCTCTACACCTTTCCAAACGCCAGCAATTTACTCCCTATTAAATTATACCGAATTAAAGCATAATGGCTATTGGATGGTTGAAGGTGGAATGTATAAAATGGTTGAAGAAATTGTTAAAATTTTACAAGAGGAAAATGTTAAATTAGTTTATAATACAGAAGTAGTAAACGTAAAAACAAGCAACGGCAAAGTTGAAGCATTAATAGATAACCATGGCAAACAGTGGAAAGCTGATATTATTGTTTCCAATAGCGATGCCGCTTGGTTTAGAGGAAAGTTATTAAATCGTAAAAAATTTAGTGAAGAAAAATTAGACAAAATGCATTGGACTTTAGCACCCTTTACCATTTATCTTGGCGTTAAAGGAAAGCTAAAAAATTTGGATTACCACAATTACTTTTTAGGCAGCAACTTTAAAGGTTATGCTGATATGATTTTTACTTCTTCTATTTCTCCACAAAAGCCATATTATTACGTTAATGTTTTAAGTAAGGCTGGTAACGGTTTTGCACCAGAGGGGAATGAAAGCGTATTTATTCTTTGCCCTGTGCCAGATTTACGCTTTAAACCAGATTGGAGTGATAAAGAAGAGCTTGCAAATAATATTATTAATGACTTATCTAATCGCATTGATTATAATTTAGCAGAAAATATTGAATACAAAAAAATACTTTCTCCATTAGATTGGCAAAATACATTAAATTTATATCGTGGTAGTGGATTAGGACTTGCCCATGATATAAATCAAGTTGGGGCATTTAGACCTAAAAACAAAGATGAAGAATTAAGCAATCTTTATTACGTTGGTGCTTCTACTACACCGGGTACAGGATTGCCGATGGTAATTATTAGTTCTAAATTAGTAACAGAGAGGATTTTAAATGAACACTGAAGATTTTAATAAACTTTCCTTCAAATTAAGTAAAAAATTAACTAATGCTTATAGCACGTCTTTTAGCTTAGGCATTAAACTATTTGCTAAAAAATATCGAGATCCAATTTATGGCATTTATGGATTTGTGCGCGTAGCTGATGAAATTGTAGATACTTTCCACGGCTACGATAAAAAAACACTGATGCAAAAATTTAGAGAAGATACTTTTTTAGCAATTGAACAAAAAATTTCTACCAATCCAATTTTAAATGCTTTCCAAAAGGTGGTTAATCAATATCATATTGAATATGAATTAATAGATGCCTTTTTACATAGCATGGAAATGGATTTAACAGAAAACCATTACGATAGAGTTAATTATGATAAATATATTTATGGCAGTGCAGAAGTGGTTGGGTTAATGTGCTTACGTGTTTTTACAGAAAATGACAAAGCACTTTATGAAGATTTAAAATTTGCTGCTAAACAGCTTGGCTCTGCTTTCCAAAAAGTAAACTTTTTGCGCGATATTAAAAGCGACTTAGATGAGCGCGGAAGAATTTATCTACCCGGTATTGATAAAGAAATTTATATTACTAACGAAAGCAAGCGTATGCTTGAAGAAGAAGTTAAAAAAGAATTTGCAGATGCCTTAGTTGGTATTAAAAAATTGCCCAAAGGTGTTAGAACTGGTGTTTATACTGCTTATTTATATTACAACACCTTATTTATTAAAATAACTAAACTACACATAGAGCAACTTAAAAAAGAAAGAGTTAGAGTTCCAGATTATAAAAAAGTTCTTTTAATGTTACGTGCATTTGTTAGCTTATAGTATTTATGAAAACTTTTACTTTTATTTTTATTTTTCAATTAACACTATTTACTAATTTATTAGCTAATATAAACATTAGTAATAACGATTTAAATTTTTTAAGAAATACTTATTACTCTGCTGTTGAAAATAAAGATGACATAGATAAACTATATAATTTTATAGTTAGCAAGTTTGGGAAAAGCACAAAAGATTACCCACCAATAATAATTTCTTACATGGCGGGTATTGAAGCATTAAAAAGTAAACACGCTTTTTGGATTACAACAAAATACGATTACTTTTTAAAAGCTATGGACCTTTTTGAAAAAGCTATTGCACTAGAGCCCAATAATTTAGAGATCCGTTTTATGCGATTTTCTGTCTTGCATTATGTACCTTCTATTTTAGGATATAGCTCAGAAAGAGATGAGGATTTATTAGCAATTTATAATCTACTTTCTAAAAAAAATTATTCCTCAGTTCCTAAGGATATACAATTGGGCATGGTACAGTTTTTATTAGATAGCGATCGCTTATCCCAAAAGCAATTTTTTGAACTTAATAAAATTAAAATTGAGCTTGCTAATTTATGATTACGTACCTTTTACTTAATATTTTTATTATTCTTTTCCCTTTGCTGCTTTCCTTTGAGTCTAAAATAAAATTTTATACAAAAATTAAACATTACCTGTTTTCTATTGCAATTGTATCAAGTATTTTTATTATTTGGGATTACATTGCTACCTTTCGCGGAGACTGGTCATTTAATCCAAAATTTTTAACTGGCATTTATTTATATTTATTACCCTTAGAAGAAATTTTATTTTTTATTACCGTACCCTATAGTATTATTTTTTTATTCGAAACATTTAAACTTTACCTAACCGATAAACAAATTTATTACAATAAACATATTTATAATGTTATCGCTATAATTTTTATTTTAATATCATTTTTGTTTATTAATCAATATTACACTTTTACAGTATTTATTTTTACTGGAATTACCTTTTTAGTTTTGAATTATCTAACTCCATTTTTACTTAAAAGTAAAGTATTTTTTATTTTAATTTTATTTACTTACATACCTTTCTTTATTGTAAATTATGTTTTAACATCTTTTCCTGTGGTTGAGTATAGCAAATATGCAATTTTTAATATTCGCATTACCACTATTCCAATCGAAGACTTTTTCTATTCATTTTCTTTGTTAGGTCTTTATATAAGCTTTTATGAATTGAGTAAAAAACTATGGCAAAAAAAGCAATTGTAATTGGGGCAGGAATAGGTGGCTTAGCAACTGCTTTACGCTTAAAAATGCTTGGGTTAGATGTATCCATTTATGACAAAAATTTACTACCAGGTGGTAAAGCAAACCAAATTATTATAGATGGTTTTAGATTTGATACTGGACCTTCTCTTTTTACTATGCCCTTTGTTTTAGAAAATTTATTGAAAGACCTTGAATTAAATATTAGTGATTATTTAGAATACAAAAAACTAGAAATACTATGCAAATATTTTTATGCTGATGGCACAATAATAAATGCATATTCCGAAAGGAATAAATTTATTGAAGAAATGACCAATAAAACTAATGATACTAAAGAAAACTTTAATAAATACTTTGATTACACAAACAATATTTATAATCTTACCCACAAAATATTTTTAGAAAATAGTTTGCACCAACTTAATACATATTTAAATAAAGATGCTTTCAATTCTTTACTTAATTTACCTAAAATAGATACTAACCGCACTATGGCAAAAGCTAATAGTGACTTCTTTAATGACTATAAAACTTTACAGTTATTTAATCGTTATGCAACTTATAATGGCAGCAATCCATTTAAAGCTCCCGCTACGCTAAATATTATTGCTCATGTAGAAAACAATTTAGGTGGGTATTTTATAATGGGTGGTATGTATAACCTTGTTAATGCGCTTTATAAAATAGCAAAACAAAAAAATATTAATTTTTATAATGGTGTTCAAGTTGAACAAATTAAGATAAAAGATAAAAAAGTTATTGGTATAGTAACAAAAAACAATGGATTTAATGAATTTGTTGAGGCTGATGTTGTTGTATCTAATTCTGATATTTTTAATACTTACAATAACCTACTTTCAGTTAAAGATAAACCAAAAATAGAAAAATATAATAATGCTCAGCTTTCTACTAGCGCACTTGTTTTTTACTGGGGAGTAAAAGGAACTTACGATAATCTTAATTTGCATAATATTATTTTTTCTGAAAATTACGAAAAAGAATTTGAGGAATTATTTAATAAAAACATTGTTCCAAACGACCCAACAATTTATATTTACATTTCATCAAAACATTCATCAGAAGATGCCCCACAAGGACATGAAAATTGGTTTGTTATGATTAATACACCAAGCAGAACTGATTTAGATTGGAATACTGAAATTAAAAAAGCAAAACAAAATATTATTGATACCATTTATAAAAGACTTAGAATTAATTTAAATGATAAAATAGTTTCAGAAAAAACTTTAACACCATTAGATATAGAAAATTTTACTTTTAGCTACAAAGGTAGTTTATACGGAATGGCTTCTAATAATAAATTTAGTGCTTTTTTGCGCGAGCAAAACCGATCTAAAAAATATAAAGGTCTTTATTTTGTGGGTGGCACTGTTCACCCTGGCGGTGGCATCCCTTTAGTCTTACTTTCTGCTAAAATAACCAGTAACCTAATTAATAAATACGAATTATAAAAATTATATTTGATATATTTTATTTATTTTGTAATTTTATTAATAAACTTGAGATTAAAATGATTATAAACTTAATTAATAAAATCCCTCCGCTGCGTTATTTAGCATCTGTTATTTACAGATTTCGAATACCATTTAGTTACCATAGTAAAACATTTAAAAGTATATTTAAATGGATATTTTTTAATAAGGAAACCACTAACTTTACTTATCCAATCACAGAAACCAATAAGAAATATTTGGCATCTCTAATTTCTTATTTAACTAACACAGATTATAATACTGTTTATAATTACTTTTTGGAATTAGAAAATAATGAAGATTTATATAATCATATAATAAATTCTGCCCAAAATAGTGATAGAAGTTTTGTTACAGATATTATTCCTCACTATGGACGCAGATTAGGCTGGTATGCTTTTGTTAGAATATTAAAGCCAAAGGTAGTTGTAGAAACCGGTGTGGATAAAGGATTAGGTAGCTGTGTATTAACTGCAGCATTAGAAAAAAATTATGAAGAAGGTTATAATGGTTATTACTATGGAACAGATATTAATCCTAAAGCGGGTTTTTTATTAGGTGGTAAATATGCTAATTTTGGCAAAATACTTTATGGAGATTCTATAGCTTCATTAAAATCACTTAATCAAAACATAGATATTTTTATTAATGATAGTGACCATAGTGCTGATTACGAATATAATGAGTATCTAACTATAAAAGATAAATTATCTGAATATTCCATAATATTAGGTGATAACTCCCATTGTACCACAAAACTATTAGAATTTTCATTACTTACAAAAAGAAAATTTATTTTTTTTAAAGAAGATCCTGATAATCATTGGTATCCAGGTGGTGGTATAGGAATTAGTTTTACGGAAAAATTAAGGAATAAATAATTGGCTCTATTAAAAGAGCCAATTATTTTAATTGTTACTTAATTTAAATGGATTAAAATTAGTATTATAATCGTAGTAGTCTTCTTGCTCTTCTCTTTTTAGCCAATAAATAACTTTATAAGTTATTGGTGTAAAAATAACCTCTACACCAGTTTTAATTACATAATTAGCTAAAATAATTTCTAAAATTAAAGAAGCGGGCAATGCACCCCAAAAAGCAATTAAACTAAAAACTACTGTATCTACAATTTGACCAAAAATAGTGCTTCCAATAGTTCTTGCCCAAAGATGTTTACCTTTGGTTATTATTTTCATTTTAGCAAGTATAAAAGAATTTGTAAACTCTCCACTAAAATAAGCAAGCAAACTAGCTAAAACAATTCTAGGGGCAGTTCCTAAAATATCGTTATAAGCTTGTTGCTTTCCCCATTCTTTAGCTTCGGGCAACATCCCAACTATAATAAGCACAACAGACATTAAAAGCGCAGAACCAAACCCAAGCCAAATAACTTTTCTACTTCTTTTATATCCATACACTTCGGTTAGAACATCACCAAAAATATAGCTTAATGGGAAAACAATTATTCCCCCATCAACCGATAAAAATCCAAGTTGAAAAATTTTTGTAGAAGCAATATTAGAAATTAACAACACAGCAACAAAAAAAGCAGTTATTGTATCTAAATGCTTGTAATCTTTCATTCAACAATCCTGTAACTATGTGTTATTTCAACAGCTTTTTGTAACATTGCAGTTACGCTGCAATATTTATTTTGGCTTAAATCTATAGCACGCTCAATATCAGCAGGTTTTAAATTTTCCCCTTTAAATACATATTCAATATGAATTTTTGTATATACCTGAGGATGTTCATCTTGCATTTCTGCAGATAAATTTATTTCAAAATCTGTAATTTTAACACGTTTTTTTTCTAAAATAGAAATAACATCACTACCTGTACAACCACCTAATGCTAATAAAAGCAATTCTTTTGGTCTAATCGCTGCATCGCTTCCTCCAAAGGTTGCAGGACCGTCCATCATAACCCAATGGTTAGAATCAGTTTTACCTGTAAATGTTACTCCTTTTATATGTTTAACTAATGCTTGTTTTGTAGACATTTTTTTCTCCTTTTATATTATAGTTCTCCGATATCTTCATTCCATAGTTTTGGATTTCTTTCTATAAAATCACTCATAATATTTTTGCATTCTTCTAAATCTAAGTCAATCACTTCCACACCGTGTTGCTCCATAAATTCTTTAGAGCCGGGGAAAGTTTTAGACTCGCCAGCATAAACTTTTTTAATACCAAACTGTACTATTGCACCACCACACAAATAACATGGCATTAAAGTAGAGTATAAAATAGTATCCTTATAGCTTCCTATTCTTCCAGCATTTTGCAAACAATCTATTTCTGCATGAATAATTGGGTCATTCTTTTGCACTCTTCGGTTATGTCCGCGTCCAATAATTTTACCATCTTTAACAAGAACACTGCCAATAGGAATACCGCCTTCTTTTAAGCCAAGTTTAGCTTCTTCAATAGCAGCTTTCATAAATTCATCCATTTTACACCTTTTATTTTAATATGGGTAAAAAACATAGAATAATAATGATAACCCTGCAAGCAACCACATTGCAAGATTAATTTTTTTAATTTGACCTGTTAATATACTAATAAATACGTAAATAACGAAGGAAGAAGTAATGCCAATTCCTAAATTATAAGTAAAGCTCATCATAACTATTGCAACAAATGCCGGGATAACTTCATCCAATTTACTAAAATCAAGTTCTTTAATTGGAGATATCATTAAAACCCCAACAATTATTAATGCAGGACCGTAAGCTAATGCTGGAATTGCTATAAATAACGGTGCAAAGAATAGTGCAGAAAGAAATAAAATTGCTGTTACTACTGCTGTAAATCCGGTTTTGCCTCCAGCTTCTATACCTGCCGCAGATTCAATGTATGTTCCCGTTGTTGTTGTTCCTAATATTGCACCAATTACAGTAGCTAAAGCATCACATAACATCGGTTTTTCAATTTCGGGCAAATTTCCATCTTTATCTAATAAATTGGCTTTAATTCCCAACCCTATAAGTGTGCCCAAAGTATCCACAAAATCCATTACAAATACTGTTAAAATAACAGCGAAAAATCCCCAATTAAAAGCAGCCATAAAATCTATTTGCATAAATATTTTGCTTAGGCTTGGTGGCGATGAAACAATTTTATCTGGTAATGGGGAAATATTTAAAATAAAAGATAGCAGTGCAGTAGTTAAAATACCTAATAGTATTGCACCCTTTATTTTTCTAATCATAAGAAATGCAATTAGTAAAAATCCAAATATAGATAGTAGTATCTCCGGTTTGGTAAAGTTACCTGGTTTTACTGGTGCACCTGGAACACCTAAATTAACAATACCTGTTTCGTTTAAGCCTATAAATGTTAAAAACAATCCTATGCCTACAGTAAACCCAATTTTTAAATTAGTGGGTATTGAATTAGCTAAATATGAACGTATTTTAAGCACAGTTATTAAAGTAAAAATTGTACCACCAATAAAAATTGCAGCAAGTGCAGTTTGCCAAGTGTATCCTAAAACTTTAACAACTGTAAATGCAATAAAAGCATTTTCACCCATATAAGGTGCTATTGCAAATGGACGTTTTGCATACACGCCCATTAAAAGAGTACCAAAAAATGCAGAAAGTATTGTTGCAACCATGCTGGCATCAAATGGCATCCCAGCAACTTCCAATATCTTAGGATTTACAATAATTATATAAGCCATTGTAACAAATGTTGTAAAACCCGCTATTGTTTCAGTCTGCAAATCTGTTTCATACTTTTCAAACTCAAAGTATTTTGATAAAAATTGTTCCATTATTATACTCCTATTTGTTTTGTGTTTGAATCAAATAGTCATACAAAAAGTTTGGCATTAATCCTATAAGTTTACTTGCAATAACGGTAGGAAATGGAAATTGAATTATTCTTTTTTCTTTTTTTATTCCTTTTAAAATAATTTTTGCAGCTTTATCGGCAGGCATTAAAAACGGCATTTTAAATTCGTTAACATCTGTCATTGGAGTTTTAACAAAGCCGGGTTTTACTGTAATAACTTTTATTCCATATTTTTTTAATTCAACGCGTAATCCTTCTAAATAAATTGAAGCAGCTGCTTTACTAGCGCAATAAAAACCGCTTCCACTATAACCGCGATTATCGGCTAAAGATGAAACACCCGCAATTATTCCGCTTTTATTTTGCATAAATTCTGGCAATAATTCCTCAACCCAATAAACTATCCCCATAAAATTAGTATTAAACGTATTAACAGCTAATGTGCTATCATAGTTTTCTACCTTCATTCTATAACCAACACCACTGTTTAATATAGCCAAGTCTATTTTATCAACTTTTGTCTTAATTTCTTTATAAGCAGTTGCAACAGACTCCTTATTCCCCACATCGTTTTGTATACAATAAATTTTTGCAGGTTTGTTATTTAATTCATCTTTAATTTGGTTAAGCAATTCTATTCTGCGCGCAAGCAAAAAAAGATTGCAATTAAAGTCTGCTAAGTTTTCTGCAAGTGCTTTTCCTATTCCTGTACTTGCACCTGTAATTAGTATGTTTTTATTATTAAATTCCATTTATATATTTTGTAACCTTATTATTATAAAACCTAAACTATCCATAAATTTCTCTAAAAGCTTTTTTTGCATTATCAATAAATTGTTTTAATAAAACTGGGTCTTTTCGTCCGTTCTTATCTTCTATACCTGTATGAACATCTACACCAGCAGGCTTTACTGTTATTATTGCATCATAAACATTAGTTGGATTTAATCCGCCTGCTAAAATAACTGGCTTTGTAGATATTTCCACAATTCGCCTACTAATTGCCCAATCATGGGTTTTGCCAGTTGCACCACTTGCACCCGTTATTGGGTCAAATGTATCTGTAATAAAAGCATCAATATACTTGCTATGCTCGTTTATTATTATGTTTAATTCACTATCAGAATATTCCCCAATTACTAAACTTTTTATTATTTCTAAATCAGGTTTTAATTGCTTAATTTTTTGTAATTCCTCTTTGCTTATTTTCCCGTGTAATTGAACAACTGTAACCCCAAGCTTTTCTGCAAATTCTATTATCTCTTGGGCTTTGTTAAGATATGTAATAAGCACGCCTTTATGTGGAGATGGAATTTTTTTTATAATTTCTGCTGCTTCTTCTTCCGTTAAATCTTCTTTATTTACAGGAAGACGTAAGGGAAAACCTAAATAATCAACTTTTTCTTTAATTAAAAGTTTGGCTTCTTCTAAGTCTATTATGCCGGCTACTTGTATTAATTCTTGCATGTGTACTTTTTTTTATGTAATATTACAAAAATATTAATTATTTTAATTAAAATAAATAAAGTTAATTTTTATAGGGGAAAATAGAATTAAACTCTTTTTTATTGTTTTTTTTAATTTAACCTCCTTGTTACTTTCAAATGGAATTATTAACAGAATTGATAATTTAGAAAGTAAATTGCCAAATCTTGCCTATCCAGAACGACTTGATTCTGTAATCCATTTAGTACATTTATGCCGCTACCAAAAACCAGAAATAGGACTTAAAATTGGTGAAGAGACTTTAGATAATATTAAAAATAATTCAAAATACTTAAGTTTTAAAGCTTATTTATTAAATGGACTTGGTGAAATTTACAACAGATTAGACAATCATGATAAAGCTAATGAGTATTACTTTAATGCTTTAGATATTTTTAACAAAATTAAAGATAAAAACGGCAAAGCTTTAGTATTGTATAATATTGGCTATAATGAAATAAGTTTTGGACGTTTTAAGGAATCTGGGAATTATTTTTTAGATGCGTTAAATTTATCCAAAGAATGCAATAACAAACAAATAGAATCTAACGCAAATAATGGTTTAGCTATACTAAATTACATTGTTGGTAATTATAAAACCGCTTTAGAGCGAGCTAATAGTGCACTAAATATTGCTACACAAATTAATTATAAAAGTGGTATTGCACTTGCAAATGGCCATTTAGGTTTAATATATTTAGATTTAAGGAACATTGAAAAATCACTTTATCACCTTAATAAAAGCCTTGATTACTACGTATACATTAACGATTTATTTAGCATTGGTGAAACTTATGATGCTATAGGAGTTTATTATGTTATTATTAATGATAACACTAAAGCAATTGATGTATTAAATAAATCTATATCAATTAGTGAAAAGCTTGGACTTCAAAACTCTTTAGCTTCTGCTTATACTAATTTAGGTGTTGCTTACGAAAATTTAGACCAATTAGATTTATCTCTTTATTATCTTAAAAAAGCATTACAAATTATATCTAATATTAATAACAATAGGCTTAGATATTACATCCATAGACGTTTATCATTTACTTACGAAAAGAAAGGGGATTATAAAAGTTCTTTAGAAAATTATAGATTATATAAAGCTTATAGTGATTCTGTTTATGATAACGTAAAAAATTTGATTATTCAGGGAGTAGAAAAAGAAGCAGAAGCAGTAAAAAAACTTTCTAAAGCAAAGCAAATTGAAGCTGAATCTAAACTAATTAAACAAACTCAGCTATTTTTAATTATAGTATTAGTATTTACTCTCTTTTTACTTCTTAGTGTTTATTAT
This sequence comes from uncultured Melioribacteraceae bacterium, assembly GCA_964652025.1. GTDB lineage: Bacteria > Bacteroidota > Ignavibacteria > Ignavibacteriales > Melioribacteraceae > JAEXOD01. The sequence goes on from CAZYZX010000011.1 coordinate 54,393, forward strand.
TTCTTTAGACAAAAACGCAAATCCAACATTTTATTAACCCAAATGAACGACAGATTGGAAATTAAAAGCAATAAATTACAAACACTTAATAAAGAACTAGAACAAACTAATGAAGAAAAGGATAAATTTATTAGTATACTTGCACACGATTTGCGTTCTCCATTTTTTGGCATTTTAGGTACAACTTCTTTAATGCATAATAAATACGATAATTATTCTAACGAAGAACGTAAATCATTGCTTGTATCTTTAAATAGCTCGTTACAAGCACTTTTTACACTATTAGAAAATCTACTTAACTTTGGAAGATTTTATAAAGGAAAGATTAAATTCAACCCTATTAACTTAAATATTTGTAACACGGTAAAAGATATTTTAAATTTATTAAAATTTAATATTGAAGAAAAAAATATTACTTTAACAACTAAAAACTGTAATAACTTTATTGTTTTTGCAGATAAAAATATGTTAGAAATTATTTTAAGAAATCTGCTTTCTAATGCAATTAAATTTGTTAAACAAAATGGTAAAATTGAAATTTCCGCAGAAGACTTAGGCAATTTTATAAAAATTAATGTAACAGATAATGGAGTTGGTATAAATAAAGAAAATTTGGAAAAAATTAATTCCCAACAAGAGTTTACTACGATTGGTAGCAAAGATGAAAAAGGAACAGGCTTGGGACTTACCTTATGTAAAGACTTTATTAAAGTTAACAAAGGCGAGTTTGGAATTGAAAGCCAAGAAAATATTGGCACAACTGTTTGGTTTACCCTACCAAAAGCTAATTAAATTTTAATTTTATATTTACTAGTTCTGTTCTACTACCAAGTCTTACTGGTGGTCCCCACCCAGAAAAACCAGAAGACACATAAATATGTGTATCACCTTTCTTTTTATATCCCCAACTTACTTCATAAATCTTTTGTGTTACAAAGTTGAATGGGAATAACTGACCATGGTGTGTATGCCCCGATAACTGTAAATCTATTTTTGCCTGCTCTGCTTCGTATAATTTAAAGGGTTGATGGTCCATTAAAATTATTGGCATGCTTTTATCATAGCCATTAAGTAATTCTTCAATTGTTTTTCGTTTCCCAATTCTGTTTATAGACACATCTTCTCTGCCTACTATTATTATTTGATTATCTATTACGGCCACTGTATCTCGTAATAGCTTTATACCATGATTAGTTAAGTATTTATCCGCTTCAGATACACCGCCAATAAACTCGTGATTACCATTAACAGCGTAAACGCCATATTTTGCTTTTAATTTACTAATGTCATCCCCCAAATTTCGTCTAATAACGGGCTCCAAATCTTCATCTAAAATATCACCCGGTAATAGTATTATATCTGGATTTAATGAATTTATCATATCAACAAGTTTTCGCACCCTTCCATTTGTAACAATTGTCCCCATGTGAATATCTGATGCTACTACAATATTTAATTCCTTAATATCTTTTGTACTTTTGTTAATTTTAATTTCTTTAGTATATAATCTTGGATTAAGGAAATTAATGTGCCCAATTAATACTGTTAAGCTAACAACAACAATCGAACCCCAAAAAATGTATTCTTTAACCTTTATATAGTTGCTTTTAACATACTCGGGATAAAATGGCAAGAAATGATTAACTAATCGCATAATATCCAATAATAGCACAGTAATAAAAAAGTAAAGCATAAAAGCTAACCAAAACGAACCAACCCATACCAAAATATCAGTAAAAACAGATGGGAAATAATTTTCTGTTATTCTACCCACCCAAAACGACAATGCTAAAACAACATATATAATTATATAATAGGTTTTTAGTGGGCTACCGGGCTTAATTGCCTGCAAACCCCTAATAAAGATGTAATAATTTACGCTAAAATATACTACAAATACAATACTAAAAAATATTAAAAAAGCTTTGTTCATAATTTTCTTGTTTTAATTAATAACAAAATAAAAGTAAAAGTAATTCCTTTTTAAGTAATTTTTAGACGAATTGTTTCAATTAAAGTTAACAAGTGTAATAATTTTTACATATAACAACCTTTTACTTGTTTAATCGTCTATATATCTGTAAATAAAATTTTACACTTAAACTAAGCGAGGACTAACATGAACAAATTTCTATATTCTGTAATTTTTATTACTCTATTTTTCAGCGTAATTTATGCAAATAGCCCGATTAAAAAATCGAGTAATCCAATATCTAATAAACAAATTGAAGCAAGTTTGTTAGAAGGACTTAAAAGCGATAACGAAGGACTTAAAGTAAACTGTGCTTATATGCTTGCTGAAATTAACCCAAGCGAAAAAGCAATAATTGAACTGATGAGAACTTTAAGAAACGATAGCAGCGAAAACGTTAGAATTATGGCTGCATTAACATTGCTTAAAATTAAAGACCCGCGAGGACTTTACTTAATAAAAAAAGAATGCAAGTTTAATGATAACGAAAGAACGCGTAAAATGTGTAAACACTTTTATGCAGCTTATATTAGTCAAAAATATTCCACAATTGATTACACACGAGATACCCTTTTTGCATTATACAATAAATAATATATTACCTTAGGTAGCCGAGATAATTTTATTTCGGCTGCTTATTTTCCCAATGCCAGTGCCATGGTTCAAAAGCAACACCTAAATCATTATCTTTAGGATACGATAAATAAAAATTATATTTATTTGCATTTTCTAAAAGCCATTTATACTCAATAGTGTTTTCAAAATCTTCTGCTTTTTGGTCTTCACTAAATCCATTAATCCCCTCTTCAGTAACAATATCAACTGCATTATTAATATTTGCTCCATGCTCGCTATAGCCGGGTAGCGCAATCCACTTACCATTTTCTAATAAACAATAATCATTATCCATTACTAAATAAAATAAAAATAAATATGCCTGCCTACCGGGAGAGCGATAACCAGAATCTATATACACTCTTTTTCCTATTTCTTTATACATTGCCTCACTCATTTTTATAAAATCATTATAACTATGCTCTGGGCAATATTGTATTCCAGTTTCTCTATTGGTTAATTCTCCCTTAAACTTAAAACTTTCTATTTTAATTAAGTTTGTTGCTGGTTCAAGGGAATAAAACGGTCCTTTAAATCCTAAGTCTTTTGGGTCTATAGTTAATATTTGTCTTACTAAATATTTTTCAAAAAAGTTTAATAATTTTAGTAAAGAGTCATAATCTGTAATTGCATATTTATCTAATGCTATTGATTCATAAACTTTAACCCACTTAGATACAGCTTTATTTAATAAATAGCGTTGTAAAAAATTTAGTCTTTTGTAATTAAATTTTGTAAAAGAAAAGTAGTAATAACCAGTTATAAATAATATTAAAATTATGTAAATCATTTTTTTATTCTTTTTATACAAAAATACTTGTTTTATTTTAAAGTAAAAAATTATTAGTTTTAAACTATAAATTTTAAGGTGAAAAAATGAAACTTAAAGGGGAAGGTTTTATTATTAGAAACTTTATTAACGAGGATGCACCTAATTTAGCTAAATTTGCAAATAACAGCAAAATATGGATTAACCTACGCGATGGATTTCCGCACCCATATACACTAAAAGATGCAGAGGAATTTATTTCTACCGTTAATTTAGTAGACCCTGTTACAAATTACGCAATTGCTATTGATGATATTTGCGTTGGTGCTATTGGTTTTATATTAGGTAAGGATTTATATAAAAGAACTGCTGAACTTGGCTATTGGCTTGGTGAGGAATATTGGAATAAAGGAATTATGACCAAAGCAGTTAAGATATTTACAGATTTTATTTTTGAATATTTTGATGTTGTTAGAATACAAGCTAGCGTTTTTGATTGGAACCCTGCAAGTACTAAGGTTTTATTAAAAGCCGGCTTTGTTATGGAAGCGCGTTTAAGAAAAAATATTCTTAAAAATGGCGTTGTAGTTGATGAATTAATTTTTGCTAAAGTAAAAGAATAATGGAGCTTTTAATGAAAAAATTTGTTTTTGTAGTTGCGTTTTGGTTTTCTTTATTTTTTGTTATTAATGCACAAGGTGTGCAGCAATTTGCTAATTTAGGCGATTTTGAATTAGAAAATGGCGAGAAAATTTTAGATTGCAAAATTGGTTATAGAACATTTGGTAAAATGAACGATGATAAAAGTAATATCGTTATTTTCCTATCTTACTTTAATGGCACAAGCGAAGCAACATCGCGCTTACTTGGAAAAGATAAATTGATTGATACTACTAAATTTTATGTAATTGCTTTTGACGCTTTAGGTAATGGTATTTCTACATCACCAAATAATAGCACAAAACAACCACTTAATAACTTTCCCCATTTTACTATTGCAGATATGGTTAATAGTCAATACCTTACTTTAACTAAAGTACTTAATATAAATCACATTTATTGTGTTATGGGGGGCAGCATGGGTAGTATGCAAACTTACCAATGGGTTGTCTCTTATCCAGATTTTATGGATAAAGCTATTCCTTACGTACCTTCTCCTTATTTAACCGCTGTTGATAAATTACTTTGGACAATTTCCTTAGACGTAATTAAAATTGGGGAAAATTATAACGTTCCAGATAAAGAGATTAACAGAATACTAAATTTAATGATTCAGCTAACTGCAAGAACGCCAAAGGAATTTAACCGCATAGTAGACGTTAATAAATTTGATGAATACTTAAAACGCTTTGATGGCGAAGCTTCTAAAGTATTTCCTCCAATCTGTTGGAAATACCAACTTTTAAGTATGATTAACCACAACATTACTAGTAAATTTAATTACAGTAAAGAAGAAACCGGCAAACATATAAAAGCAGAAATTTTAGCCATAGTTGCATCTCAAGACCATATACTTAATCCAGACCCTGCAATTGAATTTGCAAAATATACAAAAGGACGCTTATTTATTTTAGAAAACGATGGCGGTCACCAAGCCGTTAGCAAAGAAATGGAAACCGTAAGCAAATTAATAGACGAGTTTTTAAGGAAGTAAGAAAATAGCCTTAAAGGCTATTAAATTTTATATTAATTATTACTAATATTTGTATAATTATTATTTGAATTAAGTAGGCCTTTTATAACTTCATCAGGTCTAACTTCCGTACCCTCAATTGGGAAAAGTACATTTGTAGCTAATTTGCGCTTTTTAGCTAATAAATTATCTAAAACAACATCAAATGTATCAAACTTATCAGAAACAGCCATAGGATAATAAATATAAACTTCTTTATCTTGACCAATTCTATATGCCCTATCAGTTGCTTGCATTTCTTTAGCTGGATTCCAATGCCTGGAGTAATGAATAACATGGTTAGCCGCCGTTACAGTAAGCCCCACACCCGCAGCTAATGGAGACATAATTATTACGTTAAAGCCTTCCTTTGCTTGAAAACGGTTTATAGCCTGTTGTCTAGAAATCTTTCCATCCCTTTCAGTGCTATAACTTGGAGTATCACCATTAATTATACTTGGCATATTATGAAATTTTGCTGCAATTACTTTTTGCAACATCTTTTGTGTTTTTTTCCTTTCTGCAAAAATTATTACTTTTTCACCTTTTAATTTTATATCTCGCAATAAATCTATAACTATTTGTAGTTTTGCAGAGTTTGCAATTAATTCATCTACATTAAATTTATCTATATCATGCTCTACTAAGTAAGGATGGTCGGAAATATCTTTAAGTTTATGTATTATTTCAAGTATAACTTCTTTTTCATTATTATCTTTTAATTCTTTTTTAATGCTATCAACAGTATCTATATATACATTTAATTGTACATTTGGCATTTTTCTTTTAATTTTGCTTTTTTCATTATCATGCTTTATTGGTAAGTCTTTTAATACATCGTCCTTTATTCTTCTCTTTAAAAATATTCCTATCTCTTTTCGTAATTTTTCGGAAATACTTACAATTATTTCCTCTGTACTACGTAACGGATTTTGATACTTTTTTGCAAAATCTTTTGCATTGCCTAACAACCCTGGTATTGCAAAGTCCATAATACACCATAAATCCATCAAAGAGTTTTCTATTGGCGTACCAGTTAGTGCAATTTTAAAATCTGCCTTAACTGCTTTAACAGTATTAGTAATTATTGTGCCCGGTGTTTTAATTTTTTGTGCTTCATCTACTACAACAACTGAGTAGTCTATTGCACAAAGAGTTAATTGATATTTTTTAAATGTTTCGTAGTTTGTAAGTATTATTTGTTTTTTGTTTAATTCTTCCGCAAATTTTGGGTCAAAATTATCTTTAACATATTTATTTTCGTGTCTTAAATTAAATATTTTTAAATTAGTTGGGTTAAAAAATTTGAAATATTCAATTTCCCAGTTCTCTAACAGTGTTAAAGGAGCAATTATTATATAAGGTTTATTATCTATAAATTTTTGGCAATGCCATTCTATAAAGTATAGTACCTGCAAAGTTTTCCCCAATCCCATGTCATCTGCAAGTAAACATCCTTTTACTTTCCCATATAAAAATTGTAACCATGTTACCCCCTCCTTTTGGTGGTTTTTTAGCGCAATATGTCTTTTTAAATTTGTAATTTCTTCAAATTTTTGAGTACTTGTAATATTTTGGTCAGTAAACTCAGAGTACTCTAATATTTCCGCATTTTCTTTTATTATTAATACTTCTTTTTTAAGTGTTTCATCATCTATATCTAGTTGCCGTTTTGGATTTGCTAACTGCTTTTCTGCTACTTTTATTATCGTCCTTGCTTCATCTAATGGTATTTCTTCGTCTTCATATTTAACATAATTTTTATTTGTCTTTTCGGCTTCTTCTAATTTTTCCTTAAACTCATTTAACTTTTCTATGGTATCTATAACTACCCTTTTTTCGCCATCAAATTTATCTTTTATAATAAACCCAGGTATCCATTCGGATTTATACGGTTGAATAAAAGGATAATACCTAGGTTTATAAATACCTATCTCTTTTACCCTTTCACTGTAAAATACTTCTAAATCAAATACTTCATCGTCAAATTCGTTTAATGGATTTTCTATTAATGCCCTTATTTCTTCATTACTTTTATAAAAACGTTTCCTTTTAACCTTTTCTAAAGCTTTTTTTTGCTCAGGTTTTAATACAAATCTATATTTCTTATTACTTTTATCATTTATCGTGTAAGTTTCTTTAACAGTGGGGAATAGTTCTAACTTTTTTACAAAATTATCCTCATCTAAATTCGGTATTTTGGGTATTATTTTTATTTCATCATTATTGTTTTCAATATCTATTTTAATTTTATCTATAGTTAATACATCTTCATTCTTCAAATAATCTTCTAATTCACATTTTGCTTTTGTTGCTAAACCTTTTATTTCAGAAAACTTTAATAAATTATTATTAAAAGATTTTTCATTAGAATCTAGCTCATTAAACTTATCTATAGCTTCCAAAAGTAAATATTGTTCAAGATTTAATAGGTAATAGTTATTTTTAATTTTTATAAACGCACCTTCGCGCTTTTCCGCTAAAAGTTCTCCTAAAGGATGACTCTTTAAAAATCTATATTTTATCTTAAAATCTTGCGAATTTAGTGTACTCTCTGATTCTAAATATATAACAAATGGGTATGGATCTGGTAAATTTAGTATCCCCTTATCATTTATTGATAAAGATAAAACGCTTGCTAATGGTGGGTAAACAAAATAATCATCAGCTTCATAAATATTATTATCAATTAATTCTTTTATTATTGAATATTGAGATAAATATTTATCCACATATTTATCCCAATTTTCAACCTTAATTAAACCTTCGCCTTCTTCTTGAAGGCAAAAACCTATTACCTTATTATTAATCCATTGAAACATAGATATCCAGCTTTACTTTCATCCATTCCCTAAATGCTGCTTCCCATTTTATTATGCCATCCATATGGTACACTTTACCTTGCTCCTGAAAATAATATACTTTATATCTTTCCCTCAAAAAAAGCACAGTAAAATACCTATTTTTTAATGAATCTGTGCTGATAATTTCTTTAACATTAAATTTGGGTGCATGTGGGTTCGTTTCATTATAAACATAACAAGCTCCATTATCGCTAAACTCAACAATAATTTTATTTTTTATTTTCATTATGATAGCAGCATTACTTGAACCACTATAACTTTTGACAAGCCTTTCATTTATTATGCTTTTTATTCTACTATCTTGTTGCAATTTGCTTACAATGTAATTAGTACATACAACCCGGAAACTAGATATATGTTTTTGTAAACTAAGCCAAAAATTCTTCCTTCTGCTATCATTTATAACATTTTCAAAAAATATAGTAATAAATTTATTTTTTATCCATTCATTTAAAATATACCTTGCGTCGTTTATTATGCTTTTATCTTTGTCATCATATAAATTTAAATCCCATATTATTTCTTTTTCTGGATCACCTATTTTATTAAAAGCTAAGTTTTGAATTTTTTCATTAAATTTACCTTCCGTTTTTATAATTAAACTAGATATTATCAATGTTTTTTGTTTTACATTATAGTTATTAAAGAGATTTGTAAATTCATCAGCCAATAAATTGATATCATTTTTACTTTTCTCAATATACATTAATATTACTCTTGTAAAATATCTATATGATATATAATATTCAGGTAAATTCAAAGTTTTAGTTAAATCACTAAGCTCTTTACCTTTTAATGCATTATCTGCTCCTAAAATTAAATCTCCATTCTTATTATCAAAATATTGCTTATTATTTTTAATATTTAATATCGTTTTACGTGTGCCATCATAGTTTTTTAATTTTTGGTTAAAATAAATAAAAATTAAATCAAAACTTTTAGGGAATTGTGTGTCTCGCCATTTTCTAATTATTAAATTAAACAAATATAGCAAATAAGAATTTTGCCACTTTAAATCAATTATCGTTATTAATTTATTTAATAGCTCAGTGTCTTCATATATTGATTTTCTTTCATCAAAATTTACATCTATATTATAAATTAAATATCTTAAATCTTTACTTGTAAAATAATTTTTAGGATTTCCACCTTGATAAATCCATCTGTAAAATTTTATTACTATTTCTTTTTTATTTATTGGATTAATATCAAATGCCTGCTGATTATTTTTTTGTGAAATTTGATCTAACTTTTTAAGTTTAGTTTTAACTGAATCTTTAATCGCTCTATCTGCAATTATTGAAGCAAGATTTCGAAAGTGTGTTGCAGAAAAATTAAATTTCAATAGCTCACTCGCTTTAATTTTTTCCTTTTCCATATTTTAATAGTTCATCAATTTGTTGTTCAGCATTAGTTCTTAATTTAAATTCTACTCTTCTACTTGCAATTGGGTCTTCTTGTCCCCAGTCATATTTAATGATTTTGCTAGATGATAATCCATTTGCTGTTAATCTTTGTTTTAGCCAATCTCTTGTACTGCCAGCATTAATTAATGATAATGAATACTCTAAAACACTTCTTGTTCTACCTTGTGATAATTGCATATTAAAATAATAATCTTCATCTGAATTTAATCCTTTCGTCGGTCCACTAGTATCTGTATGTCCTTCTATTCTAACCTCTTCAATAGTATTTATAAATTTTGGCTTTGTTAATATTTTTATATATCTTGGGAAAAAATCTGCTAATATTTCTTTAAATTTTGGTTTTAATGCTGTCTCGTTTAATCCAAACAAAACATCCGGCTCTTTAAATCTAATCGATAATTCCTTTTTATCTAAAACAGCATTCCATTTTTCTAAATCATATTTAAATTCATCATTTAATTCATTATATATATCTTCTTTTATTGCTGTGTATCTTTCGGCAACCTTGGATTTTAAGTCAAATTCTCTTTGAAGTTGCAATAATGAAGCTGATAATAGCAAAGCAAATATTAATAATAATGCTGCCATCAAATCCCCTATTGATAGAGAAAAAGGATTTTCTGAATTGTAATTTTTAGTATATTCGTCCTGCATTTTTATCTCATCGTTCTATTGTTAAATTTTTCTATTAACTCAGTTAAGTCACTTAGTAAATCATGCAATCCATTCATAACACCATCTAATGATTCTACACTCTTACTAACTGATTCTGTAAACATTTGTAAATTATTTCGTAATGCACTATCAATTGTATAATTATAATCATGTAGACCTTTATTAATTTGGTCAAAAATACTAATTAATCCTTCTTTAATGGTTATAAATTCCCCTGAAAGATTAAAAACTGTTTGTGTTATATTTTGCATACTTTCATCAGTTTTTTGTATTAGATTTTCAACCAAATTTTGAAGTGTAGTAACTGTATTATTTGTAGTATCAGTTAAATTAGAAACTATTTTTTCATTTCGAATTATATAATCTTGAGTAAAATTAACTAAATTATTATTAAGGTTGGCAATTGTTTCTATATTGTTTTCGTTCTTGTAAACTATTTTCCTAAATTCATTATTAATATTTTCAAAAGAGTTGATTACATTTAAAAACTCATTTTTGGATAAAACCATCTGCTTGGCTGCTTCGTTAAATTCTTTTATAATTTCTTTAAGGCTTGTTAATAATGTATCTGTAATTGTAATATTATCATTTTGTTTTTCTAATAATTGTTTTTGTGTTTTTTGTAAAGTACCAATATTTTCATTTATAGTTACACTTAGTATATTTAATACTTTATTTATTTCAGAAATAGTATTTTTAATTGAATTAGGTATTTCATTTATTATTTCTGATGTTTTAGCTATTATACTAGTTACATTTTCTAACTCGTTTTTAGTTGATGTTGTAATATTAACTTTTAACTCATCTACCATTTTTGCTATTGCTTTCTCTAAATCTTTAACGATATTTGTTGTCATTTCCCCAGCTGGGTCTTTTATATTATTCCTCAAGTTTATTAATTCATTTGCCACATTTTCTATTAATGGCATTATATTATTTTCTAATTGTTTACTTAAAATTGTTTCAAAACCTGCTTCTATTTTTTCTGCCAAATCTGTAGAAAATGATTTTAACGCTTCAGTTTGTTTCAATGAATTAATATAAAGTTCATATAAAACTTTACCTGCTCTTAACTTTTCGCCAGCTGCATTCTGCACACCAAAATATTTATCTAAGGTATTTCCAATTTTTATTACTTCTAGTTCTAGTTCATCTTTTTTTGTAATTAAATATTCTTCATCTATCTTATCACAAATGTTATTTATTGCACTCTTTAGTTTATTAATATTTATTTTTTCACAATAAGAAAAAATCAAAGATAAGATCATACCCCAAACAGAAGTGACAAAAGCAGTACTCATTCCATTTAATAAAGTCGAAATACTATTTTTTATTGCTTCTTGGCTACTAGTATTAAAATCAGAAATTCCATATGTTAAACCAATAAATGTACCTAAAATACCCAGTCCAACAAGTTTACTTGGTATACTTTGCAAAAGTAAAACATTTATGTTTATTTTAGCTAAAACAATATCTAAATTGAAATATTTGTCAAAACTCTGAAAGCTCTTTTGCTTGTTATTTATACTTATTAAATTTATTGTATAATTATTAACTTCTTCCTTATAAATTTTTTCTAAATTATCTAAAATATTTGTTAATAAATTTAAGTCTTTAATATCTTTAGATATTTTCCAAATTTTAAAAATAAATTTTATTGCATACCAACCAAATGCCCCTAACATAAATGTAATGTAAATAGTATTAAATACATTATTTGGTATATCAAGATACGGGAAAATTTTTGTTAAAAATTCCATAACTCTCCTTTGAATTTAATTTAATTAATTAATTTTATATTCCTCCTCTCTATTTCCACTTAATTGTGCAGCCAATGCTGTATGTTTCTGGAATGGAGATTTCTTTATTACTTAGATATTCATTTATTGCATTTTCCAAATATTTATGCTTCACTAATTTTTCATCTTGCCAATTATCATCTATTTTGCCATGGTAAATTAATTTCCTTTCACTATCAAACATAAATATTTCCGGTGTATGTGTAGCATCAAATGCTTGTGCTACTTCTTGGGTGCTATCACGCAAGTAAACAAAATTAAAACCTTTTTGCTTTGCCCTTCCCTTCATCTCTTCGTAACTATCCTCTGGGTAGCCTTCATCATCATTACTATTTATTGCTACTATTGCAACATCCTCTTTATATTTATTTTGCAATTCAATAATTCTATTTTCATAAGCTTTTACATACGGACAGTGATTACAGCTAAAAATTACAATTAATATTTTTTTATCTTTAAAGCTTTCTGGTGTGTAATAATTGCCATCTACAGAAAGCAAATTAAATTGTGGCAATTTACTACCTAAATTTAAATTTGTTGTAGACATACTTTTTACCGTTTTATTTATTATATTACAATATTAATTTATTTAACTAAATTTAGCTTATTTTTTATGAAAAATGCAATAGTTTATTTAGTTTTTTTATTTTGTTTTTATAATGTTTCTGCCCAAAATTTTCCATTATACGATTTATATAATTCTTACGAAAACTTTAAAGAAAATAAAATTAAAGTAAAAAGATTTACCCATGCAGATATTTTACCAATTATTAAAGAAAAGGAAAAGAACCAAACATTTAATGTAAAAGAAATTGGTAAATCTATAGAAGGGCGCTCAATTAATATACTATCTATAGGTAGCGGCAAAACAACGGTTCTTTTATGGTCTCAAATGCATGGCGATGAACCAACCGCTACAATGGCATTATTAGACCTGTTTAATTTTTTTGAGGATAAAAACAGTTTTAAAGAATTAAAAGAGATATTATTAAATAACCTTAATATTCATTTTGTACCAATGCTAAATCCAGATGGTGCGGAAAGATTTACGCGTCGTAACCGTGCCAAAATTGATCTTAACCGAGACGCACTTCGCTTAACAAATCCAGAATCTAAAATATTATATAATTTGCAAGAAACATTAAAGCCAAGTTTTGGTTTTAATTTACACGACCAAGGCTCGCTTTATACTGCTGGTAATACTTATCGCACTGCTTCTTTATCTTTTCTTTTGCCAGCTTTTAATTACCAAAAAGAAATTGACGAAGTAAGAAACAATGGCATGAAAGTAATTGTAGATATTTTTAAAAATATGTCTGTAATAATTCCCGGTCACATAGGAAGATACGATGATGGTTTTGAGCCAAGAGCATTTGGGGATAATTTTGTAAAGTGGCGCGTCAGCTCAATTTTAATTGAATCTGGTGGCTGGAAAAATGATTATGAAAAACAATTTGTAAGAAAATTAAACTTTTTGGCAATTTTAAGCGGACTTTATTCAATTGCAACTAATAGCTTTATTAATAACGATATTAATCTTTATTTTTCAATTCCAGAAAATAATAATTTACTTTATGACCTAATTATTAGAAATGCAAAAATTAATATTGCCAATACAGAAATTTTAGCCGATATTGCAATAAATAGAAATGAAATTAGTAACGAAACAAAAAAAACTTACTTTAAAAGTACAATTTCAGAGTTCGGGGATTTATCTACATTTTATGGTAACGATGAAATTTTAGCAAATAATATGATTGTTAAACCGGGTAAAGTTTTAGAAAAAACATTTAATAATACAGATGAACTTGAAAGTTTAGATTTTGATGATCTATTATCACAAGGTTATTGCTATGTAAGAGTTAAAAACTTACCCAATGATTTTATTAATACAAAGTATCCTATTAATATAGTTTCGCAAGATTTTAAAGCACCAACTGAAATAATTTTGGGAACAAATGCAGACTTTGTGATTTATGACAATAATAAGACAAGATATACTATTATAAATGGTTTTTTATATGACAATTTAATAAAAAAGAGTTATATTTATAATACAATTATTTTAAAATAAATACATGTTTCAAGAATCGGAAGAAAAAGAAGGCACAATAAGCAATATTAATTATGAAGAATTTGAAAAGGAGGTAATTCCGCATACAAATTCCCTATATAATTTTGCTTTTCAAATGACAGGCGATAGCGACGAAGCTAACGACCTTGTACAAGAAACCTTAATTAAGGCATTCCGATTTTTTGATAAATTTGAGCGCGGCACAAATATTAAAGGTTGGTTATTTAGGATATTAAAAAACTCGTTTATAAACGAATTTAGAAAAGGAATTAGAGGCGCAAACCGCGTAGATTATGACGATGTACAAAATTTTTACGAGTCTGTAAGCGAAAGCGAAATTAAAACCAAACACTTTGAGGATGACGCATTCAATCAGCTTTTAGATGATGATATTTCTTCAGCATTAGAAAAGCTACCCGAAGATTTTAGAACAGTAATTATACTAAACGATTTAGAAGGCTTTTCTTACGAAGAAATTGCAGATTTTATAGATTGCCCAGTTGGCACTGTAAGAAGTCGCCTACACCGCGCTCGGAAAATGCTCTACACCCAACTTTACGATTACGCCAAAAACCGCGGCTATATTCAAAAATAATTGCCTACACAAATTTTTAACTTGCATAAAAAAAATTTTCTTTGTAAATTTTAGGACGTTATTTTTTAAACTTTAAAGGCAGGTGATAAACTTGGTAGGAATAATCGTTCAGGAAAACGAATCAATCGACAGAGCGTTGAAAAGATTCAAGAAAAAATACGAAAGAAGCGGAATATTAAAAGAATACAAAAAAAGAACCGCTTACACAAAACCGTCGGTTGAAAAACGTATGGAACGCATTAAAGCTAAAAGAAGAGCTTCTAAAGGCACCCAAATGCGTGAACGATAGTAAATTTTTACTAGACCCCTATTCAGGGGTTTTTTTATTTTAAATAGTTATTTACGCAATTTCTGCATAAATTAAATTATTTTTATATCTGCTATCTAATGTTTCTTTTATAATTTTATTTGTATAGTCACTTAGGTTTGGGTCTTTAGTAATTATATTAAATGCTTCTTGTTTTGCATTTTGCAAAATCTCTGTATCGTTAACAATATCAGCAAACTTAAGTTCTGGAAAGCCACTTTGTTTTGTGCCAAAAATATCACCTGGTCCGCGCAGCTTTAAATCTATTTCAGCTAAGTCAAAACCTCCACTAAACTGAACCATGCTACGCAATCTAATTTGCGTTTTAAAGTACTCTATTTGTTTTTTACTTAAGTAATTAAAGTTTAAATTTACTTTATTTATATTTGCTAATAAATTAGAAGGCACAACCAAAACACAATAAGATTGTAAATCATTTCTTCCAACTCTTCCACGCAACTGGTGCAACTGGGATAATCCAAATCTTTGCGCATCGTTAATAACAATTAAATTTGCATTAGGTATATCTATCCCCACTTCTATAACAGTAGTAGCAACTAAAACATCATATTTGCCATTTGCAAATTCTGCCATTGTTTCTTCTTTTTCCCGCCAATTCATTTTACCATGTAAAAGTCCTACATTAACATCTTTAAGCTCGTGCTGGCATAATTTAGCAAAATAAGTTTCTGCAGCTTTCAAATCTAATTTTTCGCTATCTTCTACTAAAGGATAAACCAAAAACGTTTGATATCCCTTTTTAGCATTATCTTTAATATATTCATAAATAGATGGCAAAGCTGTATCTGGTCGCAAAACTGTTTTTATTGGTATCCTTCCTTTTGGCATTTCATCTATTATAGATAAATCCAAATCACCATAAACTGTCATGCTTAATGTACGCGGAATAGGTGTTGCAGACATTACAAGCGTATCTGGAGTTTCCCCCTTTTGCATTAATAAAGATCTTTGGTCAACACCAAATCTGTGTTGCTCATCTATAACTACTAAACCTAATTTATTAAATTTAACTTTTTCTTCTATTAGTGCATGCGTACCAACTACTATATTAGTTTTTCCGCTTTCAATATCATTTAATATTCCTTCTCGCTCACTTTTTGTGTTGCTTCCAATTACCAAATCTATTTTTATATCTAGAGCACTGGTCATTTTACTAATACTTTTATAGTGTTGCATAGCCAATATTTCTGTTGGTGCCATTAGAACGGCTTGGTAACCATTACTAATAGCTATTAGCATTGCAATTACTGCAACTACAGTTTTGCCACTTCCAACATCTCCTTGTAAAAGTCTATTCATTGGATACTTACTTTCCATATCCTTTCTAATTTCGCTAAGCACCTTTAACTGCGCTTTAGTAAGTTCAAAGCTTAACGAAGATAAAAACTTTTTTATTGGCTCTGGATATACCTTAAATTTTATTCCCTGTTTTTTATGTTTATAATTAGTATGCTTTAGTGCAATTAAACATTCTAAATAAAATAATTCCTCAAATTTAAATCTCGCTAATGCTTTAGTTAATTGCTCTAAATTTTCTGGTAAATGATAATACTTAACTGCATCTTTTAATACTAGTAAATTATATTTTTTTAAAATTGTATCTGGTAAAGTTTCTGTAATGTTATTAGCAAACCGAGTAACAGCTTCGTAAATTATTGCACGCAATCCATATTCACCTAAATTTGCAAGCTTAAGCTCTTGCGGCACTTTGTAAATGGGTATTATTTTACCAGTATGTAAAAAATCTTTTTCATCATCTTTTAGTTTATCATAATCCGGATGTGTAAATTGTAAATTCCCATAACGGGATAGTGTCGGTTTGCCGGAAACTGCATAAGTATCGTTTACTAAAAAAACTTTTTCAAAATAGTTAATTCTATTAAACCAAACACATTTAAACATTCCTTCGGGTGTGGTAAATTCTACTTTTAATACGCTCTTTTTATCGTAAGATATTTTTTCTGTATTAAAAACTTTACCAATAACTGTAACTTCTCCTTCGTATCCTTGCCCAACATATAAAATAACATCTTTAACGCTTAAAACTTTGCTTCGGTCTAAATGTTTATATGGGAAATAAAATAATAGATCTTTTATTGTATTAATCCCCACCCCAGCAAAAGCTTCTACTCGCTTTTTACCAACAGATTTTAAATCATAAAGTTTTCTGTCTAAATTATCATACATTTTATTAGCTAATTATTTTCTTCCCTATCTTTAGGATTATTTTTTAGCTTATTACTATTTTTTGTAAACCGCTTTTTAATATCTTTTCGTCTATCATTCCTCTTAAACGAGCGCTTAACAGCAGAAATTGATTTTGTGGCTTTAGGTTTTATATATTGCTCTGGTATTGGGGTTAATAAATCCTCTTCCGGATAAATACACTCAAATTTTTTGCCTAATAGCTCTTCAAGTTTCATTAGTTCGTAGCCGCTTTCCTCATCAGCAAAGGATATTGCAATACCTGTTGCCCCAGCGCGTCCGGTTCTTCCAATACGGTGGATATACTCTTCTATATCTTGAGGAATATTATAATTTATTACATGGGTAATATTTTCAACATGTATTCCACGCGCCGCAACATCGGTTGCAACTAACACTCTAATCTTGCCACTTCTAAACATCTCCAGCCGTCTAATTCTTGTAGCTTGCTCAACATCACCCGATAGCAGCGCACAACTTATCCCATATGTTGTAAATGTATCTTTTAACTGTCGCGCTTCGTCTCTTCTGTTGGCAAAAACAAGTACTCTATCAAAATTCTTTTTTATAACTAAATTATAAAGTAATGTTGGTTTTTCATCTACTGTGGTAATATATGTAATTTGCTCAATTGTATCTACTGTTTTTTCTTCTGGATTAACTGCAACATCAACTGCGTCTTTTGTCCATGATTCTGCTAAATTCTTTACTTCAAAATTCATAGTAGCAGTAAAAAACATTGTTTGCCTTTGGGCTTTTGGTGGTGTACTTAAAACTATTTGCCTAACAGATGGCAAAAACCCCATATTTAGCATTCTATCTGCTTCATCAATAACAAGAATTTCCACATGCTTTAAGTCTACTGCTTTTTTATCAATAAAATCGATTAACCTACCTGGTGTTGCAATTAAAATATCCGTATTTAACCTAGATAATAAATTTTGTTGCTTTTGGTAATCAATTCCACCTACTGTTTTTAACACATTAAAAGATAAATACTTCCCTAACAATTGAGCATCTTTTTCTATTTGAATAGCAAGCTCGCGTGTTGGTGCTAAAATAACTGCCCTTGGTGTGCCATGCTTTTGTTTACCTGTAAGTGGATTATTAACTAAATGATTAAAAATGGTTATTAAAAATGCTGCCGTTTTTCCCGTCCCTGTTTGCGCTTGTGCTGTAATATCTTTACCTTGTAACGAGTGTGGCATGGTTAATGCTTGAACATCTGTGCAATACTTAAAACCTAAATCATATATTGCATGCAAAATTGAAGAATGCAAGTTTAAATCTGTAAAACGTGTTTTCCCCTCAATTTCTGGCACGTTAAAAACAGAAGGATCCCAATTATCAACAGCTTTTGGTTTATCCTCATCAATTAACTCATTAATAGATATCTTGCCATGATTTCTTTTTAGCTTAGACTTTTTATTAGTCCTAACTTTTGGCTCAATATCTTTAACTATTAAATCATCTTTAGGTTTTTCTACTTCATTAATATTTGTAGATACTACTACATTTGGGGAATTATTCCTCTCCTTTAACCCTAAAAATCCTGTAATCTTACTAAAAAAACTTTTTAACAAAACAAAACGCCAATTATTAAACAATATTAACTAATATATAAACAAATATATACAAATAAGAAATAAAAACAAAAAATAATTACCAAATTTCTGTTTTCACATCTCGTGTCATAAGGTCATAAGTAGCTTTTACGGGGTCTTTATCTTCAAACAAAATTGAATAAACCGCAGAAACAATTGGTGTTTCTACTTTATGCAGCAAAGATAATTCATGCACAGAGCGACATGTTTCTACACCTTCTGCAACCATATTCATGGTTTTAAGTACTTCGTTTAATTTTTTACCTTTTCCAATTTGTTCGCCAACGTAGCGGTTTCTACTATGTTTACTCATACAAGTAACAATTAAATCCCCCATACCGCTTAAGCCAGCAAAAGTTTCCGGCTTAGCACCTAAATATTTACCTAAACGAGTAATTTCAGCCGTTCCGCGCGTCATAATAGCTGCTTTGGTATTATCACCAAAATTAGCACCGTCAATAATTCCAGCACCAATTGCAATAACGTTTTTAACAGCACCTCCAAGCTCAACACCAATTACATCGGTCGAGCTATATACTCTAAAGTAACTTGTCATAAAAAGTGCTTGTATTAACCTTGCAGTTTGTTCATTTTCCGAAGCAGCTACAACTGCTGTTGGTATTTTGCGACTAACTTCTTCCGCATGGCTTGGACCAGATAAAACCCCGATGTTGCTTGGGTCTACTTGCGGTAATACCTCTTTTATTACTTTAGATACTGTTAATAACGATTTTTTTTCAATCCCCTTAGATACACTAACTACTATTACATCTTTTAGGGGTGCTTTTTTTAATTTACTAATAGTATCCCTAATAAATTGTGTTGGAATTGCTATAACTATAACATGCGTATGTTCAATAGCATCTTCTAAATCGTGGGTAATATTTATTTCGTTGGGAATAAAAACATTGGGTAAAAATGTTTTATTTACCCTGTTTTTTTGCATATAGCGGCTATAACTTTTATCATACTCCCATAATGTAACTTTATGACCATTGAAATGGAGTAATATAGCTAAAGTTGTACCCCAACCTCCGGCACCAAGAACGGAAATATTCATAAAACGTTATTATTTGTTTTTTCTTAATGTAATACGATTTTCGTTACCGTTAATTAATCTTACTATATTTGCCCTATGTGTATAAATTACTAATAAGCTTACAGCAATTATAAAAGGCAATATTGTATGATATCCTTGAATATCTACACCAAAAACATTTTCGCGAATAATTAAAATTAAAGGAACTGAAATTGCAGCAGAAATTGAACCTAAAGAAATATATCTTGATAAAGATACAACTATAACAAATACTACAAGGGCTAAAAGCATATCAACAGTAATTACAGTAATTAAAAATCCTAATGCAGTAGCAATTCCTTTACCACCTCTAAAACCAGCAAAAACGGTCCAAATATGACCTATAACAGCAGCAATACCAGCAATAATTTGAACTAATGTAAAATCATCAAATGGGGTTGCATTTGCAACAGGAAAATCTCCAATAAATAACCTTGCAACTACTACAACGGCTATTGCACCTTTTAATGCGTCTAAAATTATTGTTAATACACCGTATTTCCAGCCTAAAACTCTAAATACGTTTGTACCGCCAGCGTTTCCACTGCCATAATTTCTTATATCAATCCCTTTTACTAATTTTGATATAATTATACTTGTAGGAATTGAGCCTACTAAGTAAGATAAAAGAATAACTACTACTAAATTAAGCATACTACCACTTAAAAATTCAAAAATAAGGACTAAAATTATTAAATATTACAATAAAATACAATACTTTTTTTATAAAGTCAACATAGAGAGCATTTTCAAATCTTCCGCATCAGTTACCTTAAAGTTTAAGCTGCTTCCTAAAGTTATATTAATTTTTATACCAAGTCTATTTACTAACATAGATTCATCGGTACCATAAAAATTTTCTGCAGCAGCTTTGTTAAAAGCATTAATTAAATCTTGATAACTAAAGATTTGTGGAGTTTGAACGTAATAAATTTCACTCCTATCAACATAATCGAAATTATTTAATGAATGTTTAATTAAAGTATCCTTAGCTTTAATAGCAACAACCGAGTTTCCAAATTCTTCAGCATCGCTAAGTGCCTTTAATAAAACATCTTGGGGTAATAGGGGGCGGGCTGCATCATGAACAGCAACTAAGGAATTAAAACTATTGGGCGGAATAGACAACAAAGCATTATATACACTATCTTGTCTTTCTTTTCCGCCCTCTACAATTTTAGTCACCTTAGTTAAGTTATATTTTAGTTTAATACTATTTAATAATTCAAAAAAATCTGGTTTTGCCGCAATAATAATTTCGTCAATTTTCGGGCAGTTTTGAAATACTTCTAAAGTGTAAACAATAACTTCTTTACCATTAACTTTTAAATATTGCTTTGGCAAATCCAATCCGGTTCTTTTACCTGAACCGCCCGAAGGAATAATAGCAATTTTCTTCATATTACAAAATTAACATGGCATCGCCGTAACTTAAAAATTTATATCCTTCCTTTAATGCTTTTTTATAAGCTTTAAGAACTAAATCCAACCCTGCAAAAGCAGCAACTAACATTATTAAAGTAGATTCTGGTTGGTGAAAATTTGTAATCAGTTTTTTTGTAATCTTAAAGTCATAAGGTGGATAAATAAACTTATCTGTCCAACCTTTGTGTGGTTTAACATAACCTTCTGCTGTAACGCTACTTTCTAAGGCTCTGCAAGAACTTGTACCAACAACAAAAACATTCTTTTTGTTTTTTATTGCTTCATTAATAATATCAGCATTTTCCTGTGTTATTTCAAAATATTCACTATACATTTTATGCTTTGTTAAATCTTCAACCTCAACAGGTCTAAAAGTACCAAGCCCTATATGAAGTAGTACAGATGCAACTTTAACACCTTTAGCTTTTATATTTTCCATTAACTCTTCTGTAAAATGTAAACCCGCTGTGGGGGCAGCAACCGAACCATCTTTTTGAGCATATACCGTTTGATAATTTACTTTATCTTCTGGTACAGCTTCTCGCTTAATATAAGGTGGTAATGGTGTAACACCTATCTCTTCTATCGCAGCATAAATCCTTTCCGCATTTTGGTTAAATCGTACTGTTCTACCTCTAGAAGTAGTGTTATCTATAACTTCACACCATAAATCATCTTTAAAGTAAATTCTGTTACCAATACGCACTTTTCTTGCTGGATCTACTATAACATCCCAAATATTTTCGTCTTTATTTAATTCTCTTAGTACAAATACTTCAATTTTAGCGTTGGTCCTTTCTTTACTTCCAAATAATCTGGCTTGCATAACTTTTGTGTCATTAATAACCAGCACATCGCCTGGGTTCATGTAATTAATTACATCTTTAAAAATAAGATGTTGCATTGACCCGGTATTTCTATCCAAAACAAGCAATTTAGCTTCATCTCGTGGTAAACGAGGTTCTTTAGCTATAGCATTTTTTGGCAAAGTATAATTAAAATTAGATAATTTCATTTTTTCTCCGTCTTACAATAACGTCTAATACTCTAAACAAAAGTAAAAAACTATTTCGTAAACGTTTAAGTTCATTTATACATAAATTATTTACAAAATTAAATAAATTGCAGGGGTAGTTGCACCCCTGCGTTTTATTACTAATTATTTAGTTTTCTTTCTAGTAGCTGCTTTTTTTGTAGCAGTTTTTTTCTCACTTGTTTTTACTGCAACTTTAGCTTTAGCATCTTTTAATGCAGCACGTGCAGCAGCTAACCTTGCAATAGGCACTCTATATGGCGAGCAGCTTACATAATTTAATCCTGTTCTATGGCAAAATTCAACAGAAGCAGGTTCGCCACCATGTTCACCACAAATACCAACTTTTAAATCTGGTTTTACTGAACGACCTTTTTGTGTTCCCATTTCTAATAATTTACCAACACCATTTACGTCAATACTTTCGAATGGGTCACGTGGTAATATTTCGTTTTCTACGTATAATGGTAAAAATTTACCACTATCATCGCGGGATAAACCAAATGTTGTTTGTGTTAAGTCGTTTGTACCAAAGCTAAAGAATTCTGCAACGGTTGCAATTTCATCTGCTGTAACACATGCGCGTGGCAACTCAATCATGGTACCAACTAAATAAGGAACTTTAATTTTCTTTTCCTTAAATACTTCTTCTGCAACACGGCGTACAATTTTTTCTTGAAGCTTTAATTCTGCAACGTGTCCAACTAAAGGAATCATAATTTCTGGATATACTTTAATTTTTTTCTTTGCAACTTCGCATGCAGCTTCAAAAATTGCACGAGCTTGCATTTCTGTAATTTCTGGGTAGCTTATTCCTAATCTGCAACCACGGAAACCAAGCATTGGGTTAAATTCTTTCATGTTTTCAATTTTCTCTTTAACTTTTTCTACACTAATACCCAATACTTTTGCAACTTCTTCTTGTTCTTTTTCTTCATGAGGTAAAAATTCGTGTAATGGTGGGTCTAATGTACGGATTGTTACCGGTTTACCAGCCATTACCTTAAAAATACCAATAAAGTCTTCTCTTTGATAAGGTAATAATTTTGCTAAAGCATTTTTTCTGCCTTCAACAGTATCGCTTAAAATCATTTCGCGAACGTAAAGAATTCTATCGCCACCAAAGAACATATGTTCTGTACGGCATAATCCAATACCTTCTGCACCAAAAGCAACAGCAGCTGCAGATTGATCTGGTTGGTCTGCATTTGTTCTTACACGTAATTTTCTAACTTCATCTGCCCAGCTCATTAAATCCTTATATGTTTGGTATACTTTAGATTGCTGTGGCTTCATTTCTTTTGTAATAAGAACTTGAATAACTTCTGAAGGTTTAGTTAAAAGTTTGCCTTCAATAACTTCACCGGTGGAGCCATCAATAGAAATGTAATCACCTTCTTTAATTAAAAAGCTGTCATTACCTTCTACTCGCATTTCACCTTTCTTATAATCGATATTTAACTTTCCGCAACCAGCAACGCAAACTTTACCCATTTGACGCGCAACTAATGCAGCATGGCTTGTCATACCGCCGCGTGCTGTTAATATACCTTCTGCAGCGTTCATACCTTTAATATCTTCTGGTGATGTTTCAATACGTACCAAAATAACTTTATCACCTTTTGCTGCCATCTCTTCAGCTTCTTGTGCACTGAAAGCAACTTTACCACTTGCAGCACCTGGTCCAGCGTTTAATCCTTTTGCTAATAAACGACCAGCTTTTATTGCTGCTTCTTTTTCTTTTGGATCAAATATTGGACGTAATAACTGATTTAATTGATCCGGATCTATCCTCATTAAAGCTTCTTCTTTGCTAATTAATTTTTCGCGAACCATATCAACAGCTATTTTAACAGCTGCAAAACCTGTTCTCTTTCCTACACGGCATTGTAACATCCAAAGTTTACCTTGTTGAATGGTAAACTCGATATCCATCATGTCTTTGTAGTGCTTTTCTAATAATTCACGTACTGCAATTAACTCGTTATAAATTTTTGGACTTTCTTTCTTTAAAGTTTCAATTTTTAACGGTGTACGAATACCAGCAACAACGTCTTCACCTTGTGCATTAAATAAATATTCACCATAAAATACGTTTTCGCCACTTGCAGCATCACGTGTAAAAGCAACACCTGTTCCGCTATCTTCTCCCATATTTCCAAAAACCATAGACTGCACGTTTACTGCGGTTCCCCATTCTTCGGGTATATCATTAAGCTTTCTGTAAACAATTGCACGTTCATTCATCCAGCTTCCAAATACCGCACCAATTGCACCCCATAATTGCTTTTTAGGATCTTCTGGGAATGTAATTCCAAGTCTTTCTTTAATTGCTGCTTTAAATTCTGCAACAAGTTCTTTTAAGTCTTCTGCGGTTAATTCTGTGTCTTTTTCCACACCGCGTGCTTTTTTCTTTGCTTCTAAAATTTCTTCAAATGGGTCTACATCATGTTTTGTTTGTGGCTTTAAACCTAAAACAACATCGCCATACATAGCAACAAATCTACGATAGCTATCGTATGCAAATCTAGGATTATTTGTTTTTTCAATTAAACCTTGAACAGTTTTATCGTTTAACCCTAAGTTCAATATTGTATCCATCATACCGGGCATAGAAGCACGGGCACCACTACGAACAGAAACTAATAAAGGATTTTTTGGGTCTCCAAATTTTGCACCCATTTCCTTTTCTACTTTTGCTAATGCTGCAACTACTTGCTCTTCTAACTCTTTAGGATATTTTTTCTTGTTTGCATAATAATAGGTACATACTTCGGTAGTAATTGTAAATCCAGCAGGAACAGGCAATCCTATATTTACCATTTCGGCTAAGTTTGCACCCTTGCCGCCTAATAAATTTTTCATGTCTGCTTTTCCTTCGGCTTTTTTACCACCAAAAAAATAAACATACTTTGGCGTCTTTGCTGCCATAAGTTTTTCCTCCAACTAATTAATTAATGAATGTTATTTATTATATTTAATATTTTATTATCAAAATTCTCTTTATCATCTGGCAGTAATTCTATGTGCAAATAATATATATCTATATCATCTAATTCTATTGCAAATTGCTTTAGCTTTACGGCATCCTTTTGTGTTGTAATTACACTATAGGAATTAGTTTCATAAAACTTCTTTCTAATTAAATTAATCTCTTTCAAGTCATAATATTTATGGTCTACAAATATTAGTTTATTGCTAACATCTAAACCAATTTTTTCTAATGCTGCTATAAACGAGTGCGGCTTTGCTATTCCACACACAACTAAACTTTTTTGACCTATAAATTCTTTAATCTCATAATTTACATGCGTTTTTATATCTACAAAATAATTAGCTTTATACCCTGCATAAAAAACTGGAATGTTATTAAAGTACTTAGTTATATTTTCACTAATCTTTTTCGGCTCATCAAATTTTCTATTAATTATTATCATATCTGCCCGCTTACATTCTGCAAATGGCTCTCGCATAATTCCTATAGGCAATAATTTTTGTTGATATACTTTGTTCTCTCCCAAAAATCTTTGGTCAAAAATTAATATATTCAAATCCCTATGTATCCACCTGTGTTGATATGCATCATCTAAAATAATTACATCTGGGTTAGCTTGGTCAATTAGTTTTTTTGCACCATAAAATCTGTTTTCGCTTACTGCAGTTATTACACCACACTCTTCTGCAACTAAATAAATTTCATCACCCGCACTTTCAACATCTTTATAAATCTTTTCTTCATCACTAACAAATAAATACCCTTTACTTTTCCTTCTGTAACCGCGGCTAAGTACCGCTGGCTTTTTTCCATTCTCTTTTATTAACTTTGTTAAATAAATAACCATTGGCGTCTTTCCAGAACCACCCACACTAATATTCCCCACACTAATAACTTTACTTTTAACTTTCCCCACTTTAAATATGCCTTTATCAAAAAACATATTGCGTAATTTTATAATCACAAAATATGCAAGCGATATAGGATAAAAAAGTAATTGCGTAAAGTTCATATGCAAATCAGTATTCCAAAGACTCTAATTTATTTAACTTGTTTTTACACTCATCAATAATTACAGAAGTTTCTTCATAACTTAAATCGTTTTTAATATAAATTGGTTCCGAGTAATTTAACACAATTTTAGAAAATGGTTTCGGTAATTCAAACTTATCCCAACTATTTTTAAAAAGGTACAAATTTTTATTTTTTACACCTACTAATATAAGGGGTAAATTGCCTTTTTTTGCAATAATTACAGCGCCCGCTTTAAATTCTTTTGCTGGTCCTCTCGGTCCATCTGGTGTAATTGCAATCGAGTTACCACTTTTTGCTTTTTCCACCAAAATATCTAAAGATTCTTTTCCACTTTTATTGCTGCTACCTCGCTGTAAATTATATCCCCATTTATGTAATATCTTACTTAATAATTCCCCATCTTTACTTGGGCTTACTAATGCAGTAATATTTTTATTTCTATTAACATACCAATTTGCTAACATTGTGCCATGCCAAAATGCTATTACAAAAGCTTTTCTACTCTCTAATATTTCTAATGTTTTTGGGGGAATATTTTTTTGTATTTTATACGTCTTACATAAGATGTTAATAACAGAATATAATAATACATTCCCCAGTATACGTAAAATACTTTTTTTTATTTCTTTAATTTTCATGAACAAAATTATATATAGCTTCTGCCGCTTTTTTAGAAGCACCATTAGCTGCTAATTTATCTCTTACTATCATTAGTTCGTTTTTTAACTCACTTAACTTATTGTTATCTTCTAAATATTCTGAAATTACTTTAATAATATTTGTGGAATTAATATCATCTTGAATTAATTCCTTAACAATTGTTTTGCCAGCAACAATATTAGCCAGTGCTATATTTTTTATTTTTATTAAAGCTTTACCCAAATAATAAGTTAAACTATCTGTTTTATAAACTACAACAAAGGGCAAATTAAACAAAGCTGCTTCTAATGTAGAAGTACCCGATTTAATTATGCCAAACGATGAATATTTTAATAATTCGTAAGTATATTCTTTTATAACCACAGCTTCACTTAAGTTAAATTTATCAAACAAACTTTTATCGATATTTAACGAACAAGCAATAACAGTTTGATAATTATATTTTTTACTTAACACTTTTGCAGCTGATAATGTTTCTGGTAGTATTTTTTCAATCTCTTGTAACCTACTACCGGGTAATATTAATAATATTTTTTTATTTATATCTAAGTTAAATTTCTTAAAAAATTCCTCGCGCTCTATAAAATTATAATTATTAATCCTATCAATTAATGGATGACCTGTAAAAACAACAGGGACATTATTACTTAAATAAAAATCTTTTTCAAATGGAAATAGAACAATCATTAAGTCTACAAGAGCTTTAATTTTTTTTACCCTATGCGCACCCCAAGCCCAAATTTGTGGGGAAATATAAAAAATAATTTTTACACCTAATTTTTTTGCTGCTCTTGCAAAGTTTAAATTAAAACCCGGATAATCTACAAGTATAACGGTTTTAATCTCTTCTTTCTGTATTAATAAAAGTAAATTTGTTTTTACCTTTTTAATAAAGGGTAAATGCTTTATAATTTCCGCAAAGCCTAAAAATGCCATATTATTTATATGATATACGGCATTAAGCCCCGCAGATATCATATTATCCCCACCAATACCAAAAAATATGGCTTCAGGATCTAACTTATAATATTCTTGCATTAAAGCAGCTGCGTGCAAATCGCCAGATGCTTCGCCTGCAATTATTAATATTTTATTTGCCAATGTAATTTTTAATAATAAATGGAATAATAATTATTAATAAAACAGCAGTAATTGCCTGTAAAGTTCGTCTTTCGCTTTTAACACCCGCTTTTAAGTTAAACGAAGGTTGCGGTAAACTACTATCAGTATATTTCTTAAACATTGGGATTAAACGCGGTACATTTGCCTTAAACCTTGCGTAACTATCCCCAAATGCTTTAATTAAATAACCTTCTTCTTCGTTTATAATTATTCTATATTGAAAATAAAAAAACAAAAAAGCTATAATTAATAAATAGGGAAATAGCGCATTAGACATAATCCCCACACCAGAATATAGCAAAATATTCCCCAAGTAAAGAGGATTTCGAACGTGTGCATATGGTCCGCTTACAACTAAATAGGTGCCACCAACGCTACCCGTAGTGCGCGTTTCGCTGCCAGCATAAGATACACCCCACAACCTAAAAAACTCTCCTATTAATACAAATACAAACCCAATTAATATTGTATTTAATGTAGGCTGTTGAAAAATTACCATTAATAATAAAAATGGTATTGGTGTATAACTACGATACTTAAAAATATTTGATGAAAATTTACTCATTTATCTATCCTTGTATATATACTTCATTTCGTTTTACAGATGCTTGAAATCTTTTTTTTAATCTTTTTTTATTTTTTAACAAATTTATTTTTTCTATTACATCGTTAAAATTTGTAAATGGCGAAAATGTAATCCTGTTTTTTTCACAAAATTTAAGTAATGATTTTTTAGCAAAAATTAAATCACAAAATTGTGCTGGGCAGGTATCACTGTTGCCATCTCCAACATAAATATTAAATTCAAAATCTCCACTATTACTTATAACATGATTACGTTTACAATTGGCACATGTTTTACATTCCTCATCTGGATATGGGAACACAGGGATTATTTTATTCCCCTCTACTTTTAATTTATTACTATAAACTTTTAAAAAACTTAAACCTTCTCTTTTTAATATATAATTTATATATAAGTCAAATCCATCGCTAACAACATATAAGTTAATATTATTATTTTGGCAATAATTAACAAATTCCTTAAAATAAGGGTCAATACTAATAGTATCTAAAAAACTATAAAACTCGTCTAAATCAAAATTATCAACCGACGCACACATCTGCCTCCAACTTTCAAACGAGCTTATTTCACCATTTAACCAACGAGTTATTACATCATTAACAATCTCTAAATTACCAAATTTTAAAAACAATGCCTCGCCAACATCTTTTGTTGTTATTGTTCCATCAAAATCCACAAATACATTAAATTTGGTATCAGATTTTATCTGTTCAAGATGCAACATTTATCTCTTCGTTAAATTGTACACCTACTAGTTTAGAAATTCCTTCTTCTTGCATTGTAACACCATACATGTTTTCTGCTGCTTCCATGCTTCGTTTATTGTGTGTTACTAAAATAAACTGTGTATTTTTACTAAACTCTCGCATAAGATTAACAAATCGGTCAATATTGGCATCGTCTAAAGGAGCGTCAACTTCATCTAAAATACAAAACGGGCTTGGTTTTACTAAATAAATTGCAAACAATAATGCTATTGCTGTTAAAGTTTTTTCTCCACCAGAAAGTAACTCTATTGTTGTTGGTCTTTTACCTTTAGGCTTTGCCATAATTTCAATTTTCCCTTCTAAAACATCCGCTCCCTCTTCTAACGTTAAATCAGCTTCATCACCAGGGTTAAATAATGTTTGAAATATATTCTTAAAGTTTTCTCTTATTTTTTCAAATACCTCTAAAAACAAATTTTTTGCTGTTACGTTTATTTCTTCAATTGTCTTAATTAAATCTTTTTCAGATTCAATTAAATCATTACGTTGTTTATTTAAAAATTCCCAACGCTCTTTTTCTTCTTCATACTCACTATAAGCTAATAAATTTACCGGTCCTATACTTTTAAGCTTATTTTTTAATTGTGCAACTTCTAATCCCGTTGCCTTTATATCTATTGTGTCGCTTTCGTCGTATTCTTTTAATACTAATTCGTAATTATATTCATCTTTTATATGGTTAGTTAAGTTTTCCAATCTTATATTTAATTCATTCATTTTAACATCTGTGGAGTGTAAACCATCACCACACGTTTGTCTTTTGCTGCGCAACTTAACTAACTGAGCTTCTAATTCACTTGTCACTCTTTTAATTTCTGCCAACTCACCTTCAACTTTTTTCTCTTCATTTATTAAAAGCTGTCTATCAAAACTAATCTGTTCTAAGGCCTCTTCTTTTTCTTCAATAATGTTTTTATTTGTAATTATTTCTTCTTTTGCATTTTCAATATCTTTCTTTCTCTTTTCAATTGTATTTTTAATATTTCTTTCAGTGTCCTCACCTCTTTTTATATCATTGCGCAAATTATTTATTTTACCTTTATTGCGCTCTAATTCTATCATCGCTTTATTAAATTCTGAAACAGCTTTATTATATTCTTCCTCTAATGCTTTTATTTCTTCTTCTTTTTGTAATATCTGGTTTTTAATTACATCTTTATCACTTTTTAATAAATTTATATTTTTTTCTGTATCGGTAATATTTCGTTCAAAAAAATTAACTTCTTTAACCAATTCATTTATTGCGCTGTGGGATTTATCGATCTCTTCTTCTTTTTTATTCTTTTCAAACTCAAATTTGGCAATCTGTTTTTCTAACGTATTAATGTCATTTTCTAACATCTTACCCTGTTCGCTAATTGCCTTTAAATCTATTTTGGCTAATTCTTCTTCTGTAACTGTAATTTCTTCTCTAATTGCAGCCATTTTATTTTGAATGTTTGGCAACTCAACTTTAAGGTTTTCTAACATCTGCTTTCTACCAAATAAAGAGTCTTCTAAGCTTAACGCTCCGCCCGCTTCTACTATACCGTTAGTAAAAACTATATCCCCATTTAATGTTGCAAAATTAAAAGAGGGATATTTTTGGTTTAAGCTTACCGCTATTTCAATATCTTTAACTAAGGCTGTATTATAAAGTACTTTTTTAAAGTATGGCTTCCATTTCTCTTCTGTTTTAACATAGTCATAAGTCCAACCAATAAATCCGTTTTCAGCCTCTATTTTTTTTATTCTTCGCTTAAAACGATAATCATCTAACGTATCAAAAACAGTTTTTTTCTTTGTAATAGGTCTATTAAGTAAATAAAAAGAAGCCTTTCCAAGATTATTTGTGCTTAAAAAATTAATTGCATTTTTAAGCTCATCCAAATTTTCTATAAGCAAATTATTAACCACAAACTTTAGTGCGGCTTCTAGTGCGGGTTTATATTTCTCTTCAGTATCTCCTACATCAGCAAAAAGTGTATGCTCTCTATCGGTCCAAGTTTTAGATTCGATTAATATTTTTACCCCTTTCGATACCCCCTCTAAATTTGTAATTAAATTTGTTACAAATTCTATTTTATCTTTTAATGCATTAAAACTGCTTTTTAAATCTATTTCTTCACTTTTCAGTGTGTTTAATCTTTCTTCTAATTTTTCCTTTAGTTTATGTTTTTCTGCATATAGCTCTTCTGTTTGGTGCAGTCTATCAATTGTTTTTTGTTTAGATTGCTCCAACTCTTCAATATAGCTTACAGTTTTAGCCATATCAGTTGTTAATAAGTTAATAGCAGTATTTAACTTAGTTATCTGGTCATTCGTTTTTTTAATTTGGTTTTTATAATTGCTTAATTTATTTTCTTCGGAACTAATATGTTTTTCTATTGCAATTAATTTTTCTTCTTGCTCTTTTGTCCCTTCTTTTTTTTGTGCCAATTCACTTTTTTTAGTATTAACAGAAACTTTAAATTCCTCTAAAAACCTTTCATCAGCTATTACCCGCTTTTCTAAATCCGCAAGCAAAGCATGGTTATCTTCTAAACTTATTTGGGTGTTTTCTAACTGAAGTTCAAACTCTTTTATTTCTTCTGTGTAGCGGTCTGTATTTCTTTCGTGGCTTTTAATTCTTTCGTTAGCAACCGATACTGCTCTTTGAATTTCGTGCATCTTTTCGGTTTCTGCAGATATCTTTTGTTGAATAGAACGTAACCTTCGCTCTATATCTAAAATATTATCTCTATATTTAACTAAATCTGTTTCTATTGCTAAAACTTCGCTATCAATAACTTCTTTCTCTTGTAAAAGCTGGTTTCGTTTATCAACTAATTCCTGTAAACTTTTTGCAAAAAAAGAAAACTCTCTTTCAGCTAAATCTATTTCTTTTTCCCTCAAAACAGATTGAATTTGGTTGTATTGGTCTGCTTTTTTGGCTTGTCTTTCTAACGAGCGTACATTCTTTTCAACTTCGGAAACAATATCATTTACGCGTGTTAAATCACCCTTAACTTCTTCTAATTTTTTAAGCGCTAAGCGCCTGCGTAACTTATATTTATTTACACCTGCAGCCTCTTCAAACATCTTTCTTCGCTCTTCAGTTCGGCTGCTTAGTATATCTTCTATCATTTTTAATTCAATAACGGAATAAGCATTTGTACCCATTCCGGTATCCATAAATAAATTGGTTATATCTTTTAGCCTGCAAATATTTTTATTTATTAAATATTCGCTTTCACCAGAGCGGAAAATTCGTCTTGTTATTGTTATTTCGTTATATTCTGTTGGTAAAGTATTATCATCGTTAACTAATGTAAGAGAAACCTCTGCCATACCCATTGGCTTTTTATCTCGGGTACCATTAAAAATAACGTTCTCCATCTTGTCGCTTCGCAAAGTGCTGCTTTTTTGCTCGCCTAGTGCCCAACGTATAGCATCAACTATATTAGTCTTACCACATCCGTTTGGACCTACTATTCCTGTAATCCCTTTGGTAAAATTAACTACCGTTTTATTTGCAAACGACTTAAAGCCAAATATTTCTAACTTAGAAAGATACAACGCTTTCCCTTATTTTATATTAATGCAAATTGACTAAAAGATAACTTAATGTAATCTATAGCCAAATAATTAACTTGTAGGTATGTTAATATTAATCCCAATATCGCAAAAATTACTAACAAACTAAAAATGTAAACCTTTACTGGATTTGCATCAAAAATTACGTATATCCCTTTTATCAATCTTTGTATTAACCAAAGTGCAAAAGATATTAATACTAT
This sequence comes from uncultured Melioribacteraceae bacterium, assembly GCA_964652025.1. Classification (GTDB taxonomy): domain Bacteria; phylum Bacteroidota; class Ignavibacteria; order Ignavibacteriales; family Melioribacteraceae; genus JAEXOD01. The sequence goes on from CAZYZX010000011.1 coordinate 87,451, forward strand.
ATATACATATATATTACCAATGTTTAAACTTATAACTTTGTATAGTATTAATTCTATTGGAAGCATTAAGACAAGTGGCAATAAAGACCACATCACCATATAGTAAACATTTTGGAAAAAGACTTTAATTTTAACAAAAAATGCACACCACTTTATTAATACGGTAATTGCTAAAAATAAAAACATCGAAAAAAAGAATAGATAAATAAACCCTGCTACCGGATTCCAAGCTAAATATGAAGTTAGTTTAGTTAATTTATCTAAACCCAAAGAATTTATAATTTTTTCTAATAAAATATTCCCACGTAAAGAATATAATAGGTTTGTTAATAATAAAGAGTGAGTTGCAGATAAAATAACTAACAAAATGCTTGCATGCCAACCAGAAAGCAATCTTTGATCTCTTATATCGGCAAAAAAATTATATGGTCTAATTAATGCTCTTGTTGCATCCTCTTTAAATTTTCTTCTTGCATTTATTAATAGCGCAGTTAAAACAGCAATTACTATTGCACTTAAAATAAAAAAGAAGGGTGTATCATCTAATTTTTTACCTATTGGTATTGTAACTTTTTCTGCATCTGTAAGTTTGGATTTTATAACCTTATAACTCAATCTATTTGTATTTCTATCTATACCCACAATGCCAACTTTATAAATATTATTTTTATCGTAACCAGCATAAAAACCAGGTGTTGCACCCTTGTAATCGAATGCACTATTTATAAATAAATTACTAATATTATTCCCCTTCGCAAAATCTAACAGCTCTTGGTAAAAATTGGCTTGCGCTTCTTCAGAAAATGGGGTTAAATATCCATTACTTACTCCAACAAAAGAGGGATATGTAATTTCGCTATAAAATACTTTATTATTCCCTACCGCTTTTATAGATTCTGTAAATTTGTCGTTAACTTCACTTATATTTTTAGAGTATAACTCTATACCATATAAATCTAAATTTTCTATTTTACTTGTCGGAAATCCTACAAACGATGCATAAATATACTTGGATGTTTTAGATTTTACTATTGACGCAAGATGTGATATAAAATTATTGCTTACTTCGTTATTAGCTAAATAAGTTCCACCAACTCCTATTGCCGCTACGGCAGAGTAACTAGAAAATTTACTAATAAATAATTTTAAATTCTCTTCACTAAATGAACTAAAATTTGGTTCTGTAATTAGCTCGTTTGGTACAGAGTTAATAGGCAATTCAATAAATGCTAATAATCCTAACTTTTCGCACATATATAATGCATATGGATGAGGAATTGCTCTAGCAAATCTAACTGTATTAAAACCCATGTCTTTTATTATTTTAAGGTCGCGCTCTATACCATAGTAACTTATTAAATTATCTTTGCTAAAACTGTTTATATAATATGTTGTTCCTCTTAAATCATTTTCTACATTATTTAGCGTTATTTTATTTTCATTAATCTCTAATTTATAAAAAGATATTAACCCTTTGTATCTATCTAATAAATTATCCCCATAGTAAAGTTTTATATCATAAACATAATTTTCTGGACTGTTAAAATTCCATAGTTTAATGTTTCCCGTTTCTACAAAAACTTCGCTTTTGGTTACATCGTTATTACTTAAATTAAAACTCCCTCTATAGCTTGCAGCTTGTGTTTTATCGTTTAGGTTTGTTATTGTTATTTCGTAAGTAAATGGATTTGGATAAAGCTGCTTAAAATCTCTGTTTTTGTCTTTTGTCCGTCTTTTATCTACATCTATAGTAAATTTAACTTTTGCACGTCCTAAATCATTTGTTAAATTATACTCTGTTTTTACAGAAGCAATATTTACCATAGATGTTAACTTTAAATATACATTTTTAGTTATCCCACCAAGCTGTATAGGGAATAAAAATCTGTTTTTTACCGGTATCGTATTTTCTGCATCTAATTGATTATATACTTTAACTGTAAGCTTATTTTTTGAGGAATATTTTAATACATCTTTTGCAATATCTATATAAAAAGGATAATCGCCACCAATTGTTTTACTAACTAAAACATTATTAATATAAATTTCTGCGGTGTGATTTATTCCATTAAAACATAAACGAATATTATTGTTGTTTATATCATCCTTTGTTAAAGAAAAATATCTTTCAAAATATAAATAATCTTCACCTTCAAAAACTGCAGGAACCTTTAAACCCGATACTTTTCTATTATCCTTATCAATAAAAATATTCCAATCGTCATTTAAGTTTATAACCTTGTTTGGTTTATATATATTAAAATAAAGCGAGTCTTTTGGGTCTATAGTTTCTCTTAATGCTTCCTTTACCTTTAACTGGGCTTGTATGTAATTGGAAAGTAAAACTATCAATAATAACGCAAAAATTATTCTATTTTTTTTCATAATTATAGCAAAATTTAAAAATTTTAAATATTTAAAATACAAAATAAACAAGGCTAAATCAAACCAATAAAACGCACCTTTTAATTACGGGGCAAACTCTATTATACCAAAATATTTAGGAAGGTGAAAATTTGGATTGGGATATAACACTTTATTCCACGTTAGCCAATGTGGGGTTATACTTTTATCGGCACATTTATAAAAATTTGCTCTCCATTTTTTAGGTGGGTAATTTAATTTAATATCACTGTAACTTTCTATTAAACTAAATGGAATTTTACACTCTGAAAACCATTCTGTCTCTTCTAAAATTGGTTTATCTATTATTTTACCTAAAAATGTGGCGTTTATTTTTAATTGCTCAATATCATTTATAGAAATTCGTTTTGCAACATTATCTCGTAAATTTTTATATCCAAATAAAACTTTTCCGCAACAATTTATTTCTAAATTAAAATAAGTTTGTGGTGCGCTTTCTTCTACAGAAAAAAAGAACTCTACACAACTATCTTCAAAAACGGGGTCAAAGTGATTTTTTGCTACAGCTATAATATTTTTCTCTATTACATCAAATCGTATAAAAATAGAATTATTACTATACAATAATTTTACCTTTACTTTAGGAAAATATAACGGACTATCCCCCATATAGTTTTGTAAAGATAATGAATTAACTTTATCCCAATCTATTAAAGTATCATCTAATTCTTTATCAAATTGCTGTAGTTTTTCAATTTTATAAGTATTCAAATCAAAAAGTATATTATTATTAATGAATGTGTAAAAAGTCTTTAATTTTATTTAGAACAAATGTGGTTAAATTTTCTTTTTTATTATGCAGTTCAGCTAATTTTAATAGATTTGTTTTCTGTCTTTCCGCAACAACCTCTGCAATTTCATTTAATATCTCGGGTCTCTCTTTAATAATTTGTTGAATACTTTCCTTACCAATTTCGTAAACAATAGATTCACTTTCTGCTTTAATAGTAGCAGAGCGTGCTTCTCCTGTTAATAAAGACATCTCGCCAAAAAACGACCCCGGATAAAGCAACCCTAACAATACATCTTTCCCCTGTTCTTCTACATTTGCACTTAATAAACCCTCTGCCAATACAAACATAGAATCCCCCATATCTCCTTGCTTTATTAAATACTCACCATCATTATATTTTTTGGAATTTGTGCTTTTAGCTAATTTTTCTAATTCAACTACGTTTAAGGTGCTAAACAAATCTATTTTCTTTAATCTTTCTTCTATTAGTTTAACCTTATTATAGCCCATATACTTTTTATATTCAAACGTACCATTCTTTAAGTTTATTCCTAAATCATCAAATCTGGTAATTATATTGCTAAATATAGCATCTTTTACAACAGAGGGAACCGCATCCTTAAAAGGTTTAATATAAAAGGTTAATGCATATTCAATCCCTTTTTCTGTAATGTTATTTATTACTACAGTTGCATTTTTATGCTTATCTAAAGGCTTATTAAAAAAGTATTCCTTTTCGCATGCAGAAAGTACTCTTTTTACTTGCTCTACTGGAATTTCGGGGTCTACATTTATATAAATTTTAAACTCGTTTTTTTCGTCTAAGGAATCGTAATTAATTACTATAGATTCATTTTTAACATCACTAGGAATAAATGCTACACCCTTATCTGGGGTTTGTAAAATTATTTCCTTACGATTATAATCTAATACTTTACCTGTTACTTTTACACCGCTTTTAAAATTTATTAAATCTACCCAATCTCCTAAATTATATGATCCTTGAAAATTTAATCTATTTGTACCAAAAATATCTGTTATTTTATCATAAAATAGAACACCACCCACAAAAAACGTAATAAGCACTAAATACCAATACGTTTCATGCACTATAAATGTTAACACACCAAACATAATTAAGTATAAGGCTAATGTATAAATAAAAATAGCAAACACTCTATATAATATTTTTGCAATAGCATTTTTACTTGGTTGCTTTAATAAATTAGACCAGAAAAATATCATGCTAAATTTATTAATTAAGTATGCCCCACTTATCCAAAATAAAATATTTATAACATAAATAATAATGTTTTTTGTGGATAAAGAGTTTGTAGGATCTTTTTGAAAAACATCTAACATTATTAAAAATAATGTTGTTAAAAATATTAACGAAGGAACTATTACAAAAGTAAGATTTAATTTTTTCATCTCGCTCTCTTTTTTTACCAATACAAAAGTAGCAAAATAATTTGCAAATCTCAATTAATTACTAATTATTTATTAAGTTAGTTTTTACCCTTAATCTTTGCTTAAAATAAAAATCCCGAGGCATTTTTTGCCTCGGGATTTTTTTAACTTACCAAATTTTAATCAATTCATTTGGGCTTCTATACATGTTATCGCCCTCTTTAATATTAAATGCCGCATGAAATTCACTTAAATTTTTAAGAGGATTATTTACTCTGCACTTAGCTGGACTATGAACATCGGTTTTAATCTGTAATTTTAAGGACTCGTCGCGTTCATTAGTTCTCCATACCTGAGCCCAACTTAAAAAGAACCTTTGTTTTGGTGTATATCCATCTATTTTGATATCTTTGTTAAATTCGGGTGAATTTTTAAAAGCTTCATAAGCAACTGTTAATCCACCTAAATCTGCAATATTTTCACCCAAAGTTAACTCGCCATTAACTGTTAAAGTATCTATAACAACAGTATTATTAAATTGTTCAATTAATTTTTTTGTTCTATCGTTAAACATTTCTTCATCTGCTTTAGTCCACCAATCCCGCATATTGCCATCAAAATCATATTGGCGCCCTTGGTCATCAAAGCCATGTGTTATTTCGTGTCCTATAACTGCACCAATTCCGCCGTAATTAACTGCGTCGTCTGCTTTATAATCAAAAAATGGTGGTTGCAATATTGCCGCAGGAAACACAACTTCGTTTAAGATTGGATGATAATATGCATTTACAGTTTGTGGATAAATTTCCCACTCGCTTTTATCTACTTTTTTACCAATTTTGTTTAAATCAAATAAAGAGTTAAAATAACTTGCTTCTACAACATTTTGATAATAAGACTTATCACTAAATGTTAAACCATCAAAACTTCTCCATTTATCTGGATAACCAATTTTATAATTAAATGCACTTAATTTTTTTAATGCTCTTTCCTTGGTTTCCTGTGTCATCCAATCTACATTTTTAATCCTCACTTCCATAGCTTTAAGTAAGTTTTTAACAATATCTTCTGCCTTTTCTTTTGCTATTGGTGGAAAATATTTTTCCACATAAACCTGCCCTAATATTTCCCCTATTTGGTTATTAACTACACTTAAAACACGTTTCCAACGCGGTTGCAACTCCTGCAAGCCATATAAATATTTACCATAAAAATTAAATTTTTCATCTACAAACTTGCTGCTTAAATAATTTGCTGAAGAGCGTATTAAATTCCACTTTAAATAATTTTTTAATGTGCTTATATCTGTGTTATTTAAAACATCATTTAGCCCTGTAAAAAATTTAAGCTGGCTTACATTAATTTCATCTGTTTTGTTTACTTTACACTCTTTAAAAAACAATACCCAATTAAATACATTAGATGTTTTTGATAACTCTTCTAAAGACATTTTATTATAATTTGCAACCGGGTCTCTTAGCTCTACATTAGTAAAAGATATTTTCGCAAGCTTTTTTTCAAAGTTAAAAATATCTTGTGCAATTTTTGCTGCATCACTCTCGTTTACATCAATAAGCATAAACATATTTTTAATATGTTCAATATATTTTTTTTGTGTCTCTTTAGTATCATTATCTTCTGCTACATAATAATCACGCTCTGGCAATCCTAATCCACCTTGAGAAAGACCAATTATTACCCATTCACTTTTTTTCTGGTCTTGCTCGCTGCCAAAGCTAAATAATGGTGAAGAAGTGTATAAATGGGCAAATGCAACTTCTTTTGTAAAATCATTTATGCTTTTTATGCTCTCAATTCTATTTAAATAAGGTACAATTGGTAAATACCCTTCTTTTTCTATCTTAACAGTATCCATCCCCGAGCGGAAAAGAATTGCTAATCTATTAAAATTATCGTTCCCTTTAATTTTCCCTTCTAAAATCTCATCTATTATTGATTTTACCAACAAATTATTTTGTTCGTATAAAACATCAAACGAACCCCAACTGCTATGGTCAGAAGGAATGGGATTATTTTTTAACCAACCCCCAATAGCAAATTGATAAAAATCATCGCCCGGCTTAACACTATAATCAAAGTTTTTAGGATCTATTCCTCTTACTTCTTCCTTTTTAACATTTTCTGCCATAATTATACTGCTTACCAATAAAATTATTGAAAAATAATTAATTAATTTCATTTTTATCTCCAAATTTTATAAAATATATTTATATTTTAGACGTATATTTATATAAAAAGTTTAACTTTTTATAATATTTAAACATTTTTATTATTATTTTATAAAGTTATAATTTTTTAAATTTGAGTATAAAATATGACTTTTAAAAATTTATCTTTAATCCCTCTTTTACTATTAATCTTATTAACAGTTTCATGCACTAAAGAAGTAAAAACCAAAAACGAAAAACAAAAAACAAAAATAGCACTCGTAATACATGGTGGAGCTGGTGATATTACACCCAGTAATTTTACTAAAGAAAAAGAAGAACTATATAACGAAAAACTTAAAGAAGCATTGCTTGCAGGTTACAAAATATTAAACGAAGGTGGCAGCAGCTTAGATGCTGTTGAAAGAGTTATTAAAATTTTAGAAGACTCCCCCTTATTTAATGCTGGTCGCGGAGCCGTTACTAATGCTTATGGCGAGTACGAGTTAGATGCATCTATTATGGATGGCAGAACCCTAAAATCTGGTGCTGTTGCTGGTGTATCTCATATTAAAAACCCTATTACTTTAGCAAGACTTGTAATGGATAACTCGCCACATGTATTTTTTGCTGGTAAAGGTGCAGAAGAATTTGCTAAAAAACAAGGCTTAAAGTTTGTAGATTCTGTTTACTTTTTTACAGATGAAAAACGCGCTGAATATGAAAAACAAAAAATTGAACAAGAGAAAAAAGATAGACTTAAAAATAAAACTAAAAAAAAGTACAAAAAATTAACATATGACTACAATAATGAACAGTTTGAAAAATATGGCACCGTTGGCTGCGTAGCCTTAGATAAAGATGGGAACCTTGCTGCTGGTACATCTACTGGTGGATTAAAAAATAAAATGCGTGGACGAATTGGAGACTCTCCTATTATTGGTGCCGGTACTTATGCTAATAATAACACGTGCGCTGTTTCTTGCACCGGACAAGGTGAGTATTTTATTCGTGGTGTTATTGCTTACGATGTTTCTGCTCTTGTTGAATATAAAGGAATGTCCTTAAACAGTGCCGTTAATTTAGTTATTAAAGAAAAGTTAATAGATTTAGGTGGTGTTGGTGGTCTTATTGCATTAGATAAATATGGAAATATTGTAACTAATTTTAATACACCCGGCATGTTCCGCGGTTATATTACAGATAATGGCAAACCTGTTGTTAAGATTTTTGCTAATTAATTTAATTGGCACTGTTTTTGAAATATTAACTAATTAATGGAGCATTTATGAAGCATGCTATATATGTTTTTTGTTTAATTTTGATAAGTAATTTATCCTTTGCTCAAAATGATACAACCTTATATACAAAAAACCCACTTTACCAATTGCAAATGGATTTATATAAGGTTTATAAAACTAAGCAAGCAGATATAGTTATGCTTGGTAACTCTATTACACATGGTGCTAACTGGAATGAATTGCTTGGAAGATATAACGTGGTTGAAAGGGGTATACCTAGCGACGTTTTAGATGGCTTTAATGCAAGATTAAATACTGTTATTGATCTTAAACCTAAATTTGTGTTTATTATGGGTGGAATTAACGATATTTATAATTGGATACCTACAGATAAAATTTTTGAAAAGTACGTTAAACTTATAACAGAACTTAAGAAAAATAACATTAAACCTATTATTCAATCTACATTATTTGCCGGTGCTAAATGGAAATCTTACAGCGATAGAAATAAAGAAGTGCTTAAATTAAACAAATTGCTTTCTGATTATGCTAAAAAGAACTTAATAGATTTTATAGACCTGAACAAAAAATTATCTTCTAAAAATGTGTTAATAGCAGATTACACTTACGATGGGTTACACCTTAATGCTAAAGGTTATGAAATTTGGGCTGCAGAAGTTGATAAGATTTTAAGAAAATATAATTATTAATAAAAGGGAGATGCAAATAAATGAAATCTACAAACAGATTAATTGATGGACTTTGGTTAACATTACTTGTTACCGGGTTCCTGTTTTTACTTAATCTTTTGCCAGAAGATACTACGGTTTTTGGCTTAAAATTAAAGCCCGTGGATATAATTTCTGACTTAAAGCAAAAAGATATTTATGATTATAGCGATTATAAATTTCAAGATGAAGAAAAAGATACATCTAATAAATTATTAAACGAGTATTATTTTATTAAACCACAATTAAATCAAGCTTCATTCTACTTTTTTGGAAATGACGAAAGTAGTGTGGCTTTACAAGATATAACAAGAAAAGTTAAAATAACAGGCGATGTTGCTCAATTAAAATACTTTTTTGATGCATTAAAACAATCTAAAACAAGTAAAATTCGCATTGCACATTTTGGCGATAGCGGTATAGAGGGTGACCTTATTACTGCTCAATTACGAGAAATGTTGCAAGATACTTATGGCGGAAAAGGTGTTGGCTTTTTATCTATCACTTCACAAGATGTAAAATTCCGCACCACTACAGAGATGAACTTTTCTGATAATTGGGAATCTGCTTCTGTTTTTACTTCTAATCCCAAAAAATACCCTCTTGGTATTAATGGCGAGGTATTTATTCCTAAGCCCGGAAGCTTTGTAGAGTATATCGCAACACCACGTAAACTTAAAAATATAAAATCTTTTAACACTGTTAGATTATTTTATAGCGACGCTGATAACAGCCAAGTTACTTTTACTTTTGATGGTTCCGATAAACAAACTTTTAACCTTTCACCATCTACTAACGTTAAAGAATTAGTTGTTGACGCTAAAAAAAGCGTTAAAAAAGTACGTATAGATTTCCCAAGCACTAAGAAAGGATTTTTCTACGGCGTTAGTTTAGAAGAAGGAAACGGCGTTTATGTGGATAATTTCCCTTTACGCGGCAATTCCGGTATTTCTATAAAAGATATACCTATTGAAAAGTTAAAAGATTTTAATAAATTGATGAATTATAAGCTTATTATTCTTCAATTCGGGTTAAATGTTGCAAATCAAAGACAGCGTGATTTTGGTTGGTACGAAAAAGAAATGGCTACCGTTATTAATCATCTTAAATCTGCTTTCCCTAATACAAGCATACTTTTAATTAGTGTTAGTGATAAAAGCATTAAAAACGGAAATAATTTTGTAACCGAACCTACCGTTATTAGTTTACTTAATGCTCAAAGAAATATTGCTAATAATAATGGTATTGCATTTTGGAATTTATTTGAAGCTATGGGTGGACCTAATAGTATGCCTAAATGGGTAGATAGCAACCCACCAAAAGCATTTAAAGACTATACACACTTTAATTTAGATGGCGCTGCTGAAGTTGCTAAGCTTTTAGGAGACGCTTTAATTGAAGCTTCTAAAAAATAATTTTTTTAAGGTCATTCTTTTTTTTTTGAATGACCTTTTTTATTTTGTAAATTAACTTTTATTAAACAACTAAATTTATATTAAATTTTATTAACGGAAATAAAATGGAGACTTCGTTTTGGGAACGATTGTTTGATACATTAAAGTATCATGCAGATGCACCTATGATTTTTAACAGCGGTTTTTTCTTATTCTTTTTCCTATTTACAATTTTCTTTTATCAATTTTTTTATAATACTAAACGTGCAAAATACCTTTTCTTAACAGTAGTATCTATTTATTTTTATTACAAAAGTAGTGGCTTTTATTTCTTTTTAATTATTGTTAGCTCTCTTATAGATTATATTGCTGGTTTATGGATGGAGCGCCTTGAAAAACCATTTGAAAGAAAAGCATTAATGACTTTAAGTATTATTGCAAACTTTGGTATATTAGGTTACTTTAAATACACTAACTTTTTTATCGATACCCTTAACTCGCTCCATTTAGCTAACTTTCAACCTGTAGATATATTTTTACCCGTTGGTATATCCTTCTTTACGTTCCAATCCTTAAGTTACACTATTGATGTTTACAGACGCCAACTTAAAGCTGAACGTAATTTTTTAGATTTCCTCTTCTTCGTTTCTTTCTTCCCTCAACTTGTGGCTGGTCCTATTGTTCGTGCAGCAGACTTTTTACCACAACTAAGAAAGCCAACTATTGTTACTAATGAAGATATTGGTAAAGCTGTTTTTTTAATTGCTACAGGTTTATTTAAAAAAGCCGTTATTGCAGATTATATAAGCATCAATTTTGTAGATAGAATTTTTGAATGGCCCACACGATATACAGGGGTAGAAAACTTAATGGGTCTTTATGGTTATGCTTTACAAATTTATTGCGATTTTTCCGGCTATAGCGATATGGCTATTGGCTTAGCATTGCTACTTGGGTTTAAACTTAGAATTAACTTCGATAGCCCGTATCAATCCGCAAGTATAACAGAGTTTTGGAGACGTTGGCATATTTCCCTTTCCAGTTGGTTAAAAGATTATTTATATATTACATTAGGTGGAAACAGAAAAGGAAAAGTTAGACAATATATAAACCTAATGTTAACTATGCTTTTAGGTGGCTTGTGGCATGGTGCCGCTTGGAAATTTGTGGTTTGGGGTGGTATTCATGGATTTATTTTATCTGTAGAAAAATTGTTAAACTTTCCAGAATGGGTTAAAGGAAGCAAAATTAAACGTTTTATTGGTATAATTATTACTTTCCACATTGTTAATTTGGCTTGGATTTTCTTTAGAGCTTCATCTTACCAAAGTGCTATTGATATGATTAACCAAATATTATTCTACTTTAATGGTAAAGTTTTCTTCCAATTTGTAGAAGCTTACCCCATTATTGTATTTTTAATGGTATTGGGATTTATTTTACACTTTACCCCGCAATCTTGGGCAGATAAGACTGAGCAAATTGTACAAAAAATACCTTTAGTTGGCAAAGCTGCTATTTTGGCTTTTGTTATTTGGCTTGTTATTCAAGTTAAATCTGCCGATATTCAACCGTTTATTTATTTCCAATTTTAATATTACACAATAAAAAAAAGCCGTCAATTAAAGACGGCTTTTTTTATTTTAATATAAAGTAATTTTAATCTATTACCTTAAATCCAGTATATCTTTGCAATACCTCTGGAACAATAATTTTACCTTCTGGAGTTTGATAATTTTCTAAAATCGAAACCATTAATCTACTTGTGGCAAGTCCACTGCCATTTAATGTGTGAACAAAATCAAGTTTCTTGTCACTCTCTTTTCTAAATCTTATATTTGCTCTTCTTGCCTGAAAACTTTCAAAATTACTGCAAGATGAAGCTTCTAACCAACGGTTTTCTGCTGGCGACCATGTCTCTATATCATAGCACTTTGCAGCCGAAAAGCTTAAATCGCCCGTGCATAACATTAATATTCTGTATGGAATTTTTAACGCTTGTAATATATCTTCTGCATCCTGAACAAGTTTTTCTAATTCATCATAAGAACTTTCTGGCTTAACAAATTTTACCATCTCTACTTTATTAAATTGGTGAAGCCTTAAAAATCCTTTGCTTTCCTTTCCATAGCTTCCTGCCTCTCTTCTAAAACATGCGGAGTAACCAACATAATAAATAGGCAAGTTCTTTTCATCTAAAATTTCGTTGCGATGTAAATTTGTAATAGGCACTTCTGCAGTTGGAATTAAAAACAGCTCATCTTTTGTAATATTATACATGTCTTCTTCCATTTTAGGAATTTGCCCCGTCCCTTTCATGCTTTCCCTATTTACCACAAATGGTGGGAACACTTCTTTATAATTATGTTTAGATATATGATAATCTAACATATAATTAATTAAAGCACGTTCTAAAGTAGCACCCTTGCCAACATAAACAGGAAATCCACTACCACTTATTTTAGCTCCACGTTCAAAATCTAAAATATTATTCTTTTTACCTAATTCTAAATGGTCTAAAACTTTTTCTTCTTTTTCAAACGTAAAGCCTTCGGGTAACCATGTTCTTACTACAACGTTTTCTTCTGCACTTTTACCTACCGGAACAGACGAATGCGGTAAATTTGGTATCCAAAGCAAAAGGTTATTTAACTTTTCTTCAATATCTCTTAGCTCGTCATCAAGCTGTTTAATTTCATCCGATACTGTTTTCATTTCTGCAACAATTGCATCAGCATTTTCTCCAGCTCGCTTTAATCGCGCAACTTCTGCGCTTACTTTATTTTTTTGTGCTTTTAATTCTTCTGCTTTTTGTAAGTTGGCGCGCCTCTGTTTATCTAATTCTAAAACTTGGTCTACCGTACTTTTTTCGTTCTTGTTTTCTACTCCCGCTTTTACAAGCTCTGGATTTTCTCTTATAAACTTTAAATCTAACATTTATTTTCCCTTTTTTTTATTTTACAACTATGTTGTAAATTTTGTTTTTAACATATATTTCTTTAACTATCGTCTTGCCTTCAGTATATTGTTTTACTTTTTCATCTGCAAAAACAACTTTTTTAACGTCTTCATCGCTGCTATTTATTGCTACTTCCACTTTTGCGCGCAACTTTCCATTAACTTGAACTGGAATTATAACTATATCTTCAACTAACGCTTTTTCATCTATAGTATACCACAAAGGTTTTTCGAAAATACTTGTCTGGCTACCCAATATTTCCCAACATTCCTCCCCTAAGTGTGGGGCTAATGGGCTAACCATTACAATAAATCTTTTTAATGCGTATAATGTAATTTCGCTACCACAATTCTTTAAGTTATCTGTTAACACATTTAGTGTTTCCATTAATAAAGCTATTGTAGTGTTAAACCTAAAATTATCTAACTCTTTTTCGTATTTATTTAATGCTTGGTTTATTTTTCTGTAAACTATTTTTTCAGCATCATTTAAACTATTAATATCATAAACATCATTGCAAGTAGTGGTTTTAAATAGGTCTTTATAATTATTTGCCAAGTCATATATTCTTTGTGCAAATCTCTCTAAACCTACTATTCCTTTATCATTCCAATCGCCACCTAAATCGTATTGCCCCATAAACATTATATACATGCGGAATACATCTGCACCATATACAGAGATGTAATCATCTGGATTAATTACATTTCCGCGAGATTTAGACATTTTTGCACCTTGATTGGTAATTGTACCTTGGTGTATTAACTTTAAGAATGGTTCATCGCTATTTACTAAACCAATATCCCGCAAAAACTTATGAATAAACCGTGCATATAATAAGTGCATTGTGGCATGCTCTGCACCGCCTACATACATATCTACAGGTGTCCAATCATTTGCTAACTTTGTATTAAACATGCCATCGTTAAATTTTGGGTCTAAATAACGTAAATAGTACCAAGAAGAATCCACAAATGTATCCATTGTATCTGGTTCCCGTTTAGCGGGTTTGCCACATTTTGGGCATGTTGTGTTCATAAATTCTTCATTCTTTAGTAGTGGGCTGCCACCTGTTGGCTTAAATTCTACATCATAAGGAAGTACAACCGGTAAATCTTCTTCGTTTACAGGCACTTCTCCACATTCATCACAATATACAATAGGAATTGGCGTTCCCCAATATCTTTGGCGACTAATTAGCCAATCTCGCAATCTGTAATTTACTTTTCTTGCTCCAATTCCTTTTTCTATTAAATAATCTGTTATCTTATCTATTCCTTCATCACTGTTTAAGCCGTTAAACTGACCAGAGTTTATCATTACACCTACTTCTGTGTAAGCTTGTGTTAACTCGTCCTCTTCTTTTGTTCCCGGCTCTAAAATAACCTTTACAATAGGCATATTATATTTTTTAGCAAATTCAAAATCTCTTTCATCATGTGCAGGAACCGCCATAACAGCACCTGTACCATAAGAAGCCAAAACATAATCTGCCACCCAAATTGGAACTTTTTGATTATTTACAGGATTAATTGCATAGGCACCCGTAAATACACCTGTTTTTTCTTTAACTGTGCTCGTTCTTTCAATTTCTGATAAATGTTTAACTGTATCTATATAATTATCAACAGCTTCTTTATATTCTGGTGTAGTAATTTTGCTTACTAAATTATTTTCTGGCGCAAGCACAACATATGTAACACCAAAAAGTGTATCTGGTCTAGTAGTAAAAACGGTAATTATATCATCATAACCATCAACTTTAAACTTAGCCTCTGTACCATAACTTTTGCCAATCCAATTAGTCTGCATTATTTTAGTTTTTTCTGGCCAATCAATTTTATTTAAGCCGTCCAAAAGCTCATCTGCATAATCTGTAATTTTAAAGAACCATTGGGAAAGCATACGTTTTTCTACTTTGGCGCCACTTCTTTCTGCAGTACCATCGGGTAAAACTTGTTCGTTAGCTAAAACGGTTTGGTCTACTGGATCCCAATTAACGGGAGCTTCCTTTTTATATGCTAACCCACGTTTATATAATTGCAAAAATAACCATTGGTTCCACTTATAATACTCTGGAACGCAGGTCATAAGCTCGCTATCCCAATCATACATGCAACCCATTCTTTTTAACATCTCGCGTATATCGCGTATGTTATTCATTGTACTATCGTATGGGTGAATACCTGTTTTTATAGCATAACTTTCTGCAGGTAATCCAAATGCATCGTATCCCATCGGTTCAAATACGTTGTATCCTTGTAATTTCTTAAAACGTGCCCATGTATCAGTTGGTCCATAATTATACCAGTGCCCTATATGCAATTTTGCACCAGATGGATACGAAAACATCACCAAGCAATATAATTTCTTTTTAATATCTTCTAAATTTGTTTTATGAATTTTACGCTCTTCCCAGCGTTTGACCCATCGGTCTTCTACTTCTGCAAATGGATATTTCATTTCTCTTACGCACTTTATTTATAAAATAACCTGTAAATTATTAAATTATTTACACTTTTTCAACCTTTTTATTTTAACTTGTTAATTTTATTATTGTTATTTAAATTAACTTTCCCCCTTTTAAAATAAAAAAAGCCTACATTTTACTATTAAAAAATTGTAGGCTTTATTTTAATAAATGTTTTTATTCTTAAAACGATGTTACAAAATTTATTCTTATTCCACTATTCCCTGTAAATAAATTCTCTGGGCTAAAGTTAACATTCCAAGATTGCTCAGTTTTTAAATTTTTATTGTGCTTATTAACTAATCTAACAGCATTAATTACACTTGCAATACGATTTAATATAAGCGCACCAACAGCAAAGCGAACGTTGTTATAAGCTTGCTCGCTACTTGTCCACATATTTCTATATTCTTTGCGCATATCATTATCTTTCCAATTCCAATAAAAAACATCTGTATTATAAACTTTGCTAAACTCTCTGTTTAATTCCTTTTCTCTATTATAGGAGTAAACACTCATATAGCTACCTATGCGCGCATAAAAATCTTGGTCATCACCTGTATATGTAACGCCTCCTTTAGACCTAGCATAAGATTTATAATTATCTTCTTGCCACTTTCCATATGTATTAAAACCAATTGTAGCACCCCAAAAAACAACATCGGCAGCAGTTAGATATTTACCTAAACTGTAATCACCAGCATATAGCTCTCCCATACCGGGCAAAATGAAACTGTATAAAATAGCAAGCCCCACACTTTTTTTACCTTCACTTGTGTTAAAGGGTATTGCTGTTTTAAAGCTTTTTAATTCTGTTATATTAATTTTACTTTTAATTTCATAAAGCCCATTAGTTTCTTGGGCATTTAATATTATTAAATTCACAAAAAACAAACACAAAGCTATTAAGGTTTTTCTTTTCATATTTAACCTAATTTAATTTTATATAATTTCTCCATTACAAATATTATCTTTTACGCTAACAATTTTTACAGTAGTTAAGGTATTAATTAACTTATCATCATATGGAACTGCTACCCTAACATAATTTGAAGAAAAACCTTGCATATAACCATTATGGTTTTCGGCTTCAAATAAAACTTCTAAATTTTTACCAATCATTTTTTCTAAAAACTCGTTATGCTTTTTTAAGCTTAAAATTCTTAGCCTGTTGTTTCGTTCCTTTTTTACTTCAACCGGTACCTTATTAGGCATATCAATAGATTTTGTATTTGGTCTATCAGAATATGTAAAAACATGTAAATACGAAATTGGTAAATCTTTTAGCAAATTAAAAGTCAATAAAAAATCCTCTTCCGTTTCTCCCGGAAAACCTACAATAACATCTACTCCAATTCCAATATCTGGAATTGCCGCTGCTATTTTATTAATTAAGTTTTTATAAAAAGTTGCAGTATAACGGCGTTTCATTAGCTTTAATATTTTGGGGCTGCCATTTTGTAAAGGAATATGAAAATGCTTGCACATTCTATTATCGGTTTTAACCAAATCGATAATTTCATCAGTTAATAAGTTCGGCTCTATACTGCTTATTCTTAATCTAAAATTACCATTGTTGCTTAATAATAATTTTAGGGCAGAATAAAAATCAGAATTAACAGATTTACCATAATCCCCAACATTAACACCCGTTAAAACAACTTCTTTATATCCATTATCAATAAGCTCGTTAAATTTATTAAGCATAGTTTCAGGTTCCATGCTTCGGCTTTTACCACGGGCTAAAGGAATAGTGCAATAACTACATTTGTAATCACAGCCATCTTGTATCTTAAAAAATGCTCGAGTTCTACTATCAGCATCAGATGAAGATGCTGTAACAAAATCGTTTAATTTATCTGTTGGTGTAACAAAAATGCACGAAAGCTCTTTTTTGTTAAAATCTTCTAATATATTAAATAACTTAAATTTTTCGTTACTGCCTAAAACAACGTCCACACCTTTTATTGCTGCAATTTGCTCCGGTCTTAGTTGTGCATAGCAACCTGTAACAGCTACAAATCCATTTGGATTATTTCTTAAAGCTCGTCGCACAATTTGGCGGCATTCTTTATCTGCACTTTCTGTTACTGTGCATGTATTTATAACGTAAACATCTGCTGCTTCGTTAAAATCTACTATTTTATACCCTTGCTGTAAAAATTGCTTTCCTATTGTGCTGGTTTCTGCAAAATTTAACTTACAACCAAGTGTGTAAAATGCTACTGTATTACTCAATTAGTTCCTTTCTTTAATTTTATTTTTTTATAATACAAAATTAAAAAAGATAGTTCAAAATATATAATATTTATTTTAGGTAATAAAAAAGGGCTATATTTTAGGTTTTTATCCATAAAATACAGCCCTATAATTATTCTATTTTGCCTTATTCAGCGGATTCGCTTTGTGCTTCTTCTGCTGGCTTAGCTTCTTTCTTTGTTTCTGTAGTAGGATCTTCGTATAAATTAAAATCGCTACTATCAAATTTGCCTGCATCTGCATTTTTAATTGCGTCTATTGTTACTTTCTCTAATTTATGAGTAGTAATATAGTTAACAATTTCTTCATCAGATTTTTCTTTTAATGGAGCTAAAGCACTTAAAACAATTTTCTTGTTCTCTTTGTCAAATTCAACAACTCTTAATTCAAGTTCGGTATCTAATGGGAAACCAATAGTTAAATTTTTAATTTTTGAAGGTGATAACTGTGTAGAAGGAACAAAACCATCAACACCTTTTGGTAATTCTACAATTAATCCCTTTTCAATTAATCTTACTACTTTTCCAGTTACATCAGTACCAACAGAGTAAATTGATTCAAACTCTGGCCATGGATTTTCATTAATTTGTTTATGACCTAACGAGATTTTTCTTTGTTCTGTATCTACACTTAAAACAACAACTTCAATTTTTTCGTTCTTCTTAACAACTTCGCCGGGATGACGAATCTTCTTTGTCCAAGATAAATCGCTAATATGAATTAAACCGTCAATACCGGGTTCTAATTCAACAAATACACCAAAGCTTGTTAAGTTGCGTGCTGTTCCTACGTGTCTGCTACCAACTGGGTATTTCTTCATTAATTCTTGCCATGGGTCTGGTGTTAATTGTTTCATACCTAAGGATATCTTCTTCTCGTTTTTATCCAAAGATAAGATAACAGCTTCTACTATTTGACCCATAGATACAAATTGTGATGGATGGCTTATGTGTTGTGTCCAACTCATTTCACTAATGTGGATTAAGCCTTCTATACCTTTTTCAATTTCTATAAATGCACCATACTCGGTTAAAGATACTACTCTACCAGTAACTTTATCATTAATTTTGTATTTTTCATCAATGTTTTCCCAAGGATGTGGCAATAATTGCTTTAAGCTTAAGGAAATACGTTTTTTCTGCTTGTCAAAATCTGTTACAACTACATTAATTTTGTCGTCTAATTTAACAACTTCACTTGGATGATTAATTCTTCCCCAGCTTAAATCTGTAATATGGATTAAACCATCTACACCGTTTAAGTCTACAAACACACCAAAATCTGTAATTGCTTTAACAGTACCAGCAAGAATTTGACCTTTTTCTAATTGGTCAAGAATTTCTTGTCTTTCGCCAGCATGTTTTTCTTCAAGTAATACTTTGCGGGATACAACAACGTTTTCTGTAGGTTCGTTAATCTTAACAATTTTGAAATCAAATGTTTGGCCAACATAAGCATCAAAATCACGAACTGGTCTAATATCAATTTGAGAACCTGGCAAAAATGCTTCTATGCCGCCCATGATATCCACAACCATTCCACCTTTAATTCTTTTAAGAATTTTACCCGGTATAACAGTCTCGTTAGCATAAGCATTTTTAACTTTTTCCCACATCTTAAGAAAATCTGCTCTCTTTTTGCTTAATACTAAGTTTCCTTCTTCGTCTTCTTTGCTCTCTATAACTATTTCTACAGTATTACCAATTTTTAGTTCTTCAGTAGCAGTAAACTCGGATTTAGGAATTAATCCATCAGATTTAAAACCAACATCTAAAACAACATTATCACCATCAATAGCTACAATAGTACCTTTAATAATTTCTCCTTCCCTAATATTTCGGAATGACTTTGATATAAGTTCTTCAAATTCCGATTGTTCGGTAGTTGAGTAGTCTTCATCGTTAAAATACTTTGTTTTACCTGCACTTTTAACGCTTTGTTTTACGGCTTCATCTACACCGTTTTTAAATTCGGACATTTATCCTCCAAATAATTTCTTTGCTTGTTTTTATATACCGGTCACTTAATATATAAAAACAAAGCTGCTTGATTTAGTTTAACATCATTAATTTAGGTGACCTGTTAATTTCTTATTTTATCTACCAATTTAGCAACAAGTGCTAAAACTTCTGTCTTTTCTTGTTCAACTGTTATGTTTGTTGTATCTATTTCTATAGCATCATCTGCTTTTTTTAAGGGGCTTACTTCTCTGCTGCTATCTATTAAGTCCCTTTTTTTTATGTTTTCTAAAACCTCTTCAAAGGTTACATCTAAATTATTTTCTTTATACTCTTTAAATCTTCTTTTCGCTCTAGCTTCTACAGATGCAGTTAAAAATATTTTTATATTTGCTTCTGGAAAAACAACCGTCGTTGTGTCTCTTCCTTCTGTTATAATACTATGTTCGTTTGCAATCTTTCGTTGCAAAACCACCATCTCTTGTCTAACTTCTGGTATTGCACTAACTTCGCTTACTTTAGAACTTACATATGGCTTTCTTATTTCCTCTGTTACCTCTTCGTTATCAACCCAAACTCTTGTAACACCGTTATCAAACTTTAGCTGCAAATTAATTTTTTTTGTAAGCTCTATTATTTTTTCTTTATCGTTTTCTATTTCATTTTTAATTACTAAATAGGTTATGGCTCTATACATCGCTCCGGTATCGAGATAGAGAAAATCTAAGTAATCTGCAAGTTTTTTTGCTAGTGTACTTTTACCGGAGGATGCCGGTCCATCTATTGCAATAATTATTTTTTTCATAGCCTGTAAATTTAAACAATTTCTTCCTTTTTATCAATTCTTTTATAGCTATAAAAAAAATTTAATATTAGTAAATTGCAATAAATCTTAGCTAAAGCTAAAATTACTTTTTGCTTGTTAACTTTCCGGCAAGCCCTTCGTAAGCAGTTAATTCTGCATCAATTGAACCTATAATAATTTTGGTTTTAACTTTAACCGGTACTTTTAAGTTATCATCTGTTAGCCATACTAATATAGTCCCTTCACTTTTAAATAGTCCTCCTTCTGTAACTAATGGCTCTACAATAATACAATCAAAAGTGCCCGCTGTAACTTTTACCCTTTCCTTTCCATGATAAACCACATCTAATGGATATACTTTGTTTTTATAAAAATTTTCTAAATGTATTTTATCCCCTTTTTTCATTTTGCTATAATCAAAGGTGCGCGCTAAATAAAATGCGGAAACAATATCGTTAACATATAAAGGAATGTCATATTCACCTTCGCTTGTTTTTGCCTTACCTCTTCTATGGTCAAAAAATGCAGAAAAATCTCTGCTGTAACTACCTTCCCTAATATGCTGCTCAAATCTCCATGGGAATAATCCTTCTACATCAAGATAAGTTTCGTATCTATCTCGCACTTTGTAAACTGCGTCAAATGTTGGTACTGTGTTAACATTAAATGTAATATTATATGCATCTCTACCCGATATTTTCTTTATTTTTGGTATTTGCATAACCGCAATTCCTGCTGTAACAAAACCATATTTAACATCAAAAGTTAGTTTTTCACCTTCTTTAAATGCTTTATTTTCAAGTTTTCTAAATGTTGTTTGCTGTGCTATTATGCCTGTTACGCTTATAATCAATATAATTAATGTTAATAATTTTTTCATAATTCCTCTCTGGAATAAAAAATTTTTGTAATTGTATCTAAAACCTTGTTAATATTAATATAGTTCATACAATTTAATTTTTCGCACTGTTTCCTATTACAGTTATTACAATCTAATTCTGGTTCAAAAATAAACCGTTTGCTTGTATAAGGTCCCCATCTTTTAGCACTACACTCGTTAAACTTAGGATAAAATCCAACAGTATATTTATTAAGTGCTGCCGCTAAGTGAATAGGACCTGTTGAATTAGCAATTAATAAATCAGACTGACTAATTAGTGCAACAAGTTCCGTTAAATTAAATTTGCCACTAAAGTTAAGAACATTTTTACTAACTGTTAAGCTTTCGCACAATTCTTTTTCTGCTTCGCTTCCTGTTAGTACTATGTTAAACTTCAAACTTTGTGCCAAAAGGGATATAAGCTCCTTCATTTTTTCTATTGATAAGTCTATTGCACTTCCACCACTACCAGGATGTACTATTATTGTAGGTTTTTCGCTTTCTATTCCATTTTCTGCAAAAGCTTGCTTTATAGCTTTCACATCTTTATCCAATGGTTGTATAGAAAAATCTACACTATTAGCGTTTGGATTAACATTTATATTAATTTTTTCTAATAACGAAAAATTATATTCCAGTTCGTGCTTATCACCACTTTTACGGTGTTCAAAAACTTTTTTATTAAATAAAAAAGAGTACCACCTGTATCCTGTGCCTACCCTAATTTTTATAAAAGAGATAAATGTTGCAAATGCAAAATTAGTTCGCGGATACACATGAAACACAACATCAAATTTTTCTTTTTTTAATAAAGATACTAATTTAATAAAACTTAAATTATCAACCTCAATAACTTCATCTATATATTTATTTAACTTTACCAAAGGAGCAGTATACTTTTTAACTAAAAAATAAACTTTACTATTTGGCAATTGTTTTTTTATTTCTGCTGCCATTGGTAATGTTAAGGTTAAATCGCCTATCCTATCAGTTCTTATTATTAATATCTTTTCTATTTTCATTACGCGATAAATAATTACTGTTTTTTATAAAAAAACGTCTCTTTAATTCTTTTGCCTTGCTTATCCCAATACGTTCACTACAACCAATTTCAAAATTGGTATAATTATCATCTGCAATTTTTATTATACCCTCTTGTAACTTTAATCCATTTAAATTTTTATCTATATCATAAGCTATAGTTAGTTTACCTGGTCCATTTAGTAAATTAATTTTTTCTTTATTAGTAATTTCACTTTTGTTATAACGGCGCTGCGCAAAAGTTTCTATACCAAATAAAGGTTCTGCACTACGGATTAGTATGGCAGAGCCTTCATTTTCTTTTCCTGTAACAATATTAGCACAATGGTACATACCATATGTAAAGTAAACATATAAATATCCACCACCATTAAACATTGTACTGTTTCTGTTTTTTTTACCACCATAAGAGTGGCTTGCGGGGTCATCTATTGTGTAAACTTCTACTTCTGTAATTCTACTAATTAAGGTAGTATCAGCTTCATATTTAATTAGTAATTTACCTAAAATCTCCTTTGCTACAATAAACACATCTCTATAAAAAAAATCTTCTGTTAATAAATCATAATCTAAAATCATTTAAACTTAATTATCTTTAACCCATCTTTTCTTTTATTTCTAATATTTTTGCCCTAAACATCATTTCCTTTTCGGGGTTTACCAAAATTAATTTTTCATACATATCGGCAGCTTCCTTAAAATTTCCCTGTGCATAGTATATTTCTGCCAACTTTTCGCTTATTAATTCTTTATTGCTAAACTCTATATTTATTTCTTCTTCATTATCTGTTATTTTTGGAATTTTTGCATTTTGTAATTCTTTAGCAATCTTTTCTAAATTATCATCAATATTATCACTTATATCTATTTTATCATCTTCAGCAGAAAAAGAAAGCACATCTTGGTCATCTAAAAAGGTATCCACCTCTTCGCCAATTTTTTTACTATTTTGCATAATGTTTTCTGCTTTATTATTGTAATATGCTAAAGTATCTTTACAGTTAATAAGTTTACTTGCCTTTAAAAAGTGCTCTTTGGCTTTTTCATAATCCCCATTAACAGCTAAAACTTTACCCATTACAATATGAGCAGTAGGATAATTTGGATACAAACTTAGTCCATGCTTTAAAATTTCGTATGCTTTATTAACTTCCCTTTCTTCTAAGTAGTAATTTGCTACAGCAGCAAACAATGGGGAATTCGGTTCATACTCGTAAATTAAAAGTACTTTGTCTGTTAATTCTTTAGTCATGTTTTATAATTACTTAATAATAAAAAAAGGTTTGCCTAATAAAACGGCAAACCTTAATATAAAACAAATTATAATAAAAATCAAAGTTTAATTATTGGCTTTTTTCCTAGCTGCCAAATTATGTTTAATAGAAAGACCAGCAATTGAAGCAAAACCGAAAAAGAACATTAATTGGAATGGTATTGCTGCTAACTCCATAAAATAAATTGAAGCACCAACACCAATTAAGCAATAAACTGCTAATATTAATTCTACAATTGTAGAGGAATCTATTTTCATACCTTTAACATATTTATTTTTAGTAAAGGTATCTTCTTTTTTCATTACTTTCATTTTAGGAGTGCGAACGAACTCACTTTTTCTATCCATTAGTCCTTCAAAAACAGCACGGCTATTATTAACAGCTAATCCCATGCTACCAGCCATAAATAATGGGAATAGCGCTATTTTCTTTCTCCAATCTTGGTCTATATCTTTTTGTGCATATAAATAAAATATAAACGAACTAACAAAACCAAGCACAAATATTGCCATTACATTAAAAAATGGGTCATATGGTCCACTGTTTTTAATAAAAATAAGTGGAACATTTAAAATACCCGCAAGCAAAATAAATGGGAATGCAAAGTTATTAGTTAAATGGAAAGTTGATTGCAATTTTACTCTTAAAGGAATATCCGATTTCCAAACTAATGGTAAAATCTTTTTGCAAGTTTCAATTGCGCCTTTTGTCCATCTAAATTGTTGCGCTTTTAGTGCATTCATTTCTGCAGGTAATTCGCTTGGAGTAGTAATATCGCGCAAATAAACAAATTTCCAACCTTTTAATTGTGCACGATAACTTAAATCCAAGTCTTCTGTTAAAGTATCGCTATGCCAGTTACCAGCATCAAAAATACATTCTTTTCTCCAAACGCCACCGGTTCCGTTAAAATTAATAAAAAATCCACTTCTGTTTCTAACGGTCTGCTCAATAACAAAATGTCCATTTAATGCTAAAGCTTGAATTTTAGTAATAATTGAATAGTCCTCGTTCATATGCTCCCAACGGGTTTGAACTAAACCAATTTCATCGCTCGTAAAATATGGCATAGTTTTACGTAAAAAGTCTGGGTGTGGAACAAAGTCCGCATCAAAAATTGCAACAAATTCACCTTTTGCAGTTTTTAATCCTTCTTTTAATGCACCCGCTTTATAACCTTCACGATTAGGACGGCGGACATGTTTAATATCAAATCCTAAAGCTTGTTTTTGGCGCACAGTTTCTGCTACTATTTGTACAGTCTCGTCTGTGCTATCATCCAAAACTTGAATTTCTAACTTATCTTTAGGATAGTCCAACTCGCAAATAGCATTAATTAATCTATCTGCTACATAAAGCTCGTTATATAATGGAAGCTGGATTGTTATAGTTTTATCTTCGTTTGTTTTATCACCCGGTTTGGGTTCGTTTTTTAGGTATTTATTATGATAATAGATCATTATAAAACCATGACTTGCAAATACAAGTATTATTAGTAAAGTTACAATATAAACTATTAATACTATTTGGTCTATAGGCATTTTACCACCTTAAATTTTACCAATTGGAAACTACGTTAATTAAAATATCTTCCGAAATTTTTTCTATTGTGTCATCAATCGCTTTTTTACGCGCTATCGTTATATCCCCTTCAGTACTGTAATCCGCAAAATCAGAAAAGTTTTTATCAATTATTGTTGTTTTTTTAACAAGGTCTTTATACAAAATTTTTACAGTTATTGTTACCCTTCTGTATGTTACCTGCTCACCTCCTGCTACTATTGCGGGACCGTCACTTAAGCCAGTAATTGTGCATTCAAGCAACGCATCACTGTTTGCTTTTGGAACGACCCTAAGTTGATTATCATCCAAAAATTTTCTTGTTAATACATTTGTAAATATCTCTTTTAGCTCCGGCTCGCCTCCACCTGTATTATCCTTAAATAATGGAATAGCAATGCTTTTTAAATGCGGTGGTATTGATGCACCGGTAAAAGAGTAAGAACACGCAGTCAAAGAACAAATTAAAAAAAATATAAGATTTAAATATAACAAATTTTTTAATTTAATGTATATCATATTCATTTAATTTCCTGTAAAGTGTTCGTTCACTTATATTTAGTAACTTGGCAGCTTTACGTTTATTTCCATTTGTAAAATTTAATGCTTTTAGTATAGCTTCTTTTTCAAGTTCACCTAATGGTATTATTTCATTTATTCTAACTGTATTTAGCTCTGTATTATTTTTACCGTTCATATTATATGCCATTTGCTTTAATTCCATTAAATCTTTTTTAATTTCTATTAAAGCTCGGTATATCATTTCTCTTTCTGTTGTTTCATTTGGCTTATTAATATAAACTGGTAAATTTTTATTCTCTACACTATCTGTGTTAATTGGAATTAAATTAATAAAAGCATTTTCATCTATAACGTCTGAATTATTTAATGCACAAGCTGTTTCTATTACGTTTTTTAACTCCCTAATATTCCCTGGCCAAGAATAATTCATTAATAAAGATATCGCATTTATTGTTAATTCAGGTTCTTTAATTCCATTACTAACCGCATAGTTTTTTAAAAAATGCTTGGCTAAAATTGGTATATCCTCTTTCCGTTGCCTTAAAGCAGGTATATATAAGGTAACTGCCTTTAATCTAAAAAATAAATCACTTCTAAATTTTTTTGCCTCAACTTCTTTATGCAAATCCTTGTTTGCAGCTGCTATTATTCTAACATCCACTTTAGTAATATTTTCGCTGCCAATTCGCATAAACTCTTTTGTTTCTAATACCCTTAGTAATTTAACTTGGGTGGTTAAAGGCATTTCTGCAATTTCATCTAAAAAAAGTGTTCCGCCATCGGCAATTTCAAAATATCCTTTTCTATCATCATAAGCACCGGTAAAAGAACCTTTTTTATGTCCGAACAATTCGCTTTCTAATAAACTTTCTGGAATTGCACCACAATTAACACTAATTAATTTTTTATCGCGTCTTTTGCTTGTGTAATGTATTGCCTTTGCAAAAACTTCTTTACCAACTCCACTTTCTCCCTGTATTAAAACCGATATATCAGATTGTGATATTTGCAATACTATATCTACTAAATCATTTATCTCTTTAGATTTTCCAATAATTCCTAATTTTGCTTTTACTTCGTCTCTTGTCATATTTTTACAAATTAAATTTTAAATGTAAGCTTTATTTTTTTAATTTACTAAAGCTTTATTTTATCTCCATCTTTAGCTATTTTTAGCCTTTTTTCCTTAATAAAATTGTTTAAATATATATTATCGAATATTTCACTCAATTTATTTAATTCATAATGAACTAAGATTATTTTTCTGTTTTTATTTATCTCTAATAAATTAATTATATCATCTAATCCAATGTGGCTACATTCAGTTATAAGATGGCTAACCTTACTACCTTCAAACAAATGCAAATCTGTTGCATTGCCTATATCAGAAGTATAGATAAAACTATTTGCTTTTGTATTAAACATTAAGCTTAACGATACCGGCTTTATTTCTTCTTTATAATAGGTTTCATAATCTTTATTAGATACGTGCGAATTTATTTTAGCAGTAAATGATAAATTTTCTTTAATTGTAAAAACATCCTTTTCTTTAATTGGAAAAATGTTAAGACTAAATGGAAATTTACTTGGAAAAAGGAGAAACGTATTTAATAAATTGTTAAAAACATCAATAAATTTATAGTAAACATATATAGTTAAAGGTTTTACCCTTTTATAAAGCTTCATGTTTGTTAAAAGACTTGGTAAACCGGAAAGGTGATCTGAGTGGAAGTGCGTAATTATTATGTCATCTATATTATCAGTAAACGAGTAATTTAGTTTAATTAATTGCTTGCTTATCCCTTCACCGCAATCTATTAATAAATCATAATTATTGCATTGCAATAATAGGTTTGTATAAAACCTGTTTAATTCTGTTAAACCGCTACTAGTACCTAAAAAGGTAATATTCATATTTAATTATTTTGTAATTTCAACAACCCTGCTGTCAAGATTAAACAACTTATTTATTTTTTCAAGTTCGGGCAAGGCTTCTTCTTTTGTTTTATATTCCCCAACTGTAACAATGTTAAAAATTGTACCAGCAACATTTTTTTCTTTAATTTTAGATTTAAAGCCTTGCTTAAAAAGTTTGCTTTCTAAATCTTTAGCTTTATTTACGTCTATAAAAGCACCTGTCTGAATGGTATATCTTACAGCTTCAACAACTTCTTTCTTGCTGCTTGTTTCGGTTTTATTTATTACAAGTTCTTTTTCTTGTTTAACATCTAAATTCCTATCCGCATTTTGTATATATTTAGAATTTGGATACTCGGTTTTTAACTTAGTTAAATAGTCTTCTGCCTTTTTATAATTACCCAATGCATAGTGATAAGAGAAAACGCAATAAACACAAGCATCTGCATAAGTAAAATTTGGGTATTTATTTATAATTGTGGTATATCTTGAAAGGGCTAAATCCCCATCTTTTGTTAATAATGCATCTAAAAAGATAACAGATGGGTTTTCTGGATCAGTCTGTTTTAATTCTACTAAACTTTTTTTCGCTTTTTCTATTTCACCATTTTTAATTTGTTTTAACTGCTCTGTAATGTCTAGCTCTTGAGAAAAAAGATTAATGCTAAACAAAAAAACTATTAAAACTAATATTTTATTCATAGCTTAAGCCGTTAAAGATTTAGAATTAAAAGGATTTACTAAATCTACAAATTCACCAAATAAAGTTCCACTAGTAGAACGTGTAATTTTAACTTTAACATAATCACCAACTTTTACATTATCAACAACTGGAAATATTGTTACCTTATTACCGTCTGTTCTACCAGCCCAAAATTTATCAGATTTTTTGCTGTATCCTTCTACTAAAACAACTTCTTCTTTACCAATCATTTCAGCATTTATTTCTGCCGAGATTTTTTGCTGTAAATCTATTATCTCAGTTAATCTACGGGATTTAACTTCTGGTGGCACATCATCTTTCATTTTATATGCTTTTGTACCTTCACGAGGGGAATAATTAAACATGTAAGCACCATCATACCTAACTTTTTTCAATATATCTAAAGTTGCTTGATGGTCTTCTTCTGTTTCAGTTGGAAATCCACAAATTATATCTGTAGAAAAACTAACATTTTTAATTTTCCGTTTTGCCTTTTCTATTATATTTAAATAATGCTCAATAGTATAAGAGCGATTCATTAATTCTAATATTCTATTACTTCCACTTTGTACTGGTAAATGAATATAGTTACAAATATTATCATGTGCTGCAATTGTGTCAATAAGCTTATCAGATAAATCTTGTGGGTGAGATGTAGTAAATCTAATTCTAATAGACCTATCTACTTCTGCACAAGCTTCTAATAAGTCTGCAAAATCTTTTCCATTATCGTTATAGGAGTTAACATTTTGCCCAAGTAATGTAACTTCTTTAAAATTTCTAGCAGATAATTGTTTTATTTCTTCCACAATTGAAACCAACGAGCGGCTTCTTTCTCTTCCCCTAGTAAAAGGGACAACACAGAACGAGCAAAATTTATCGCATCCACGCATTACAGATATCCACGCAGAAAGTCCATCCTCTCTATACGGTGTTATATCTTCATACGTTTCGGTTCTAGAAAGTTTTACGCCTATTCCTTTTTCACCTGCAAAAGCTTCATCTATAAACTGTGGAAGTTTTCGATATTCATCTGGACCAACAACTAAATCTACTATTTTTGTATCTTCTATTAAGTCTTTACGTAAGCGTTCTGCCATACAACCTAAAATACCAATAACAAGATTTGGTTGAGTGGCGCGGTACGTTTTTAAATTACCAAGTCTACCATAAATGCGTTGCTCTGCATT
The DNA here is from genome assembly GCA_964652025.1 of uncultured Melioribacteraceae bacterium. Lineage (GTDB taxonomy): Bacteria > Bacteroidota > Ignavibacteria > Ignavibacteriales > Melioribacteraceae > JAEXOD01. The sequence goes on from CAZYZX010000011.1 coordinate 117,087, forward strand.
ATCTCTTACGCTACATGTATTAAGCAAAATTACGTTAGCTTCATCGGGCTTAGTGGTAATATCATACCCTTTGTCCTTTAAAATCCCCATAACAAGTTCGCTATCAGCCACATTCATCTGACAGCCGTATGTTTCTATATATACTTTATTTGTCATTTATTAATTTCTTTCTTTAAATTAAACCTTAATTAAAAAATACATAATTAAATTAAATACAATAAAAGAAATAATAGTAAAGGCTATTACAAAATTTCTGTTTCGCTTTTTAATATCTTCGGCTAAGTTTATATCTGGTTCTTCGTTACCTTCAATAAATTTTTTAATTTTTTTAAACATATTTACCTTTTGTTATTAAACTTACAAAATTAACTTATTTTTACCTTTTTAACAAGGATATTAATTTGGGATAACTTATATTTATTAAACGCTTAATAATTAAAAAATAGTTTAATAATTTTTACTTTGCAACTATCAAATTAATTATATAATTTAAAAAATTATAATTGGGTTTTTATATGAAAAAAGCATTAATAATTTTTGCTATAATAAGCATATTTTTAGTATGCTTATTTTTAAACTTTACTACAGATGTAAAAGACAAAAAAGAGAAAGGTCCAAACTTGGCACCTAGCGAGTGGTCTTTTTTGCAAAGAACATTCCCATATTTTACTGCGGATTTAGATGCTTATTCAATAGCCTTAAAACAAGTTAATGCGTTAAAAGAAAGCCAAAATAGATTTTATAAAAACAGCAATTTAACTAGTTGGCAATTTGCAGGACCTATTAACATTGGAGGTCGTGTTGTAGATATCGAGTTTAATCCAATAGAGCCAAATATTGTTTATGCGGGCGCTGCAACTGGTGGCGTATTTAAATCTACAGATACTGGTTTATCTTGGTTTCCAATTTTTGATGACGCCGCAACTTTATCAATTGGCGATATTTGTGTAGATCCTGTTAATCCAAATATAATTTATGTTGGAACCGGTGAAGCTAATGGAGGACATAATAACTTTCCTGGTGCTGGTGTTTATAAATCAACTGATGCTGGTGTAACTTGGAATTGTATTGGTTTAGAAAAAACGGCATCTATTGGCAGAATAATAATTGACCCACAAAATACAAATAGAGTTTTTGTTGCTGCTGTTGGTAGTTATTTTGCACCAAATAACGAACGCGGATTATATTACAGTAGTGACGCTGGCGCTACATGGGAAAAATCACTTTTTGTAAGCGATTCTACTGGCTGCATTGATGTTATGTTTAATCCTTCTAATAGTAATCTAATGCTTGCTGCTATGTGGGAGCGCGTCCGAACACCCGGTTACGCTCACCTTTACGGTCCTACAAGCGGCATTTATAGGTCTACTGATGGTGGTGCATCTTGGGTAAAATTATTAAGTGGTCTTCCTAATTCTAACACACAAAATGTTGGCAGAATTGGTTTAGCTTATTCTAAAACACAACCTAATTTAGTTTATTCAGTTATTAACGATGGCTATAACTATATTGGATTATATAAAACTACTAACTTTGGTAATAATTGGATTAATGTTGATATAGATAATGAAATTGCTGCCGGTGTAAGCAATTTTTCTTGGTATTTTGGTCAAGTTAGAATTAACCCAGAAGACCATAACAAAATTTATGTTTTAGATGTTTCCTTTATGCGTTCTACTGATGGCGGTAATACATTCCCAATTATATATGGTTATAGTGGACCAGATGAGCTACACGTAGATCACCACGCTTTAGCTTTTCATCCTAACAATCCTAATTATCTTATAGAAGGAAATGATGGCGGTATTAATATATCTACCGATGGTGGTGTAACTTGGGGAAACCGCGCAATGCTTCCTATAACCCAATTTTACGAGATATGGATTGACGCTTTAAACCCACAAAGGCTTTACGGCGGTACACAAGATAATAACACCATTAGAACATTAACGGGCGCATTAAACGATTGGCAATCTATTTTAGGTGGCGATGGCATGTATGTTATTGTAGATTATACTAACAATAATATTATATATGCAGAATCCCAATGGGGCAATTTAGCAAAATCTACAGATGGTGGTTATACTTTTATGTCTGCTTTAAGTGGTATTAATAGCAGTGAACCTAAAAATTGGTCTACACCAGTAGTAATTGACCCCGTTAACCCAAATATTTTATATTATGGTACAGATAGAGTTTATAGAACTACAAATAGAGCTGCTTCTTGGACAGCTATAAGTCCTAAATTAACAAGCGGATTTTATAGCCCTCGCTTTGGCACTGTTACTACAATTGCAGTTGCACCAAGTAATACAAATTATATTTATGCCGGTACAGATGATAGCTACATTTGGGTAAGCAAAAACAATGGCACTAATTGGGTAAAAATTTCTAACAATTTACCAAAACGTTGGGTAACAAGATTAACCGTTGACCCTACTGATGAAAATACCGTTTACGCAACTTTTTCGGGCTTAAAGTGGAAAGACCCACAACCACACGTTTTTAAAAGTACCGATGCAGGCACTAGCTGGATAGATATTAGCTCTAATCTTCCTGATGCCCCCGTTAACGCTTTTGCTGTTTATCCTAACAATACTAATATACTATGCTTAGGTAGCGATATTGGCGCTTTTATAAGTTATAATAAAGGCGAAACTTGGGAGCTTTTAAGCACAGGATTACCTATTGTACCTATTAATGATATGAAAATTAACACTGAAACTAGTACCCTTGTTGTTGGCACACATGGCAGGGGAATGTATAAATTAAACTTAGCACAATTTTTAAGCAATATAGAAAACAGCTATTCTCTAAATCCTAACATGTTTAAACTTAGTCAAAATTATCCAAATCCATTTAATCCAAGCACTACTATTGAGTTTTATATACCAAAAGAAGGAAATGTTAAAATTACTGTTTTTAATTCTGTTGGAGAAACCATTAAAGTGCTAACAAATGATAATTTTGAAGCAGGTAGCTATAAAATCAATTTTAACGCAAGCAATTTAGCCAGTGGTGTTTATTATTATCAAATGGTTTACAACAATAAATATTCTAAAACTAATAAAATGCTATTAGTTAAATAATAATATATGTAAAACATAGTGAAACAAGAAAATTTAACAGATATTATTGATTTTGTATTAAGTAATAACGGAAGCGCTTTTTTTTATACTCCACCTATTTACAAAAAAGCTAAGTGCTATTTATTTACAAATCCTAATCAAATAGTACATATTAATTCCAATAGTAGCTTTAGCAAACAATTTAATTTAATAGATGAAAAGCTTACTAATCAATTTAGCTATGCATTATTAAATTACGAATTAGGATACATTGTAGAACCAACTTTAAATGAATATTTATCCACCAATAGTAACTTAGGTGTTTTTGCTTTTTTTGATAAAAATGATGTAATAACAATTAAAACTAAAAATATTAATTTTAATTACACTTATACCAAAAAGCATTTAAAGTTAGTTAAAAACTTTACAATTAATAGTAATAACAATCAATATGCTCAAAAAATTAAAAAAATAAAAGCAGAAATAGAATCTGGAAACACATATCAAGTAAATTTTACACTAAAAACAAGCTTTAAACTTAATACAAGCATTCAACAATTGTTTTTTTCACTGCTATTCTCACAATCTGCCAAATACGCAGCAATTATTAATATTAATAATAAAATCATAATATCATTTTCCCCCGAGTTATTTTTTAAGATAAAAAACAACACAATAACAGTTGCGCCAATGAAAGGCACAATAAAAAGAGGCTGCAACTTAAATGAAGATAAGAAAAACAAAAAATCATTAAAAAATAGCGAAAAAGAGAAAGCAGAAAACTTAATGATTGTGGATTTAATGCGTAATGATATTGGTAAAATATGCAAAACTGGGAGCGTTAAAGTTAAACAGTTATTTAAAGTTGAAAAATACGAAACTTTATTCCAAATGATTAGCATAATAAAAGGAGAATTATTACAAAACAAATTTTCAGAGATATTAAAATGTCTTTTCCCCTGTGGTTCAATTACTGGTGCTCCTAAAATAAAAACGATGAAAATAATTAAGGAATTAGAACAAGAAGAAAGAGGATTATACACAGGAGCAATTGGCTTTATTACAAATAAATTTACTGTCTTTAATGTAGCTATTAGAACTTTAATAATAGATAAAAATGCTTTTACGGGCACTATGGGGGTTGGTAGTGGAATTGTTTGGGATGGTATTGCTGAAAATGAATTTAAAGAAGTACTTTTAAAGGCAAAATTTTTACTTAATAATTTTTATTATTTCGAGTTATTTGAATCGATTTTGGTTACAAATAATAAACCATTTTTACTAAACGAACATTTAGAAAGACTTAAAAATGCCGCAAATTATTTCATGTTTTCTTTTAACAAAAAAGAAATTCTATTCAAATTAAAAAGTTATATTAATTCCCTTGATAATAATTCTTATAAACTGAAAATTACACTAAACAAATGGGGTGGTATTAAGTTAGAATCCCAAAAACTTTTACCAAATAAAAATTATTACAAAGTAGCTATTAGCAAAACAAAAACAGAACCAAACAATAAATTTTTGTACTTTAAAACAACATTACGTGCACTTTACGATAAAGAACTGAGTAAATACAAAAAAGAAGGATTTGATGAAGTATTATTCATAAACGAAAATAATAACGTAACAGAAGGCTCGTTTACAAATATATTTATTGAGCTTAATGGCAAAATATTTACCCCCACAATTAGCTCGGGCATATTAAACGGAATTTATAGAAGCTATTTGTTAAATAAAAACAAACAGATAGAAGAGAAAGAAATATCATACCAAGAGCTATTAAGCGCAGATAAAATTTTTATTTGTAACTCTGTGCGTAAAATTATAAATGTAAAAGAAATTTGGTATGATAATAAATTAGTTTGGCAAACCAAAACAAGTAGTGAGGAATAAATAAATATTCCCCAACTATTAATTAAAACAATGTAGCCTTAACAAAAATATAAGATATTTTTTGATGCGGATTAATTATATAACTAATCGCAACAGGAATATTATAACTATTAGAAATTGAAAGATTCTTTGCAGCAGTAATTCCCAAATTAGTAATTGCAAAAGTATCGTCATTCACTTGGTTCCAAGAACTTTTACCTTGTGCACCACCAGCAACAAAATAAAGGTCATAATCGTTTAATTTAACAGTATAGCCAATTTCGGCATATAATGTTTTATCCCCTTCTACACGATTAACTAAGTTACTTGCAACAAGTAAATGAATAGGAAATTCTGCATCGCCATCATAAGCTAAATCAGCTTCTATTACATGAGAGCCGGTACCATCGTTATTATAATTAAAAAAACTGAGCCCTTCGTAAGGGAAATAAAAATCAATAACCGAAAATGAAATTGTACCAAAATTCTCTTGTTTATAAGCATATTTAACAGATAAATCGCTTTCACTATAACTACCCGTAAATCCATAAGACCCCCAAGCACCAAGTGTTAAAGTGCTATACCCAGATAAACCAAAATCTAAGTTTAAATAAGGTTGAAATTGAGGAGTAGAAGGAACACCACCTAAATCCATTCCTCGCCAAATGTAACGACTTACCAAATCAGCTCCAAAATTAGCACTCACATTTCCTTGTCCTTCAGCTTTTTCTACCACAAATACCAAAAATAATAAAATGAATATTTTCCAAATTCTCATTAATTTTTCCTTAAAAATGATAAAATGATAAAAATAACAAGACTAAAATAATAAGTAATAGAATTAATCTAATATATTTTGTTGTTTTGAACTTTTTATTTATAACTTTACGGTCTTGCGATGCATTATACTTTTTAAAATCCCCTTGGGTAGGATCCCAATTATTAAAACTCATGTTATACCTTTATTTATTACTAAATTATTATCGAATTTTTCAAAATTTATTTTAATAATAAATGTTTTGTATCACAAAAATACATTTATTTTATTAATATCCTAAATAAAGTTGATTTAAGTAATAATTTTAGTATATTTAACTTTAAATATTATTTACTATTTTTGTAAATTAAAATAATTACTTATATGATAAATATACCCAATTACAAAGAAGATAACCCACAACCAAAATTACCACCAGTTTTTACTGGCTTAGCAGCATCTGTGCTAATCTTTTTTATTTATCAATTTGCAGGTTCTGCAATCTATTTATTAATTTTTGGATTAAATAGCCTACAAATAGATAAATTTTCATCTTACGAAATTATAATGTTTAGGTTTTTAACTATTGATGGGCAAATCTTGTTTATGTTATTCCCCACTTTATTAATTACAAAATTTGTTTACCCAAACATTACCGATATTTTACGAGCTAGAAAACCTAATTTTCGTTTAAGTCTTCTTATTATTCTTGGTTTTATACTTCTAACGCCTATATTGCAATACTTAATGTCTTTTCAAAATATTTTTATAGATTATTTAAGTGCAAAAAACGCAACTTTTAATTCAGTTAAAAAATTTTTAGATACAATTAATGAAAACTTAGATAGCGTTTATAATAAAGTAATGATTTCCCACAATCTGTTAGAATTTTTTGGCATTGTTATTTTTGCCGCACTAACCCCTGCAATTTGTGAGGAATTTTTATTTAGAGGACTTGTTCAAAAAAGTTTTGAATTAAAATTTAAAGCATTTTGGGCTATTTTTCTTTCCTCATTTATCTTTAGCATTTTCCACTTTAACCCATATGGTTTAATTCCTCTTATTTTGCTTAGTATGTATTTTGGTTTTGCAGTTTATATTACAGATTCAATTTTAATTTCAATTATCTTACACTTTAGTAATAACTTTTTTTCAATCTTTGTTATGAATGTGTTCGATATTTCTGATATTAATAAGCAAACATCTTTATCTAATAATGTTACTTTTGATATATCTTCATTTGTAGTTTTAGTAATTTTATTTTTATTTGTATTTAAATTTATAATTAATTACAACAAACAAATTAAAAAGGAGGAAGTATGATTTGCCCAAATTGCGAATACGAATATGTAGACGGGATAGAAATATGCCCAGACTGCAACGAAAAGCTAATTACTGAAGAAGAATTTGAGGGACATCTATTAAATCCTAAAGATTGGGTAATTGTATACACCTGCGGTGAAGAATACGAAGCAGAAATGCTTAAAACTAATTTAGAAAGCGCTAATATAGAAGTTTTGTTGCTTTCACAAAAAGATAGCAGCTTCCCAGCCACTGGTGATTTATCTATTATTAAACTTTTAGTAAAAAAAACAGACGCTAATGATGCTTTAGATATCATTAACGATATTAATTCAAAAAAGGATGAAGAAGGAGAATTTACGGAAGAATAAATGAAGAACAACACATTAACAAGAATTATCGTTTCTATTGCTGCGATACCCATAATACTTTTTTTATGCTATTACGGTAGAATTCCTTTTTTGCTTTTTGCCACATTTATTGGCGTAACAGCATATTACGAGTTTTATAAGATGTCTCAAAAAAAAGCTGCTTATGCTAACTTTATTGTTGGTGCTGCGGCAATTATTTTTATATCTATTAACGCTTATAAAAATTTTGCTGAGTTTGAAACAATTGTCTATGGTTCTGTATTAATATTATTATTAACAGAACTATTCCGAAATCACAACTCTGCTGTTTTTAACACTGGCACTACTTTAATAGGCATATTTTATATTGGCTTGTTTTCCTCCTCTCTAATCAAAATAAGAGAGTTTTACAACTATAACAATTTTATTTACGATAGAGGCGGATTAATAATTATTAGTATATTAATTACAATTTGGGTTTGCGATTCAGCAGCTTTTTTTATTGGCACCCCATTAGGTAAGCATAAACTTTTTAAAAGGGTAAGCCCTAATAAAAGTTGGGAAGGCGCAATTGCTGGATTTGTTTTTTCAATTATTACAATTATTGCACTAAAATCTTTTTTAGTCGATTTCTTAAGTTGGCAAGATGCTATTGTTATTGGTATTATTACAGGCTCTGCAGGACAGGTTGGAGACTTGATAGAAAGCTTAATTAAGCGCGATTGCTCTGTTAAAGATTCGTCTTCTATTATTCCAGGACATGGTGGCATTTTTGATAGATTCGATTCTTTACTTTTTACTGCTCCAATAATTTATATTTACTTAAAATATTTTTCTTCTTTGTAATAATCCAAATTGAAACGTATAATTAGTTTTTAATGTTAATTTAATTAAAAAAGAAAGGACTTAATGGCAAAAGTTTCGGTTGTAACTTTAGGTTGTTCTAAAAATACGGTTGATTCTGAAAGATTAATTAATCAACTTAAATTAAACAAAATGGAATTAGTAGATAATCCCGAAGAAGCGGATTATTTAATTATAAATACATGTGGATTTATAAAAGACGCTAAAGAAGAATCCATTGATGCAATATTAGAAGGGGTTGAACTAAAAAAAGATGGAAAAGTTAAAAAAGTAATTGCCGCTGGTTGCTTACCAGTTAGATATAAAGCAGAGCTTGAAGAAGAGATACCCGAAGTAGATGCATTTTTTGGATCCGAAGAATATGATAAAATATTAGATGAACTTAAATTAGACTTTAAAACTGAATTACTTGGCGAAAGAGAACTATTAACCCCCAAACATTACGCTTATTTAAAAATTTCCGAAGGGTGTGATAATCCTTGCTCGTTTTGCGCCATTCCTTTAATGCGCGGTAAACATGTTAGCAGGTCAATGGAAAGTTTATTATCAGAAGCTAAATCTTTGGCTAAAAAAGGTGTTAAAGAGCTTTTAATTATAGGACAAGATACAACAGACTACGGTAAAGATATTTACGGCAAACGTAACCTTGCAGAGTTGCTTAATAAACTTAGCAAAATAGAAGGTATTGAATGGATAAAACTTTTGTATGCTTACCCTTCCCATTTTCCAGATGACTTAATTGATGAAATTGCAAATAATCCTAAAATTTGCAAATATTTAGATATGCCTTTGCAGCATATAAACGATGAAGTGCTTAAATCTATGCGCCGCGGTATTACTAAAAGAAGAACTATTGAGCTATTAAATACATTGCGGGAAAGAATACCCGATATTACTTTACGAACAACTTTTATTGTTGGTTATCCAAACGAAACAGAAGAGCGTTTTTTAGAGTTGTTAGATTTTATAGAAAACTTTAAGTTCGATAGACTTGGAGTTTTTGATTACTCTGTTGAAGATAATACCGTTGCATTCCTACTTGGTGATAAAATTTCTACCAAAGAAAAATTAGAACGAAAAAATAAAATAATGCAAATTCAGGAACAAATTTCATATCAAAAAAATTTAACTTTAGTAGGTAAAAAAATTAAAGTGATTATTGATACCGAAGAGGAAGATTTTTATATTGCACGCAGCAGTAAAGACGTTCCTGAAGTTGATTGTGAAGTTTTAATTAAAAAAGGGAAGAAAAAACTAAAAATTGGTAATTTTTATGATGTTCAGGTTACCGATTGTTCGGAATTTGACCTATTTGCGGAAATAGTTACCCCGGAGTTAAAATGAAAAAGTTTTTAATTTTAATAATAATATTTCTTTTAGAGCAATCGGTATTCGCTCAAGTAGAAAATTCATCTAAAGAAAGTCCTTATTCCTTTAACCCGGGTTTCTATTTAGATGTGGCTAATTATAAATCTACCGAACCAGGTAAAACCAAAGTTGACGTATTTTTACAAATACCTTATAATACACTTAAATTTATTAAAGATGGTGATGTTTTTAAATCTAAATTTAGTATCTCAATAATTTTTTCTGACCAAGATAAAAAAACCGTTTTTGCAGAAAAATTGTGGAATCAAGAAGCTGTAGCCAATAATTCAGACGAATATCTTTCCAAGGATAACTTTAAATACTTTTATGCAACTTTTAATTTATCCCCCGGTAAATACGTTTTAAGGTGTGAAATAATTGATAAAGGTTCCAATAAAAATGGTTTAACCGAAGCTAACATAAACGTTACAGATTTTAACGATAAACTTAATGTAAGTGATATCATTTTGGTTAACGGTATGGTTGATAATAAAGTCGTTCCAAATGTTTCCAGACGTATTGCCGGTACTGATAGCGTGCTAACCTTATTTTACGATATTTTTAGTGATACTAATTGCACTGTTACTGCTAATTACTCTATTTTAGATAAAAAGCAAAACGAAGTTTTTACCGAAACAGATACATTAAAATTAGTAAAAGATAAGAATAGAATATTTAAAAATCTTAAAAATTTAAACCTTGCACTGGGTGAATATGTTATAGTATTAAAGCTTAATGATAACGATAGAAAAATTAGCAAAAGCATGATTAAGAGGGTATTTTCCGGTATACCGGGATTTCCTGCTTCAATTACAGATTTAGATAAAGCAATAGCCCAATTAGTATATATTGCATCTTCCGGCGAGCAAAGTTTTATTGAAGATGGGGCTACTTACGAAGAAAAACTTAATAGATTTAAAGCTTTTTGGAAGGCTAAAGACCCTACACCTAATACTATAGAAAATGAAGTATTTAACGAGTATTACCGTCGTATAGCTTTTTCTAACGAAAAGTTTAAAACCTACACAGAAGGTTGGAAAACCGACATGGGAATGGTTTATATTCTTTTAGGTCCCCCTAATAATGTAGAGCGTCACCCATTTGAATATGACAGCAAACCTTATGAAATTTGGGAATACTACACCCTAAATCGTAGCTTTGTTTTTGTTGATGAAACCGGCTTTGGTGAGTATAGGCTTGCTAATAGAGTTTTTGGTGATTGGTTTAGATATAGACAATAATTTTAATACTTTGAAAATTTATGATTTTAACTGTAACAATTAATCCCTTATTAGAAAAACGATTATATTTTAATTCTATTAAATTAAATTCTAATAATAGAAGTTTTAAACAAGAATTAAAATCTGGTGGTAAAGGTATAAATGTTAGCCGCCAACTAAATAAACTAAATATTAATAATCAGGCAATAACATTTTTGGGTGGGCAAGCTGGTAAGGAATTACGCAAAATTTTAACCGAAGAAAACATTAATTTTTACGCAGTTTCTTGCAAATCTGATACTAGGGAAGCAACAGTTACAATCGATTCTTCTAATAACTCTGTAACTACTTTTTTTCCACCAAACAGTTTAATTACAGAAAAGGAAGCAAAAGACTTTGCAGATAAATTAGAAAAAATGATAATGAATTGCTCTATTGTGGTTTTTTCTGGTAGCTCACCCTGCAAAGAAACTGATTTTATCTTTCCATATGGAATTGAATTAGCGAACAAATACGATAAAATATCGGTTTTAGACACCTATGGCGACCATTTAGAATCTTGCATTAACTCTGCTCCTACAGTAATTCATAATAACGCTAACGAGCTTGCTCAATCCTTAAATTTAAAATTTGATACCGAAGCAGATTATATTAATACGCTTAATTACCTTTATAGTAAAGGAATAAAATTAGCTTTTATTACCAATGGTAAAAATCCAATTTACGCTTCAAAATTTAATTTTCATTACAAAATTAATCCTCCTGATATAAACGAAGTAGACCCAACCGGTAGCGGAGATGCTTTTGTTGCAGGTGTAGTTTATGGTTTAGAAAAAGATTTAGTTTTTGATGAGTTTGTTAAAATTGGCGCAGCATTAGGTGCACATAATGCATCAGTTTTAGAAACATGCAATTTCGATTACCAAAGTTTTGAACCTTTTATTAATAAGGTTAATATAGAAACTGTTGGCAAAAAAATGAAATTAATAGATGACAGACCGACTATTTAAATTTACTTTAATCTTATTATTCCTTTTTTCCTCTTCTATTTTTTCTCAACAAACTTCTTCTATTAATGTTTTTTCTAAAAAACTTAATAAAGATTTTTTTTTACCTGTTACTAATAAGTTTATAAATAAAACTTTAGAAAATAACACATTAGATACTCTTAAAAAAAGTATAGCTGAATATTTATTAGCTAATAGTTATTACACTTTTAGTTTTGATTCTGCTTTTGTAAAATTATTTAACGATAGCACTAAAGCAGAAATTTTTATATATCTTAACGAAGGTTTTAAAACTATAATTAATAAATTTTATTTTGATGGATTACCCCAAATAGATAGTGTTGATATTAATGAAAAACTTGCTTTTTTAATTGACCTAGAGCTTAATAAAAGTGTAATTAATCCTGCTTTTGAAGAAATTTTACAAGAATTTGAAAACTTTGGACACCCTTTTTCTTCAATTACAGTAAATAGTGTAACTTTAGTAACAGATAGCATTAATAATATAAACTTAGCAACAATTTATTTAAAGTTTAACAAAAACGATAAAAGCATAATAGATAGCATAAAAATAGATGGCAACACAAAAACAAAAGATTACGTAATATTAAGAACATTGGATATTGAAAAAGGAGAGCCATATAATCAACAAAAAATAAATTTAATTCCTTCTAGATTAAATCGTTTACGATTTTTTGAACCCGTAAAAACTCCAGAATATTATGTTAACAAAAGCGGAAAAGGAATTCTTAAAATATCTGTAACAGAAACAGAAACAAATAACTTTGATGGAGTTTTAGGCTACGTACCAGCAAACAGTGATAAAGAAAAAGGTTACTTTGTTGGATTTATAAATATAAATTTACGTAACATTTTAGGCACTGGGCGTGGTCTTTACTTTAAATGGCAGCAAATAAATAGGTTTAGCCAAGAATTAGACTTAAGGTATTTGGAACCTTACTTATTAGATTATCCTATAAATATAAACTTTAATCTTTACCAAAAAAAGCAAGATACAACTTATGTAACTCGATCCTATAGCGCTGCTTTGGAATATTTAGCAACTAAAGATATTTCCGCAATGGTAACAATTTCTTTAGCAACAACTATACCCACAGAAAATTTATATTCTAAATTTAGTGTTTATAATTCTAATACAATTTCAACTGGTTTTAATTTAATAGCAGATACTAAAGATGATTTTTATGCCCCACGTAAAGGTATATATTTTAATGTTGGCTATAAATTTGGTAAAAAGAAAATTAACGGTCCATTAAAGTATATTACTCCTGCAACTAAAACAAAAATCGAACTTCAAAAATACGAAACTGATTTTGAATTTTATTTGGAACCGCTTTACCGCCAAATTGCAGCTTTTTCTTTACATGGTAGGCAAATAAAAGGAGACGCAATAGAAGTTAGTGATTTATACGAATTAGGTGGCAATAACACCTTACGCGGATATAGAGAAAAACAATTTTTAGGCAATAGCATTTTATGGTCTAATATAGAATTTAGATCATTACTTACAAGGCGCTCTTATGCCTTTCTGTTTTTTGATTATGGGTATATTTTACGTAAGGAAAATGAAGTTACAAAAACTGAAAAGCAAACCTTTAGCAAATATGGGTACGGTTTTGGTATAAGTTTAGAAACTGGGATTGGCATGCTTAAAGTAAGTTATGCAATACCAAGTGGAGGTAATTTGAACGAAGGGTTTATCCACTTTGGTATTGCTAACGAATTTTAATGTTATTTAAGTAATAACATTTTCCTAACTGCAAAATTATTATCCGCCTTTAAAGTATATAAATACATTCCGCTTGCTAAATTTTCTGCATTAAATTTTACTGTGTAATAGCCTTCACTTAAATAATCATCTACTAATTTTGCTACTTCGCGCCCTAGCATATCATAAACAATTAGTTTTACTTTAGCAGCTTTAGGCAATGCAAATGCAATATTTGTTGATGGATTAAATGGATTTGGATAATTTGGCAATAACACAAAATTATGTGGTATTGCACTATTATTATTTTCTTTTACTTCAGAAATAAAAATTGTTGGGTCTGGTATTCCATCTCCATTTAAATCAAAACTAATTTTAGAAAGATTTATTAAGCTATCTGGTCCGGCATTACCATCAACATCTGGATTGTTTGGAGCTGAATCTCCACCTCCCCAATTAAAGCCACCTGCAACTACTGCAACCATTTTAATTTCTGCATAAGGCGGAACTTTTCCCGCTCCTAATTCATAAATATCATTCCATGCTATGGCTGTTTCACTATCGTATCCGTTAGGTCCCCGTGCAGATTTTATTTTGCTTGAAATATTAACCGCACTATTTCCATTTATTCTATATACACTTGGTTTAGTTAAGTAATAAGCAGCCGTAAATAGGTCTATCCCATCAGACGGTCTAAACCTAAAATTCTTTGGATACTCTCCATTATAACCCATTGTAGAGTTAAAGTTTGTTACTCCACCGTTTTTAGTATCCATATATAGCATTAAAGTGTTATTTTTGTCCATTATATAGTAACTTAACCCTAAGTATAAGGAATCCGCATCCCATGTGGCATAAATTCCAAAAATTTCGTTATTTAAGCTGTCTGGCGTTCTCCAAAAACTATCGTTATTTGGGTCTTCTATTACTAACCAACTACTTAGCCAATCACCTTCACCAACATTAACTTTTCCATCTATTTTAGGCTTTCCATAAGTTGCTATTAAAGTATCACTAGCTTTTTTAACATTTATTTTAAATGATAACGTATCAAAAGCACCTTTGTTATCTGTTACATTTACAATCACATTAAATAATCCAGTATCTTCTACTGCAGGAGTACCACTTATTAATCCACTTAGAGACTCTATATTTAGCCAATTTGGTCTTTGGCTAAAAAAGAATTTTAAAGTGTCATTATCTAAATCACTTGCGTGTAAGTGTCTCTCAAATCTTTTGGTAGCATAAGCAACAGTATCGGTTACATTTGTAAAAACTGGAGCTCTATTTAATAAAACTGTAACCTTAAATGTATCTATAGCAAAAGCATTTTTACTATCTGTAACTTTAAATATAACATTGCTAACCCCAATATCATTTAAAGTTGGTTTACCTTTAATTACACCAGAATTAGTAACAGTAAGCCAAGCGGGAGCATTAAATAAAGCAAATGTTAAATTATCGTTATCGGCATCAGCAAAAACCGGCTTAAAGCTAAAATCAGAGCCAGTATAGGCTATTTTATCATCTATTTTCTGTAATACAGGAGAGTGATTAATAAAATGCGTAGTATCTGGAACGTAAATTGCGTAACTGCGTGGTGGTGCCCAAAGTTCAACACGTCCATCAGATTGTGCGGTTTTATCAATTGCTCTACCAGTATAATCCCTAAAAACCTTATTAGGATGTGAAGAATTAACCCAAACGCCAAGCCACTGTGTTGGATGATTATTTAATACTAAAAATACTTGCGGTTTGCCATTTCCGCCATTTCTGCGTGCAACGTATAAATGTTTGGCTATATCTGTTTGGTTTCCGTTCAATCCTAAATACCATGGGGCAAGTCCATCTCGTTTGGTTGTTCCACCATAAATAAATGTTTTTCTAATCCAAATTAATGTATCTATTTTACCACTAAATCCATAATCAAAATAATCTTTATAAAATACAGTTGGTCTCCCTTCAGAAAACATTATATATGCATAAGCCATATCTTTATTAGTAATAATTGGGTCGTGTCCATTATCAATCGAGCCATCCCAACCGACTCTATCTACATCATGATTTTCCACAAAGGTTGAAACATCAAAACCAGAAACACCCGCATTTATTAAACCAGCACCATCTAAAGTGCGCATATCAAATGTGCCGGATGTATTGTTGCACATATCGCGCAAAGTAAAACGAAGTGGAAAATCGAACATAGAAACATTTCCACCATAAACATTTTGGGTCTGGTTAAGCCAATACCCTATTTCACTAATAGAACCATAATACTCTGCTACATTAAACCCATTATTATTAACAGCTTGTATCCAAGCACCCATAAACATTGGGTCTATTCCTTTTACTGCATCAAGCCTAAAACCATCATAACCTAACACTTGTTTTAAATACTTTCCCCATACAATAAGACTATCTCTTACAAAACTTCTATCGTGTGCTAACCACTCTCCAAATTGAAATATTGGATCACCTGCTCCGTGATATGGAGGATTGACATCACATGTTTGGCTATTTGGATAAAAATAAGATGGATTTTTTTTGAATCTTTTAGACCCATATGGGTAATTAAAAATTAGCCATGCACTATCTGGAAAAGATGGATATGGTTTACACTCGTAAGGCGCTTTTTCTTCACCACCGTTTACGTGGTTCATAACTGCATCTGCGTATACTTCAATTCCTTCTGCATGAAATGCATTTATTGCGTTAATTAGTTCTCTTCTGCTACCAAATCTTGTTTCCAAAGATCCTTGTTGAAAATACTCACCAAAATCGTAATGGTCATACGGGTCATACCCCATAGAAAAACCACCACCCGCACCTTTAACTGGGCTTGGGAACCATATTCCGCTAAACCCTGCTGAGGATAATAATGGCGCTATTCTGCTTAAGCTATCATACCAAATTCCTCCGGGAGGAGAATTCCAATAAAACCCTTGCATGTATACATCAGATTTAATATCAGCATTATTTTTAGTTACTGATTGCTGACCGTAGACTAAATTTGATAAAACTATAAGAAGTATTAATGTATATCTCATTTCTTATCCACCTTAATTATATATTTAAGTAAATACTTAAAATAATAAAAAAGTTTAACATTTGCGTATAAAATTTGCAAATTCACTCAATCCATTTTTTAAATTCGCATTTTTTATATTTGAAACTAAATTATTATAGTAGTTTTCATCTTGTGTAAGCTTTTTTACAATATCTGGCAGTTTGCTTAAATTCCTTTGATAAATACCCATTTCATTTTCAATTAAAAAATCTACGTTCCCTTTTTCCTGTTCCCAAATATAATCTGTTATAATTGGCACTTTTTTACTTAATAAAATTTCATAAAAAGTAGAAGCCCCACATTTAGAAATTACAACATCAGATATATTTAACAACTCGTAAACAAAGTTCACGTATCCATAAACACTAAGGTTTTTTATGTTTTTGCTTGTTTTTAGTTTTTCTGCATATTTAAAAAGACTTTTATTTTTGCCACATACAATAATTATATTAACATCTAAATTGGCATTTAATAAGCGTTTTAATATTGCCCTACCGCGTGGTATTCCATCGCCTCCACCTAAAATTAAAACCGTTTTTAATTTATTGTTAATACCATAAGTTTGTTTAACATTATCAATTTGCGAAATATCAAAAGCGCTAGAAAATCTTTCGCTTAAAATAAAGCTAAAAACATTAATACTATCCGGCTTAATTTTTTGGGTTATTGCATATTGTTTAACCTTTTCACTAAAAACTGCAAACTTTTGTTTTTTATTCAAAAACCAAACTGGGTGCGCACTGTAAGGGTCTGTTACTACTGTTAAAACAGGTATATTTAATTTTTCTTTTTTTAAAATAGCGTAAATAGGTTTTATTAAAAAGAAATGAAAAATTATAATTTTATCTGGCTTTTCTTGTAAAATTTGTCTTTTAATGTATGGTATTACCCTACCAGAAACTAAAGTACTGTTATACCTTGCAACAGGCTTAATTTTATTTACAGCATATAAAAGCTCAAACGACCATTTTGCGTTGTTTTGTAAAATTCTATACCCATCCTCTAAAATAAATCTGCTATATTCAGGTGCTTCTTTAAGACCATCGACCAAAATAACATTAGTTTCGTCGGGGTAATATTTTTCTAAATAATCTGCTACTGCTTTTGCGGGGGCGTAGTGCCCACCACCAGTTTTAAGATAAAAAAACATGTATTTTGTTTTGTTATTTTCCATTTACATTCTCTTTACTATCTATATACCAATGACTCGTTTTGGGAAAGTTTACCAGTTCTTAAAATCTCTTCAATTTTAAAAACTCCTAATTTTCTAGACTTAAGAAATCCATTCCAAGCAGCTTCTGCTAATCGCCCAGAGTTTAACATGTCAAAAAGCCATTGATCTGTAAAATCGGGATTTTCTTGCTTAATTCCAACATTTATTTCAAATAGCCATTTTTTGTTAAAAACTTCTTGACTGCCTATGGCTGGAGCAATTATTATTGGCAAACCCAACCCACAATAAAAAGAGAGCTCGCTTGGTTTTGTCCATAGTATATCTGTCCTTTTTATTGCTTCGTTAAATTTATCAAAATAAATATATTTATCTTTATCGTAAATAATTTCTATTTCATCATTTTTACATCCAATGTTGTTTTTTATATTTTCAAAATAGGTTTTAACTTCTTCTCTTATTCCCGCTACTAAAATAAGTTTTACTTTGCCGGTAAGAATTTTTAACTTTAAACTTTTTGCAATCTTTCCACCTATTTCCTTCAGTGCACCTGCACCACCAACTGCATACATAATTGTTAAATTTTTGCTTTTACTGACTTTAAAGTTATCAATTCCTAAAAAGTGTTCTACGCTTTTACCATACAAGTGCATAAACCTTTCTTTAGGGTCTAAATTAAGTAACCTTCTAGCTAAGTCTTTTTTTAATTCTGTTAAATTTTCATCACCTAATAATTTTTTATCTAACGGAAAACCTGTTAAAAAAATTCTTTCTTCTGGTACACCATAAGCTTTTAACCGAGATGCTGCTTTACCACATGGGGCAAAATAATTAATTCTGCTATCCCAAGGATTTTTAGCAACCCAAACTCGGTTAATATCTGCATCACAAATAATACAATAAATTTTATTATACCCTTTTTTATCGGCAGCAATAGCAGGTGCGTAAAACGATGTTACAAGTGGTAAATCTTTATCTTTAATCTTATCCATCATTCCGCTACATAAACCATTTTTTATAAACTTTTGCAATGTTTCCACTTGCATAGTGCTTTCCGATAAATCCCTAATAGGATAATAAGATGGTATATGTAGTAAAGTATCCAAAATACCAAAAATAAATTTACCAATAATAGGAATGCTGCGTGCACGGGAAAACATTTCGTAACCATCTAGTAATTTTTTCCAAAGCTTCTTTTCATCTTGGTTGGAGTTATCATTTTGCCCTACTGTAATAATCCCCTCTTCAGCAATATCACTTAATGGGTGTACTGCCCGCTGATGTCCATAACCCATATCGGCAGTTACAATCCAAGCTTTTATTTTTTCTTTCATAATTTGTTTTTAAAAAATAATCTTGTAATTTATTAAAAAAAATATTATTGTAATATTAAAATTTAATTAATTCTATTTAGTAGGGAATCTTTTTAACTTTTTTAACATCTAATAAATCTAACAGAAATATATGAACTTAAAAAATAATATTTGCGTTTTTTATAAAAAATAAAAACCGGAGAAACCATGACGGCAAATTTAGAAATGATTGAAAAAAAATATTTATCATTTAAGGCAAATGTAGAAAAAGCAAGAAGTGTATTAGGTAGAAACTTAACCTATGCAGAAAAAGTTTTATATAATCACATATGGGACAATGAAATAAAAGAATTTAAACGCGGTGTGGATTATGTAGAACTAGCACCCGATAGAGTTGCAATGCAAGATGCTACAGCACAAATGGCATTATTACAATTTATGCACGCCGGCAAAAAAACAACTGCCGTTCCTTCTACAGTACATTGCGACCACTTAATTCAAGCACGCGTAGGTGCAGAAAGCGACTTAGCAGAAGCTATTGATGAAAACAAAGAGGTGTATGATTTTTTAGAAAGTGTATCTAAAAAATATGGCATAGGTTTTTGGAAGCCCGGCGCAGGAATTATTCACCAAGTGGTTTTAGAAAATTACGCTTTCCCTGGTGGAATGATGATTGGCACAGATAGCCATACACCCAATGCGGGCGGCTTAGGTATGCTTGCAATTGGCGTTGGTGGCGCAGATGCTGTTGACGTTATGAGTGGAATGCCTTGGGAACTTAAATGGCCCAAACTTATTGGCGTTAAACTTACCGGTAAATTAAGCGGCTGGACAAGTCCTAAAGATGTTATTCTTAAACTTGCGGGCATTTTAACAGTTAAAGGCGGAACGGGTGCCATTGTGGAATATTTTGGCGAAGGTACTAGCTCTATTTCCTGCACTGGCAAAGGTACCATTTGCAATATGGGTGCAGAAATTGGTGCTACAACATCTGTTTTCCCTTACGATGAAAAAATGGCTAATTATCTTAAATCTACTAAACGTGAAGATTTAGCTAAACTTGCTAACGAAATAGCAGATGAGCTTAAAGCAGATGAAGATGTTTATTTAAATCCAGAAAAATACTTTGATAGAGTTATAGAAATTAATTTAAGCGAACTTAAACCTCACTTAAATGGTCCTTTCTCTCCAGATATTGCTATTCCCGTTAGTGAAATGAAAAATGTAGTTAAAGAAAAAAATTACCCAGATAAAATTAGCGTTGGACTAATTGGTAGCTGCACAAATAGTAGTTACGAAGATATAGACCGTGCTGCTTCTATTGCTAAACAAGCATTAGAAAAAGGCTTAAAAGCAAAAGCACAGTTTACCATTACACCAGGTAGCGAACAGGTAAGAAAAACAATTGAACGCGATGGACAACTAAAAGTTTTAACAGATGTAGGTGGTGTAGTTTTAGCTAATGCTTGCGGTCCTTGCATTGGAATGTGGAAAAGAATGGATACAAAAACAGGTGAACGTAACACTATAGTTACATCATTTAACAGAAACTTTGCTAAAAGAAATGATGGCAACCCAGAAACGTTAGCCTTTGTTGCTAGCCCAGAAATTACCACCGCCTTAGCTATTGCCGGTAGCCTTTCTTTTGACCCAGAAACTGACTACTTAGTAAATGAAAATGGGGAAAAAGTTAAATTAAGTAGTCCATTTGGCGATGAGTTACCACAAAAAGGATTTTTAGAAGATAACGAAGGATTTATTCCACCTTCAGATAAATTTTCTGATATAGAAGTAATAGTTGATAAAAATAGCAATAGACTACAGCTATTAGATAAATTTGAACCATGGGACGGTAAAGATTTTATTGACATGCCACTTTTATTAAAAGCTAAAGGTAAATGCACAACAGATCATATATCTATGGCTGGACCTTGGTTAAAATATCGTGGTCACTTAGATAATATTTCCGGCAACATGTTTTTAGGTGCAATAAATGCATTTACAGATGAAGCTGGAAAAGTTAAAAATCACTTTACTGGCGAGTATCAAGTTGTTCACGAAGTGGCGCGCGATTATAAAGCCCGCAAAATAGGTTGGGTTGTTGTTGGCGATGAAAACTATGGCGAAGGAAGCAGCCGCGAACATGCTGCTATGGAACCTAGATTTTTAGGCGGTAAAGCTATTATTGTTAAAAGCTTTGCACGTATTCACGAAACTAACCTTAAAAAACAAGGAATGTTGCCTTTAACATTTGCCAACCCTAATGATTATGATAAAATTAAAGAAGATGATTTACTTAGCATAATTGGGCTTACTGAATTTTCTGAAGGGAAACCGCTTACTTTAGTTATAAAACATAAAGATGGTACAACTGAAGAAATTTTGCTTAACCATACTTTTAACAAAAATCAAATAGAATGGTTCAAAGCGGGGAGCGCCCTTAATTTAATTGCTGCAAATCAATAATATTATTTATTTATATAAAAAAGACGGATTTTATTCCGTCTTTTTTATTCTACTATTTCAATTTTTGGAAATTCTATTGTAAACTTACTCCCTTTGCCAATAGTACTTTCAACAAATATTTTGCCATTATGCTTTTCTATAAACTCGTGAACTAACATCAACCCAATACCTGTTCCCTTTTCTCCTTTAGTCCCCTTTCTACTTTTTATTTTACTTATATTAAATAAATTTTCTATAGTAGAAGCATCCATACCTATTCCACTATCTGTAATAGTAACAATTATTTTTTCTTCACGATTAAATATTTCTGTTACCACAAATCCTCTTTCCGGTGTAAACTTAATACTGTTAGAAATCAAGTTTCTAAAAATTGTATTAAGCATCTCTTCATCACCTATTAAATAAATATTTTCTGAAGTTAATAAAGATATATTAATGTTTTTTAATAATGCACTAGGTTTTAATGTCTCTATAACATATTTTATAAGTTTAGTTAAATTAATTTTGTTTGGATAAAACTTAACACCCTCTGTCTGTAACCTACTCCACTGTAATAAGTTTTCTAGTAGTTTATAAGTATTAACTGCTAACGAGTTTGTGCTATTAATCATTTCTACTTTATCTTTTTCGTCATACTCGTAATAATTATTAGATAGTAAATCTAAAAATCCAATAATACTCATAAACGGATTTCTTAAATCGTGAGCAATAATAGAAAAGAATTTATCTTTAGTTGCGTTTATTTCCTTCAAAGTACTTTCAGATTCTGATAATTTAGCCATAGTTTCCATAAGTTCAGAATTCAACTTTTCCGCTCTCTCCATAGCTAAAGATAATTCTTTATTTTGTAAATTTTTTCTTTTGTTTTCATAAATTAAATACACTAAAACAATTGTAATTAAAACAAGAACAATAATTATAAAATTTGTAAGATAATTTTTCTTTTCTAGTTCTGCTGCTTGAATGGCTGCTTTAGCTTTTAAAACTTCGTTCTCCTTTTCTTTCCTTTCGGCTTCATATTTTTCTTTAAAGTCGCTAATTACTCTAAAATTTTCGCTATTGTATAAACTATCAGAAATTTCTTTCGATAACTTTAGATAATAAAATGCTTTACTAATATCTCCACTATTTTCATACGAAATGGATAAATACTCGTATGTATCTCTTAAATAATCTGGTAAACTTTCTTTTACCATCATATCTAAAGCTTTATTTAAATATAGCTTAGCATTTGTATAATCCTTAATTTTAATATAAGCCCTACCTAAATTATTAAAAGCTAAAATTGTGGCTTTTCTATCACTTGCTTCTGCAGCTAATTGATAAGCCTGCAAATAATAACTTATAGCAGCATTTAAGTTTTCTAATTCATAATTAAGATTACCCAAATGATTATAACTATTACACATCCCCCCCTTATGAACAATTTCTTTATATAACTGTAAAGATTTTTGAAAATTGTTATCCGCTTCGTTATATAGTTTTTGGCTTAAATAATATGTCCCAATATTTTCGTAACTATAGGCTATTCCAAAAGTGTAATTAATCTTTTTTGCAACCTCTAAGCCATTAAAATAATATTCTTTAGTTTTATCAAAATCGCCAAATTTGGCATAAAGCATCCCAATATTGTTAAGTACTAAAACTAAACCTGTGCTATCTTTAACTTGATCCTTAAGCTCTAGTGCGGAAAGATAAAATTTTAACGCCTTAAAGTAGTTTCCCCAATTCCAGTGTAATACGCCTAAATTATTATAGCTAACAGATATTGCTTTTTTATCATTAATTTCTGTGCGAAGTTTTAATGCCTCTACAAAATATTGTTCAGCTTCTTTATAATAACCCGTTCTCCAATAATTTAACCCTAAGTTAGTAAGGGAGTAAGATATAAGTTTTTTATCTTTAATTTCTTTATAAAATGCTAGTGCTTTAAAATGAAATTCATTAGCTTGGCTGAACAAATATTTTCTTTCGTAGGCTAATCCTAATCCGGTGTAAATATCCCCCTTTGTTTTTGGGTCATTATAATATTTAAAATGCTCTAAGCCATTTTGATATACGGTAATAGCACTATCAAACTCGGTTTTAGCTAAATAAGCTTGCCCTAATAATACTCTTGCACGTCCAGCAACATCAAATTTTTCTAAACTTTCTGATAGTGCTAAAGCTTTTTTGGCAAATTCTATTCTTTTATTCGGATCTTTATCATATAAATTAGCTATTTCTACGTAATAATTTATCATATTATGTTTATCTGCCCCCTTTGTTTTTTGCATTAAGCTATCTATAGCTTTTTGATTGCTTTGTGCAAAAAATATAAGTGGAATAAATATTATTAGAAGTACTAATTTCTTAATCAATTTTAATTCTTTTAATTTTTCTATGAACTACAAAAATAAGTATTTATTTATAAAAAAAAAATCGCAATCAAAATAAATTGATTGCGATTTAAATTTAATATTAAAATTTATAAAATTAGCATTTATTTTTGCAACAACATCTTTTTAGTTAATGTTGCACCATTGGATGTTAGCTTATAAATATACATTCCACTTGCTAAATTTAACCCCTCGCTTTGTGTGTTAAATGTTA
>CAZYZX010000012.1:0-126886 GCA_964652025.1 uncultured Melioribacteraceae bacterium
CCGCGACATCAACCTTGGCAAGGTTGCGCTCTACCAACTGAGCTATTCCCGCATAACATATTATGTTATAAATAGGACTTCTAAAATAATATATAAAAGAACAAAAATCAAGTAAAAAATTATGTTTTTTTAAATTATTTTCGGCTTCCGTGTATAAATCCCCTATATGGGCGGCTATGATGCACTGTTACAAATGCTTCGTTATCTATTGCTTCTACTATTCCCATCACTTTTTTAAAATCTTTTCTTCGTATAATTAAAAATATAATTGCAACACCACCTGTTCCACCTTCTCCAGGAATTATGGTAACGCCAAAGTTAGAAAGTCTTAATGTATCTGCTATTTTATCGGTATAATATTTACTAATTACGTTTATCTGAACAAATCCTAATGCAATTTTTTCTTCTACTGTTATACCAAGTATATTGCCTAACGCAAAGCCTAAGGAGTAACCAATTAAATTAATAGTAACGTTCATATGGTCTACAATGTAGCGCATTGCAAAAATCCAAATTAAAACTTCTATGAACCCAGCAATTGCTGCTAAATACTTTTTACCTTGGTTAACTAAAATAATTCTAAAAGTGCCAACAGTAACGTCACAAATGCGCATTCCCATTATCATAATAGCGCCTAAAACGGATTCTAGCATAAATTCCCAAATTTATTTTAATTACAAATTCTAATTTAATAAAATTAATTTTTATCTTTATAATTTAAATAAAAATTTTTTGTGCAAAAATTATATGAGCCTATACCACCGAGAACTTTTAATAGAAAAGCTTAGAAAAAAAGGAATTACAGACGAAAAAGTATTAAAGGCAATGTTTAATGTAGATAGAAAACTTTTTTGTATTGAACCTATGAAAATACATGCATACGAAGATCAAGCATTGCCAATAGGAAGCGGACAAACTATATCTCAGCCTTATACTGTTGCTGTTATGACGGAAGCACTAAATGTGCAAAAAGATGACAAAATTTTAGAGATTGGAACTGGTAGTGGTTACCAAGCAGCTATTTTGCACGAGCTTGGTGCACGCGTTTTTACTATCGAAAGGCAATATGACCTTTATCTTTCTACTAATAAATTATTTGAAACTTTAGGACTTAAAATTGTTGCTAAATGGGGCGATGGCACTATTGGTTGGGAAGAATATGCCCCATATAATGGAATTATTGTAACTGCCGGTGCGCCAAGTATTAATAAAAAGTTGTTTAATCAGCTTGCTATTGGTGGTAGGTTGGTTATGCCAATTGGTGACTTAGAAACCCAAGAAATGCATATTATAACTAAAATTAGTGAAAAGGACTTTAAGCTTAAAAAAATTCCTAACTTTAAATTTGTTCCTTTAATTGGTACAGAGGGATGGAAAGAAAAGTAATTGTTATAGCTGGTCCTACTTGTAGCGGTAAAACAGCTTTAGCTATTAAACTTGCTAAACATACTAATGGAGAAATTATCTCCGCAGATAGTAGGCAGGTTTATAAGTATTTAGATATTGGAACAGCAAAACCAACAAAGCATGAACTTTCTTTAGTTAAACACCACTTGGTGGATTTTCTTTACCCAGAGGAAGACTACAACGCAAGTATTTTTGAGCAGGATGCTCTAAAAATTATTGAGGAATTATTTAATAAAAATAAAACACCTATTGTTGTTGGTGGAAGCGGTTTATATATTAAAGCGCTTACAGAAGGTATTTTTGAAGGTGCTGGAAGCGATGAACAAGTTAGAGAATTATTAAAAAAAAAAGAACAGGAACTGGGAATAGAAGCTTTATTTAACGAGCTTAAAATTGTTGACCCCGAAAGTGCTAGTAAAATGCTTTTATCTAATAAAAAAAGAATTCACAGAGCTTTAGAGGTATTTTATTTAACTGGTAAAACGATTAGCTCGTTACAAAAAGAATTTATTAGAAATAATAATTTGAATTTTATACAATTTATGTTAAATTATAATAGAGAACAACTTTATAAAAGAATTGAAACAAGAACGGATAAAATGCTTGCCGAGGGACTTATAGACGAAGTAAAAAAAATTATTAACTTGGGGTATAATAAAAATCTAAATTCCTTAAATACTGTTGGATATAAAGAAATTTTTGATTATTTGGATAATAAAATCGATTTAGATACAGCTAAAGAGTTAATTAAACGAAATACTAGAAGATATGCAAAAAGACAATTTACATGGTTTAACGCTCAACCAAATTTAATAAAATTAAGCATTGATGATAATACCGATTACGAAACTTTGCTTAATACAATTAAAGATAAAATTAAGGAATAATTACGGAGAAAACGAAATGTTTGAAGAAAAAATGAAATTGGCAGAAGATTATAAAGTGAGAGTTGAAAATTTACGAGGTTATCTTTAAATTACCTTTTAAGGAGTTGCAGATAACTGAGCTTAAAAATAAAACCGAATTACCCGGATTTTGGAATGACCAAAAAGGCGCACAAAAAGTTTTACAAGAAATTAAAAATTTAGAAAATTGGATTACTGCCTGGCAAGAGTTAGATAAAAAATTAAATGAATTAATAGAATTTATACAATTGGCAGAAGCAGAAGCTGATAACTCGCTTGAAGAAGAGATTAATGCAGAGTTTATAAAATTAGACCAATTAATTGCAGATTTAGAATTTAGAAGTATGTTAAGTGGTAAAGACGATACTAAAAACTGCATATTAACAATACATAGTGGTGCTGGTGGAACAGAAGCCCAAGATTGGGCAGAAATGATTATGAGAATGTATTTACGTTGGGGAGAAGATAATAACTTTAAGATGACAGTATTAGATATTTTAGAAGGTGATGGTGCCGGTATTAAAAGTGCTACTATAGAAGTAGAAGGGGAATATGCGTATGGTTATTTAAAAGCAGAAGCGGGTGTTCATCGTTTAGTACGTATCTCTCCATTTGATGCTAATAAAAGACGCCATACTTCGTTTGCAGCTGTTTCTGTTATTCCAGAAGTAGATGATACAATAGAAATTGATATTAACATGGCAGATGTAAGAGTTGATACGTACCGCTCTGGTGGTAAGGGTGGGCAGAACGTTAATAAAGTGGAAACAGCTGTTAGATTAACACACATTCCTACCGGTATTGTTGCAGCTTGCCAAAGTGAAAGGTCACAACTTCAAAATAAGGTAAATGCGCTAAAGTTATTAAAGTCTAAGTTATATCAATTGGAATTAGAAAAGCAACTTGCTGGTAAAGAAGAAATTGAAAAAAATAAAATGAAAATAGAATGGGGTAGCCAAATTCGTTCCTATGTTTTTCATCCTTATAATATGGTAAAAGATCATAGAACAGATGTTGAGACAAGCAACACCCAAGCAGTGATGGATGGCGATATTAATATGTTTATTAAATCGTATTTATTAAAATTTTCTAATAATTAATATTAGAGCACAATGCAATAATTATTTAAAAAAGGTGAAATTATTTCGCAAGAGGGCGAATTAAATTTTGACCTTTATATTTTAGTTGAAGGTAAAGTTGGAATATTTAAAAAAAATATTTTAATTTGTGAATTTGAAAAGAAAGGGACCGTAATTGGCGAGATGAGTGTTATTCTTAAAACACCGCGTACTGCAACAATCCGAGCTATGGAAGATACTATTTTATTGATATTAAAATCTGATTTTGATATGCTAATGAAAACAAACCCCGATGTGGTAAAAAAGATAATTAAAAGTTTAGCAGAAAGATTAAAAGATATGACTGAAGAATTTTATCATCTTTCTGAAAAATATTTAAGAGAAGAAAAAATAAAACAAGAAGAGGAATAAAATGAAATTTTTTACAGAGTATATGTGGTTTAATACGCAAAAAAAACGGGAGTATATTAATATTACCCGCGATGTAGAAGATGTATTAAAACGTAGTGGCATTAAAGAGGGTATGATTTTAGTTTCTGCAATGCATATTACTGCAGGTGTTTATGTTAACGATGCAGAATATGGCTTAATTCAAGATATTGACGAATGGTTAGAAAAGCTTGCACCATTTAATCCTAATTATCGACATCATAATACTGGGGAAACTAATGGAGATGCGCACCTTAAAAGTTTATTAATTCACCACGAAGTTATTGTACCTGTTACCAATGGCAAATTAGATTTTGGTCCTTGGCAACAAATTTATTATGCAGAGTTTGACGGCAGACGAAAAAAACGTCTTATTATAAAAGTTATGGGCGAGTAAATGAAATTTGCGTTAAAGCTAACATTATTATTTTTATTTAGTTTTTCAATTCTTTCTGCTCAAAGTGAACAGGGACAAATTATTAGTGGATTTAGAGCAAGCAGAATTTTATCTAATTATCCAAACAATCAGTTCCCAAGTCCACAATATTGGGCATCTGCAGGCGAGTTTATTAGTAATAAATTTGCTAATAGTTCGCCCGCTGCTATTTGGATTGTAAGCTTATATTTAAGTAACGGATATACTCAACTTAATTTCCCAAATCCAGGTGGTAGTTATCCATATGTTAATTTTATTAGTACAGACCAAAACGAAGCTTACTTAAATTATTTTGACCAAAAAGGTATTAAGGTGTTTTTACAGGTGGAGCCAGGTGCGGCTAAAATAGATACTTTAATACATATCGTGTTAAATAGATATAAACATCATCCTTGCGTAATTGGCTTTGGGATTGATGTAGAATGGTATAACACACAGATTTATAGTGGTGGTCAAAAGGTTAATGATGCAGAAGCTAAAAGGTGGGAAAGTAAAGTTAAATCTATTGATTCTAATTATACTTTGTTTCTAAAACATTACTCAACATCTTGGATGCCGCCAACTTATAGAGGGAATATTTTATTTGTAGATGATAGCCAAGACTTTACTTCGCTTAGTTCAATGGTTACGGAATTTAAGGTGTGGGGAAATAAATTTAAGCCAAATAAAGTTGCTTTCCAATATGGCTACCCAATTGACCGTCCTTGGTGGTCTAAATTAAATGACCCAATTAAAACTATTGGGGACGCACTTTTATCTAATGTTTCTAATTGTTTTGGCTTATTTTGGGTAGATTTTACTATTAACGAGGTTTACCCAATTACTTCTGTTTATGATGAATTAAGTGTTCAGCCATCTAATTTTTTTGTATCTAATAATTTTCCAAATCCATTTAATCCAACAACAAGTTTTTATATTTATTTACCCAATCAAGGTGCTGTAAAATGCACAGTTTATGATATTAATGGTAAAGAAGTGGCTGAATTATTAAATGGTGAATTAAATTATGGAAGACATTTAGTTACTTGGAATGCGGAAAATTTTTGTAGTGGGGTATATTTTGTAAAAACCGAGTATTTTGATAAAAATTTTGTTAGCTTTAAGATAAATAAACTGTGCTTAATAAAATAGCCTTAAGAGGTTTTTAGTGAAAAATTTAGCTTTAATCTACTTTTTATTACTTAATATTTTATTAGGGCAACAAAATTTTTACACGCTTTATAATGTAGATAATGGGCTTTCACAAAATAAAGTTAACGCAATTTTGCAAGACCATTTAGGCTTTATGTGGTTTGGTACAGAGGATGGGCTAAATAAATTTGATGGATATTCATTTAAAACTTATAGAAGAGATCCGTCTGATAAAAATTCTTTAGGTAATAATTCTATTACTGCCTTAGTAGAAGACAAAAACCATAATATATGGGTCGGTACCCGAAATGGACTTTACAAATTCCAAAGAGAATTCAATAAGTTTTATAAAATTGAATTACCTGCTGTTATTAATCAAGATAATGCAATTAATAATGTTGCATTAACAGATGAAAACGTAATTGCTGGTAATGAAAATGGAAATGTTTATGTAATAGATTTAAAAACAGAAGCAATTCAAACTTATTTAACTATTAATAAAAATAATAATACAGTATTAAATAATTCAATTTTAGCACTATGCGCAATAAATAATAACGAAATTTTAGTTGGTACAAGATTTACAGGGTTAAACTATATTAATTTAAAAAATAGGGTTATTGAATATAAAAATATTTATAATGATTATGGTAATATTATAAATGCTGTTTATGTATTTGTAATTAGTAAATTTTCGGAAGATAAAGTTTTATTAAATACAGAAAACTTTGCACCCCTTTTGTTGGATACAAAAACATTTAAAGCTACAGAGTTTATAAAAAAAGATTATCTTTTTCAATTTGCCGTAGTAATTTCTCAATTTGCAAAAGTTAACGAAAACATACTATTAGGTTGCTATAATAGTTATTTACTAAATTATAATTTAAGCACAAAAACAATAAAAGCTATAAAAGACGATTTTGATATAGTAAAGCCGTTTAGCGAAGTATATCAAATTTATGTTGATTATGAAAACAACATTTGGATTGCTACATCTGCTGGGGTGTATTATTATAATACAAGTATAAAGCCGTTTAAAACTATAAATTATTCTGAAAAAATAGGTAAAAGTTTGCCTTTTAGTAGTATTCGTGCCATTTATAAATTAAATAAAGACGAGGTTTTGATTGGTGGATATGGTGGATTAATAAAATATAATCTTAAAACTTTTACATATAAAAATTATACACTTTATACTAAAAAAAATATAAATGCAAATAATACTTATAAATTAATTCCCTCTGGTGCTATTTACGAAATTACACCCGATTTTAAGGAACCAAATAAATATTTATGGATTGGAACAGAAGGACAAGGGCTTTATAGATTTGACTTAGAAAAAGAAGAGTTTAAAGAAATAATTTATACACATATTAATAAAGAAGATTTTAACGATGAATTATCGGTTTATTCAATAGTTTTTGATAAACAAGGGAATATGTATATTGGCAATGGAACTGGGATAATTAAATTTACGAGCGATTTTAGTAAGATTGAAAAATATACATATGACCCATATAATTTTAAGAGTATACAGGCAGGTAAAATAAAAACTTTATATGTAGATGATAATAACGTTCTTTGGGTCGGTTCTAATTTAGGTGTATTATCATATTTTATTCCCGATGATAATGATTTTAGAAAAGTATTGGGTCAAATTACTAAAAGTAATTCTTTTACGCTTAATAGTATTACAGATATTTTTGAAGATAGCCACGGTAGATTTTGGGTTGCTACGGGTGGTGGTGGACTAATTTTATATGATAGAAATACGGGTAGCTATAAGGAGTTTTTAACAAAAGATGGTTTGCCTAACGATGTTGTTTATGCTATTCTTGAAGATGATGATGGTAATTTATGGTTTAGCACTAATAAAGGATTAACTAAATTTAATTACGAAAAAAAATCTTTTATTAATTATGATGTTGATGATGGTTTGCAAGCAAACGAATTTAATAAAAATGCTGCCTTTAAAGATCAGAATGGGGAATTATTTTTCGGTGGTGTTCGTGGTATAACATATTTTAATCCTAAAGCAATTTTAATTAGTTTTGATAAACCTAAAATTGTTTTTACATCGTTTAACATTTATAATAAACCAACGTTAACTGATAGAGATATAAGTTTTGTTAACGAAATAGTGATAAATCCAGAAGACAAAATTTTCAGCTTAGAGTTTGCTGCACTAAATTATTATCAAGCTTATAAAAATAAATATAAATATAGATTAATTGGACTTGATGATAATTGGATTGATTTAGGTAATAAGCGTGAAGTTACATTTACGGATTTAAATCCTAATACTTACACATTAGAAATAATGGCAGCAAACAATGATAATGTTTGGAGTGACCGAGTACTTAGAATTAAAATTATTGTATTACCGCCTTATTATAAAAGTTGGTGGTTTTTATTTTTGTTGGTTTTGGTTACAGGAGGATTAATAATAGGTTATGTTTATTTAAAGATAAATGAAAGCAAGCTGAATAAAGAGCGTTTAGAAAGTTTAGTAAAGCAAAAAACTGAGGAATTACTTATAACTAATGAAAATTTAAAGGAAGAGATAAATAAAGGTAAATTATTAATTGAACAATTAGAAAAGGCAAAACAAGAAGCAGAACAAGCAAATAAAGCCAAAAGCTTGTTTTTAGCAAATATAAGTCACGAAATTAGAACCCCAATGAACTCTGTTTTAGGCTTTGCAGAACTATTAAGAAACGAAATTAATAATTCTAAATTGTTAAATTATATTAATTCTATTATTAACAGTGGTAAAAATTTACTTACTTTAATTGATGACATTTTAGACTTAGCTAGAATAGATAGCGGATTGCTTAAATTAAATTTTGATTATGCAAGCATAAATGATTTTATTAATTATATTCAAACAATTTTTGAACCAGAAGCTATTAATAAAGGACTTTATTTTAAGATTGAAAATAAAATTGATGACCATATTAAAATATTAACGGACCCAATTAGGCTTAAACAAATTATTTATAATTTAGCAAGTAATGCAATTAAATTTACAGAACAAGGTGGCGTTACTATAACTTGTGATGCTGAAATTTTGGATAAATCCAAATTAAAGCTTAAAATTTGTGTTGAAGATACTGGTATTGGAATAACAGATAAAATTAAAAATAAAATATTCGAAAAATTCTTTCAGATTGATGCAGATACAACGCGTAAATATAGCGGAACTGGATTAGGACTTTCAATTTCTAAAAACTTAATTTATATGTTAAATGGTAACCTGCATTTAGAAAGTGAACCTGGTAAGGGAAGTAGTTTTTGTATGATTTTTAACGAGATTGAGTACAAGAAAGAAGAAAATATTACCATGAACATTATTGAAGAGTTTGATTATGAAAATATAGAATTTACAAACCAAAAAGTTTTAATTGTTGATGATGCAGAACTTAATAGAAAGCTATTAAAGGCATTTTTAGCTGCTAAAAATCTTAGAATTTATGAAGCTACTAATGGTGAAGATGCAGTGGCTTTAGCAAAAAATGAACTACCTGATATTATTTTTATGGACCTTAAAATGCCAATTATGGATGGTTATACTGCAAGCAGTTTGATTAAAAAAGATGAAAAAACTAAGCATATACCTATTATAGCATTAACAGCTGCTAATATTACAGATGATGATGACTTTAACAATACATCAGATTTTGATGGCTATTTATTAAAACCAGTTACTAAAGATAAGCTGATTACAACAATTGCTAAGTATATTAACGTTCTATTAATTCCTAAAGATAAACCAGAAACTGCTGTTAAATTAGAAAACGTAGAAGAAGAAATGCAAATTACTGAAGAAAGAAGAACAGAGATTAAAGAGCAGATTTTTATTTTAAGAACTACTTATTTGCCACAGATTAATAATTTACTACAAACAATGATTATTAACAATATTGAAAATTTTGCTAGTGAAGTGTTCAATTTTGCAGAAAAAAATAATCTTATTTTAATTAAAAACTGGGGAATTGAATTAAAATCTTATTGTGCAAATTTCGATTTACCAAATATTATTACCACATTAAATAACTTTAGTAATGTAATTGATTTATTAGAAGAAAGAATTAGAAAATAAAAAAAAGATTAAAATGATTGCTTTTGAAAATTTTACAAATTTTTATCCGAACATTGAAAACGGTAAATTTTTTTATATTAATAATAGGAGATATTTAGGTAATAAATATAAATTACATAGTTTTATTACAAATGTTATAAAAACTAATATAAAACGGTATTATTCTATTTGTGATATTTTTGCTGGAACTGGGTCAGTTTCATTTTTTTTAAATTCGTTTGATAACAAAATAATCGTAAATGATATTTTATATTCAAATTATGTGACTTTAAAGAGTTTTTTAGGAATTACTAAGATTAACTATAAAGTAATAGAAGAAAAAATTGATTATTTAAATAATTTAAAAAATAGTGAAGATAATTATTTTTCACAAATTTATGGGAATAGTTACTTTTCTTTAGATAATGCTAAAAAAATTGGTACTATAAGGGATGAAATTGATAAAATTAGTGAAAGTATTGATGAAAAATATGTTTTATTAACATCTTTAATTTATGCTACTGATAAAGTTGCTAATACAGTTGGGCATTATGATGCTTTTTGTAAAAAAATGATTAATAATAAAAAATTACATTTATTAATTCCTTTTATAAATAACGAATTAAATCAAAATAATGAAATATTCAGAAAAGATGCTACACAATTTATTAAAGAAATAAAATGTGATATATTATATTTAGATCCACCATATAACTCACGGCAATATAACAGTGCTTATCATGTTTTGGAAAATTTAGTACTGTGGGAAAAACAAAATGTAAATGGAATTGCAAGAAAAATAAAAATAGAAGATACAAAAAGTATTTTTAATACTAAGTTAGCACCTAAGGCTTTTAGAGAGATACTTACTAATTGTGACTGTAAATATATTTTATTATCGTATAATAATACAGGTAAATCTTTACATTCACGGAGTAATGCTTTATTAACTGACAATTTTATTATTGAAGAATTAAAAAAAATTGGAGACTTAAAGATATTTTCAACTAATTACAAAGGGTACACAACTGGAAAAAATGTTAATACAAATAA
This sequence comes from uncultured Melioribacteraceae bacterium, assembly GCA_964652025.1. Taxonomy (GTDB): domain Bacteria; phylum Bacteroidota; class Ignavibacteria; order Ignavibacteriales; family Melioribacteraceae; genus JAEXOD01. Next base: position 10,522 of record CAZYZX010000012.1, read on the forward strand.
TAAGGAAAGAATATTTTTTTGTAAAATTAGGTGAATTATGTTAAGACCATGGTCAATATCAACCACTTTAAGAAATCCTGAAAGGATTAAGCAATTTTTAATGGTACTAAAAACAATGGAAAATCAAGTTTGGAATTCTGAAAACCAAATAAAATTTCAAGTACTACTGATACAAAATAGATTGTATGGTTTTAATAATAATCAATTCTTAAATAGTTTAAGTAAATTGCAGTTTGAAAAATTTTCAAATAGCAATATCCCATTAGATTATAAATTTGCAGAAGAAATATTTTATAACAAAAAATACGTAGATCCTGCAATGAGAGGAAGACAATCATTAAATCCTCTGAAAAAGTTAGGGTTCATTTCATTAATTGATGATAAAATAGTTTTTAATGACATTGCTAATAAAATTATTTTGGAAGAATCAGATTGGGGTGATATATTTCTAAAGTGTTTTTTGAAGTGGCAAATACCTAATTTACTTAGCAATGATTATAAAGAAGAAGATGGATATAATATAATTCCTTTTGTTGGTACCTTAAAGCTTTTTTATACTTTACATAATTTAGTAAAAGACTTTAAAGGACTAAGTAAGGAAGAGTTTAGTATTTTTATTCCTACACTTATAAATTATGAAGATATTGAGTTTACTGCTAAACAAATTATAGATATAAGAAAAAAAATTAAATCAAAAAATAATAATAAAAAAGATTTATATATAAATTTTATTTTGTCCTTAAAGGGGAATGATAATATTAACATTAAAAAATATTTACAAAATCTACAAGATTATGGAGATAATATATTTAGGTATTTTAGATTAACTAGATTTTTTAAATTACGTGGTAATGGTTATTTTATAGACATAGAAGATAAAAGATATACTGAGATTAAAGCACTATTAGAAATAAATCCAGGTAATGCAAAAAAATTTAGTTCAATTTTAGAGTATCAAAATTATTTAAAGAATGAGAACTTACCTAAATTGCCATGGATAAAAGAGGATTTGCTAATTACAATTGCACAAAATTTGATAAATGAATGTGAAAGCATATGTAATGAGAATAGTTTTTCTATACCTGATGAAATAAATAGCATAAAACAAAATATTAAAAATTTAGATGAAAAAGTGCTAAATGAACTAAGAAAAATAAGACAAATATTACAAAGTAAAGTTTTATTCAAAGAAACACAAGATTTAGAAAATTTAAAGAAATATATTTTAGAATTAGAAAATATTGAAAAAAGTCAAAATAAAGCATTGGAGTTAGAAAAATTAATTACATATTGCATTCTTGCATTAAATGATGCATTAAAAATACAACCTAATTTCCCTGTAGATGATAATAACCAACCAATTTTTTTTGCACCAGCAAATAAACCGGATATCGAATGTTATTATGAAAGTTTTAATGCTATATGTGAAGTAACTACTTTAAAGTCAAGAGATCAATGGTATAATGAAGGACAACCGGTTATGCGACATTTAAGAGATTTTGAAAATAAAAGCGATAAAACATCTTATTGTTTATTTATTGCTCCAATTTTACATAGAGATACTTTAAATACGTTTTGGATTTCGAATAAATATGAATTTGAAGGGGAAAAACAAAGAATAATACCATTGACTATTTTAGAATTTATTAAAATATTGAATATATTTTTACAAATTAAAATGAATAAAATCCTTTTTAGCCATAATCATCTTTTGCAATTATTTGATCTGATTATTCAAGAATCTATTAAAGTATCTGATGTAATAAATTGGAGAAAATCATTTTATAAAATAATTAATAATTGGGGACAAAGTATTTTAGAGAATAAAAATGGAAACTAATAAAATTTATTTAGGAGATTGCTTAGAAATACTAGATTCTAAGGTTGATGATGGAGCAGTTGACTTAATTTTTGCTGACCCACCCTATAATTTATCTGGTAATGGGTTAAAATTAATAGAAAATAGAACAGGGGGTGCTTGGCATATGGTTAATGAAGAATGGGATAGAATGAATGAAACTGAATATTTATTATTTACAGAAAATTGGGTTACTAAAGCTATTAAAAAACTTAAAGATAGTGGCTCAATATATGTTTCTTGCACATTTCATAATATAGCTGAAATTGTATTAAACTTAAAAAAGAATGGAATTAAAATTAATAATATAATTACCTGGCAAAAAAGTAATCCCATGCCAAGTCTTACAAAAAGAACATTTACACATTCAACAGAATTTATTATATGGGGTGTAAAAGGGAAAAATTGGATTTTTAATTATGAGGAATTAAAAAATATAAATCCTGATAAACAAATTAATGGCGAAAAAAAGCAAATGCGCGATGTTTGGAATATACCTATTGCGCAAGGGAAAGAACGCTTAAAGGGTGAAGATGGAAGGGCATTGCATCCTACCCAAAAACCGTTAGAATTATTAAAGAGAATTATTATTGCTTCAAGCAATGAAGGAGATGTTGTTTTAGACCCCTTTTTAGGAAGTGGTACAACAGCTTATGTAGCTTGTTTATTAAATAGACGTTATATTGGTATTGAAAATAATCAAATTTATTTTTTTGCTGCTCTTAAAAGATTAGAAGAGTTAGAAAGTAATCTTTTTATTAATAAGGATAAGTAAACTTTTTTAAATAAAAATTTAAATATTTATTCAAGATTAATTAAGTTTTTAATGAAAATTAATCTTATTTTTGTATTTTAAAATTTTTATTTAAATAATTTAGGATAAAATGTCCGCAACACCTTTAATGAGCCAATATCATAAAATTAAGCTGGATAACCCAGATACAATTTTATTATTTAGGGTTGGGGATTTTTTTGAAACTTTTGATGAAGATGCAAAAATAGCATCCAAAGTTTTAGGAATTACATTAACAAAACGAGCAAATGGGCAGGCAGAAAATGTACCGCTTGCAGGTTTTCCGCACCATGCAATAGATACTTATTTACCTAAGCTTATTAAAGCAGGGTATAGGGTAGCAATTTGCGAGCAAACAGAAAATCCAAAGTTAGCTAAGGGGATAGTTAAACGAGAAGTTATAGAAGTTGTTACACCTGGTGTAACTTTATCTGATAAACTTTTAGACCATAAAAATAATAATTATTTATTATCAATATATTTAATTAGTGATATTGTTGGATTGTCATTTGCTGATATTTCTACGGGTGAGTATTATACTTATGAAGTACCAGTAACAGAATTATCCCAACAAATTGGTTTAATTAACCCCGCGGAAATTATTATTGCCAAAAAGCAGCGACCAATTATTGAGCCAATTCTTAATAAAATTAATACAGCCGCACGATTAACAAAGTTAGATGATTGGCTTTTTACAATAGATTTTGCAAAAGAACTATTGTTAAATCATTTTGAAACAAAAACCTTAAAAGGGTTTGGAATTGAAAATTTAGAAAGTGGAATAATTGCGGCTGGTGCTGTTCTAAATTATTTAAGAGAAACTCAAAAAACAAACCTTCCCCATATTACAAAAATTGCTAAGTATAATCCAAGCGATTTTATGTTGTTGGATGCTTCTACAAAAAGGAATTTAGAAATTACTTATACAATGCAAGATGGAAGCAGAGAAGGTTCTTTATTTGGAATTTTGGACAAGACCGAAACACCTATGGGTGCTAGAATGCTTAAAAGATGGATTTCTGCACCTTTAACTAGGTTAGATTTAATTTTAAAGCGACAAGAAGCTGTTGAAGAACTTTTTTTACAAAAGCAACTTCGTAAAAATTTACGAGACGAAATAAAAGAAATTGGTGATTTAGAAAGATTAGTTTCTAAAGCTTGTACTAATAGAATTAATCCCCGCGAGTTAGTTATATTAAAACAATCGCTAAAAAAAATTCCTCTTATTAAGCAACTTTTAGATATTACTAAAGTTAAAACTTTAATAGATTTAAGGGAACGCCTTAATTTACTTGATACAATTGTAGAAAAAATAGAGCTTGGTATTTCGGATAATCCTTCTGCAACTTTATCTGATGGTGAAGTAATTAGATATGGCTACAATGCAGAATTGGACGAATTAAGGGATCTAAAAAATAATGCAAAAGATAAATTAGCAAACTTTCAAAAAGTTGAAAGAGAACGCACGGGGATTAATTCCTTAAAAGTAAGTTACAATAAAGTATTTGGTTACTACATAGAAATAAGCAATGCCAATAAAGAAAAGGTACCAGATAATTATATCCGTAAACAAACTTTAGTAAATGGAGAGCGTTATATAACACCCGAGCTAAAGAGTTACGAAGATAAGATATTAAATGCAGAAGAAAGAATTGCAACATTAGAATATAATTTATTTAACGAAATACGAGGATTTGTAGCCTCAGAATCTATAAAGATACAAGAAAACGCGAGATTAATAGCAATGTTAGATTGTTATGTATCTTTAGCAGATTGTGCAGACCAATATAATTACGTAAAACCAATTGTAGATAATACAGACGTAATTGATATAAAAGAGGGACGACATCCTGTGGTAGAAAGAGTTTTGCCACCGGGTGAAAAATTTTCCCCAAATGATTGTAAGTTAGATAATAAAGATACACAAATTATAATATTAACTGGCCCTAATATGGCGGGCAAATCAGTGTATTTACGTCAAGTGGGATTAATAGTTTTACTTGCGCAAATAGGGTCGTTTGTGCCGGCAAAATATGCACATATAGGATTAGTTGATAGAATATTTACGCGTGTTGGTGCGGGTGATAATATTGCTGCCGGTGAAAGTACCTTTTTAGTGGAAATGCAAGAAGCAGCAAATATTTTGAATAATGCAACTAGCAAAAGTTTAATTTTATTGGATGAAATAGGGCGCGGGACATCCACTTTTGATGGAATTTCTATTGCTTGGTCTATAACGGAGTATTTGCACGAAAATAGCCACGTTGCTGCAAAAACATTATTTGCAACTCATTATCACGAGCTAAACGAGATGGCAAGTATGTTCCCCAAAATAAAAAACTTTAAGGTAGAAGTTAGGGAATATGGTAATAAGGTTATTTTTTTGCACAAAGTAACACCTGGCGGGGCAGACCATAGCTATGGTATACAGGTAGCGCATATGGCTGGGTTACCTACTGCAGTTACTGAAAGGGCAAAAGAAATTTTACAAAATTTGGAGAACAAAGAATTAACTCCTGTTGAAGTTAAAAAAGCTAAGTTAAGCAAATTAAAAGAATCTAATGATTATTATTTTAATTTGTTTGAATTATGCGATGACGAACTTAGAGAAGAAATTGCTAATATTCCTATAAATAATTTAACCCCTATTGAAGCATTAAATAAATTAAACGAGCTAAAGAAAAAAATTGAAAAGTAAAAAAAAATTTTTGGTAACGTTAAGTATAATAGCCTTATTGGTTATTATTTATTGGGGAATTAATTATTATTTTAATAGACCCCTAACCGAAGAAGAAAAATATGTGCAAGCAATAGAGTTTTTCCGGCATAATAGAAATACTTTGTTAGAAAAAAGAATTAGTGAAAATGATTCTACTAATGCTTTGCAAATTTATTATTATCCGCCAAATCCAAAGTTTAGGTTTTTTTCTAAGTTATATTATTATAAATTTCCAATTGAAGAGTGGGTTACTAAAAGCTTAGGTAAAAAGATTTTATTAAAAAAAATTGGTTACTTTAAGATTAATTATAATGGAAAAGAATATAAACTGCAGGCTTATTCATATAATTTATTTCGATTTAGAATTTATTTTACAGATTTAACAACGGGAGTAACAACATCTAAATTAAATAGATATTTAGAGTTTAAAATTAATGATAATAAAGATTATGTATATGATATAGATTTTAATTTTGCTTATTTTACAGAAAGGATTTTTATAAATTCAGAATCTGTTCCATTAGTAAAAGATAATAAACTAGATTTTGCCGTAGAAGCCGGTGAGAGATTTAAAATAAAGGAGTAAAAAGTGGTAGTAATTTTAGAAAAAAATATTAGCGAAGAACAAATAAATGTTATTATTGATAAGCTAAAAGGGTTTGGGTTTGATGTTCATTTAAGTAGAGGTGTTCAAAGAACAATAATAGGTGCAATAGGTGTAAAGCCGGATTTTGACACTCGTAAAGTTAAAATATTAGAAGGTGTTTCTGATGTATATAGAATTACAGATCCATTTAAACTTGCAGGACGAAGTTTTAAAGAAGAGAACACTATAATTAAAATAAAAGATGTTGAGATTGGTGGTAATAAAATTGTAATGATGGCAGGTCCTTGCTCGGTAGAAAGTGAAGAGCAGGTTTTTAGATTAGCCGAAGTTGTAGCTAAATCAGGTGCCCAAATTTTACGCGGAGGAGCATTTAAGCCAAGGTCATCGCCTTATGCTTTCCAGGGATTAGGCGAAGAAGGCTTAAAGTATTTACGTGCTGCTGCAGACGCTAACGGGCTTTTAGTTATTACAGAAGTTATGAATACTAATCAAATTGATTTAATTGGCAAATATACGGATATATTTCAGGTAGGTGCGCGCAACATGCAAAATTTTGACCTACTAAAAGAATTAGGCAAAACAAATATTCCTGTTATGTTAAAGCGCGGTCTTTCTGCAACAATTGAAGAGTGGTTAATGTCTGCAGAGTATATTTTATCTAATGGTAATAAAAATGTTTGCTTGTGTGAAAGAGGAATTAGAACATTTGAAAAATATACGCGCAACACTTTTGATATAAGTGCAATTCCAGTGGTGCATAAAAAAAGCCACTTACCCGTAATAGCAGACCCAAGTCACGCAACGGGATTACGTGCACAGGTTCCTCCTATGGCGCGTGCCGCAGTTGCTGCGGGTGCAGATGGATTAATGATTGAAATTCATCATGACCCAGATAATGCGCTTTCAGATGGTCCCCAAGCTTTAGTTCCAGATAGCTTTTTGAAGTTAATGGATGAATTAAGAACTATTGCTAGAGCTATTGGTAGAGATTTATAATGTTCCCCACTTCTGTTGCAATTTTAGGTTTAGGTTTAATTGGGGCATCGCTTGCAAAAGCTTTGCGCAATGCTTTCCCTTCAATTTCTATTTATGGATATGATTTAAACAAAGTTTGTGATAAAGCATTAAATTATAAAATTATTGATAAAAAGTTAAATACTTTTGATGAAGCCTTAGTTGCAGATATAATTTTTTTATCTTTACCCATTAATTTATCTGTGGATATTTTTACAAAATTAATACCCAACTTAAATGAAAGTCAGATTATTACAGATGTTTGCAGTGTAAAAGGTGTATTTAAGGAAATATGGGACAGCCAAAAAAGTAAAGGAACTTTTGTTGGTGGTCATCCTATGACGGGGAAAGAAAAAGGTGGCTTAGAAAATAGTGACCCTTTGCTTTTTGAAAACTCAGTTTATATAATAACAGAAAAAAACGAAATTTTAATAAATATTTTAGATAAGATTGGTGCGCGCGTTACTGTTTTAGACCCATTTTTGCATGATAAAGTAGTATCTGTTGTTAGCCACTTGCCTCAACTACTAGCGGTTAACTTGGTAAATTTTGCCGCTAATTGCAAAAACGAGATTAATTATATTGATTTTGCTGCTGGTGGTTTTAGAGATATGACGCGTATTGCTTCTAGTGATTATAATATTTGGCGCTCCATTTTTGATTATAACAAAGCAAATATTGTAAATAATATTCAGCTTTTTATTGATAGATTAAATGAATTAAAAAACGCAGTTAATAATAATACTTATAATTTTTTATTAGACGAGTTTGAAAAAGCGCGCAAGCACCGAGATGAAATACCCAAAACATCAAAAGGATTTTTATTCCCCTTGCATGAAATTTATGTATATGTAAAAGATGAACCGGGTGTAATAAGTAAAATTTCTACCGCATTATTTTCTAATGGTATAAATATAAAAGATATAGAGTTATTAAAAATACGCGAAGGAACAGGTGGAATGTTTAGGCTTTCTTTTGAAAGCGAAAAAGACGCGTTAAAAGCTCAAGAGATTATTAATTTAATTGGTTTTAGCACTAAGTAATTTTACCTTTTTTCAAAAGGGTGGTTTTCGCTATTAAAATCTGGTCTGTAATAATCTGGTGCTTCCATTCCTTGTAAATAGCCATTTGTAAATCCTAACTCAATTAGTTTATCTTCTACTTTTTGATATTCATTATACCTTAGCTTCCTTGATAATAAAGGTACTTTGCTTGCTTTATTTGCTGGGTAATATTGAGACATTAAACTTATTGAAACAGAAGTTCCTAAATTTTCTTTAATCCAAATTAATGTATCTATTGTTTCGCTTATATCGTTTGGCAATACTAAAAGTCTTATTATTAAACCGCGTTGTGCAATTCCATTTTCATCAAGCACTAAATTCCCCACTTGTTTATACATTTCTATAATAGAGTTACGAGCATTTTTAACGTATTCTTTAGCTCCACTATATTTGCGCGCATAATTATCGTTTGCATATTTAATGTCAGTTAAATAAATATCCATAATCCCCTCTAAGTGTTTTATGCTTGTGGGGTTATCGTAGCCCGATGAATTAAAAACAAGAGGAATATTTAATCCTTTTGCAGCAGCTAAATAAACAGCTTCTACAATTTGTGCTATATAGTGGGATGGGGAAACAAAATTAATATTATGTACTTTTTGGCTTTGTAAATTTAGCATAATGTTAGCTAAATCGTTTGCGCTATAAGATGCAAAAGCATTTTTAATTTTGTTTTGGCTAATTTGGTAATTTTGGCAATAAATACAATGTAAATTACAATTAGCAAAAAAAATCGTTCCGCTTCCATTGGTTCCAGATATTGGCGGTTCTTCTCCGTGGTGGTCACAATAACTAGCTATTAAAATATCTTTACCACTTTTGCAAAAACCAAGTTTATCACTTGTTCTATCTACTAAACAATTATGTGGGCAAAGGTCGCAACTTTTAAGTTTGTTGTTTAGTAAATTAACAATGTTTAGCAGTTTATTGTTTTTATATAAATCAGTATATCTATAAAACATAGTAATATAAAGTATAATTAAAAAAGGCGGGATACTTTCCCGCCAAATTATAATAAATATTATTTATTTTTTAGCAATTTTTTAGCTTTAGCAATAATATTATCTACAGTAAAACCATATTTTTCAAATAATACTTCATAAGGTGCACTAGCGCCAAATGTTTCAATACTTATCATATCGCCGTTGCTGCCAAGGTATTTATCCCAACCAAAACGCACGCCTGCTTCTACTGCAAGCCTTGTTTGGCACTCTTCTGGCAATACAGAGTTTTTATATTTTTTATCTTGTTTATCAAATAATTGAGTGCAAGGCATGCTTACAACATTAACTTTAACGCCACTTTTTTCTAATTTTTCCGCAGCTTCTAAACATAAGTTTACTTCGCTACCTGTAGCCATTAAAATAATATCTGGTGTTTCTTTAGCTTTTTTTAGTGTGTATGCACCTTTTAATGTACCTTTAGCATCTGCGTATTTAGTTCTATCTATAAGTTTAATGTTTTGGCGGGAAAGAGCCAAAGAAACAGGTGCTTTATTATTTTTTAATGCAAATTGCCAAGCGTAAACTGTTTCGTTTGCATCAGCTGGTCTAAATAAATAACTGTTTGGTATGGCGCGCAAAGCAGCAAAATGTTCTATTGGTTGGTGTGTTGGTCCATCTTCACCTAAGCCGATACTATCGTGCGTAAATACAAAAATTGGGTTTAAGTGAGATAAAGCAGCAATTCTAATTGCAGGGCGCATGTAGTCTGAAAATACTAAAAAGGTTCCTCCATATGCTATTAAACCACCATAGGCAGCAATACCATTTAGTATAGCACCCATTGCGTGTTCTCTTATTCCAAAGTGTATATATCTTCCGCTTTTATTTTGTGCAGAAAATGCGCTAGATGTTGCGGGTTTAGTGTTGTTGCTTGGGGTTAAATCTGCGCTACCACCAATTAAGTTTGGTATCTTATTATATAAATAATCTAATATTTTTCCACTAGCTACACGTGTAGCTATACTTGATGAATAATCGGTAAAAAATGGAATTTCCAAATTATCAATATCGTAAATTCTGTTATTAATTATATCAGAAAATTCTTTGGCTTCTTTTGGGTAAGCTTGGGAATATTTTTCAAATAGTTTATCCCAATCTGCATTTGCTTGCATTCCATTAATTTTTACTTTTTCGTAAAAGTTAGTAACCTCTTGAGGAATGTAAAAACTATCCTCATAGTCCCATCCTAATTCTTTTTTTGTTAATTTTAGCTCGTCGTTTCCTAATGGGGAACCATGCACAGAAGATTTGCCATGTTTATTTGGGCTGCCATATCCAATTGTTGTATCTACAATTATTAATGCTGGGGCTTGTTTTTGGTCTTTTGCTTTTAATATAGCATTGTATATTTCATTTAAGTTATAGCCTTCTTTTACATGTTGAACGTGCCAACCATAAGCTTTAAATCTATCCCCAATATTTTCGCTCATCGCTAAGTCTGTACTGCCATCTATAGTAATTTTGTTGTTATCATAAAAAACAATTAAGTTATTTAGTTTATTATGACCAGCAAAAGCAGCGGCTTCGTGGGTAATTCCTTCCATCATATCACCATCACCGGCAAGAACGTAAATATAATTATCTATAATAGAGTAATTTTCTTTGTTATATTTTGCTGCTAAGAACTGCTCTGCCAAAGCCATACCAACAGCATTTGCAAAACCTTGTCCTAAAGGTCCTGTAGTTGTTTCTACACCGGGGGTTAAGCCATACTCTGGATGACCTGGGGTTATACTTCCATATTGTCTAAAGTTTTTAATTTCATCTAAACTAATTTCATAGCCGCATAAATGTAAAATGCTGTAAAGCATCGAGCTACCATGACCAGCAGAAAGTACAAATCTATCTCGGTTTAACCAATTAGGATTATTAGGGTTATGTTTAATTACTGTAGAATATAAAATATGAGCTATGTGACTGCAACCTAAGGGTAAGCCGGGATGTCCACTATTTGCTTTTTGAATTGCTTCTGCGGAAAGAATTCTTATTGTATTAATACATTTTTCATGAATTGGATTGTTAAAATCTTTCATTATTTTTCCTCATTTTCTATATTTATTTCATTATTTTTCCATCTACTATTGGGTTAACACAAATTAATGGATTTTCGGGCAATTCAAAATACTCAAAAATCATTTCAAATAATTTATATTCATTACCATATTTAGAAAGTTTATTAAACTCTTTAAAAGTCATTAATTCCCCTTTATTATTTTGGGGTGTGTCAAAATTAATTGCGCGGTTTAAATCGTTTTCGGCTTGTGACTTTAAAAACTCTATTTTTTCGCTATCGCTTCCATCTTTTTCATAAGCAATTGCTTTTATCTCTGTAATATAATTACCTTCTATAATTAAATAAATGTTTACAATTTTTTCAGTCAATGTTTACCTTTTTAAAATGTAAACTTTTAAATTACATGTTTTTATTATTTTTAACAAGTAATTTGTTAATAATTGTATTAGATTTTAATTTAAATGTTAATTGTATTTTAATACGGTGAATATTTAAATAATAGTTTTTATATTTAAAAGCTATATTAAAAAACTTATGGAGTTGCAAAAATGACTAAATTAGAAAAATTAGCAGAATTAGGGCAATCGATTTGGTACGACTTTATAGAACGCGAATTTGTTACAAAAGGTAAATTAGAAAGTTTGATTAGTGATGGCTTGCGTGGAATTACATCTAACCCAACAATTTTTGAAAAAGCTATTAGCACTGGAAAGCTATACGATGATGATATTAAAAATATTATAACAAAAACAACCGATGCATACGAAGTTTACGAAGCTTTAGCAATTAAAGATATTGCCGCAGCGGCAGATTTAATGCTTCCCGTTTATGAAAAAACTAATGGTAAAGATGGATACGTTAGTATAGAAGTTAACCCAACTTTAGCTTTTGACGCTAAAAAAACCTTTGACGAAGCTGTTAGACTGTTTACAACCCTAAAAAGAAAAAATATAATGATAAAGGTTCCCGCAACCACAGAAGGAATAGCATCAATTGAAGAACTTATTGCACACGGAATTAACGTAAATGTAACTTTAATTTTTAGCATAGATAATTATAAAAAAGTTGCAGAAGCTTATATAAGAGGATTAGAAAAATTGCTTGCCGCTGGCGGTAAATTAAATTTAGTATCTTCTGTAGCATCTTTTTTTGTAAGCCGCTTGGATACCTCTTTAGATAAAATTTTAGTTGAAAAAGGGGCAAACGATTTATGTGGCAAATTTGGCGTAGCTAATAGTAAACTTGCTTATAAATTGTATCAGGAAATATATTCCTCATCCACTTGGCAAAAATTAGCAGAAAATGGTGCAACCCCACAACGTTTGCTTTGGGCAAGCACAGGTACTAAAAACAAAGCTTATAGCGATACATTATATGTAGATGAATTAATAGGTTTTAATACTGTTAATACCATTCCACCTGCTACTTTAGATGCATTTATTGACCATGGCACAATTGAAGAAAGACTAACTAAAGATGTTGAGAGCGCAGAGGCTGCTTTTAACAAACTAAAGGAATTAGGTATATCTATTGATGAAGTTACAGATAAACTACAAGCAGAAGGTATTAAAGCTTTTGAAGATTCTTTTAATCTATTATTAAATACTCTTGCTAATAAAATAAATACTTTTGTAAAAGAAAAATTTGACTCAGTTAAATATTATAATATTAATCAAACATATTTAAATAAGTTAACAACTTATATTGATGATAAAATAGCAGAAAAAATTTGGGAAAAAGATTATACTATTTGGAGCAATAGCCCAACAGAAATAACCAACAGACTTGGCTGGTTGGATGTTTCTGAGAAATCCAAAAATGAAATAGAAAGCATAAAAGATTTGGCATGTGAACTAAATGGCGAAGGAATTACTTATGCAGTTTTGCTTGGCATGGGTGGAAGCAGCCTTGCGCCGGAAGTATTTGCAAATACATTTGGTCATAAAGAAGGATTTTTAAAGCTTAAAGTTTTAGATAGTACACATCCGGATGTAGTTAAGCAAATTGAGGAAAGTTTAGATTACGAAAAAACTTTATTTATTGTTTCTACTAAATCTGGTGGCACTGTAGAAACATTCTCGTTTATGAAATACTTTTATAACAAAGCATTAATTAATTTGGGTATAGATAGAGTTGGTTATCACTTTATTGCAATTACAGATCCGGGCAGTGGTTTAGAAACGGCAGCTAAAGAATTAGGTTTTAGAAAGATATTTTTAAATGATCCTAATATTGGTGGTCGTTTTTCTGCTCTTTCACTTTTTGGTATGGTTCCCGCTGGCTTATTGGGTATTGATTTAGAACTTTTATTAAACCGAGTAGATGCAGCTATAAAATGCTCTAAACTAAATAATTTGGAATTTAACAGTGGCTTAAAAATTGGAGCTTTAATTGCCAAATATGCAAAAGATAAAAAAGATAAGCTTACTTTTATTTTAAGTGAAAAATATAAAAATTTTGGTGTTTGGGTAGAGCAACTTATTGCAGAAAGCACAGGTAAACTTGGTAATGGTATTTTACCTGTTGATGGTGAACCAATTTATGAAACCAAATATTATTCCCCAGATAGAGTTTTTGTATATATTCATACTAAAGAAGAAAAAGAATTAAACGAAAGCGTAAATAAATTAATTGAGCTAGGAGCACCTGTAATAGAGTGCATTACAGAAGATATTTACGACTTAGGAAGTGAATTTTACAGATGGGAGTTTGCAACTGCAGTTGCTGGAGTTGAGCTAAAAATTAACCCATTTGACCAACCAAATGTGGAATCTGCAAAAGTTGTTGCGCGTGCAATGGTTAAGGAATATCAGGAAAGCGGCAAAGTACCTATGCCTAATATTTACTACGAAGATGACGAGATTTTAACCTTTGACCCTGTTAAAGATAACTTAGTAGAAAATATTGTATCTGGCTTAGCGGATAATATAGATTTACTTACTAATAAAACAGAGCTTACACCATATTTTGCTATACAAGCTTATTTAAAGTATAATAATAAGATAGATGAGCTTTTGCAAAATTTACGCAAAAAGATTACAGAGAAATATAAAATAGCAACAACATTGGGGTATGGTCCAAGATTTTTGCACTCTACAGGGCAGCTACACAAAGGTGATGCTGGTAACGGAATATTTTTGCAAATATTAGATGAAACAGGCGAAGCGCTACCAATACCAGATAATGCGGGAAGTGAAAAATCCTCTGTATCTTTTGGTGTGTTGGTTCGTTCGCAAGCTTTAGGAGATAGAAAAGCTTTATTAGATAATAACAGAGTAGTATTTACTTTAGTTATAAAAAATAATGTTGAAAGCGTTTTAAGCAAATTATAATAAAGGAAACAATGACCACTGAAACAAAAAAACCGAAAGAAAAAAGTAATTTAGTAAAAGTAATGATTGTTTTAGCATATCCATTTGTTTTGCTAATTAGGTTTTACCAAATGTTTATTTCTCCGGTATTGCCGCCATCTTGTAGGTTTACCCCTACTTGTTCTGCTTATACTTTAGAAGCATTAAAAAAATATGGTTTAATTAAAGGTGGTTATTTAGGTTTTAAGCGTATAATTCGCTGTCATCCTTGGGGTGGCAGCGGTTACGACCCTGTTCCTTAATATTTTAATAACAAGTGCTTTAAAAATTATAATATGAAAAAAATTAAAATTATAGTTGTTTTAATAATATTTTACACTAACATTTTTTCTCAATCGCAATTTTCAAGCTTTATAAATAGAGTAAACTCTGTTACTGATATAAATTTAAAAACAGCTATTGTAGATAGTTTTATGACTGTTGCAAGAGCAACAGGAATACCCTTTATAGAAGGGAACACGGCAAATTTTATATATCGTGGCAGTGCAAATAGCGTTAGTGTTGCCGGTGATATGAATGGCTGGAATGCTAATGCTGCACCATGCACTAAACTTAGCGGTACAAACTTTTTTTATTTTTCTGCTAATTTCGAGCTAAATGCGCGTTTAGATTATAAGTTAGTATTAAATGGTAGCACTTGGATTTTAGACCCGGAAAATCCGAAAACTTGCCCCGGTGGTTTTGGTCCTAATAGCGAACTTGCTATGCCCCAATTTATACAACCATGGGAAATAAGAGTAAATAATTCCGCACCCCAATTTAGTGTACAATATAAAGTTTTTCATAGCAATATTATTAATAGAAACTACAACATTACTATTTTATTACCACCAGATTATAATTTAACCAATAATTATTATCCTACAGTATACTTTAAAGATGGTAGCGATTATTTAAATTTATGTAGCGCAAAAAATATCTTAACAAATTTAACAGATAGCAACAAAATAAAAAATGTAATAGCTGTGTTTATAACTCCAACTAATAGGAATGACGAATACGCTTATAATAGCAGGTTTTTATATGCCAAGGCATTTGTAGAAGAAATTGTGCCTTTTATTGATGCTAATTATAGAACAATACCGAATAAATATGAAAGACTTATTGTTGGAGATTCCTTTGGTGGAAATATAAGTGCATTAATAGCATATACCTATCCCGATGTTATTGCAAATTGTGGATTACACAGTGGCGCTTTTTGGCCCAATAATTTTGAAGTTTATAACATGATTGCTGGCGGAGTAAAGAAAGATTTAAAGTTTTATGCTGTTTGGGGAACGTATGAATCTTTATTTATTAATATGCGCTCTTTTATAGATAGCTTAAGCTATAAGGGGTATAGTTTTGGTTATGAAGAATTACCACAAGGTCACAGTTGGGGTTTGTGGCGCTCTACTTTAGATGATATTTTAACCTACTTTTTCCCTTATCAACCTGTTAGTGTTAAATCAGAATTTACCCCAACTAATTTTACATTATACCAAAATTATCCTAATCCTTTTAACCCGGAAACAAAAATTACCTTTGAGCTTGCCGAACCAGATGATATTGAGCTTAGTGTTTTTGACCTTTTAGGCAATAAACTTTTAACTTTATCCAAAGGTTATTTTAATAAAGGTTTGCATTACGTTACATTTAATGCAAAAAATTTTAGCTCTGGAACATATTTTTATACTTTAAGTGTAAAAAGCAAAAATAAACAAATTACCAAAAAAATGGTTTATATTAAGTAGGAGTAAATTATGATTAGCAAAGAGTTGTTAGATATATTATGCTGTCCGCTATCCCATGCAGATTTAGTTTTAGATGGGGATACTTTAGTAAGCACAGATGAAAAAACACGTCGTAGATATAAAATTGAAGACGATATCCCTATTATGCTTATTGAAGAATCTGAAGAGCTGGACTATAAAACCTGGAAAGAAATAATGAAAAAGCATAATATTATTAAAGAATGATTGTAAAATTTGAGCAAGACCAAATTATTAATTATTTATCTGATGCAGCAAATGTAAAAGGGGAGTGCACTGCTGTTTATTTACCAAATAATTACAACGATATAATTAATATTGTTAAAGAATGTTATAACAATAATACAAAAATAACTATATCTGGAAATAGAACAGGACTAACGGGTGCAGCCATTCCTAAGGGGGGAATAATTTTATCTACTGAAAACTTAAATAAAATTTTAGAAATTAATACAGAAATTGGTTACATAATAACCATGCCGGGTGTGCTTTTAAGTACGCTTATTGAAGAAGTAGAAAAGCTTGGTTTGTTTTATCCTGCAGACCCTACAGAAAAAAATTGCTTTATTGGTTCTACCCTTGCTACTAATGCAAGTGGTGCACGTACTTATAAATTTGGTGCTACAAGAAATTATGTAGAAAGTATTAAACTAATTACTACTACAGGTGATACAATAACAATAAACAGAGGGGAATATTTTGCTAAAAATGGTATTGGGGAATTATTTACTGATAGTGGGGAAACAATTACATTTGAAATACCTAATATAAATTTACCTGTAAGCAAAAATAGCGCTGGTTACTACTGTAAACATGGAATGGATTTAATAGACCTATTTATTGGTAGCGAAGGAACATTGGGTATTATTTACGAAATAAAACTTAAACTATTAAAACTACCACAAAAGTTTTTTTCGGTTGTTGTTTTTTTTGATAACATTAACACCTGTTTTAATTTTATAGAAGAAATTAAATTAAATGATAATAAACAAATTAAACCAAGTGCTATTGAATTTATGGATAAGCACTCTTTGGAACTATTAAAGAATGATTATCCAAATATTCCTTTGGGCGCTGAAGCTTGTTTATGGATTGAACAAGATGCGCTAAATGCTGAATATGAGGAATTAATTAACGCATATACAAATATTTTTGATTATTTTAATATTAATACACAGTTAATTTGGTTTGCAAGCACAGAAAAAGAATTAAAAGAATTTCAAAAATTTAGGCATGCAATACCAAGTAAAGTTAACGAATTTATAGCAAAAAATAATTTTACAAAACTTGGTACAGATATAGCTGTGCCAGATAAAACATTTAAGCAATTTTATTTTGAAGCAGTAAAATTAGTTGAGGATAATAAATTAGATTACGTTGTTTATGGTCACTTTGGAAACTCTCATATTCACCTAAATATGCTACCAAAAAACAATTTGGAAAGAGAAAAGGCAAAAGAAATATATTTAAAACTTTGCGAAAAGGCTATTTATTATAATGGTACAATTTCTGCAGAGCATGGAATTGGTAAGCTTAAAAGCCAATATTTAGAAATTATGTATAATAAAGATATTTTACTTAAATTTGCTAAAATTAAAAAAACATTTGACCCAAAACTTATATTAAATATTGGTAACATAATTAACGAAAAGTATTTTAATGAAATATAAAATTATAATTTTATTTTTATTTGTTAGCAGTTTATTAAATGCACAAGGCATTAGCTTAGATAACAAATTTAGGCTTGCACAAAGTTACGAAGAAGCGGGAATGCTTGATAAAGCTAAAGAAATTTATGCAGAAATTTATAAGGCAGCACCGAATAATTATGTCTATTTCGAGTCTTATAATCGTTTACTTTTAACAATAAAAGATTACGACACAGCTATTAATATTTTGTTAGAAAGGATAAAACAAAATCCAAATGATATAAATAATTATGGCTTACTTGGAACAACCTATTACTTGCAGAATAAGCAAGAAGAAGCTTTTAACACTTGGGAACAAGCAATAAAGGTGATGCCTAACAGTGCTAATATTTATAGAATTATTGCCAATTTTGCGGTTCAAAACAGAGCATTTGATAAAGCCATTCAATACCTGCAGAAAGGGGCAGAACTAAGTACAGATAAAAATAATTTTTATTTTGATATTGCCAATCTTTTAACAATTACAATGAAATATGGTGAGGCTGCTGAGGAATATTGCAAAATATTATTAAGTCAACCAAATCAATTTGAAGGTATTAAAGCAAGAATTGCGCCTTATCTAAATTCTAAAGAGTCTATTGACCATTTTTTGGAAACAGTTAAAAAGTTCTCTGCTGCAAATAAAGATAAAGCGGTTTTTTATGATTTTTTAACCTTTTTATACTTGCAAAACGATGACTATAGCAATGCATATAATACTGTTTTACTTTCTGATAAGCTTTACAATACAGAGGGTGCAAAAATATATACTTTTGCTAATGAAGCTTTAAACGAAAATAATTACGAGTTTGCCGCCAAAGCATTCGATTATATTATTAAAAATTACGATAAAAGCGCATATGTGCCAAATTCCAAAATTGCTTTTGTTAGGGCAAAGTATAATGCATTAAACGATAAATATTTGCGCATTAACCCAGCTTGGAAAGAGTATAGCACAATAGATACATCCGGTAGTTATGAATATTTACCAATAATTAAAACTTATTTAACATTAGTAAAAGATTACTATGGCAACCCAGATATTAAAACAGAAGCTTACTATTATATTGGGGAAATATACAAAGAAAAATTTAACCTAACTGATAGTGCAAAAAAGTATTTAAACGAAATAGCAGAAAGATACCCAATATCTGCATTTGCGGGTAAAGCACTATTTAAACTTTCAGATATTGCTATAGATGAAGGGAATTTAGCCCAAGCGGATAGTTTTTTAGATAAAATTTTACTTTATAGACGAGTTACTACTGGAGAACTTAAGGAAGCAGAATTTAGAAAAGCAAAAATTACATTTTGGCAAAACGATTTTGATAAAACAATTACTAAACTTAACGGAGTAATTAAAGAACTTAACGAAAATATAGTAAACGATGCCTTAACCTTACTTATTACAATTAATACTTTAAAATACGATTCTCTAAGTTTAGTTAAGTATGCTATGGCAGATTACTTAGCCAATAGGGGAATTTTTAATGAAGCTGCAAAAATTTATTTAAGTTTATCTAAATCTAACGATGTTGTATTTCTTAACAATTTGGCACTTTATAATTATTCTTTAATGTTAATTGCTTTAAACGATTATAAAAATGCAATAAATTACTTAGAAAACTTGAGTAATAATGAAAATATGAATATCTTTGCAGATAAATCTTTATTTTTGTTATCAAATTTATATCAGTATGGAATAAAAGATTTAGAACAAGCGAAATTGTGTTATCAAAAAATATTAGAAAAGTATCCCAATTCGTTTTATATCGATAAAGCAAGAAATTTTTTAAATAATAAATAGAAAGAGAATATGAGTACAATTAAACCAAATAGACCGATTAAATGCTCGTTTTGCGGTAGAGAAGCACACGAAGTTGGAAGTATTATTGCCGGCCCAGATGTTTACATTTGTGATATTTGCGTTAAAGCAAGTGTGGATATTATTAAAAATAATATGGCTGCTATAAATGATAAAGGGACTGGCAATGTTGAATTTTTAACACCCGATAAAATTAAGAAAAGTTTAGATGATTATGTAATAGGGCAAGAAAGAGCAAAAAAGGTATTATCTGTAGCAGTATATAATCACTATAAAAGAATAAATAGCACTACTGCATTATATGATTTAGATGATGTTGAAATCGAAAAGAGTAATATTTTGCTAATGGGACCAACTGGTGTTGGTAAAACATTGCTTGCCCAAACACTTGCAAAAATTTTAGATGTTCCATTTGCAATAGCCGATGCAACTACATTAACAGAAGCTGGCTATGTTGGCGATGACGTAGAAACAGTTTTAGTTAGATTATTGCAAGCTGCTAACTATGATTTAGAGCGCGCTCAAAAGGGGATAGTTTACATTGATGAAATTGATAAAATAGCGCGTAAAAGTGAAAGTACAAGTATTACCCGAGATGTTAGTGGAGAAGGTGTTCAACAAGCTCTACTAAAAATTTTGGAAGGTACTATTGCGGGCGTTCCTCCTAAAGGGGGTAGAAAACATCCAGAACAAAATTTAATAAACATTAATACTAAAAACATTTTGTTTATTGTTGGTGGTGCTTTTGATGGGATTGAACCCATTATTGCTAGTAGAATTAATAAAAATCCTTTTGGTTTTACAGGAGAGTTAAATGGCAAAAAGGCTGATAAAGACGATTTAATGCAACTTACCCAACCGGAAGATCTTTTACGCTATGGATTAATTCCAGAATTAATTGGCAGATTGCCCGTTATTGCACCTCTGCAAGCACTTAACGAAGAAGCTTTTAGAAGTATTTTAACCAAACCTAAAAACGCTATTATTAAGCAGTATCAAAAGTTGTTTAAGTTAGAAGGAGTTGATTTGCAGTTTGATCCTTTAGCACTTGACGAAATTGTTAAAACAGCTATGGCTCGTAAAACTGGAGCCCGTGCTTTACGTTCTATTGTGGAAGATACCTTGCTTGATATTATGTACGAGCTACCAAGCATGCAAAATGTTACTAAATGCTTAATTACTAAAGATGTTGTTTTAGGAAATGGTGACCCTCTTTTCTTTTATGAAGATAGAAAAATAGCTTAATTATTTTTTTGTTAAAGTTTGTAGGATTAATGCTTAAAGTATTTTTCTTTTTATTTTTTGCTTTTGTTAATTTATTTTCTCAATCTACTTTAAATGAAAGAATAAATAACATTTTAAGTAAAGTACCTAAAGGAACTATTGCCGCTGTTGAAATAATTGATGCCGAAACGGGTCAATCTATTTACGAAAACGAAGCAACAACTCATGTTATCCCCGCAAGTAATGCTAAATTATTTTCTACTGCAACGGCTCTTTCTATTATGGGCTTAAATTATGAATTTGAAACCCAACTGCTTACTAATGACAGAAATTTAGCTGATAATGTTATAAACGGTAATATTTATATTAAAGGGTTTGGCAATAGTCTTTTTACAGATAAAGATTTAGATGATTTTGTTGACCAACTTAAAAAATTAAATATTACCCAAATAACTGGTGATGTTATAGGTGATGACTCAATTTGGGATAAAGATTATTTTAGAGAATCGTGGATAGAAGGCGAAAGTGCTAACGTTTCTGTTTCTGCCGTTTCTGCGTTAGTTTTTAATCGAAATATTTTAACTATTAATATATCTGGTGCTGCAAAGGTAAAAAATAAAGCTATAGTAAATTTAGGTGATGATAATAATTACATTAAAGTAATTAATTCCTGTACTACAGTTAAACGAAAAGGAAGTCCTAAAGCTGTATTAAACTTTAGAGATAATAAAATAATTTTAGAAGTTTCTGGCTCAATAAAAAGAAATTCCCACACTTCAATAAACGTTAGAATTTCTAATCCTCCATTATATATTGCCTCAGTTTTTTACTCAAGGCTTTTAAAAGCGGGTATTTCTGTAAAAGGGATACCAAAGGAAGGAATTACAGAAGTTAATTCATCTATAATTACTAAGGCAACAACACCTATTTTGGATATTGTAAACTTAGTTAATAAAAGAAGTGATAATTTTTTGGCAGAGTGTTTATTTAAATCCATTGGTGCTTATAAAACTTTAAAGCAGGGGAATGCTTTTTACAGTACCCAAGCTATTAACCAATTTATACAGGAACAAGATATCTACAGTGAAGATGTGGAAATTGTGGATGGTTCCGGTATATCCCGTAGTAATAACGTTACTGTAAAAACTATGGCTCAACTTTTATATAATATCTTTAAAAATAAACAAATTTTTAGTGCATTTAAAAATTCCTTAGCAATTTCTGGAATTGAAGGAACCTTGCGTCGTAGAATGAAAAATGGTTTTGAAGGTAAGTTTTATGGTAAAACCGGCACTTTAAGGGGAGTATCGTCTTTATCTGGTTATTATGAACCTGAGGAAGGTAAATATTATGTTGTTAGTATGGTTTTTTTGTTTAGCAAAAAAGACCATGAATTTTATAAGGATCTTCAAGATAAAATAATAGAAAGTATATAATAAAAAAGGGGTGTTGTTTCACCCCTTAAAATTTATTAAATGAACTTATTATTTTATTAGTAGCATTTTTTTAGTATCAATAAAGTTATCGGTTTCTAATTTATAAAAGTAAACACCACTTGGTAAGTTGCTTGCATTAAATTGTAGTGTGTAGCTGCCGGCTGCTTTTATTTGGTTTAGTAGCTCACAAACTTCATTGCCTAAAACATCATAAACTTTAATTTTAACAAGTCCATCTTTAGCAACTGTATAATTAATATTAGTAACTGGATTAAAAGGATTAGGGTAATTTTGAGATAAAGAATAACTATAGTTAGCAGATTTATTAACAGAAATAGAATTTGTGTAAGTAAAATTACCATCTAAATCAACTTGTTTAAGTCTATAATAAATAGTGCCGTAAAGGTTATTTAGGTCAGTATAAAAGTAATCATTTTTAACATTGCTGTTCCCTTTGCCATCAATAGAAGCAATAGTAATCCAATCAGTGTGTTCTGTTTTTCTTTCAACTTCAAATCTAAGGTTATTAATTTCAGTATCAGTAGACCAGTACAAGTTAACGGCATTATTAACCACGTCAGCAAAGAAAGAAGAAAGCTGCACAGGTAAAGGATTTTCACTATCAGAAAAAGCAGCAACGTAATAAGCGGCATGGTTACCAGCATTAATAAACTCACCTCCAACAATTATTTTACCAATAGTTGGATTAACTGCTAAGCATCTAACAGTGTAATCTGTACCATTAATACTATTTTCTACTAAATTTTTCCATTCATAGCCGTTCCATTTACCAACATAATTTACAGTATTACCGCCATAATTGTAAAATGAACCACCACAGTATAAATCTGACCCATATGTAACAATCGAATAAACTGCTCCGTAAGGAATACCATCTCCAAGTCCAAACCATTGGCTTCCGTTCCATCGTGCAATACTTTTAGCATTTACACCACCAATACTAGAAAACTCTCCACCAGCATATAAGTCGCTACCATTTAAAGCTAAAGCAAAAACAGAACCGGTTGGATTAGAGCCTAATGTTGTCCAAGAGTTATCAGCCCACTTTGCTAAGTAATTAATAGAATTACCACCAGCATTATTAAACGCACCGCCTGCATACACAAAGTTATTATCAACAACAATAGCATAAACACGTTGATCCATACCAGATCCAAATTGGCTCCATGAATTTCCATCCCACTTGGCTATACGATTTACTTGAGTTGAGCCAGCATATGTAAAATCACCACCCACATATAGGTTATTATTGAATACAAATAAAGTGTAAACAGTATTATTAACTTGCAAGCTAAGTGGGCTCCAATTACTGCCATTCCATTTAGCAATATAATTAGCAGAATTACCACCAGCAGTAGTAAAACTACCACCTGCATATAAATCATTCCCCCAAATAGCTAAAGCATAAATTGTATTATTTGTACCACTGCCAAGTGCACTCCAAGTTTTTGTAGTATAATTATATTTTGCTATATTGTTTGTAATAATATCTCCAGCATAAGTAAAATTACCACCTAAATATATATTATCATCCTTAATTGCAATTGAGTAAACTTTACCAGAAACTCCTTTATTTGCATTATCTTGAATAGGAGACCAAGCATTATTTGTTAAGTCCCATTTAGAAATATTATATGTAGTAAAGTTTGTAGACCGTGAAAATTCACCTCCAACATAAAGCTTAGAATTATTAATAACTAATGCATTAACAGATTCGCCATTTGTAATCCCTTGCTCCAAAGCACTCCAGTTGGCTCCATCCCATTTAGCTATTTTATTTACTGTTGAGTTTCCAGCAACTGTAAAATTTCCACCAACATAAATGTCATTACCATTTAATGTTATAGATTTTACAGGGTAATTCGTTCCATTACTATAATCACTCCCTAGTTTTTGCCAGCTAGTGCCATTCTATTTAGCAATATAATTATAATTTGGGTAGTCACCATTTGCTTGCGTAAAACTTCCTCCTGCATAAACGGCAGTTTCATTTGCTGCCAATGCATAAACTATGTAATTAAAGCCATTATTCATGTTAATCCAATTGCTTCCATCCCATTTAGCAATATAATTATGAGAAGAACCACCTGCAGCAGTAAATTGACCCCCTACATATAAATTTGAACCTTGGCATGCTAACGCATAAACAGTACTATTAACACCAATTTGAACGCCATTATTTAATTCACTCCATGTGTTTGATGCAATAATGTACTTACCAACATAGTTTAAAGTTGTGGAACCTGCTGATGTGAAAGTTCCTCCTACATATAAATCTGTACCATCAGTTGCAAGTGCATAAACGTTGCCATTTAAGTTACCAGTAAGAGCACTCCAATTATTCCCATCCCATTTGGCTATATAATATGCATTAATTCCTCCAGCACTAGTAAAAGAACCACCGACATATAAATTTGTACCTATAACAGCAAATGCATAAACTTGCCCATTAACCCCTGTACCAAGTGAGCTAAATTTGTTAGTAGTAATATTATATTTAACAATGTTACTAACTGTTAAACTATCTGCTAAATCAAAATTGCCTCCCATAAAAACATCATTACCAATTACCGCAATGGCTCTTACTATAGAAGTGTAATTATTCTTTCTTAAAACCCCCATGTTCCCGCTACCTAAAGTGCTCCAAGTAATGTTAGTGTTTGCTTTGGGTTTATAAAGCTCTTCTGTTTTAATTAGTTTAGGCTTATTATTATCATCGGTAACTAAAGTGTAGCCTTCTGCATTATAGGCACCATTTGTGCCTGTTATAATGCTGCCATCCTCTCTTAATATTTTTTCTACACTTTCTGTTTGTGCTAAAAATTGGGTGGTGTTAAGTAAAATGATAGGTATAATAAGACCTAAATATACTTTAATTAATTTAGTAAAATTAATTAATAACATATATCCTCCCTAAAATATACAATTAATTTTTTACTAATTAAATTTTACACTATGAAATTTCAAAGAAACAATTAATTAAGCTAAATTAAAATGTAGGTTAACTTATTTGTAAATATGCAATTGATTAAATAAAATTTCTTAAAATTAAAATAAATATACATAAGAGCAAAAAAATAAAAGTTTAATTTGCTAAAAAATAAAAAACAAAAAATAAAAAATCAATAAGTAAATCTGTTAAATTTCAGTTGTTTTTATTTAAAATTTCTGGATAAAATAATAGAAAGTATATAATAAAAAAAGGGGTGTAGCAACACCCCTTAAAATTTATTAAATTAACTTATTATTTAATAAGCAGCATTTTTTTAGTATCAATAAAGTTATCGGTTTCTAATTTGTAAAAGTAAACACCACTTGGTAAGTTACTTGCATTAAATTGTAATGTATAACTGCCAGCTGCTTTTATTTGGTTTAGTAGTTCGCAAACTTCATTGCCTAAAACATCATAAACTTTAATTTTAACAAGTCCATCTTTAGCAACTGTATAATTAATATTAGTAACTGGATTAAAAGGATTAGGGTAATTTTGAGATAAAGAATAACTATAGTTAGCAGATTTATTAACAGAAATAGAATTTGTGTAAGTAAAATTACCATCTAAATCAACTTGTTTAAGTCTATAATAAATAGTGCCGTAAAGGTTATTTAGGTCAGTATAAAAGTAATCATTTTTAACATTGCTGTTCCCTTTGCCATCAATAGAAGCAATAGTAATCCAATCAGTGTGTTCTGTTTTTCTTTCAACTTCAAATCTAAGGTTATTAATTTCAGTATCAGTAGACCAGTACAAGTTAACGGCATTATTAACCACATCAGCAAAGAAAGAAGAAAGCTGCACAGGTAAAGATGGATTATCGTTATCTTGAAAAGCAGCAATACGGCTTGCACTAATGCTACCAGCTGTAGAAAAGTTTCCCCCAACAATCATTCTGCTTATATTTGGGTTAACAAGCAAGCTAAATACAGTACTACCAACCCCATAAACAGAATTTTATATTAAGCTTTTCCACTCGGAGCCAGTCCACTTAGCAATGTTGTTAGCAGTGCTACCACCAGCTGTAGTAAAACTACCCCCAACATATAAAATATTGTCAATTACTGTTAAGGCATAAACATTACCACCAACCCCATTATTAGTACTAGTACCAAGCAAGCTCCATGTACTATTAGTTGTATTCCATTTTGCAATTCTATTAGCGGCGTTATTACCAGCAGTAGTTAAATCCCCACCCAACATATAAATCACTACCAATAACTGCTAAGGCATAAACAATTGGCGTCTCCAAAAAATCAACATCAACCCCAGTACCAAAAGTGCTCCAAGTAACAGTGCTGCTTCCTTTGGATTTGTATAACTCTTCTGTTTTAATTAGTTTTGGCTTATTATTTTCATCTGTAACTAATGTGTAGCCTTCTGCATTATAGGCACCATTTGTGCCTGTTATAATGCTGCCATCCTCTCTTAGTATTTTTTCTACACTTTCTGTTTGGCTATAAGTAACTATGCTACTTACAACTAACAAAAATATAATAAGACCTAAATATGCTTTAATTAATTTTGTAAATGTAAGTAGCATATCGCCTCCTTAATATATTATGTTTGAAAAAAATTAATTATTATAAAAGAACACAAGTTTATAAAAACTTAATAAAATATGTATTAGGATAAATAATATAATTTATTTTTAATGTAACTAAATAAAATACAAAAAGAAAAAAAAATATTTTTTATTTTCAAATCAGAATTTTTATTCTTATTTTAAGCATGTCAAATAAAATTAACGAGGTTAAAAATGATAGATTCAGTTATAGTATTATGGGGTCAAACCTTAGCTTACACTTTTTACGTTTTAGTTATATTACTATTAATGGCATACTTTGGTCTAAAAGTAACAAAAGAGGGGAAAGGGAAAGAAATTAAACCAGGGATATTTTATACTTTTGTAGGTTTTTTAGTAGTATTAGGTGTTTCATTACACATAATTACTCACTATACAATACCATGGAAGCCAATGGACTTAGAGAGGGCAAAAATAAAACCTGATAAAACTTATGAGATATATGTAAAAGAACATAAATTTTACTTACCAGAGGAAAAATTAATAATTAAGAAAAATGAGAAAGTAAAGTTTAATGTTCGCTCTGCAGATTTAACATATGGATTTGGAATATTTAGGTCGGATAATTCGATGGTATTTCAGATGCAGGTTTTACCTGGGCATGATAATGATATAATATGGATATTTGATAAGCCTGGTAGTTATTCAATTAGGTCTACAGAGTACTCTGGCTGGAAAGGTATAAATATGATATTAAGAAATGTAGTAGAAGTTGTTAATTAAAAGGAGCCAAAACATGAATTACTTAGAAAAATTATTAAAAGGAAAGGACGAACTATTTAATGCAGATAAATTAACACATATGCAAAAACTAACCTTGCGCTTTGTAGTAGTTGGGTTGGTATATTATGCATTTGCATTAATTGAGGGTATGATTATGAGAGTTTACTTAGCTAAACCAACAGATATAATTAGCCCAGAGCAATTTTATGCGATTTTAACTGCGCATCCATTAGTTGGTATATTTGGGTCAACTTATTCAATCGTATTTGGGGCATTTTTATTTTTGGTACCTTATTTGATGAAAAAACCTATATATAGTGTAAAATTGGCAAATTGGACTCTTTATCTTATAGCAGTGGGTACTTTTATTTTTTGGTTTAGTGGATTTGTTTCGCACTATTCTCCTTTATATACATTGTATTGGCCGCTTCCTGCAGATTTTAGTCAATTTAGTGTATTAGGTGGAACATTTTTTATTTTGGGAATAGCTTTAGTAATGCTAGGTACAGTATTTTTTGTAATTAATATTTTTAAAACCATAACTTATACACCCGAAGGTTGGGAAAAGCAAGACGGAAAGCTTTTAATAAAATCTGCTTTAGGGCTAACGGGATTAACACGATTACTTAAAAAAGATAAAAGTGAGCATCCAGTATCTTTACCTGTAGCAGCAATTGCAAGAGGAACAGTAGATACAGCATTTAATGCGGGAATAATTTTATTTACAGGAGTGTTGATATTAGTATATATGGTAGCAGCATTATTTGGATATGATTTAAAGCACTCTGCCATTGATGCATTACTTTATAAAAATTGGTTTTGGTGGGGTTTAGATTTAATTGCAGATGGATTAGTTTTAATATTTGTAGCAGGCACATGGTACTTAATAGCTACAATGATAACAGGCAAAAAACTTTATATGGAAAATATTGCAAGAGCAGCTTTGTTTATAGAAATGGTTGTATCATGGACAGTATGGTCACACCATTTAATGTCTGACCAAGCACAACCTGGTATACTTAAAGTGCTTTCGGGGGAAATGGTTACAGCATTTGAGTTAATTACACAAGGTTTGGCATTTTTTATTACTTTAGTTACATTATGGTCTGCTAAGCCGTTAAAGATGACAAACCCGCTTAAATTTTTATTAGGAGGTTTAACAGGATTTGCATTAGCTGTTCCTGCAGGAATTATTCAAGCAGATTTGGGCTTAAACAGAATATTACACAATACACAGTGGATAGTAGGTCCTCATGTACATGTAGCAATATTAGTAGGTTTAACAATGACTTTATACTCTGCTATTTATTTATTGCTTCCAGTATTAACTAATGGTGCAAAGCTATATAGTGAAAGATTAGCGAATTTACATTTTTGGGCGCATCTATTAGGTGGTATTGGTATGGGTGCTTTTATGGGAATGGCTGGATTAAAAGGAATGTTACGCAGAACGATATACTTTAATGGCGAGTATGAAATATTTATGATATTAGCAGCACTTAGTGGTGTGCTTTTGTTAGTTGGATTTTTTGCATTTTTATATAATATAATAATGTCCTTAGGATTAAATGGGACAATAAGATTATTTAAACCATCAGAAAAATTAAGCAAAGAGCTATTACCACAAAAGAACTAAATTATAAAAAGCCCCTTTGTTATAAACAACAGAGGGGCAAATTAAAAATATTATTAGCTTTACTTAATTAACATATAAATAATAAATAAAAATAACTTGCAAAAAATAAAAAAAAGAGTTAAATTTAATTCTTAAAAATTTTTCCTTTTGCGCCCTTTATAGGGCTTTTTTTATATATGGACATAGATAAGAAAAAATTAGAAGAAAGTTTAGTAAAAATAGTTGAAGAAAACGGCTATTTGCTAATAGACTTGGCAATACAAAACCGAAAGGGTGGCAAGGTTATAGAGGTTTTTGTGGATAATGAAACCGGTATAACCGTAGATGATTGTGCCAAACTAAGTAGAATTTTGAATGACAACATAAAAGCATTAGGGTTAAGTGAAATAGTAACAAGATTAGACGTTTCATCACCTGGGATAGAAAGAGAATTAAAGTATTTAGTACAATATAAAAAACATATTAATAGGTACTTTAAAGTTAAATACGCAGAAAGTGACACAGTAATAGAAAAGGAATTACAGTTAAAGAAAGTAGAAGAAGAAAAATTAATATTTATATTAGATAAGAAAGAAATAGAAATAAATTATAAAGATATAAAACAAGCCAAAGTAATAATAAGAATCTGATATCGGAGGATAAATAAAGATGAACCTTGAGATAGTAGAAGCGTTTTCGCAAATGGTAAAAGAAAAAGGGATAGATAAAGACGTATTTGCAAGCATAATAGAAGAAATATTTGGTATGCTAGTAAAAAAGAAATACGGTTCTGACGCACGTTTTGAAGTAATATTTAATATGGATAAAGGTGATATAGAGATATTTTTAGAGCGAACGATAGTAGAAAAAGTTGAAAACCCTGCTACAGAAATAAGCATAGATGAAGTGAATGAAAAAGGGAACGAAGACGAGCTTGAAGTTGGGGAAGATTATGTAGAAAAAATTGGCTTGGAAAGTTTTGAAAGAAGATTAATAAGCACTGCAAAGCAAAATTTGGCACAAAGAATACGCGATTTAGAAAAAGATTTGATATATAATGAATATATCGAAATGGTTGGAGAAATAGTTGTTGGCGATATTTACCAAGTAAATAAAAATGACGTTTTAGTTAACCATAATAAAAATGAATTAGTATTGCCAAAAACAGAACAGATACCGAGAGAAAAATATCGCAAAGGAGCAACTTTAAGAGCAGTAGTTAAAGAAGTTAAACGAGGCCATAATAATAATAATCCTGTGGTTATAATATCCAGGGCAGATAATTTATTTTTAAGACGATTATTTGAGATAGAAATTCCAGAAATATATGATGGTTTAATAGAAATAAAAAGAATAGCACGGGAGCCTGGCGAAAAAGCAAAAGTATCTGTAGAAAGCAGAGACCCAAGAATTGATGCGGTGGGTGCTTGCGTTGGAATGAAAGGTGTAAGAATACATGCAATAGTACGTGAACTAAACAATGAACAAATAGATGTAATTAATCACAGTGACGACCCAGTAACATTAATTCAAAGAGCATTAGCCCCAGCAAAATTAAAACAAGTTTCTGTTGATACCAAAAAGAAAAAATGTACTGTTTGGGCAGATAGCGATGAAGTTTCCTTAATAGTTGGTAGAAATGGTGTAAATATTCGTTTAGCAATGAAATTAACCGGTTATGATATAGAAGTAATAAGAGAACAAAAGCAATTTGAAGAATACGAAGATGATATAGAATTAATAGATTTAAGAGAAGAATTAGGTGCAGATATTGTAGAGCTTTTAATAAATAGTAGGTTTGATACTGCATTAGAAGTTTTAGCACTTTCTCCAGAAAAGTTAGCCAAAGAAACGAAATTATCTGTAGAACAAGCAAAAGAGATAATTGAGATAATTAAAAACCAGTTTGAAGAAGAAGAATAGAAAAGTTTATAAAAAGGTGATTAAAGCTTATGTCTGACGAAATGACACAAAAAAAAGAAAAAATAAGACTAATAAAGATAGCTTCGGAATATAACATATCTACCGAAACTTTAATGAGTTTTTTAAAGGAAAAAGGATATGAAGTAAAATCGGCAAACTCTGTTTTAACCGAACCAATGATTAATGATATAATGGCAAAATTTAAGACTGATATAGAAAAAGCCGAAAAGCATAATCAAAAGGTATACGAGTTTAACAAAAAGCGCGGTGTAAATTTAGAAGAAAACGTAAAGCCGGTAATAACAGAGCAGGTAGAAAGAGTATATCAAGAGCTAAAGCAAGATATTGTAGAAAAGCAGCAAATTATATTTGAAGATGACGCAGCTTTATTAACCGATACAATAGAAAAACCAGCAGCAGAAGAAGCAAAGCCGGAAAAAGTTGAAGAAGTGACAGCTACTAGTGAGGTAACCGAAAGCAAAGAAGTTTATAAAGAAGAAGTAGAGAAAACGGAAAAAGAAGAGAGTATTAAAGAAACAAAAGAAGAAGTAACAACAGATAATTTAGTTACAGAGCCACAAGTTTTAGAGCCAGTAGTTGAATCTGAATTGATAGAAGCAGAAGACGCACAAACTACAAAAAGTGAAGTTGAAGGTAAAAAAAGTGGATTAACAATTTTAGGTAAAGTTGAGTTAGAAAAGAGTGGTAAAGAGAAAGAAAGAGAACACCAGCGTAATAAAGGAAAAGAGAAATATCACGGTAAAGAACACAAGGAAGAAAAGCACGTAAAAGCTAAAGAAAAACAGGAACCAGAAAGAGAGAATAAATTTGTAGTTAGAGATGCTACACCCGAAGATTTAAAGATGGATCCTAACTTAAAGCTCATAGAAGCCGAACAAGCAGAAGGTGGAAAGAAAAAGAAAAAGAAGAAAAAACTAAAAGCAAAGAAAAATCAAGAGCTAACACCAGAAGAGCAAGTTAAGGCAAAGAAAAAACGTAAAGTTAAAAAACTAGAAGTAGATAAAAAAGAAGTTGAAGCAGCAATTAAACGCACCTTGCTAAGCATGGAAGATAGCATG
This sequence comes from uncultured Melioribacteraceae bacterium, assembly GCA_964652025.1. GTDB lineage: Bacteria > Bacteroidota > Ignavibacteria > Ignavibacteriales > Melioribacteraceae > JAEXOD01. The sequence goes on from CAZYZX010000012.1 coordinate 42,831, forward strand.
ATGGTTGAACGTGCTAATGCAAGAAAAAAGAAAAGAAAAGAAAAATTAGAAATTCAAGAACGTTTATTAGAAGAGCAAGAAGAAAGGAATAAAACGCACTTAAAAGTTACAGAGTTTGTTGCTGTTAACGAGTTAGCAAACTTAATGAAAGTTCCTGTAGCAGAAGTTATACAAAAGTGTATTGGTTTAGGTCTTATGGTTTCTATTAACCAAAGGCTTGATATAGAAACTATTACATTAGTAGCTGATGAGTTTGGATTTGAAGTAGAAATTGAAGACGAATATGCAATTAATGATATTGAAGAAATAGTTGATACTGAAGAATCATTAAAGCCAAGGCCGCCAGTAGTAACAATAATGGGTCACGTAGACCATGGTAAAACATCGTTATTAGATTACATTAGAAAGACGCGAGTTGTATTTGGAGAAAGTGGCGGTATAACACAGCACATTGGTGCATACCAAGTAAAAACAGAAAGTGGAAAGCTAATTACATTTTTAGATACACCTGGTCACGAAGCATTTACTGCTATGCGTGCAAGAGGTGCAAGAGTAACAGATATAGTTGTTTTAGTTGTTGCAGCAGATGATGCAGTTATGCCACAAACAGTAGAGGCTATAAACCACGCTATGGCAGCCAATGTGCCTATTATTGTAGCAATAAACAAAATAGATAAACCTAATGCAAATCCAGAAAAAATACGCCAACAATTAGCAGAAAGAAACATTTTAGTAGAAGATTGGGGCGGTAAATATCAGTGTGTGGAAATATCTGCAAAAGCAGGTATAAATATAGATCAGCTTTTAGAAAAGATATTAATTGAAGCTGAGATGATGGAGCTTAAAGCAAATCCAGATAGACCAGCATATGGTACAATTATCGAAAGCCAAATAGATAAAGGACGCGGTGTTACAGCAACAGTTCTTGTTCAAAAAGGTACATTAAAGATTGGTGTTCCGTTTGTTGCAGGTATACAATATGGACGTGTAAGAGCAATGTTTGATGAACGAAACGAGAAAGTAGAAAAAGCGGGACCAGCAACACCTGTTTTAGTGTTAGGTTACGAAGGTACACCGCAAGCAGGAGACACTTTTGTTGTTGTAGAAAGTGAAAAAACAGCAAGGTCTGTAGCATTAAAACGTCAACAGATAAAACGCGAACAAGACCAAAAACAAGTTCACCTTGTTACTTTGGATGAAATAGCAAGCCAAATTAGCATGGGTGGAATAAAAGAGTTACCAATTATTGTTAAAGGTGACGTGGATGGCTCTGTTGAAGCGTTATCAGATAGTTTTATGAAATTAACTAATAAAGAAGTTGTTGTTAAAGTTATTCATAAAGGTGTTGGTGCAATTACAGAAGGAGACGTTTTACTTGCAGCAGCATCACGTGCAATTATTATAGGTTTCCACGTAAGACCAAATGCCAATGCAAGAAAACTTGCGGAAACTGAAAAAGTAGATATTAGACTTTATAACGTTATTTATGACGCTATAAATGAAGTTAAAAGCGCATTAGAAGGATTGCTATCCCCAGTAATTTCTGAAGAGCTAACTGCAACTGTAGAAGTAAGACAATTATTTAGATTACCAAAAGTTGGTGTTATTGCTGGTTGCTACGTTCAAAGTGGTAAGTTACATCGTTCTAATAAAGTTAGGGTTATTAGAGATGGTATTCAAGTATTTACCGGTGAAATTGCTTCCTTAAAACGCTTAAAAGATGACGTTAGAGAAGTGGATGCAGGTTATGAATGTGGCTTAAATATTGCAAGCTATAACGATTTACAGGTTGGCGATATTATAGAGGCTTATAAAGTTGTAGAAACTAAAAAGAAACTTGATTAAATATGAAATATAGAATTGATAGGCTATCTGCCTTAATAAAAGAAGAGCTTAGTTTAATATTTCTTTATAAAGTAAAAGACCCCGTGTTGGGTTTAGTTACTATTACAGAAGTTAAAATGAGCCCAGATTTAAAGTATGCTAAGGTATATTTTTCTGTTTATGAAAAAGAAAAGCGTCCGTTAGTTATGGAAAAAGTTAATTCTGTTAAAGGAATGATACGTACAGAGTTAGCTAGTAAAATTAAAAATATTAGGTTTATTCCGGAACTTTCCTTTTTTATAGATGATACAATAGACTATGTTGAAAGAATTGATGATTTATTGAAAAAAGTACACGAAAATGATAATAAAGAAACCGATTAATCGCGAAGAAATAGATTTTGAAAGCGGTTCGGTAATATTGATTGATAAAGAAAAAGGTAAAACTTCTTTTGATGCTGTTTATAAGGTAAGAAAGTTTAGTAAAGTTAAAAAAGCAGGACATGCCGGTACATTAGACCCAGAAGCTACAGGGTTATTAATTGTTTGTACAGGTAGTAAGACCAAAGAAATTAGTAAGTATCAAGATTTGGTTAAAACTTACACAGGTGTTATTAAACTAGGATATGTAACAAAATCGTTTGATACTGAAACCGAAGAAGAGTTTTTTGGAGATTGGCAAAATATAACTATTAGCCAAATAGAGGAAACCAGAAAGCAATTTTTAGGTAAAATAAAGCAATATCCGCCAATGTATAGTGCGGTAAAGCATAAAGGGAAAGCACTTTATAAATATGCCCGTAAAGGGGTAGAAATTGAAAGAAAAGAAAGAGATATAGAGATATACGAATTTAATACAGAAGTTAATTTACCCTATGTTTCTTTCGAAATTAAGTGTTCTAAGGGAACATATATAAGAGTATTAGCATCTGATTTTGGGAGTAAGCTAGGTTGCGGGGGTTATTTGACAGAGTTACGACGCACTGCAATCGGAGATTTTTCTGTTGACGAGGCTTTTACTTTAAATGAATTGTATGATTTGTTAAAACTAATGTAAGATTTTGATTTTATGAAAATGAAAGTTTTTTATGAAGATACACCGATTGATACAACGCGTGGTACTGTTGTTACTGTTGGTACTTTTGATGGGGTTCATGAAGGACATAAATCGTTAATTGAAATTTTGTTGAGCGTATCTTATAAAACTAATTTAGAGCATTTTATTGTTACTTTTGACCCGCATCCTAGGCAAGTTTTATCTAAGGACGCTAATATAAAGCTTATAACTACACATAAGGAAAAGCTTAATATACTTGAAAAATATGCAATTGAAAATTTATTGGTAATAAAATTTACTGAAGAATTTTCTAAATTAAGTTACGAAGAGTTCTTTAAAAAATATATAATTGAAAAATTAAATGTAAAATATTTTATAATAGGACACGACCATAAGTTTGGTAAAAACCGAGAAGGGGACGAAGAAAAGTTAAAAAAATTAGCCGATGAATATGGCTTTAATATTGTTTCGGTTTCTCCTTTAGAAGTTGAAGGCGTTCCTATAAGTAGTACTTTAATTAGGCGTGCATTACAGACCGGTGATATGGAAAAAGCTAATTTTTATTTAGGGAGATATTTTAATTTTGAAGGAGTAGTTGTAGAAGGGAAAAAACGTGGTAGAGAGCTTGGTTTTCCTACTATAAATTTAAAAGTAGATGATGAAAAGATAATACCCTTAAATGGTGTTTATGCTGTTACATGTAAAATTAACAATAAAATTTATTTTGGTATGATGAATATTGGTAACAGACCAACATTTGATGATAGTGAAAATGTAACCATAGAAATAAACGTATTCGATTTTAATAAAGATATATATGGGGAAACTGTAAGTGTAGATGTGTATGACTATATAAGAGAAGAGATGCATTTTAGTAAAAAAGAGGATTTAATAGAACAACTAAATATAGATAAAGCGACAATAAAAAACTATTTAAGTATAAATTTTGAAAATAACTAATTAATTGATTCCGGTGAAAACTGGAATTATATTGTAAAACAAAAAGGAGTAATAAAATGTCTATTACAAAAGAACAAAAAGCCGAATTAATAGCAAAATTTGGCAAACACGAAAAAGATAGCGGAAGAGCTGAAGTGCAAATAGCAATATTAACCGAAAGAATTAACCAATTAACAGAGCACTTTGCAAAGCATAAAAAAGACCATGCTGGCAGAAGAGGCTTAATGATGTTAGTTGGTAAACGCCGTAGATTATTAGACTACTTAATTAGTCGTGATATCGAAAGATACAGAGCAATAATTAAAGAACTTAACATAAGAAAATAAGAGGCAAAGTTAATGGTTTACACAAAAGAAGTTGAAATAGGCGGTAAAAAGTTAACAATAGAAACAGGAAAGCTTGCCAAACAAGCAAATGGCTCTGTTATGGTAAGATATGGAGATACAATGGTACTTGTTGCTGCCGTCGCTTCGTCCGAACCAATGGAAGGGGTAGACTTTTTCCCGTTATCGGTTGAATATAGAGAAAAGGCATTTGCTGCAGGAAAGATACCGGGTGGTTTTTTGAAACGTGAAGGGAAACCGAGTGACAAAGAAATTTTGTCATCTCGTTTAATAGATAGACCAATTAGACCACTTTTCCCTTCAGAATTTAAAAACGAAACGCAAGTTATTGCTTTTGTTTACTCGTTTGATGGTGAAAATGACGCAGATGTTTTGGGTGCTGTTGGTGCTTCTGCTGCATTAGCTATTTCAGATATTCCATTTTTAGAACCAATTGGTGAAGTTAGAGTTGCAAGAGTAGATGGCAAGTTTGTTGTTAATCCTACTTTTGCGCAGTTAGAACAAAGCGATATGGAATTAGTAGTTGCTGGTACAGAATCATCTATAATGATGGTAGAAGGTGAAGCAAAAGAAGTTCCAGAAAGTGATATTTTAGATGCTTTAAAGTTTGCGCACGAAGAGATTAAGAAAATTGTTGCCGTAATTAACGAGCTTGCTAAAGAGTGTGCTAAACCTAAAATGGCAGTTGCTAAAGTGGAATATGACCCTAATTTAGTTGCAGATGTAAACGAACTTGCATACGAAAAATTTAAAGCAATTGTTGCAACTGTTTTAAGCAAAGAAGCAAGAGCCGAAAAAAATAAAGAGTTAACAGAAGAGGTTTGTGCTGCGCTAGCAGAAAAATATCCAGAGCAAGAAGGCGCAATAAAAACTTTATTGCATGATATGGAAAAAGAATTAATGCGCAAACGTATTTTAGAAGAAGGTTTGCGTTTAGATGGTAGAAATACCAAACAAGTTAGACCTATTAGCATAGAAGTTGGTTTATTGCCAAGAACTCACGGATCTGCTTTATTTACACGTGGAGAAACCCAAAGTTTAACTACTTTAACTTTAGGTTCTAAAAATGACGAACAAGTTATTGATGGTTTACAAGCAGAGTATAAAAAACGTTTCTTATTACATTATAACTTCCCTCCATTTTCTGTTGGAGAAACCGGAAGATATAGTGGAACTGGTAGAAGAGAAGTTGGACACGGAAACCTTGCAGAACGTTCTTTAAAATTTATCGTTCCAGAAGAATCTGTTTTCCCTTATACAATTCGTATTAACTCTGATATTTTAGAATCGAATGGTTCATCTTCTATGGCTACTGTATGCGCAGGTTGCTTAGCCTTAATGGATGGTGGCGTACCGATTAAGACCCATATTGCTGGTATTGCGATGGGGCTTATTAAAGAAGATGACAATTACGCAATATTAACCGATATTTTGGGTAATGAAGACCACTTAGGTGATATGGACTTTAAGGTTGCTGGTAGCGCAGATGGTGTTACTGGTATACAGATGGATATAAAAATACAAGGTATTTCTTTTGAAATTATGGAGAAAGCATTAGCACAAGCTAAAGAAGGAAGACTTCATATATTAAATATAATGAAAGAAGCCATAGAAAAGCCACGTGCGCAAGTTTCTCCTTATGCACCTTCCTTAATTACATTAAAAATTAGAACCGATAAAATTGGTGCTGTTATTGGACCAGGTGGTAAGGTAATTCAAGGTATTCAAAAAGAATTTAATGTTGAAATTTATATTGATGATGATGGAACAGTTAACATTGCTGCACCTAGTAGAGAAGCTGCAACTAATGCTAAAAATTATATTAAGCGTTTAACTGCAGAGCCAGAAATTGGCGAAGTTTATGAAAATTGTAAAGTAATTAAAGTTACAGATTTTGGCGCTTTTGTAGAAATTTTACCAGGTACACAAGGTTTATTGCATGTATCACAAATTGATACTAAGCGTGTTAATAAAGTATCGGACGTGTTAAAAGAAGGTGATATTGTTACTGTTAAGCTGCTTAAAATGGAAAACGGTAAATTAAGTCTTTCCCGCAAAGCAGTTATATTAGATGAAAAAGAAAAAGCAGAAAATAATGGTGATAATTTAATTGATGGCATAGAATTTAAAGCCGATTTTAACACAGAAAATTAAAGAGAAATATCTCTGTAAGTTATTTTTGTTATTTTGGCTTTTGCTTTTGCAAAAGCCAAAATATAATTATAGATATATAAATTATTTATGAGATTTTCTCTTTTTTTTATTTAAAAAAAAAGGATTTAATTTTGAGTTTTTTTTTACAAGGTTTAAAAAATAAAATAATTATTGCCCCTTTAGCAGATATTAGTGATGCACCATTTAGAAAGATTAATAAAATGTTTGGTGCAGATTTAACTTTTACGCAAATGGTAAGTGCAAAGGGTGCAATTAATAATAAGTTCGAAAGTTTAAGATATTTGGTTTTTAGCAGAGAAGAAAAGCCAATAGGCGTACAAATATTAGGGAATGACCCAATAGTAATAGAAGATTTTGTTTCTCAAATTGTATCGTTACAACCTGATTTAATAGACCTTAATTGTGGATGTCCGGTTCAAAAAGTAATTAATCAAAAAATGGGGGCTTCGCTATTAGATGACCCCATTTTATTAGGTAAAATAATTTCTTCGATGGTTAAAAAAAGTAATGGAATACCTGTTTCTGTAAAACTTAGATTAGGGCGAAATAAAAATAAAATTAATATTTTAGAAAATGTAAAAGTAGCAGAGCAATCGGGTGCATCCCTTGTAACAATACATGGCAGAACGCGTGATGATAGATATAATGTGGATGTTGATTTAGACACTATTAAAAAAGCTGTAGAAAGTGTAAGTATTCCGATTATTGGTAATGGTAATTTATTTACTCCCGAAGATGTTAAAAATTTTTTAGATTATACAGGGTGCAGTGGAGTAATGCTTGCAAGGGGTGTAATAGGTAATCCATTTTTAATTGAAAGAACAAAAATATTTTTAGAAACTGGTAACTTACAACCAGAGCCCGATATTGACAGGGTTTATGAAGTATTAAAAATTCATATAAATTTATTATTAAAAGAATACAACGAAGTATTAGTTTTGCCAAAAATTAAAAAATATATAATTTGGTATTTAAGATTTTTTGATGGAATTTCCGTTTTATTAAATAATATATTTTCTTTTAGCAATTTAGATAGTATTTTAGAATATCTTGATTTACATATTTTGCAGATAAAAAATAATAGATTTGAAAAAGAAGATTTAAATATAATAGATAAAAAGTTTAAGGAGCGAATCATTTTTTGGTTAAATGATGATTTGCTAATCGGAAGTTAATTCCGATACAAATTTTAGAGTGCGATATGGAAAAGTTAATAATTATCAACTCATCGGCATCTTCCACAAGGGTAGCAATAACCGAAGATGAAAATTTAGTTGATTTTTTTGTAGATAATGCCGAAAAGGAAAGGATGGTAGGGGATATATACTTAGGTAGGGTAGCTAGAGTTTTGCCTGGTATAAGAGCAGCATTTATAGATATTGGTTTAAAGCACGACGCTTTTTTGCATTTTTCGGATATTGGTGAAAGGTTAGAATCATTACAAGGGGTTTTAGAAGATACAAGGATAGAAGATAATAACGACGAAGACGATGACGAAGAAGAAGAAATAGATTTAGACGAAGAAAATCCAGATACTATAAAGCACGAGCGACCGCCAGATTACGTCCCAAAATTAAAGAAAGGGGACGAGATTTTAGTACAAATATTAAAGGAGCCGGTTAAAGATAAAGGAGTTAGAGTTACAGCATCTGTATCTGTACCGGGTAGGTTTTGCGTCCTTTTGCCTTATGATAATAAAATTGGTATATCAAAAAAAATTAGTGATTTTAAGGAGCGTAGACGTCTAAGAAAACTTGCGCGTAGTATAATACCTAAAAATTGTGGCTTAATTATTCGTACTGCTGCTTTTGAGCAACCAGAAGAGGCTTTAAGAAGCGACTTAAAATACTTAATGGATACTTGGAAAGAAATAGAAGAAAGCGCAAAAACAGAAGAACCACCTGCTTTATTATATAAGGATTTAGATACAACTAGTAGCGTTATAAGGGATTTATTTACCCCCGATGTAAATAAAGTTTTAATAGATACTAAAAAGCTTTATAAAGAAATAAGAAACTACTTAAAGCTAATTCAGCCGGAGTTAGTAGAAAGACTTGAATTTTACAAAGGGAGCAAGCCAATATTTGAAGAGTATAGAATAGAAGAGCAGATTAAAACATTAATGGGGCGTAAAGTTCCTTTGCCAAGTGGTGGTCATATAGTAATAGACCATACTGAAGCAATGTTTGTTATAGATGTTAATAGCGGAAGATATGCCGCAAAAAAAGAGCAAGAACTTAATTCCCTTAAAACAGATTTAGAGGCTGCAAGGGAAATTGTTAGACAGTTACGATTGCGAGATATTGGCGGTTTAATTGTTGTAGATTTTATTGATTTGGAAGATGAAAAGAACAGAAAAAAGATTTACGACGAGCTTAAAAAGGAATTTAAGAAAGATAGAGCCAAAGTTGCTATGCTGCCAATGACTGATTTTGGGCTAATGCAAATTACTAGGCAAAGAATAAGGGAAAATATAATACAATCTTTTCACGAAGAGTGCCCATATTGCCATGGAACTGGCTTGCTAACAAGACGCTCTCACTTAATACATGAAATAGAAGAATGGGTTAAAAAGTTTTCTAATAAAAGTAATAAAAGAAAGATTTATTTAAAGGTTAATCCATTACTTGCAGAAAAGTTAACTGAGGGATTTTTTAATCCATTGCGCAAATTAATGTTTAAGTATTACATATATATTAAACTAATAGTAGATATAAAAGTAGATGTTCAGCGTTTCCATTTTTTAGAATCACCTAATGGTAAAGAAATAACAGAAGATTTTATTTGAGTTTTAGTATAATTTTTAAGAACTTTAAAGATGTATTTTATTTTTTTTGATAAATAGTTGAGTGAGTGAAATTAAATGAAAAAGACAAATTTTACAGAAATTCATAGGAAATTAGGCGCAAAATTAGTTGATTTTGCTGGATTTGAAATGCCCGTACAATATAATTCTATTATTAACGAGCATAAAGCAGTTCGGAATAAGGTAGGTGTGTTTGATGTAAGCCATATGGGAGAAATATTTATTAAAGGGGAAAAAGCATTAAATTTTGTTCAACACATAACTGTAAATGATGCCTCTGCTTTAACTGATGGAAGAGTGCAATACTCTGCTATGTGTTACCCAGATGGTGGGATAGTTGATGATTTGTTAGTATATAGAATTAGTGAAAACGAGTTTATGTTAGTTGTAAATGCATCTAACAAAGATAAAGATTATAATTGGATGAAGGAAAATAATATTTTTGGTGTTGATATTGAAGACCAAAGCGATGAATATAATTTATTAGCAGTTCAAGGTCCTTATAGTAAAAAAACATTAACAAAAATTTGCAATAAACCATTAGATTTAGAGTATTATCACTTTTTTTATGCAAGTGTAGCAGGTGTGGATATGCTTGTAAGCCGAACTGGTTATACGGGAGAATTAGGCTACGAGCTATATTTTAAGGGAGATGAAACTGTTGCAGAAAAAGTTTGGAATGCAATTTTTGAAGCAGGCGAAGAATTTGGAATAGAGCCAGCAGGTTTAGGCGCTAGAGATAGCTTGCGCTTAGAAATGGGTTTTTGTTTATATGGTAACGATATAGACCAAACAACAAATCCGTTAGAAGCTGGTTTAGGTTGGATTACTAAACTTAAAAAAGAGGAATTTATTGGAATAGATGTGCTTAAAAAAGTTAAGCAAGAAGGCTTAAAAAGAAAACTTGTTGCTTTAGTAAGTGATGAAAAAGTGTTCCCAAGACATAACTATGAATTATCTGTTGGTGGTAAAGTTGTTGGTTACGTAACAAGTGGTACGGTAAGCCCAATATTAGAAAAACCAATTGCATTAGGTTACGTAGATATTGAAAATGCTGTTGAAGGAAATATTGTAAATTTTTTAATTAGAGGGAAAGAATTTCCTGCAAAAATTGTTAAACTACCTTTTATAACCAAATGAAAGTAAACGTATTTTTAACTCATAATAATTTAGACGAGCTGTATTTTAATGGCTTAACAGTTGCTGTAATAGATGTATTACGTGCAACAACAACAATTACAGCTGCATTAAATAATGGTGCAAAAGAAGTTACACCAGTTAGTACAATAGAATTTGCTATGAAGCTTTCTGGTAGTAATACACTGCTTGGTGGAGAAAGACACACTAAGAAAATAGAAGGATTTGCGCTTGGTAATAGCCCATTAGAATACACTAATAATGTTGTAAAAAATAAATCTATTATTATTTTTACTACAAACGGAAGTAAAGCAATTGCAAAAACAAAATTTGCCAAAAAAGTTGTTTGTGTATCTTTTAATAATCTAACTATATCTGCTAAGTATTTAGCTTCTTTAGATAGTGATTTAGAAATAGTTTGCTCTGGAAGTAATGGCAAATTAAGCTTAGAAGATACAGTTTGTGCCGGGATGTTAATTGAAGAAATAAGCAAGATAAAAGACAACATTAGCTTAAATGATGGTGGTAAAGCAGCGGTAGCTACTGCAAAACAATATTCTAAAAAAATATTAAAGATGATGCAAGAAAGTGACCATGGCAAATTATTAATTGAAAACGGTTATCAGGAAGATTTGATTTTTGCATCTAAATTAAATAGCACTCAAGTTATACCTGTGTTCGATTCCAATTCAATTAAGCTGCTTCCAAATGAAGAAATTAATAAGTTACTAACTAATTGCTAATATATGGCTGTTTTAAAGAACAAGCAAAAAAAAAGTAATTCCGACAATTCTGGTTTTATTATAAGCCCCGAAAAAAAGAAAAAAATAATGGGGCTTTTTATTCTCATTCTTTCAGTTTTAATTTTCTTTAGTATATTATCCTACAGTAGAAAAGACCTTTCGAATTTACAAAATTTTTATAGTGATTTTATAAGTTCATTTGCCCCTAGCGAAGAATTTTTAGAACGACAACAAAATACATCTAATTGGTTAGGTATTTTTGGTGCTTATTTTTCAAGTTTTTTAATTAATAATACTTTAGGATATTTTTCTATTGTTTTACCTGTTATTATTTTCCTCTTTGGGTATTATATTATTTTTAAGCCAAAAACTAAAAACATTTTAACGGTCTCTAATTTTTTATTAGCTTTGGGTATTTTGTTCCCTTCTTTAGCTGGGTTATTAAGGTTTAAGTTTAATATTTTTACAGACTATAACGAGTTAAGCGGTAAAATTGGTGATTTTTTTGGTCAATCTATAGGTATTTTATTAGGTGGCTTAGGGGGAATAATTTTCTTTTTCTTTGCAATATTTTTAACATTTTTTTTAACGTTTGATATTAACTTTACTAAAATAGGGGATTGGTTTAAGTATTTATGGAACGAGGTAATTGTAGATAAAGATAATAAAAACAAAGATGATGAAGACGAAGAAGATGATGACGATAAAAATAATAAGAATAATAAAGATGATAAGAAAAAAGATAATGATATAAAAGAAGAAAAGGTAATTAATAAAATTAAACCAAGGTTAAGCGAGCTAAGTAAAGCATTTGGTGAAGATGACGAAGAAGAAGATACAAGAATAGAAATTGTTAGAAAAGATAATGATAATAAGAAAGAAGAGGATAAAAAATCTGATACAAAAGCTAAAAAAGATGACGATAAACCAATAGATAAAACGCCTGCAGATTCAAAAGCTGCTGATAATGATGATATTAAACTACACGATGATTTACCAAAAGTAGATTTGCCAGAGGAGCTTAAAAAGGAAGCAAAACTACCAGAGCAATGGGAAGAAGAGATTAACTTTAAACCAATTCCTTTAGATAAATTTAAAACTTACCCCAATGATGGGGCAAATATAAGCGATGAGGAATTAAAACGGAATGCAGAGCTACTTAAAGAAAAGCTTGCAATTTTTGATATTAAAATTGAAGATATTAAAGTGCATCCGGGTCCTGTTGTTACAATGTACGAAATAGTCCCCTCGCCTGGTGTAAAAATTAGCAGGATTGTAAGCTTAGAAAATGATATTGCTTTAGCTTTAGCAGCACGCGGCATAAGAATTATTGCACCAATACCAGGCAAAAGTGCAATAGGTGTGGAAATTCCTAATGCTACAGCTTCTATGGTAAGTGCCCGCAGTGTGTTAGAAAAAATTAAGGACTTTAAAGGAAATTTACCTTTAGCATTTGGTAAAGAAATTAATGGTGATATTCATATAGCAGATTTATCTACAATTCCTCACCTTTTAGTAGCTGGTTCAACTGGTAGCGGTAAAAGTGTGGGTATTAATATGATGATAATGAGTTTAATTTATACTAAACACCCTAGCGAAGTTAAATTTGTTATAATAGACCCAAAGAAAATTGAACTTTCGTTTTATCAAAAGTTAAATAAACATTATTTGGCAGTTTCGCCAGATTTAGACGAAGAAATAATTACTTCACCACAAAATGCATTAGTAGTTCTTAAAGCATGTGTTTTAGAAATGGAGAAACGATATGATATGCTTTCTAACGCAGGGGTGAGGAATATTTTAGAGTATAACTTAAAAATATCAGATAAAAAACGGAAACCAGCTGATACAGCTACTATTAAGCACCACAAATTACCTTATATTGTTATTATTATAGATGAATTAGCAGACTTGATGATAACTTCTGGTAAAGAGGTGGAAGAGCCAATAGCAAGAATTGCACAACTTGCAAGAGCAGTGGGTATTCATTTGGTTGTAGCTACACAGCGTCCTTCTGTAAATGTAATTACGGGTGTTATTAAAGCTAATTTTAGTGCAAGAATTGCTTATCAAGTAGCTTCTAAAATCGATAGCCGAACTATTTTAGATATGAATGGCGCAGAGCAACTTTTGGGGCGAGGTGATATGCTCTATTTGCCTGCGGGGCTGCCTAAACCGGTTAGAATTCAAAATGCTTTTGTATCTACTGATGAAGTAGAAGATGTTACTGATTATGTTTATGCACAAAAAGGATTTTCCAAACGCTATTTGTTGCCTTCTGTAATTTCCATAAAGGGGGGAACCAATGAAAGCATAGTAGCAGACTTAGACCCCATGTTTGAAGAAGCAGCTTTGTGTATATTAAATAATAATCAAGCATCTGTTTCGTTGCTTCAAAGGAAGCTTAAACTTGGTTATGCAAGGGCTGCAAGAATTATGGACCAATTAGAACAAGCGGGGGTGGTATCTACTGCAGAAAATGGAAAGCGCGTTATTAATATTAGCAGTTATGATGAACTTGATGCAATAATTAAAAATTTATAGCTTATGAAAAAATTTATATTTTTATTTTTATTATTCCCTTTTTTAGCTTTTGCTCAATCACCAAAAGATATTCTTAAATCTATTCAAAACAAGGTTAAAAATAGTGCTGGGTTTGAATCCACTTTCAAGCAATCTTTTGGTGGTAACACAAAAAATAAATCTGTTAATACTGGCAAATTTATTTTTACTTATGGTGATAAATATATTGTAGAAGCTAAAAATTTTAAGATTAACAGCGATGGCAAAACAGTTTGGAATTATAATGTAAAACAAAAACGAGTTTTAATTAGTAATACTTCCGATGAAGCTTCTTCCTTTTCGATTGATAGATATTTATTTAAAGTACCAGATTTATGTAATATCACTTTAATTAAAAATGGTGTTTATCCAAATTCAATAAGCTTAGTTCCAAAAAGTAACGATTTAGAGTTTACAAGTGCCGAAGTTTATGCAGATGAAAATTATATTGTAAAAAAGGTGATAATTACAGATACCAACAACATTACTTATATTTTAGAGTTAACAGATAATAAAGTAATTACCGATATTAGCAAGTATAATTTTACTTTTGAAATACCAAAAGGGATTAAAGTTGTTGATATGAGGTGAGATCACTTACCTAAAAGCAATTTACCAGCGTAAATAATTAAAAATACAGCAAATATTTTTTTAAGCATTGCTTCGGGTATTTCTGTAGCAATTTTAGAAGAAAAATAGCTGCCAACCAAAAATGCTGCCGCCATAATTATTACAGCTTTAACATTTACAAAACCTTTATTGTAATAATTTATTACTGCTAAAATTCCTATTGGTGGTAAAAGTAAACCTAAAGAAGTACCTTGAGCTGCTTGTTGGCTATAACCTAAAATCATTACAAGAGCGGGTATTACGATTATGCCGCCACCAATGCCTAAAAGCCCACTCATTGCCCCTGCAAGAATTCCGATAATAATTAAAATAATAATCTCGTTCATTAATTTTCCCAAATTATTTTATTAAAAGCATTTTGTTTACTTTATAATCTTTATTAGATGAAATCTTATAAAAATAGATTCCAGATGGAATATTTTGGTTTGCAATATAGTTATATTTATAATTACCTTCTGATAGTAAGCCTAAATTATCGCAAAAAATTAGTTCACCAATTGAGTTAAAAACTTCTACTTTAACGTTAGAATCAGAGGGTAAAGTAAATTCAATTGTAGTTGATGGATTAAATGGATTAGGATAATTTTGTTTTAATGTAAAGGATAAATTAGGTGCAATATCATTATTAACGCTGGTGGGTAAAGGTTTGCCAGCATCTACCCAAGCTGTATAAATTAAAGAGGCTAATGCAGTAGATGATTTTTTTAATAAGTGCAAAGTAAAGTTTTTTGTTAATGCCCACAGTTTTGCATAGTAAACAGAATTGTAAGAACCACCGGCGCTAGTTTTAGCAACTAAATCTGCATTAAGTAAGCTATCTGTATAAGGAAAGTTTTGGTAAATAAAATTAAATACAAAGTTTGGTATATTAGAAATGTAAATTGCGCTATCGGGGTTAAAAGTTATTTCGTTTATGTAGGTGCTAATCATTTTAGATTCATAACGGGAGTGGATACCAGTTTGACCAGTAAGCTGCCCATTATAATTAGTGCAAATATGAAGTGGCATACTTGCATCTCCGATGTAATGGCCTAAATCTGCACCAATAAGCATAGCTTTGGTAAAATTAAGTCTTTGTAAATTGCTTTTTAAGCTATCATAAGCGGCAATAATAGCCCAAGGTAAAATGCCTTGGTCATAAACAAAATTATATCCATAAACAGCAATCATGCTATCTATATTTTGCGAGATATAACCATAAGAAACAAACATTGGATAGCTATCGATATCTATATAATGTTTTGGGGCTTCTGTGGGGTCTTGGCTTTTTCTATCATCGGCATCGCTTGCATGCTCTCCTAAAACTTGTTGCCAGCTAAATAAATATTGAGCACTGTTATTAAAACCATAAACAGAACGATAATTAATAAAATAATGGGCTTGCCCACCCCAACCAAAAACCAAACCAGTAAAAGAAATAAAATAAATTAAAAATAAATTTTTCATAATAAGTAATTTTAAAGATGAACTTTAATTTTACTTATAATAATTTTAATATGCAAATAGTAAAATTTGCAAAGGTATAATTTTAATCTAAAAATGTTAAAAATAAATTACTTAAATAAACAAAAAACTTGACATTAGTAATAAAAATAGTTAATATTAATATCTAAAATGTGAAAAAATCACATTTCTTAATAAAAAAGTGAGTAAATTATGCTATTAACATTAAAAGTAGAAAATTTTTTAAGCATTGGTGAAGAGGTGCTATTTTCAATGGCTGCTGGTAAAATACAGCAACATAAGGAAATGCATACATATAGTTTTAGAGGTAAGCCAAACAATTTAATATTAAAAATTGCTGCTATTTATGGGGCTAATTCTTCTGGTAAAAGTAACTTAATTAAAGCAATAGATACTATTAAAAGAATTGTATTAAAGGGAACAAAGCCTGAGGAATCTATTCCAATTATTCCATTTAAATTAAATTCAAAATATCAAAAAAAAACTACTAATTTTGAAATTGAATTTATTAAAAATGATAATATTTATGCTTTTGGATTTAAAGCTGATATTGAAAAAATACATGAGGAATGGCTTTATAATATTACAACTGCAAAGCCAAAGGTAATATATGAAAGGAAATATAAAGAAAAAGAAAAATATGATTATACTTTTCTAAAAAACAAAAAAATATCTGCTGAAGAAAGAAATTTCATATCTTTTTTATCAAAAGGAACGAGGAAAAATCAACTATTCTTAACAGAGTGTTTTTTTCATAAAACAAATAATAATTTTAATAGTTATCCTGGTATAAACGATACAATTGAATGGTTCATTAAAAACCTATCGGTGATATTTCCGGATACTTCGTATAATCCACTTTTATTACACCTTGATAATTCTGAAGAATTTTTTTCAAAATTTCAAGAATTAATATGTAGTTCTGATACTGGTATAGATGGAATAGAGCTTAAAGAAGTGAAATTTGATACATTAGTAGATCTACCAGAAGAGCTAAAAAATGAAATTAAAAAAACGTTAAAACCAAAAAAAGGTGCTTTGCTTAATATAAATAATGCGATATTGATTAGTAAAAATAAAAATAACGAAATAATAGTTAAAAAATTGTTTGCTAAGCATAAAATTAAAAATGGAAATAATGGGAATAATTTTGAATACTTTGACCTTGATTTAGAATCTGACGGCACAAGAAGACTATTTGATTTAATACCAGTTTTAATAAATGAAGATAAAAATACTGAATTGGTAGTCTTTATTGATGAGCTTAACAGAAGCTTACATCCAAAATTAACAAAATGGTTTTTGGAAGTTTTTATTGGTCAATCTTTTGGTAAAAAAGTGCAACTTATATTTACTACACACGAAGAATATATGTTAGATTTGGAATTTTTAAGAAAAGATGAGATTTGGTTTACTGAAAAAGACGCACACAAAGAAACAAAATTGTTTTCATTAGCAGAGTTTAAGGATATACGTTTTGATAAACGAATTAGAGATGACTATTTATTAGGCAGATTTGGAGGAATACCTAAAATTTAATTGAGGTAATTAATGAATAGAGAATTTAATAAATTTAAGAAACTTGAAAAAATTAGAGATCAAAAAAGTTTATTTATAATTGCTACTGAAGGTGAAAAAACAGAAAAAATATATTTCAATTATCTTAAAGATAATGGATATTTAAAGTTTAATGTTATTATCAAAGTATTAAATAGTGAAGCGGGAAGAAGTTCCCCAAGTGAGGTATATAAAAGGTTAAGAAGATATATTAAAGAGAACAATATAAATTTAAGCAAAGATGAATTATGGCTTGTTATTGATAGAGATAAAGGTTCCAATGATAATGAAAAAATGGAAAAGTTATATAAGCAATGTAAGGATGAAAATATAGGTTTTGGCTTAAGTAATCCCTGTTTTGAATTATGGTTTTTATTACATAAAGAAGATGTTTCGAAATACAATAGAATTGAAACGGCATTAATTTTGGAAAATAAAAGAGAAACCAAGCACGGTAAAACACATTTAGAAAAAAAGCTTAGTGAAATTTTTGATGGATATAATAAAAGTAGACCAAACTGTTTTAGGTTCGTTCCGTTTACAAAAATTGCATTAAAAAATGCTAAAAAATTAACAAAAGATAGTAAAGTAATTAATTTTGATAATGTAGCAACTTATGTTTACCAGTTAGTAGAAAAAATAATTGATGATAACAAAATTAAGCTATTAAATTAAAGCTAAGCCCAATAAAACAATATAAAATATAAGCTATTATATTAATCCTTTAAGAAATTTTTAAATTTATTTAATTATAGTTTTAAAGTTTAAAAAGTGTTATTTTTAAAGTTTAAAAAATAAATAATTAGAAAAATGAAAGTATTTGTAACAGGTGGAAGCGGATTTTTAGGAATTAACTTAATTAGGTATTTACTTAACCTAAATTATGAAGTTACATCGTTAGATTTAGTAGAGTTTGATTATCCTGATTGTAAAGATAAAATTAAAGCAGTTGTTGGTGATATAAGGGATGAAAAAATAGTAGACCAGCTGATGCAAGGGCAAGATTATGTTGTGCATTGTGCAGCCGCTTTGCCTTTATATCCGCCCGATGATATTTACACAACAGATGTAATTGGCACAAGAATATTGGTAGAAGCTGCATTGCGCCATAACATTAAACGTTTTGTTCATATTAGTTCAACAGCAGTGTATGGAATTCCCGATCATCATCCAATTTACGAAACTGATAAATTAGATGGTGTGGGTCCATATGGTAAAGCAAAAATATTGGCAGAAAAAGAATGTGAAGCCGGAAGGGAAAAAGGGCTTTGCGTACCAATATTAAGACCTAAATCTTTTGTAGGACCAGAGCGTTTAGGAGTTTTTGCGCTTTTTTATGATTGGGCTAAAGATGGTAGAAGTTTTCCAATGATTGGAGATGGCTTTAATCGTTATCAACTATTGGATGTTGAAGACTTATGCGAAGTTATCGTTAATTGCTTTAATCTGGATGCTGATAAGGTGAACGATGTTTTTAACATCGGTGCTAAAGAATTTACTACAATGCGGGAAGACTACCAAGCAGTGCTAGATGCTGCTGGTTTTGGTAAAAGGATTGTTGGCTTGCCAGAAACACCAATAATTTTAACACTAAGGATTTTAGAAGCATTGAAACTTTCCCCATTATATAAATGGGTGTATGAAACAGCAAGCAAAGACTCTTTCGTTTCTATTGAAAAGGCAGAAAAAATATTAAATTTTAATCCAAAATATTCCAATAAAGCTGCACTTGTACGTAATTACAAATGGTATTTGGAAAATTACGATAAGTTTAAGGAAACATCTGGTATATCTCACCGCGTTCCTTGGAAACAGGGTATTCTTAGTATTGCAAAACTATTTTTTTAAGAAATTGATTAATTAATAATAAAAACGGAGAAAACTATGCCGACTAAAGCGGATTTTTTAAAGACCACAGTAAAACATTTTGATATTAAAGAGCATAATGTAGTTCCCATTGTAGAAGCAATGGAGAGAATGGCTTTTTCATCAAGAGATTTGAACCGAGCAGCTCAAATTTATGATATGATGTTAAAAGATAAAGATTGTACAATAATTTTAACTTTAGCAGGTTCTATTTTTAGTGCAGGGTTAAAAAAGATTGTTTACGATATGGTTATGAATAATATGGTTGATGCAATTGTATCTACAGGTGCCTTAATGGTTGACCAAGATTTTTTTGAAGCATTAGGATTTAAACATTATCTCGGCTCACCTTATAGCGATGATAATCTTTTAAGAGAATTACATATAGACCGTATTTATGATACATACATTGATGAAGACGAGTTAAGAATTTGTGACGAGACCACACAAAAAATATTTGATAGCATGGTGCCAAAACCTTATTCATCTCGAGAATACTTAAAAGAATTTGGTAAATACTTAGAAGAAAATGGTGGACCAAAAGTTGATGATAGCATTATTTATGCTGCATATAAAAAGAACGTTCCAATTTTTGTTCCTGCTTTTTCAGACTGCTCTGCAGGATTTGGTTTTGTAGTTCATCAAACTAATAATCCAGAAAAACATTGCTCAATAGATAGCGCAAAAGACTTTTTAGAGTTAACAAAAATTAAATTAGCTTCTAAAGAAACTGGTATTTTTATGATAGGTGGTGGCGTTCCTAAAAACTTTACACAAGATATAGTTGTTGCTGCAGATATTTTACAAGAAGATGCTCCAATGCACAAATATGCTGTTCAAATAACAGTTGCAGATGTTAGAGATGGTGCGTTATCATCATCTACATTAAAGGAAGCTAGCAGCTGGGGTAAAGTAGAAACAACATTTGAACAAATGGTTTATTCCGAAGCAACTTTAGCTTTCCCATTAATTGCGGGTTATGCTTATCATAAAGGAAGTTGGAAAAATAGAGAACCCAAAAACTTATCTAACATGTTTTAATTGATATTTATTTATCAAATACTAAAAGTTTCCGAGCAATCGGAAACTTTTTTATTTTAAATATATTGTTTTAATTGCAGCGCTTTAAAATTAAGAGGGGTAGGTTAAAGCTTATAAGGCTTAAAACCTACCCCATAAAATGGAGCCTATGATTGATTTATACTACTATTTATCGTCGTCAACTACTTCGTAAGCAGCATCTTGAACGTCTTTATCTGTTTTAGAACGTTGCTGCCCACCATCAGTATTTTGAGAAGAACCACCAGTTGAACCAGCACCTGGATTTTGTGGACCAGCTTGCTGATACATTTGTTGCGATACTTCGTTCCAAACTTTGGTTAAGTTATCTGTAGCTGCTTTAATGTTTTCGGTATTATTACCTGCAATAGCATCTTCAACTTTTTTAACTTCGTTTTCTAAACGAGCATAAAGTTCAGGTGTCATCTTGTCTTTAAGTTCAGACATTTGTTTTTTAGTTTGGAAAACTAAGTTATCTGCATTGTTTTTAATTTCTACTGCTTCTTTTCTGCGTTTATCTTCTTCTGCATGCTCTTTAGCTGCTTTTTTCATTCTTTCTATTTCATCTTTAGATAAACCACTTGAAGCAGTAATCTTTATACTTTGCTCTTTGTTAGTAGCTTTATCTTTTGCAGATACATGTAGTATACCGTTAGCGTCTATATCAAAAGTTACTTCAATTTGTGGTACACCGCGTGGTGCAGGTGGAATGCCATCTAAATTAAATCTGCCAAGTGTTCTGTTATCAGCAGCCATTGGGCGCTCACCCTGCAATACGTGAATTTCTACAGAAGGCTGGTTATCTGAAGCGGTGCTAAATACTTCACTTTTCTTTGTTGGTATTGTAGTATTAGCAGGAATTAATGTAGTCATAACTCCGCCTAAAGTTTCAATACCTAAAGAAAGTGGAGTAACGTCTAATAAAAGAACGTCTTTAACATCACCAGCTAACACGCCACCCTGAATAGCAGCACCAATAGCAACAACTTCATCTGGGTTAACACCTTTATGAGGTTCTTTTTTAAATAAGTTTCTTACTATTTCTTGAACTTTAGGAATACGTGTGCTACCACCAACTAAAATAACTTCATCAATTTGAGAAATTGAAACGCCTGCATCTTGAATTGCTTTTTGACATGGTTCAATTGTTCTATTTAATATATCATCTACAAGTTGTTCAAATTTAGCGCGAGTTAAGCTAATATTTAAGTGCTTTGGACCGTCTTGAGTAGCTGTAATAAACGGTAAATTAATATCTGTTTGTAAAGATGACGAAAGTTCTATTTTAGCTTTTTCTGCAGCTTCTTTTAAGCGTTGTAAAGCCATAGCATCTTTTCTTAAATCGATGCCATCAGTTTTTAAGAATTCATCTGCTAAAAAGTCAATTAATCTTTTATCGATATCATCACCGCCTAAGTGAGTATCGCCATTGGTGGATTTAACTTCAAAAACGCCATCACCAATTTGTAAAATGCTTATATCAAATGTACCGCCACCAAAGTCGTAAACTGCAACAATTTCTTCTTTACCTTTTTTATCTAAACCGTAAGCTAAAGCAGCGGCAGTAGGTTCATTTATAATACGTTTAACTGTTAAACCAGCAATCTCGCCAGCGTCTTTAGTTGCTTGTCTTTGTGCATCGTTAAAGTAAGCTGGAACAGTAATAACAGCTTCGTTAACAGTAGTTCCTAAATAGTCTTCAGCTGTTTTTTTCATTTTTTGTAAAATCATTGCGCTAATTTCTGGTGGTGAATATAATTTATCACCAATTCTTACTCTAGCAGTTCTGTTATCGCCTTCTTCAACTTTGTAAGGTACTTCTTCAATTTCGCGACGCACTTCTTCAATTCTGCGTCCCATAAATCTTTTTATAGAAAATATGGTATTAGTCGGATTTGTTACTGCTTGTCTTTTTGCCGGTTGTCCCACTAATCTTTCACCAGTTTTAGTAAATGCAACAATAGATGGAGTAGTTCTTCCACCTTCGCTATTTGGAATAACAACCGGTTCGTTTCCTTCCATTACAGCAACGCACGAGTTTGTTGTTCCTAAGTCAATTCCTATTATTTTGCTCATATTCATTCTCCTTATTTATGGCTTTCGCCTGTTATTAATTAATCGGTTTTATAAAACAATTACCGTGCCATAAGAAATTTGACTGGTGTTTTTGGTAAATTTTTATTGAAATTAGTTATAACTATTTATTTTATAATAACTTAGAAGTTTTAATAAATTAAAGCGGACTTATATTTTTTAGTGCAGTATTATATGACAAAACGTCATACCATGTGCTTTTGGGGTAAATAAAAGGTGTATGTCATATAAATATGACAATATGACAGTATTAAAGGCGGGAGATTTGAAATCTTTTAAATCCGTGATAAATTTCGAAAGCGGCAGTTTTAATTACAGTTGCAACAGGTACGGCAAGCAACATACCAATTACACTTAAAAGTTGGTTGCCAATTATAATTAAAATAATAATAACAAGCGGGTGCATATCTGTAGATTTAGAGAAAATATTAGGTTGAACAAATCCGTTATCAAAGGTGTAAATTACTAAAAATGTTAAAGTAATAGAGGGGAGCATTGTTAAATCCCCAAACTGAATAATTGAAATAATAATTGCGGGCAAACCACCAATTAAAGGTCCAAAATAAGGTACAAGGTGACCAATACCAGCAATAAAGCCAATAGAAACAGAATTTTGCACGCCTAATATAGAAAGTGCAATTGCAACAGAAACACCAACAAAAGTAGCATCTAAAATCCAACCTCTAACAAATCTACCCAACTGCTCGCCAATTTTACCTAAAACCAAATAAGACATTTCAAAATATCTATTGGGCATTAAATTTACTATTCCTTTATGAATACGTTTTGTATCTTTAAGAATAAAGAAAGTCATAAAGGGGATAATTACTAAAGCAGCAATTACAGAAAAAATGCCAGTAAGAATTTTGGAGATATTGCTAAAAACATTAGAGAAAAGATCTGTTGTAGATTCTAAAACATATTTATTGAGGTCTAAATTTTTAGTAAAAGGGATATATCTTTTAATAAACTTTTGAACTTGGCTTAAGAATGCGGAAATTTTATCTTGGTTTAAGTTTTGGTAAATAACTTCGAATTGGCTTATAAGTTTAGGTAATAGAAAAGAAATAGCTAAAGCTAAAAAGCTTGTTACTAAAAGAAAAACTAAAATAGTGCCACCGGTTCGTCTAATGCCAAGTTTTTCTAAATTAGTAACTACAGGGTTAAAAATTAGCGCTATAAGGGTAGAAATAGCAAGCAAGATGAAGATATCCAAAAAGATATAAAATAAGAAAAAAATACCAACAATAGCTGATATATAAAGGGCATACTTTTTAATAGAAGTTATGTTGGATTGTTGAACAGGCATATATATCTTTTTAAATTATTACGTAAAATTAAATAAATTAATATCTAATTACAAAAAAAAATGTTACAATTTTAGTATATTTACATATCAAAACAAAAAAATTAAGGTAAAAGATGGCAGGTTTAAATTTAATTGAGAGTATTAAAGAAAAAGCAGCGGCAAGAAAAAAAACAATAGTATTGCCAGAGTCACAAGATGAAAGAGTGTTAAAAGCTGCGGAAAGATTAGTTAAAGAAGGTATATGCAGTGTAATTTTGTTAGGTAATGAAGAAAAGGTGAGAAAGGATGCAGCTGATTTGGGAGTTAGCTTAACGGGTGTAAGAATAATTGACCAATTAAAATCTGACAAATTAAGTGATTTTGCTAATATTTACTATAATTTGCGCAAGCACAAAGGGATGACCATTGAAAAAGCACACGAGACTATGAAGCACGAACTATTTTTTGGTGCTATGATGGTAAAAGAAAATATGGCAGATGGCTTTGTTAGCGGCAGTGCCTCGCCAACGGCAGATGTTATGCGTGCAGCTATTCAATGTGTAGGAATGCCAGAAGGTATTTCGATTGTAAGCAGTTTCTTTTTAATGGTATTTCCAGAAAAAGTTATTAGTTTTGCAGATTGTGCAGTGGTGCCAAACCCAGATGCAAAACAATTAGCAGATATAGCAATTACAACAGCAGATAACCACAAAAAGTTAACAGGGGAAGAGCCTTACGTTGCGATGCTTTCTTTTAGCACTAAAGGAAGTGCACAACATGAACTTGTTGATAAAGTTATTGAAGCTACAAAAATAGCACAAGAGAAAAGACCAGATTTAAATATTGATGGCGAGCTTCAGTTTGACGCAGCTACTGTTGAATCTATTGGTAAAAAGAAAGCTCCAGGAAGTAAAGTTGCAGGACACGCAAATGTGTTAGTATTTCCAGACTTACAGGCTGGTAACATTGGTTACAAAATTGCTCAGCGTTTAGGTGGCGCAGAAGCTGTTGGACCAGTTGTTCAAGGATTGAAGAAACCTTTGTTCGATTTATCGAGAGGCTGCAGCGTAGATGATATAGTTAGTACATCGGCAATTGCGGCATTAATGGCATAATAAGTATTATTAATTTATAACGGAACTTAAGAGTAAAATTTTAAGTTCCGTTTTTTTTAGATATTATTGAACGATAAAGAATTATGAATGTTTTGGTTGTAGAAGATAATCCTTCTATGAGAACTTTGTTAAGAAGGATTTTTGATAAAAATAAATTTTTTGTTACAGCTTGTGCAGATGGTAAAGAAGCAATAGAGGAACTGGCAAAAAATTACTACGACATTATTTTAACCGATTGGATGATGCCAAAAGTTGATGGCATTGAATTAATTAAATTTATTAGGCAAAACATAAAGCCGGATCCAATAGTTATTATGGTTACTGCATTAGCCAGTAAACAAGCTCAAAACCAAGCGTTAAACTCGGGTGCAGATGAATACATAACAAAACCTTATCAAGCAACGGAAATTATACTAAAAGTTGAAAATTTGCTTTTGAGAAAAGCGCAAGGGGAAAATTTTAAGAGTATTGATTTTGTAAAAGTTAACGCAAGCATAAATAATTTTTATGGTGTTGCAGTTGCAGCAAGTACAGGTGGACCGCAAGCTTTATTAGAATTTTATAAATTACTAAAACCAACATCCAAAGCAGCATTTTTTACAGTATTGCATGCACCAGCTTGGATGCTTATCTCTTTTTCTGAAAGATTGCAAAAAGAAACTAAGCTTAAAATTAAATTAGCAGAAGATGGAATGGATATTTACCCAGGTGAGGTATATTTAGCACCGGGTAATTTTCACATGGGGATTAATTCTGCTACAAAAAAAATTTGTTTATTAGATACACCACCAGAAAATTTTGTAAAACCGGCAGCAGACCCAACATTTAGATCGGTTGCTGAAACATTTGGAAAAAACTCAATAGGTGTAGTGCTAACTGGAATGGGACATGATGGCAGCATTGGTTGTGGATATATTAAAGCTGCAGGCGGCTTAGTTATTGCCCAAGACCCAAAAGATGCATTACTAAGCAGCATGCCACAAACGGTTGTTGATTTAAAATTAGCTTCAATTATTACAAAACTTATCGAAATTCCAGAAATAATTAATAATTACATTAATAATCATAAAAAGTAATTAGTTTTTATAAACTATAGCTGCAAGATATCCAACTACTTCACTTTTATCTTTTGTAACTTCCGATGAATCTGTGCGGTGCAAAACTTCCGCTTTGTTATAATTAAGCAAGTTAGCAAGTTTCATTAAAGTATAAATTGCACCACCACCACAAGCTTCACAATTTTCTTTTTCTAAATCTTTTATTAAGCCGTCAAAATCGAAAGTATTAATTCTGTTTATTACAATATTATCAAGTTTTTTAGCTGTTTCTACATCATGAAAGTGGGAAAGATCTGAGCTAGCAACAACAATTGAACTATCATCCCAAACAGTAGCTAATTTTTGTGCAAGCTCATCTAAAAATTCTTTTTTTTGATAGCCAATAACAATTGGTATTAAAGTAAAATCACTATAAATGGTTTGTAAAAAAGGCAATTCTACTTCTAAAGCGTGCTCTAAGCCATGTCCTTTTGTACCTAAAAAAATAGAATATGCATTTTGGGTAATAGCGTTAGCTAATTCAGCATTAACGGGAATATTCCCCAAAGGAGTTTGATAATAATCCCCACTATAAACACAAATACCATTAAAAAACTCCCTATGGCTTGGGGAAAGCACGTATACATTTTTAATATTAAGGTGTTTAATAGCATTAAAAGCAAAAGCAGCAGTAGAACCGCTATAAATATAACCCGCATGAGGGGCAACGATACCAATAATATTATTATAAGATTTATGAGGAATGTTTTTAGCTAATAAATCATTAATAAAAAAAGAAAGCTCATTTTTATCAGCAGGGTAAAACATTCCCGCAACGGCAGGTTTGCGTATTAAATTATTGCTCATGTATACCTCTCAATTCTTTTTCTGAAAACACAGTTGCAGTAAACATTTCGATATTCAGAGTGCGCTCTTGCCAAAGGTTATGTGGTAATCCTGCTTTAAGGCACAGAGAGGATAGAAATTGCCATTTATCCATATTATGTTCAATAGGAACTTGAGGCAAAAGTAACCCACGTCTGCCAAATTCACTAACAATTAAGCCATGCTTGCCAACTATTATTTCATCATAGCTATTCATTTTAACAGGAGGGGAAAGTATAGAAATTTCGATTTCAATTAAATCTAATTCATTCTTTTTTAGTGGTAAAAAGCGCGGGTCACGGAATGCGGCTTGTATAGCAGCATTATAAATAGTTTCGTGTAGAGGGTCATCGCTTATAATGTAACCAATACATCCACGTAGCTCGCCATATTTATGTAAAGTAACAAATGCACCCGCTTCGGTTTTTAATACTGGGTATTTTTCTAAATCAAAATCTACTTCGCTATTTATTCCCAAGTAATTTGATATAGCAGAACGGGCAATTTTTAACATAATCTTTTTTTCTTCGTAGGTTAAGTCCATATCCTACTCCAATTTATAAATAATTAACTCTGTTTTATCTTTCAATAAAAATAAATAATTTTTATATGTAAAAAAAGATTCTGGCACAAAGCCTTTAACATTTTTATTTAGGATAATTTCCTCAGTTATTTTTTCTTTATCGGTATCTAAAGCAATAAAATAATTATCAATTCCTTTATTGGTTAATAAGTGAAAATTACAAAAAATAAAATTTTCGTAAAACATAACTTGAGGTGTAAATTTAAGAGGAAATTTTTTAGTATATTTATCCAAAGTTTTAGATAATAAATCATTATCGGTTAAGTTAAAATTATCTGGATAATCATAAAAATCGTAATTAAATTTATCTACAAAATTATTGTGCATAATTTCAATTTCTTCTAAAGGAAGGCTAATATTTTCTAAAAACTCTCCATTTTGTAAATCTAATTTAACAAGCTGCGTTTCTTCAAAGCCTTGTTTTTGAGCTATTAAATAATCCTCATCAACAATAAAAAACCGATAGTTAGGGTTTTCCCAAATAATTGCATCTTTAGTTAAATCATATGCAATAATGCCAGAGTGGATTGGTAAATCTGGCTTAACAAATTTATGGAAGTAAACCATATTGCCAAAATAAGATTCCACGGCAATCCAGACATTATCGGGAAGATTTATTTTATTACGAATAACGTTTTTAGAAGGAATATTTATAAAAAAGTAAGAGACTTCTTTTGTATCGTTATCCCGCGATTCTATCATTAAGTCATCTTTATCGTTAATTAGCAATCGCCAAAGTTGCTTGTTAGATGAAAACGAGTAATATTTTTTTAGTTTCATATTTATTCTATTGGTTTAAATCTTGCTGTAAAATGTCTAAGCATTTCAGCTTCGTAAATAATCTCGTAACCTTTAAGGTTATTTCTTTGGTTAAATACTTCAATAATAACTTCTGCAACGTAATCAATATGGCTTTGGGTGTAAACGCGGCGAGGAATAGCAAGGCGAACAAGCTCCATAGGTGGAGAAACTAATTTACCATTACTATCATATTTACCAAACATAACACTGCCAATTTCTACTGCGCGTATTCCACCTTCAATGTATAAAGCGCAAGCAACTGCTTGACCGGGATATTGATGTGGGGGGATGTGAGGAACAAATCTTTTTGCATCAATATAAATTGCATGTCCACCAGTAGGAACAATAATTGGTACACCTTCTTTAGTAATTTTTTCCCCTAAATACTCAATACTTCTAATTCTATATTGCAAATAATGTTCATCAACAACTTCTTCTAAACCTTGAGCAATTGCTTCTAAATCTCTTCCTGCAAGTCCACCATAAGTGGGGAATCCTTCTGTAACAATTAGTAAATTTCTGCATTTAGTAGCCAAAGTATCATCATTCATTGCTAAAAAGCCACCAATATTTACTAATGCATCTTTTTTAGCGCTCATAGTGGCACCATCTGCATAAGAAAACATTTCTTGGCAAATTTCTAAAACCGATTTATTTTGGTAGCCCGGTTCACGTTTTTTAATAAAATAAGCATTTTCTGCAAAGCGGCAAGCATCAATAAATAATGGCAAATTATATTTATTGCAAACTTCTTTAACTTGTTTAATGTTTTCCATAGAAACAGGTTGTCCACCGCCGGAGTTGTTAGTTACAGTAATCATTACAAGGGGAATATTTTCAACACCAGTATTAATAATAAATTCTTCAAGTTTTTTTACATCCATGTTTCCTTTAAAGTCTGCAACAATTTCCGGATGTTTACCAATTTCGTTTAATAAATCTACGGCTTCTGCTCCGCTAAACTCCACATTAGCTCTAGTAGTATCAAAGTGAGTATTATTTGGAATAAACTTTCCTTTGCCACCAACAATAGAGAATAATATTTTTTCTGCTGCACGCCCTTGGTGAGTGGGGATAATATTTTTCATACCAGTAATATTTTTAACAGCGGCTTCAAATCGGTAAAAGCTTTTGCTGCCTGCATAAGCTTCGTCACCTTCCATTATGCCGCTCCATTGTTTAGCACTCATAGCAGAAGTGCCACTATCTGTTAAAAGGTCAATTATAACGTCATCTGCATGTAGTAAAAATGGATTATACCCAGCATTTTTTAATAATTCCACACGTTCTTCTTTTGTAGTAAATCGTATCGGTTCAACAGACTTAATTTTGAATGGTTCAATAATAGTTTTCATTATTTTATCCTCGTTATCCAAAAATTTAATAAATTAAATAGTATGTTAATATAATAAAATTTAATAAATTTAAAAACTTAAGTAATTTTAAAAATATTTAACTAAATGGAACATAATTAGATAAAAAGCGTCTAAATTACAAAATAACTTAAAAAATGGAGAACAAATGAACGATATGCTACAAAACGAGCCAGGGTTTGATGAGAACGTTCAAGAGGAAGGTTTAAAGCATAGCGATACTTTAGTGGGGCTTTTTACGGAACCAGGTGTTACATTTGAAAAAATGAGTTTTTTGCCTGCTAAAACTATTGATTGGCTTATTCCAACAGTGTTATTAATTGTTGTAGCTATTTTTTCTAATTATGTTATGTTCAGTGACCCACAAATTAAATACTCCATGATTGAAAAGCAGATGGAAAAAATTAGCCAAAATTTTGATGAAATGGTAGCTAAAGGGAATATGACCCAAGATGTTGCTGATGAGCAGTTGGAAAAAATTAGAGAAAACATGGATAAAAATGTTGGTGGTCTTTCTGTTATGCAAATTGTAGGAACTACTATTGTAGTATTCTTAAAATTGTTTGTTGTATCTGGTGTATTTTTATTAATATTTAAACTTTTCTTAAAAGGAAGTGGGGATTATAAACAATCCCTTGTTGCTTTTGGTTTGCCCGCATACATTACTGTCATTCAAGTAATAGTTATGGTTGTTGCTGCTTTGTTAATGAAAAAAATGTTTTCTGGTTTTAGCATAGCAGATTTTATAGATTTAGATAAAGGAACATATACGGGTTATTTGCTTAGCTATTTAGATCCTTTTGCAATTTGGTTTTATGCTTTAGCAAGCATTGGTTACGCTAAGTTATTTAAGATATCTACAGTTAAGGCTTATGCTACTGTTTTTGGTACGTGGATAGGATTTACGCTTATAATTTTTGTTATCGCACAATTTATTCCTTTCTTAAAGTTTTTTGGAATAGGTGCATAGTTAATAAAGTGTAATTATAAAATAGTTTGTGGGTCAATATCCACCGAAATTTTAATGTCTTTATGTTTAGCAATTTTGTTATATTCGGTTAATGCGGTAAATATTAAGTTACGTAAAATATTTGCCGCAGGATCTTTTTTTACTTGAGATTTAAGAATTAATTGATACCTATATTGCTTTTTTATTCTAAATAAAATAGCTGGAATTGGTGGGTTTAGAATAACATTTGTTTTAAATTTATTAAGTATAGAATAAATTTGATTTATAGCTTCAAAAGTATCTTTATCATCTTCACCTTTTGCTTCTAAAACAGCAAGTTTGCTAAATGGGGGATAATTATTATATTCTCTTATTTTAATTTCTCTATCATAAAAAGCGTTATAATTATTAGTTAAAACGCATTGTAAAACAAAGTTGTTTTTATTGTGCGTTTGTATTAAAACTTCACCTTTGGCAGCATTTCTACCTGCGCGTCCAGCAACTTGAGTTAATAATTGAAATGTACGTTCATCTGCTCTAAAATCAGGCATCCATAAAGTCATTTCAGCAGAAATTACACCAACAAGCGTAACATGAGAAAAATCTAAACCTTTAGATACTATTTGTGTACCAATTAAGATATCAATTTCACCTTTGGAAAATTTATTCATTATATCACCAAATTTTCCTTTTGTATCTAAGGTATCACTATCAACGCGTTCTATTTTGCAGTTTGGTAAATAATAACTTAATTCATCTTCTACACGTTGGGTGCCTGTGCCAAAATATCTTAAATTAATGGAACCACATTGTTTGCAAACTTTTGGTGCCGGTTTAGCAAAACCGCAATAGTGGCATTTTAATATATTTTTATCTATATGGTAAACAAGCCCCACGCTGCAATCATCGCATGTTTCTATAGTGCCGCAATCATCACAATAAATTTGTGTTGCAAAGCCGCGCCTATTTTGTAAAATTATCACTCCCTCTTTTTTTTCTGTTCTAATTTTTATCTCGTCAAGTAGTGTTTTG
The DNA here is from genome assembly GCA_964652025.1 of uncultured Melioribacteraceae bacterium. Classification (GTDB taxonomy): domain Bacteria; phylum Bacteroidota; class Ignavibacteria; order Ignavibacteriales; family Melioribacteraceae; genus JAEXOD01. The sequence goes on from CAZYZX010000012.1 coordinate 74,171, forward strand.
CTAAACGAGTTTTCTAATTGTTTTTGCTTTTTTGCTTCTATTAAATCGATTAGCTTAATCTCTGGCAGTTGGGCATTATCAACTCTATCGGGTAAACTTAATAAAGTATATTTCCCCGTTTGTGCATTATACATAGATTCAATTGAGGGAGTGGCAGAACCTAAAACAATTGGTATACTGTTTTGTTTTGCTTTAACAATAGCACAATCCCGCGCATTAAACTTTGGCACCATATCAGTTTGTTTATAACTTTGGTCATGTTCTTCATCAACAATAATAAGTCCTATGTTTTTTAATGGAGAAAACAGTGCAGAACGCGGACCAATAACAACATTATATTTACCTTTTAATATTCCTCTCCAACTGTCATATCTTTCCCCATTAGACATTTTGCTATGAAGTAATGTAACAGTATTACCAAATACGTTTGTAAAGCGAGTTGTTACTTGTGGTGTAAGTGATATTTCTGGAACTAAGATTAATACGGTTTTATTTTTAGCTATAGCTTCTTTGGTTAACTCGATATATACTTGCGTTTTACCGCTACCAGTTACTCCATATAATAAAAAGCTTTTAAATGTGCCATTATTTATGTTCTCTTTTACTATGTTTATAATATTTTTCTGATTTTCTGTTAATTCAAAATCAAAAACTTTTTCTTTATAACTTTCCTCATAAATACGTTCTATCTCTTTCTCAAAAACCGAAATTAATCTTTTGGATTCTAATGCGTTTATAGTATTGCTACTTGTATTAGTTTTTTCAAGCAATTTAGATAATTGAATATCTTTGCCATTAAGCGCAAGCAACTCCAACAATACTAAAACTTGTTTTGGGGAACGTTTTTCGAATTCTGCAATTGCACCATAAACAGCATTTACATTAGCAGCTAATTTAACAAATTTTACTTTTTTGGGCTTTACTTTTGCATTCTCTACAATATCAGTTATCTCTATTGCCCCTTGTTTTTCTAAGCTGTGTAGTGTGGAATAAATATTTTTTTTATTAACAATTTTTTGTAATGTAGATAAATTTAATTTTTCTTTAAGCGATAAAATTTCCAATATCTTATATTTAACTGTGCTTTTGTTTTTTTCAGAGCTAATTAATTTGTTGCAATAATCGCAATCTGCAACAATAATTCTATTACTTTCTATTTCACTACCTGGTGGGACTGAATATCGCAATGCTTCCCCCAAGCTGCATAAATAATAATCAGAAATCCATTTGTAAAACTTTAAACTATCCTCATTAAAAATGGGGATATCGTCTAAAACATCTATAACATTTTTAAGTTTTAATTCATCTTTGTATTCTGATAATGTTTCTACAACAAAACCTGTTAATATTCTTTTACCAAAAGGTACAACAACACGAACGCCAACACTAATTAAATCTGTTAGCTCTGCTGGAACAGAATATGTGAATGAATTGCGAAAAGAAGTTGGAAAAACAACATTTACAAACATTATAGCACTGCTGGTTCTGTTAAAGTTAAAGTAAAATTATTTGTGTTTAATTTAGCATTAATGCCAAAAGGTAAAGTAAATTTATTGGTTATATGCCCAAAAGAAAGACCGTAAACAGTAGGTACGTTCAAGGCTTTTAATCTATCTAATAAAACTTCTTTTAAGGTAAATGATATACTAAACGATGGGTCAACTTTTTTAACTTCACATTTTCTAAAAACACCTAATGCAATGCCTGCAATACCGTTAAATTTATCTGCATTAATTAATTGTGTAAGCATTCTGTCAATTCTATAAGGCTCTTCGTTAATTTCTTCTAAAAATAAAATTTTACCCTTTAAATCAATATCATATTTAGTACCAATATGATTAACAACGAGAGATAGATTCCCACCCACTAATAATCCCTCTACAATCCCTTCATTAATTACATATCTTTGGTAATCGGTTATGCTAAAATCTTCATTTTCAGCAGAAATTAATTCTAATTTGTCTTGCGGCTCCATTAAAGTTTTAACAAAATAGTTTACGGAAAAATCATTAAATGTTGAAGTAGCCACTGGTCCATGAAAGCAGACTAAACCTGTTTGGGAATAAATTGAATAAAGTAAGGATGTTATATCGCTATAGCCACAAATAACTTTAGGATTGCGTTTAATAGTGCTGTAATTAAGCATTTTTGCAATTCTTGGTGTGCCATAGCCACCGCGGATGCAAAATATACCTTTAACTTCTTTATCTTCAAAAAGATTATTAATTTCATTTGCTCTGTGTTCATCAGAACCAGCTAAATAACCAGATCTATCCAAAATATTATCATTATATTTTGCTTTAAAGCCAAGTTTTTCTACATTTTTAACTGCTTCTTCAAGCTCTTTGTCATCAATAAAACTTGCGGGGGCTGCTAATCCAATTAGGTCACCTTGTTTTAATCGTTTTGGTTTTATAGGTGTAATAGTCTTTTTTTTATTTTGTGCAAAATTGATATTAAATGGAATTAAACTAAGACCAAATCCTAAAAAAGCATGTTTTATCAAATCTCTTCTTTTCATAAATCACCAAAAATTAGTTATCTTGCAACGTAATATAAAGAATACAAAAATTTAAATAATAAATATAGTTATAAAATGAATTATGAAAAAATAATAAACGAACGCGCTGCAATAATACAAGAAGTAATAATGCCCGATGAAAATAAGGGCATTAAAGTATATATAAAAAGGGAAGATTTATTACATCCAGAGATATCTGGGAATAAGTGGCGCAAGTTAAAATACAATTTAATATATGCAAAAGAAAATAATTATAACACATTATTAACCTTTGGTGGTGCATATTCAAATCATATTTTTGCTGTTGCCTCTGCGGGTAAAAATTTTGGATTTAATACAATAGGCATTATTCGCGGTGAGGAACATTTACCGCTTAATCCTACTTTGCAATTTGCAAAAAATTGTGGAATGAAATTAAACTATTTAAATAGAACCACTTACAAAAATAGAGATGATATTAATTTTAGGAATAAGTTAGCAGATTCATTTGGTAATCCTTATGTTATTCCCGAAGGTGGAACTAACTTGCTTGCAATTCGTGGCGTTGCAGAGATGACGGCAGAGATTGATTTTGACTATGATTATATTTGTGTTGCTAATGGCACAGGTGGAACAATAGCGGGAATAATTTCTTATTTAATGGGGAATAAATACGTGCTTGGGTTCCCATCTTTAAAAGGTGGGGAATTTTTGTATACAGTTATAAATAACTTAGTTAAAGATTATACGGGGAATGTTTTTACAAACTATAAACTTATTACAGATTACCACTTTGGTGGATATGCAAAAATAAATTATGAATTAATTACTTTTATTAACAAGTTTCAAGAAATTAATAAAATTATGATAGACCCAGTTTATACTGGCAAAATGTTTTATGGTATAAATAACTTAATAAAAAATAATTACTTTAAAAAAGATACAAAAATACTTGCAATACACACAGGTGGGTTGCAGGGCGTTGCAGGTATGCAAGAAAAAATTGCAAAATTATTAAAACAAAAAGCTTAATTATTTATTTCAATAGTAATCGGTGTATCTTTTTTATTATCAATAATTTTATAATTTTCATCTATAATATAACATAACCCATTTTCAGATTTATCGCAATAATAAAGTAATATATTTAAATAAACAGGTTGATTGATAGAAGTTAAATTTATATTAAACGTATCATCAATTTTATTAACTATAAATGATTTTATTACCTCACCAGATTCGTTAAATAAAGTTAAGTAGCTTTCTATGTTAGGATTAATAACATTCCCCTTTGGGAGCGCAATTTTTAAGTTAATTATTGTGTTTTCTACAAAACCGGTTCTTAAAGTATTTTCAAATTTAATATTAGATACGTCTATTTTGCCTAAGTTTTCTTTAGGTTTAATAATTAATGTAGATACTTGTTTTGTGTTTAAATCAATTACTCTTATTAAATCATTATTTGTATCTGCAACGTAAATTTTATTATTTAATACGGTCAATCCTGCAGGTTCGTTAAAAGATGCTGAACTTAAACTACCATTAGTAAAGCCTTCTTTACCTGTGCCTGCCAAAGTGGTAATTTTTTTATTACTTAAATCAACTTCTTTAATTTTATTGTTGTATGTATCTGCAACATACAATTTGCCAGTATTATAAACAATACCAATAGGGTGTTGCAATAAAGCATAAGAAAAACTGCCATCTTTATCACCAAAATCAAATAAACCGGTGCCAATTAATGTTGTAACTTTACCATTAGGTTCTAAATCTGCTTTTCTAATAGCGCTAACTTCACTATCTGCAAAGTATAATACATTCCCATCTGTAGTTAAACCGCTTGGTTGTGCTAATTGAGCATTATATAAGTTGCCATCAACTATATTTTCAAAACCATTGCCAGCATGCAAACTAATAATATTATTGGTTAAATCAATTTTCCAAATTTGGTGTGGACCAGCCATTGCTATATATAAAAAATTATTAACAATAGTCAAGTCCCAAGGGGAATTAAGCCCAACATCTTTAGCATTGCCACTAGGTTTTCTGCTATAAACCTGATAACCAAGACCAGCAATAGTTTCTACAGTCTTTTTATCTAAATCTGCTTTACGTATTGCATGGTTTTCAGTATCTGCAATATATAATATATTATTTTTAATTACTGTCCCTTGAGGGGAATTAAATTCAGCATCTTCAAAATTACCATTCTTAAAGCCCTGTTTACCGCTTCCAATTGTTGTTAATATATTTCCATCCAAATCTGTTATTAAAATACGATTGTTCCCAGAGTCCGTTATAATTAATCTATTGTTTTTAGAATCTGCACTTATCTTACCGGGAAAGCTTAATAAGGATTTTTGTTTTTTATCTTTTTCTAGCGCAAAATTTATCGGTTCATAATTTATTTGGTCTTTATATTTATCTATCAATACTTGAATGTTATAATCAAATAAATCGTAAATTCCTTCACCTGAGTGAGTTCCAACAATATATCCGTTCGGGTCTATTAAAAACAGAGTGGGCCAAGCATGCGCGCTATATGTGCGCCAAATATCAAAATTATAATCGTTTACAACAGGGTGAGTAATATTATAACGCAATATAGCTTGTCTAATATTTTCTGTCCCTTTTTCTGTATTAAATTTTGCAGAGTGTACGCCAATTACAACAAGTTCTTTATTATATTTTTCTTCTAATCTTTTCAATTCGGGCAAAATATGCATGCAATTAATACAACAGTAAGTCCAAAAATCTAAAATTACAATTTTACCTTTAAGGTCTTTAATAGTTAAAGGTTTGTCAGTATTTAACCAATCTAAACCATCTTTAAATTCTGGTGCACGTACTTTATATTTATCCATATTATTATCCAAGTTTTGGGGTTTCAAGTTACAGGAATTTGCAAAAAAGGCAATTAATGTTAATAAAATAAACTTTTTCATGTTTTTTACTAAGGTAACGTATTAGCACTTAAAATTGTTCCTAATTTAGTAATAAAATAAAAAACCGACCGTCGGTTGGATAAATAAAAACAATATAGAAAAATTAACAGAGATTTTTAATTAAATATATTGCTTGTTGTAATAAAATAGCTTATATTTACACAACCGACCGTCGGTTGGTTTATAAAATGAGGTAAAAATGGAAATAACTAAAGTAGAAAGGATAAACAGTATAATTAAAGCAGCATACGAAGAGTTTATAGAAAAAGGGTATGAAGCAGCTTCGATGGAAAGCATAGCAAAGCGCGCAAACTTAAGCAAAGGGGGTGTTTATCACCATTTTTCTAGTAAAGATGAGTTATTATTTGCTGTAAACAGTTTTATTATGGAACCTATTGTAGTTATGATGCGTAAAGCGGAACTATCTGATAATTCTTTTGATGCGCTAAAAGTTTTTATTTACGATTTTTTTGAATTTTGGATTGAAAGAAAGAAGGATTTGGAATTAAATTTATTGGTGATTTCTAAATTAGTTCAATCTAATTATGGAAAGCAAAGTTACAATGAATATTTAAATAATATGAAAGTTTTTTTTGAATTTATGTTAATTAAAGCAATAGAAAAAAAAGAAATAAAAAATTGTAAAGTAAATTTGATTTCTTCTTTACTTTTTACGATTTTAGAAGGTAATTTGATAAAAATTGCTATAAATAATAGTAATTTAACATGTAAAAATTTAGTTGAAGAAATTGAAGTTTTATTATTAAATAACTTAGAATTAAAATTATCTTGGTATTAAATGAATTTTGGAATTGTTACAGATTTAATTGTACTTTTTGCAGTTGCTATTATTATTATTTTGTTATTTAGCAGATTAAAAATTCCTGCAGTAATTGGCTTTTTAATAACTGGTATTGCCCTTGGACCGTTTGGCTTTAAAGTAATTGAGGATATAGAAAGTGTAAACAGCCTTGCAGAATTTGGAATAATTTTATTGTTATTTACTTTAGGCATTGAATTTTCCTTTAAGGAAATATTTCAATTAAGAAAATCTTTAATTGTAGGGGGCGGTTCTCAAATATTAATTACAGCTATTGGGGTTTTTTTTATTGCAAATTTTTTAGGGGTTGGCTTAAAGGCGGCTATTTTAATTGGATTTTTGGCTGCTTTAAGTAATACTGGTATAGTATTAAAAATATTAGCAGATAAAGGGGAATTAGATACATTACACGGCAAAAATACATTAGCTATTTTGATTGCACAGGATTTAATATCAATACCCATGATGTTGTTTATACCATTTTTAACTGAAAATGGTAAAGATACTTTACAAATATACTTATTAATATTTAAGCTATTAGTAATTTTGGTTATAGTTTATGTTTTAGCAAAATATGTTGTGGCATATTTTTTATATAGAATTGCTAAAACAAGAATTAGGGAATTATTTTTAATTACTATTTTAGTTATATGTTTTGGTATTGTGTGGCTAACTAACGAGTTGGGTGTTTCTGTTGCACTTGGTGCTTTTTTGGCGGGATTAATTATTTCTGAAAGCGAATTTAGCCAACAAGCTTTAAGTAATATTTTACCATTTAGAGATATATTTTTAAGCATTTTTTTTGTATCCATAGGAATGCTTTTAAACTTTAAAACAGTTTTAGATAATTTTGCTTTAGTTTTAGTTTTAACATTGGCTGTAATAGTATTAAAAGCTATTTTTGCTACTCTTTCTGGCAATTTTTTAAAGTTACCCTTTAGAGTTTCTGTTTATGTTGGTTTAAGCTTAAGCTCAATTGGAGAGTTTTCTTTTATTTTAGCAAAAGAAGGACTAAATTTTGGAATAATTAACGAAAACTTTCACCAGATATTTTTAGCAATATCTATTTTAACAATTACAGCAGTGCCTTTTTTTATGAAGTATCAAAATAAGCTTTATGAAATAATAGGAAAGATAACAAAAATAAAATCTGATAAATATGAAATAAATGTTGTAAAAGAAAAATTAAAGGACCATTTAATTATTGTAGGTTATGGAATTAATGGGAAAAATTTAACAAAGGCTGCAAAGTTTTCTAACATTCCCTACGTTGTATTAGAAATTAATCCGGAAACGGTAGAAAGAGAGCGCAAAAAAGGAATACCAATATATTATGGTGATGCAGCAACAGAAGGTGTTTTAGAAGCAATGAATATAAAAGAAGCGAGAATTATTGTAGTTGCGATTAATGAGCCATACTCTGCACGTAGAATTGTTGCTTTAGCAAAAGGCTTAAATAAAAATATTCATGTAATAGTTAGAACAAGATATATAAGTGAAATTAATGGACTTTTAGAAACTGGCGCAGATGAAGTTATACCAGAAGAATACGAAACAAGTATAGAAATATTTATCCGCGTTTTACTAAAATATTTGGTACCTTTAGAAGATATAGAAAATTTTATAGATGAAATTAGGGCTAATAGTTATAAGCTATTTAGAATGAATCCCAATAAAAGGAAGAAAATAATTTTTGATATACCAGAAGTTACAATCTCATCTGTTAAAGTGGGTAAAAAGAGTAAATTATTATATAAATCTTTACAAGAATTGAATTTTAGAAATAGGTATTCTGCATCTGTATTAGTAGTTAGAAGAGGGAGAGAAATAATTTCTAATCCAAATAAAGATTATAAGATTGAACCGAACGATATACTTTATGTTTTTTGTGAGCCAAATAAAATTAATGAATTAAGAGCAATATTAAACGAAAATTAAAAATGAAAAAAATACTATATTTAAGTTTATTAGTCCTAATTACAAATTGTGCTCCAACGTTAGAGCTATATACATATCCTGTAACGCAAACAAGCAAAGTGCTAAATAAAAGTGTAAGCTCTCTTAATTGGTTAGATAGCGAAAAAGTTAAAATATTAAAAGTTAAAAGAAATGGGAAAGATATTTTAAGAATTAATAGCTATTTTACATTTGCAGAAAATGATACTGTTTATATACTTGGTAAAAGTAGCGATAGGAATTACATAAAAATGTTTTTTGAATAAATGAGGAATATATGAAACGATTGATATTAATAATGGTATTTATTTTAGCAGTTGATAATTATGCATGTACAACGGCTATAGTATCTGGTAAATATACAATAGATGGTAGACCAATATTATGGAAGCATAGAGATTCTGATGAAAAAGATAATGTAATAAGATATTTTAATGATGGGAAATATTATTATGTTGGATTAGTTAATGCAAACGATAAAAATGGGGAAAGTATATGGGCAGGCTGTAATGAATTTGGTTTTGCTATTATGAATTCTGCATCTTATAACTTAATAGATGAGGATACAATTGATGTTAAAGATAGAGAAGGAATAATAATGAAGTTGGCATTGGGGCAATGTAAAACGTTACAAGATTTTGAAAATTTACTAAAATCATTACCCAAACCACTTGGTGTAGAAGCTAACTTTGGCGTTATTGATGCATATGGTGGTGCAGCTTATTATGAAACAGATAATTTTAACTTTACTAAAATAGATGTTAATGACGCAAAAATTGCACCTTTTGGTTATGTAATTAGAACTAACTATTCTTTTACTGGTGATCCAGAAACAGGTTATGGATATATTAGGTTTAATAGCGCTAACACCCTTTTTTATAATGCTCAAGCTATGGGGATTTTAACGCCTGAATTTATTTTTAATAATTGCAGTAGAAGTTTATTTCACTCTTTAATGGGGATTGATTTAACAGATATTAAAACTAAAACTAGTTTTGTTCCATTCCAAGATTATATTCCCCGCTATAGTAGTGTTTCATCAATTGTAATACACGGAATAAAACCAAATGAAAATTTAAAGGACTTAGTAATGTATTCAGTGGTTGGATTTCCTTTAACATCGGTAGCAATTCCAGTATTTATTTTTAACAAAAACAGTTTACCTAAAATTATTGCACCGGATAAAGATGGAAAATCGGAACTGTGTAATCTTTCCCTAACATTAAAAAAAGAGTTATTCCCAATAACAAGAGGAAGTGGTGTAAACTACATAAAATTAGATAAATTAACTAATAACACTGATGGTGGGATATTAAAGAAAATACAATTAATAGAAAAGAAAATATTAGAATTAACTGATGGTGCAATAAAAGGCAACTGGGGTATAAAAGAGGTTAATAATTTATATAACAAAATAGATGAGTTAGTGCCCGCAGAATACGAAAAAGAGTTTAATATAAAACTTAACAAATAGCTACAGCAGAATTAATAACTTGCAATTTTGGTAAGCTACGATAATTAAGATTTATTTGTTGCAAGGAGTTTAAATCTGTATTTAACAAAATACCAGATGATAGATGAACGTTTAAGTTATCCACAGACGCTCCAGCATTAGAAAAAATAATATTTTTTCTTTCATAAATTTTAAGCTCGTGACTATGCCCATGAAGCACATATTTTACGCCACCTTCTGCAAAAAGTTTAATTAGTTTTTTCTTACCGCGTAGTTTCATTGTGTATTTTTCAATTTTGTTCCAAATGGTGCCATAGGATGAAGTAGACTCGACATGATTTTTATAAAAGTGGTGATGGGCAAGAATTATTTTAGTTTTGTTTTTTAATGCAGGGTCAAATAATAATTTTGCAATAGTCTTAAAATCTTCATAAAATACTTTACCATTAGAAGCAAAAGGATTTAATAACCTACCATAAAAATCTATAGTATTAATAATAATAAAAGCAATATTATCAACAATTTTTACAAGAGGAAAGATACTATGATTAGTAGGTGAGGAATTAGGAAAAAGGTCTGAAAATACATCAAAAAAAGTGCGTACTTTATAAAAATAATCTGTATGTAAACATTTAGCGGGGAAAGTTAAAATATCTGTAGCTGCTTGAACACCTCCATAAATATCATGATTACCGATTGTAACAGTAACTTTATCGAAATTATATATGCCATAAGAAATAAGTAATTTACGTAGGATTATCCAATCTTCTTTGTTACTGTTATCAGAAATATCCCCAGTTATTACAAGGTGGTCTAAGTTATTTTCTGCAAAGTATTTAATTAATTCGCGGGTTTTAATTATGTTATTTCTTTTATAATTTTTGCACAAGTGTAAATCTGATATGTGAAATATTTTCATAAAATCAATAAAAAGTTTTTACAAAATTAAAATCGTATTATTATCTAAATATTAACATAGTGTTACGTAATTGTTAATAATATTTAGTTAACATTTATTTAAAGTTTATATAACAATAAATTAATATATGTAAAAAATCTAATACATATATTTGCACAATTATTTATGGGTAAAAAATGATAGATATTGAAAAAATTCTAAATGAAAAAATAGGAAATAATATTTTATTTAATTACAAAATAACAAGAAATAGTATAATTTATTTATTAAAAAAACTATTTTATACAAATAAAATAAATAATTTTTTAACTGCAAATAAAACACTAAAGGGTATTGAATTAATAGAAGAGTTATTTGAGGAATTAAATTTTAGTTACAAATTAGCAAATAAAGACATTAAAAAAATACCATCAGAAGGCAGGTTAATAGTTGTAGCAAATCATCCAATAGGAAGTTTAGATGGTTTAGCACTATTAAAAATGATTTATGAAATAAGAAAAGATGTTAAAATAGTAGTTAATGATATATTATATAATTTAGAAAACTTGCGAGATTTTTTTATTCCAGTTAATGTTTTTAATAGGCAATTAACAAAAGAAAGTTATGAAAAAATAGGAGAGCAATTAACAAACGAGGGGGTAATAATAATATTTCCAGCGGGTGAGGTTAGTAGGTTAAAATTTTTTACCGTTACAGATAAAAAGTGGAACTTGGGTGCTGTAACATTTGCAAAAAAATATAATTCTCCAATTTTACCAGTTTATGTTGAAGCCAAAAACTCTTGGTACTTTTATTTAATTTCAACATTATATAAACCACTATCTACAATGTTATTAATACATGAACTTTATAATAAGAAAGATAAAACAATAAATTTAATTATAGGGGATCCAATTCCAGCAAAGGCATTTAGTGAGAATGTAATAACAGATTTTTATCAAACAAAATTATTACGCAAGCATTTATATAACTTAAAAAAACCGAATAAAAACGTATTTATAACAGAAAAAAATATAATTCACCCAGTAGATAGAAAACTTATAAAAAAGGAATTAAATAAGGCAACTATATTAGGAATTACAGAAGACAACAAGAAAATAATATTAACCAAAAAAGAAAACTCACCAAATACCTTAAACGAAATTGCACGATTGCGTGAACTAACATTTAGAAAAGTTGGAGAAGGAACAGGGAAAAGATATGATTTAGATATGTATGATGAGCATTATTATCATTTAATAGTATGGGATGAGACGGAATTGGAAATAGTAGGTTCTTATAGGCTTGGCTTTGGTGATGAAATTTTAAAGGCTAAAGGTGTAGAAGGATTTTATACAAGCACATTATTTAATTTTAGTAACAGTTTTATAAATAATTATTTACCAAGTGCAATTGAACTTGGAAGAAGTTTTGTGCAAAAAAAATATTGGAATACAAATGTATTGTTTTATCTATGGCAAGGTATAGGTGCATTTTTAGCGTCAAATCCACAAATAAAATATATGTTTGGTGGTGTTAGTATTAGCAATTCTTATCCATTAGAAGTTAGGCAAATGATTGTTTATGTTTACAAAAAGTGGTTTAGTGATAATGCTAATACGGTGTTATCAAAAAATAGGTTTATTATTCCTAATGATATTTTAGAAAAATTAGAAAAAAATTTTGTTGGTACATCATTTAAAGATGATTATAAAATACTAAAGCAGTTACTTAAACCATATGGCTTAACTGTTCCAGTGCTTTATAAACATTACGCAGAATTATGTGAAAATGATGGAGTAAAGTTTTTGGATTTTGGAGTTGATAAAGATTTTGAAAATTGCATTGATGGTTTTATAGTAATAGACGCTGAAAAAATTAAGCCCGAAAAAAAGGAAAAGTATATTAATTATTTTCTAAAAGGAAATAATAAATTAAGTCTTTTAGGTTAAATTAATCTATCTTTTCATTAAATTCGGGCATAATTATTAACACCTAAAAAAGTTAAAATCCAGTGTAATCTTTAACTTCTATAACTTGAGTGTTTGCTACTTTATCAGCTATCTTCCTACCATCGGCTGCTGATAAAACTATAAAACAATCAAATATAAATGTAATACCCCCGATAAAGTTGCGCAAAAAGGATTGACCTTTAGAGCAAGGTGTATTATTTTCTAAATTTACAACCATCAATCCCATCATTTTTTTCCCCAAGCTCTGTCCTTTGCCTATTCCATCTTTAAGATAGGCATAGCTTAGAGGAATTAAAGCAAATAAAATTATAAGCAAATAAAATAAAAAAGCAGAATCGTAGTATAATAAAGAAAGTCCCATTACAAAGGCTATAATTAGAAGTGGTACAAATAATAATCCAGTTATAAAACCATCGATTATATAAGCAAAAAATCTACCACCTAAACCAGCCTTTGGATACACTACTTGAGGACCCATGTTATAATTAGGCTGTTGATAGTTTTGATTGTAATTTGGTTGCTGAAATCCTTGGTTAGGCCGTTGATAGTTTTGGTTATAGTTAGGTTGCTGAAATCCTTGATTAGGCCTTTGATAGTTTTGATTGTAATTTGGTTGTTGAAATCCTTGGTTAGGCTGCTGATAGTTTTGATTATAATTTGGTTGTTGAAATCCTTGATTAGGTTGTTGATAATTTTGATTATAATTAGGTTGAGTTTGTAAATAACCCAAATTCAATCCGCAGTTACTGCAATATTTAGAGCCTTCTTCAACTTGAGCAGAACATTGTGGACAAATAATCATTGTGCCTCCTTTCATGATATTTACTTTTAATTGTTTATTATTACTTCTATATCTAATAAATTAAATTTCTTTATCAAAATTTTTAAAATTAATAAATCAATAAATTACATACCATTATAATCTTTAACATTAATTACTTGTGTATTTGCAACTAAATCCGCAACTTTTCTACCATCTTTAGTTGCTAAAACCATAATGGGCTCAATTAAAGCTGTAACTATATTTAAGTAAGGAATAAAATAAAGTACTGACGAAATAAATGTTCTAATAGCAGATTTACCCACTGTACATGGTTTATTATCATCTAAACTAACAACCATTAATCCCATAGCTTTTTTACCAATACTTTGCCCTTTAAAAAGTCCATCTTTAATATATAGATAAACTGTAGGAAGTAATCCATAAGTAGTTATTAAATAAAAATAGACGCTTCGAGAATCATAAAAAAGGGAATCACTAATTGCAAAAAATAAAAACATAGGTCCTAAAAGGAAAAGGAAAATAAGATTATCAATTATTGCAGCTAAAAGTCTATTACCTAAATTAGCTTTAGGATATATTAATGTACTACCCATGTAGTAAGGTGGATTTGTGCCATAATTAGGCTGTTGATAGCCTTGATTATAGTTTTGATTGTAATTTGATTGTTGATAATTCTGTTGTTGATAATTTTGAGTGTAATTAGGCTGTTGGTAATTTTGATAATAATTAGGTTGAGTTTGCATATTAGCAAAATTAAATCCGCAATTAGTACAAAATTTTGTGTTATCAGCATTTACTGTAGAACATTGTGGACAAGTAATCATGTTTCCTCCTTCTGTAATATTATTTATGTAACGTTTTTTAAAATAATAAGAATTAATAATTATGTCAAATAAATTTTACAATTTTTTAATTAGAAAAATTTTAATAAATTTAACATTTAATAATTGAGTGATAAGCATGGCAAATAACGAAGTATTAAATGCAAAAAAAATTTTAGAAACCGCCAATATGTTTAAAGAAAGCAGAGTGCTTTTAACTGCGATTGAATTAAAAATATTTACGGTCTTAAATAAAAAAAGATTAACATCTGAAGAGATTGCAAAAGAAATAAACGCAAGTGTAAAGGGTACTGATAGGCTGTTAAATGTGCTTACAGGGATGGGATATTTAATTAAAAGGAATAATAAATTTATAAATCACCCAGATATAGTGGATTTACTTGTTGAAGGTGGGGATAATTATTTGGGTAATTTACACCACATAGCTACATTATGGAATAGATGGAGTAATTTAACAGAAGCGGTAAAAACAGGCAGTGCAATAGATAAAAAAGAAATAAACGAGCGTGGGGGAAGTTGGCTAGAAGCTTTTATAGCAGCAATGCACCATAGAGGTGTAGAACAGGCAAAAATTATTTCTAATTTAATAGACCTATCCAATGTAAAAAAAATGTTAGATGTTGGTGGTGGCTCTGGTGCTTTTTCTATGGGGTTTATTAATAAAAATAATGATATTAATGCAGTATTATTCGATTTACCTAACGTTATTCCTATTTCGCAAAAATATGTTGAAAGTGCTGGATTAAAAGACAAATTTAACTTTATTGCTGGTGATTATTTAAAGGATGACATGGGGAAAGGATATGATTTAATTTTGCTTTCTGCAATTGTTCACATTAATAGTTATATTGAAAACGAGCAATTAATTAAAAAGTGTGCTGATGCTTTAAATGAGGGCGGAATGATTATAATTAATGACCACATTATGGATGATGATAGAGTTAACCCATTTGCAGGGGCAATGTTTGCGCTTAATATGCTTGTTAGCACAAACGCGGGTGATACTTACACCTTAAAAGAAATGACAGAATGGCTTAATAATGCAGCTATTTTTAATATTGAACTTAAAAAAACTAGTTTTAATTCTGATTTAATTATTGCTAAAAAATAGGAAGTTAAAATGCTTAAACGTTTTATTGATAAAATTGATTTACCGATTTACATAAAATATATATTTAGCGTTTATTTTTGGGGATTAATATTTTTTACTTTATTTAGGCTGGTAATATTTTTTACAAATTTAGAAAAAATACCCGAGTTATCTGTTGGGCAAAATTTATTAATTTTTGTTCAAGCTTTTATAATGGGGGTAAGATTTGATACTGTAATTAGCAGTTACATTTTAGTTTTACCAACTCTCTTATTATTTATTCATCATTTACTTGGGAATAAATTTGCACTAGTTAATAAAATTATTTTTTATTTTATAGGGTTACTATATACTATAGCCTTTTTTGTTTGTAGTGCAAATATACCGTTTTTTAATCATTACTTTGAAAATATTACCACAGCAGCTTTTATTTGGAGCGATAGTTTTGCTTTTATTTCTGCAATGATTTTTCAAGAATGGACCTACTGGATTTATTTAATATTGTTTATAGCTTTAGCGGTTTTTTATTGGGTAGTATTAAATAAAATTTTTAAGTATCATTATGTTAAAAGTGTTAAAAAATTTGATTATAATAAAAACTTTTTCTTAAAAAACGCTTTATATTTTTTAATAGTTGCAATTTTAATGTTTATTGGCATTCGAGGCAGATTAGATGAAAAATCACCAATAAGGGTTGGCACAGCATATTTTTCAGAGTATCCATTCCCAAATAAACTTGGGCTTAATCCAGTTTTTACTTTATTAAATAGCTATATAATAGATAAAAAAAATACAAATGGTTTTTTATCCAATGTTGATGGCAATTTAGCTGTGCAGTTTATAAAGCAATCGTTAGGATTACCCGAAAGAAGCAATTATGATTCCCCAATAGCGCGTGAAGTTATTCCCACAGAAGCACCACAAAAACTTAATGTTGTAATAATTATAATGGAAAGCATGAGCTATGAACATTTAAAAATTAGTGGGGAAACAAAAAATTTAACTCCTTTTTTAGATTCATTAATAACAAAATCTTACTTTTTTACTAATTATTATACATCGGGTATACATACTTATTGTGGTACTTTTTCTACGTTATTTGGGTTGCCAACCCTCTTTAAAAATCACCCTATGAATTTACCAACCATTCCTTTTATTGGTGGTTTTGCAACAGAGCTAAAAGCGCATGGATACAAATCAATTTATTTTACCACACACGATGACCAATTTGATAATGCAGGCGGTTTTATGTATGGTAATAGTTACGATTCTGTTATTAGTAAATCAGATTATCCATCAGACAAAATATTAAGCACATTAGGTGTGCCAGACCATTTTATGTTTGAATTTGGATTGCCAATTTTAAACAAAATTAATAAAAGTGGTAAAAAGTTTTTTGTTTCTTTTTTAACTAGTAGTAATCATGGTCCTTATAAAATTCCAACTGATATTAATTTTAAGCCAAAAAATAAAGAGATTACCGATGCAATTGTAGAATATAGTGATTGGAGCATTAGAACCTTTTTTGAAGCAGCAAAAAAAACAAGTTGGTATGATAGTACAATTTTTGTATTAACTGCGGATCATGGTACATTAAAAAATGCAGAGTACGATTTTCCACTTTGCTTAACGCATTCACCATTAATTATTTATAGTCCTTTATTAGAAAAAGATGCTAAAATTTATAACACACCAGCAGGACAAATTGATATATATAGTACTGTTATGGGCTTATTAAATTTACGTTACTTGAATAATTCTTTGGGCTATGATTTATTAAATAGTGAGAGGAAATATATTTACTTTTCTGCTGATGATAAGATAGGCTGCTTAAGTAAAGATTTTTACTATATAAATAGTGGTGATAAGGAATATTTATATAAATATAGCACAAAGGATATGAAAAACTATATAAATGAGTATCGCGAAGTTGCTGATAGTATGAAAAACTATGCTGTAAACATGCTTGTTGGGGCTAACTATTTAATTAGAACAAATTTGATAAAGGTAAAAAAATAATGGGGAATAGTTTATATAAAGAAGTGCTTACCAAAAAAGCGGAAAGTTTTGTTGAATATATAAAAAATAAAGAAATTGATAGTTACGTAATGCATAGCACATTAGGGCAATATAATATAAAAATTAATGTATTTAATGAACATAATGCAAATATATATTATAGTACAAAAGCAAATAGATTTAAGTTAGTAATAAACGAAATAAAAGACCAACTTATTGCAAGTATAGTAGAAGAACTTTGGTTAGAGTTTGATACACCTGATGTAACTAAAGTTAAAGACCAAGAATATTTTAAAGAAAACTTTGATATTTTTACCCATATTTATGTAGATGGTTCTTATAAGAATGGTGGGTATGGATATGGTTTTGCTTTAATAAAAAAAGATGATGTTATTTATGAAGAATATGGTTATGTTAAAGAGGAAATTTTTAGAGTACAAAATAATATTGGTGGGGAATTATTATCAGTTATAAAATCTCTTGAATATTGTAAAAAAAATAATATTAAGGATGTAATAATATATTTTGATTATTGGGGAATATTTAAATTTGCAACAGGAGTATGGAAGCCAAAATCTGAAAGTACGAAGTATTATTATCAAAAATTTAAGGAAATTGGTTTAGAGCCAGTTTTTGTAAAAGTAGAAGCACACCAAAATGTTAAATGGAATGAATATGTAGATAATTTAGCCAAAAAGGGAAGTGAGTTAGACCCCCAAAAGGTTGAAAAGCAAGAAGAAATAATAAACAAAAACGAAAAAATAGATATACTAGCAGAAGAATTTAGCACCTTATTACTTTTAGATGGGATAGAAAGCGAAGTAATAAAGGGGAAAAATTCCTATGGTAGCAGGTTAAAAATTAAATGGGATACCCAAAGTTATACATATTTTGATATATATGATACCCCAAAAAGGAGCATAAACGAACCTTATATATTTAATGCTACAGATGAGCAAAAGCAAATATTAATTGATAAATATCACAAGTTTTTAAAAAAATTGTAGCTTTATAATACGATTTTATTTGTTTAATAAAAAAAAACTATTATTTTATATAACAAATTATAAAATAAAATTTAAAAACAAATAAAAAGGAAAAGTAATATAAAATCGATAGGTTTGCTATGGGAAATTTAAACGAATTTGCTCAAAAAATTGCTCAGTTAACAAAGGATGCAAAAAACCAAAATAATCATCCAAATTACAAAAAGATTATCGAGTTATACGATAATGACATCAAAAATCATTTTTTAAAGGATGAACTTTTAAAGAATGAGCAATTAATTAAAAGTATCTTTAATGCATTTAAAGGACTTGCAAAGTATGAAGAAGCTGCGGTGTTTATAATTAATCACTTAAATTATAAGCTTACGCCAAATACAGATAAATACTTTTTAAGTTCCTTTGGCTGGAATATGTTTTACATGTTAAAACTTGCAACTGGCGGTGATGAAGAGAATAACGAAATTGAAGTAAATCAAATAAATACTCATTACAGTAATCTAAAAATTTCCAAAGAAAACTTATCGGAATATTTAATAACATTAGTTAAGCTTTTAGATTCTGAAAATGCAAAAGAACATAATTTAAAGGTAAGGGTAATTTTCCAATTTGTTAAATATGAAAAATCTGGTAACAGCCCAAGTTGGGAAACGATAAACGAATTATTAGATTACTTAGACCCAGAAAAATTGGATAATACGCCTCAGGTTTTAGTAATTAAAAATGGACCCAAAGCAGGTAGGCAAATAGAGCTTGCTACTGATAGAGAGAATTGGTATTCATATAAAACAAAAGCTTTAATAGAAATTGAGCACTATTTGGATTGTATTAAAGTTTGTGAACACGCATTAAAAGTTATAGAAAAATTCCATTACGATAATGATATATGGATTAAAAGAAGAATTGCTATTAGTAAACTAAAATTAGGAGAGAAACAGGAAGGATTAAATTTACTATATCAAGTTTTATTAAATAAAAAAGAATGGTTTGTTTTTAAGGAATATGCAGAAGAGTTATTTAAGAATGGTGAAGTTGAAAAAGCATTAAAATATGCTGTAGATGCTGCGCTTATGAAAGGTGATTATATTTTGAGATTAGATTTATTTAGATTACTTTCTGAAATATTAACCCAAAAGGGGGAAGCAGAAATTGCTAAAAAGCATTTAGTGGCAGAATTTTTATTAAGAGTAGAAAAAAAATGGCGAGTGCCGGAGTATTTATTCCCAATACAAAAAGAACTTGCTGAAGTATCACCACTACCAACAGCTAAATCTGTAATAGAAGAATTAAAGAAATATTGGCAAAGCTTTTTACAATCTGGTAACATTAAAAAAATAATGCACGATAAGAGATTAGGCTGGATTAAAGTGGATAAGAAAGAATATTTCTTCCGTTTTTCGGTTGTAGAAGGAGCAGTAGCTAAACTAAAGGAAAATGACCCAGTAAAATTTAGTGCAAGCCCAAGTTATAACAAAAACAAGGGTGGTATAGAAGAAGACGCAATTTACGTTATTGCCGGTTAATTTTTATTTGCCCGTTAATGCAAAATTTATTTGTTTTAGCGGGCATTTTTGTATCCATTTTACTATTAATTAAGGGAATAATTATACAGTCTTTCCGCTGTAAGAACCTCTAATCTTATAACTACTGCTATAACACCGTTGCTTTTGTAAGATTGTATGTGTGGTAGAACGTTATCTTTAAATTTTTGTTTATTAAAAGAGCTCATAAACTCATTAACAAGATTCATTACATTTTCTTCGTTTACAAACTCGGATGAAAAACATGGTACATTTACATACATTGTATAAGAAAAATCTGAATATTTTACTTCATAACTTGAACGTTTAGAATTGAAAAGTGTAAGTTTCTTTTCAAATTCTGCTAAGAAACGTGATATCTCTTGCATTATATCCATGTAAGTTTTTTGCATAAACCACCCCTTAAATTTATATAAACAGAGAAAAAGTTTTTAATGTTTTCCATTTAATTTAATAAATTTTATTAAATTATTACAAATAATTTGTAAAAAAGTACTAAAAACATTAATTTTATATATAAAAATTATAAATAAGACAAAATAGCCTAATAAAGTAAATGCTTAACGAAACAAAAATTGAAGAAAAGGTAATTTGTTACCACTGTGGAGAAGAATGTAGTTCTAAAGATATACATATTGATGATAAATATTTTTGTTGTAACGGTTGTAAAACTGTTTATCAGTTGTTAGACCAAACCGATATGTGCAATTATTATGCGTTGGAATCTAATCCGGGAATTTCCCAAAATAAAGAAATAAAACGTAATTTTGATTTTTTAGATAATCCGGAAATTAAAGCCAAAATAATTTCATTTAAGAATAATAAATTTAGTACAGCAACTCTTTATATTCCACAAATGCATTGTAGCTCTTGCATTTGGATATTAGAAAACCTTAACAAGCTTAATAAGGGGGTAATACACTCTGAAGTAAACTTTTTAAAGAAAACATGCTCAGTAAGATTTAACGAAGAGGAAATATCGTTAAAAGAAGTTGTATTACTTTTAGATAGAATTGGCTACACTCCTGTTTTTAATTTAGATAAACCGAGCGAGCAAAGTGAATATGATTACAAAAGTCTTTATTATAAATTAGGAATAGCTGGTTTTGGTTTTGGTAATATTATGTTGTTAAGCTTTCCAGAGTATTTATCGCTTGGTGATTTTCAAACAGATAAATTAAAAATAATTTTTGCTTATATAAATTTTGTATTAGCCTTGCCCGTATTTTTTTATAGCGGAAGTGAGTATTATATTTCTGCATTAAAAGGATTACGTGAAAAGATTGTTAATATAGATGTGCCAATATCGTTAGGAATATTGGTGTTATTTGTAAGAAGCGTTTATGACCTATTTTTAGGTCTTTCCCCCGGTTATTTTGATAGTTTAAGCGGTTTAGTATTTTTGCTTTTAATTGGCAAGCTATTTCAAAATAAAACTTATGATACATTAAACTTTGAAAGAAATTATAAAAGTTATTTCCCTTTAGCAAGCACAAAAATTGTTGGTAGTGATGAAGTTCCTATTCCGTTAGAAAATATTAAATTAAAAGATACTTTATTAATTAGAAATGGGGAATTAATACCGGCAGACTCTGTACTAATGAAAGGGAAGGGGAATATTGATTATGGATTTGTTACAGGGGAATCAATTCCGGTAAAATTAGAAATTGGGGATATAATATATGCAGGAGGAAAGCAGGTAGGTAGTAGTATACAGGTAGAAGTAGTAAAGGAAGTATCCCAAAGTTATTTAACTCAATTGTGGAATCATAAAGCATTTTCTGATAAATTTAAAAGTAGAATAAATACACTAACAAATGCAATAAGTAAGTATTTTACATTTGCAGTTCTATTATTAGCTTTTTTGGCAATGGTAATGCACTCCTATAATTTTTTATTGGCGCTAAATGCTTTTACAGCTGTATTAATTGTAGCCTGCCCATGTGCCTTAGCATTAGCAGCACCTTTTACTTTAGGTAATACACTAAGAATATTTAGCCGAGTAAAGTTTTATTTAAAAAATGCCGATGTTATAGAAAAGTTAGCACAGGTTACTGCTATTGTATTCGATAAAACAGGAACTTTAACAAAAAGCAGCCAATTTAGTGCAAAATTTAATGGAACTGAACTAAACGAAGAGGAATTGTTGATAATTAAGTCTGTTGTTAAAAATTCTTATCATCCATTTAGCTTAGCAATTTATAATTCTATTATCAAAAAAGAATTAAAAGAAGTTGAAAACTTTGAAGAAACAAGCGGATATGGAATTAGTGCAGTTGTAGAAGGAAAAGAGATAAAAATTGGTAGTAAAGCATTTGTAAATTATAATGATGGGAATAATACAAAAATTAAAAGCTCTAAAGTATATGTTTCAATTAATGGCAAAGTTTTAGGATTTTATACTTTTGTTAATTTTTACAGAACCGGAATAGAAGATTTAATAGCTGAATTACAAAAAAAATATAAACTATTTGTTTTAAGTGGAGATAATGAAAGCGAGAAAGAAAATTTAGAAAAGATTTTTTCTCAAAAAGCTATTATAAAGTTTAACCAAACACCCTTTGATAAATTACACTTTATAGAAAAATTACAGCAAGAAGGGGAGACAGTTTTAATGATAGGAGATGGCTTAAATGATGCAGGAGCCTTAAAGCAAAGTGATATTGGGATAACTGTATCAGAAGATATTAATAATTTTTATCCTGCTTGTGATGGTATTTTAAGCGCAGAAATGTTTAATAAATTAAATTTATTTTTAAGTTTTTCGAAATATGCAAAAAATATTATTATATTAAGTTTTATTATTTCATTTATTTATAATGTAATAGGTTTAAGTTTTGCATATTCGGGTACTTTATCACCCTTAATAGCGGCTATTTTAATGCCAATTAGCAGTATTTCTGTAGTATTGTTTACTACATTATCAGTAAATTATTATGCACGAAAAAAAGGATTTTTATAGTGTCTGTAATTTTAGTATTATTAGGCTTTAGTCTTTTGGTAGCATTGATTTTTTTATTCGCTTTTATATGGGCGGTTAAAAACGGTCAATATGATGATAAATACACGCCAAGCGTTCGTATTTTATTTGATGATATAAATAAGCAAAATACACCAAAAGATTTAAGTGAAAAGGAAGATAATAAAGAAAATAATAAAGAAAATAATTAATATAACATAAACGGGAGCCTTTAATGATTGCGGAGAAATTTAGCTACGATAATCAGATAGTTAAACAATTTTCTATTGCAACCGTAGTTTGGGGTTTAGTAGGAATGTTAGTTGGTTTAATAATTGCATTCCAATTATTTATACCTGAGCTAAATTTAAAAATATCTTTTACAACCTTTGGTAGAATTAGACCTTTGCATACTAATGCTGTAATTTTTGCCTTTGTTGGAAATGCAATATTTGCAGGAGTTTATTACAGTATGCAACGATTGCTTAAAGCGCGCATGTATAGTGACTTATTAAGCCAAATTCACTTTTGGGGCTGGCAATTAATAATACTATCTGCTGCAATAACTTTACCCTTAGGCTTAACCACAAGTAAAGAATATGCAGAGCTTGAATGGCCCATAGATATAGCAATTACCATAATTTGGGTGGTTTTTGGTATAAATATGCTGGGCACAATCTTTAAAAGGCGGGAAAAGCATATGTATGTGGCTATTTGGTTTTATATTGCAACATTTGTTACTGTAGCAGTTTTACATGTGGTTAACTCGTTTGAATTACCAGCAACTTTATTTAAAAGTTATCCAATATATGCCGGCGTTCAAGATGCTTTAGTGCAATGGTGGTATGGGCATAATGCCGTTGCATTTTTCCTTACTACACCTTATTTAGGTTTAATGTATTATTATTTGCCAAAGGCTGCTGGTAGACCAATTTATTCCTATAGGTTATCTATTTTACACTTTTGGGCATTAATTTTTATTTATATATGGGCAGGACCGCACCACTTGTTATATTCCGCATTACCAAACTGGGCACAATCATTAGGGACCGTTTTTTCTGTAATGTTAATTGCTCCATCTTGGGGTGGAATGCTTAACGGATTGCTAACGCTAAGAGGTGCGTGGGATAAAGTTAGAGACGAACCTGTTCTTAAATTTATGGTTGTTGCTGTTACTGCTTATGGTATGTCCACTTTCGAAGGTCCTATGCTTTCGTTAAAAAATGTTAATGCGTTAATGCACTTTACAGATTGGATAATTTCACATGTTCATATTGGCGCTTTAGGTTGGAACGGATTTTTAACATTTGGTATGTTATATTGGATGGTTCCAAAATTGTATAATACAGAGCTTTATTCCAAACGCCTTGCTACAATTCACTTTTGGCATGGTACGTTGGGTATAGTTATTTATGCTTCCTCTATGTATTGGGGCGCTTTAACACAAACTATGATGTGGAAACAATTTTCCCCACTTGGTGTTTTACAATATCCTAACTTTTTAGAAACAGTTTTGCAAATTGTACCTATGTATATTTTACGTGCAATTGGTGGCTTGCTATATTATGCAGGTGTTTTAATGATGGTTTACAATTTGCTTATGACTGCTAAACAAGGTAAATTTATTAAAAATGAAGAAGCTGAAGCTGTGCCTTTTGTAGATACTAAAGAAAAAATTAAATATGGCACAATTCATCGTTGGTTAGAAAAAAGACCTATTCAATTTACAATTTTAGCAACTATTGCTATTTTAATTGGTGGAATTGTGGAATTTATCCCCACATTTTTAGTGCAATCTAATATTCCAACAATTGCTGCTGTAAAACCTTATACACCATTAGAATTGCAAGGAAGAGATATTTATATACGAGAAGGTTGTGTAAGCTGTCATAGTCAACTAGTTCGTCCATTTAGAAGCGAAACAGAGCGATATGGCGAGTATTCTAAAGCTGGTGAATATGTTTATGACCATCCATTTTTATGGGGCAGCAAAAGAACAGGACCAGATTTGCACCGTGTAGGTGGTAAGTTTAGTAATTTATGGCACTTTTTACATATGGAAAATCCATCAAGTATGTCTCCCGGCTCTATAATGCCATTTTATCCTTGGCTTTATACTGCTAAGTTGGATACAACTACTACTGCTGCCAAAATAGCTACTTTGCGTAAATTAGGCGTTCCTTATAAAAAAGGTTACGAAGATATTGCTAATAACGAGCTTATGGCACAAGCAAATTTAATTGTGGAAGATTTAGCTAAAAATGGTGCAGTTACAGAACCCGATAAAGAAATTGTGGCTTTAATTGCATATTTACAAAGATTAGGAACAGATATTAAAACCAAAAAATAACGAGGCGATTATGTTTTCTAAATATTTATCGGGTATTCAAGATGTTTCGGCTTTTGCTGTAGTTGCTTTTATTTTATTTTTTGCGTTTTTTTTGTTTGTTTTAGTTTGGGTTGTAACTACTAATAAGCAGTATTTTGATATACAAAAACAGATTCCTTTTAGTGAAGACGAAATTAAATCTATTAAAAACGAGAAGAGTTTATGAAAAAGCATTTATTTTTAATTACTATTTTGCTTTGTCTTTTTTATACAGATGCATGGGCTGCAAGTGAAGAAACAATGCTTGCAGTAACTAAATTTATGGTTTGGTTTACCGTGTTAATAACAATCTTTGTCTTTTGGTTAGCAATTGTTTATTCCGAAAAAAACGATAATAAAGGGGAAACATTTTTAAAACCTTTAAGATTATTTAAGGATTATTTTATTAATTTAGCACCAAAGGAAAAAGAGAAGGACTTATTATTAGATCACGATTATGATGGGATAAAAGAATTAGATAATAGAGTTCCACCCTGGTTTAACTTTTTATTTTATGGTACAATTATTTTTGGCATAATATATTTAATTAATTATCATATATTGGGCAGTGGTAGCGTTCAAGAAGATGAATATGCAGCAGAGATGCTTGCAGCAGAAACTGAAAGGAATATTCTTATTAAAACCGGACAGTTTTTAAACGAAGAAACTGTAACCGCAAAAATGGATGCTGCTACTTTAGATGAAGGGAAAACAATTTTTACTAAAAATTGTGTATCTTGCCATGGCAGTGATGGTGGCGGAATTGTTGGTCCAAATTTAACAGATGACTACTGGATACATGGTGGCGGAATTAAAAATGTATTTAAGGTTATTAAAGTTGGTGTTCCTTCTAAAGGTATGATAGCTTGGGAAACGCAACTAAGCCCAAACCAAATGCAGGCTGTAGCTAGTTATGTACTTTCTTTGCATGGTACTAAACCAGCAAATGGTAAACCACCAGAAGGCGTTAAATATGAAGAAACAGACAGCACAAAAACCAAAATTTAATATAAATTATGGAAACCGAAGAAAAATTTAGAGATAGTTTAGCCACTGTAACATCAGAAGGGAAACGAAAGTGGATTTATCCTAAAAAGCCAAGTGGAAAGTTTTACACAGCTAGGACTATTGTTAGTTATTTTTTATTAGCCTTTTTGTTTATTGCTCCATTTATTAAAATTAATGGTCATCCATTTATTTTGTTAAATGTGGTAGAAAGGCATTTTATTATTTTTGGTATTCCTTTTGGACCGCACGATTTCCATTTGTTTGGGCTTACCATGATTGCTCTTATTGTATCTATATTTTTATTTACTGTTGTTTATGGCAGAATTTTTTGTGGTTGGATTTGCCCACAAACAATTTTTATGGAAATGGTTTTTAGAAAAATTGAGTATTTTATAGAAGGGGACTGGTTACAACAAAAACAACTTGATAAAGCACCCTGGAATAAAGAGAAAATTATAAAGAAATTTTCTAAGCATTTAATTTTTTATGCTATATCCTTTATAATTGCAAATTTCTTTTTATCATATATTATTGGCATGGATGCTTTAATAAAAATAATAACTGACCCAATTAGTAAGCATACAACGGGATTATTTATTACTATACTTTTTTCTGGAGCTTTTTATTTTGTTTTTGCTCGTTTTAGAGAGCAAGCTTGCACTATGGTTTGCCCTTATGGTAGGTTGCAAGGTGTTATGTTAGACCAAAACAGTGTTGTTATTGCTTACGACTTTAAACGCGGTGAAATGAGAGGAAAATTAAAAAAAGGTGAAGAAAGAACAAATGGGGATTGTATTGATTGCGGGCTATGTGTTGATGTTTGCCCTACAGGTATAGATATTAGAAACGGTACTCAATTAGAGTGTGTTAATTGCACCGCTTGTATTGATGCTTGCAACGCCGTTATGGATAAAGTCGGCTTTAAAAGAGGGCTAATTCGCTATGCATCTAAAAACGAAATTATTACTGGTAAAAGAAATTTAATTTCCTTTAGGTCTGTTGCTTATACTGTTGTTTTAGTTTTACTTATTAGTATTATTGCCACTTTACTTATAAACAGAACCGATGTAGAGCTTTCTATTTTACGCACACCGGGGCTTTTATATCAAGAACAGCCCAACAATAAAATTAGCAATATATATGACCTTAAAATTATAAATAAAACTTTTAATTCCTTTGATATTAAATTAAAATTAATTGGTATTAATGGGGAAATAAAAATTATTGGAAAAGATTTAAGGACTGAACCGCAAGGTGTAACAGATGCTAAATTTATGGTAATTTTGGATAAGAACGACATCAAAAAACTTAATACTAATATTACTATAGCAGTATTAAGAGATAATAAAATTATTGATAAATTTAATACGTCATTTTTAGGTAAAATTGATAATATGGGAGTAAAAAATTGAAATTTAATTGGGGAAAAAAGATAACGTTAGTTTACGTTTTGTTTGTAGTAATGTTGTTAATTGTGGTGCTATTTTCTTTTAAGCAAGACCCAAACATGGTTACAGATAATTATTACGAAAAGGAATTAACTTATCAAAACCAAATTGAAAAGGAAAAACGAGGGAATGAATTACCGGTTAAACCGATAATGTTTTTTAATAATAACATTTTAACTTTTACTTTTCCTAAAGATTTTAACTTTAAAGATATTGGTGGCAAGATACATCTTTACAGACCTAGTGATTATAAAAAGGATATTATTTTACCAATAGGATTAGACTCCTTAAACAGGCAGGAAATAGGTTTGCAAAGTGTAGAAAAGGGTTTATGGAAAGTTAAATTAGATTGGTTTTACAAAGATATAACATATTTTAACGAGTTTAATATAATGGTGCAATAATGGATATTTTTACTCCTTTTATGATTGGTTTAGTTGGTAGTTTACACTGTATTGGAATGTGTGGACCAATAGTTTTAGCATTGCCTTATAATACAAAAAGTGCGCTTTCTTTAGTTTGGGGAAGAGTTGTTTATAATATCGGAAGAATTATGACTTACTCCCTAATGGGTGCATTTGCGGGCTTGTTTGCTAATAAATTTTTGCTTGCAGGATTTCAATCTTATGCAAGTATTATTTTAGGTGCAATAATTATTGTTTATTTAATTTTACCAAAAAAAGTTAAAGCAAGTTTTGCAAATAATATCGTTTACAAAACAATATCTAATTGGTTAAATTATTTTTATAATAACTTTAAGGCTAATGATACTTTTGGCTATTATTTTATTTTTGGGTTAGTTAATGGATTATTACCTTGTGGTTTGGTTTATGTTGCATTAATTGGTTCATTTACTGCGGGTAATTTTATTTATGGCTTTATTAATATGTTTGCTTTTGGATTAGGCACTTTTCCCGTGATGTTGCTTACATCTATGGCTACAAAATTTATTACGTTAAATATAAGGAATAAAGTTGCTAAAATTGTTCCTTATTTAACTTTTCTTTTAGCTGTTTTATTTATTTTAAGGGGATTAAATTTAGGTATCCCATTTATTAGTCCAAACTTAAATAAAATGGAGCGAAAAGAACATATTAAAGAGGTTGTGCCGGATAGCACAAAAGTTAAGCAAGAAGTAAAATCTGATTGCTGCATGTAATAATTTTATTAAATTTTTTTAATATTTTTTCGATAATTAAGTAAAAAAGTTGGACTTGTTATGCAGCCGGTAAATTTATCGGGGAATTTAATAAATTTAGCTTATGCTCAAAATACATCTAATAGCAAAAAAGAGGTAAGCCAAAAAGGGGATGTAAATAAATCTGATAAGATTGAAATATCTTCTGCTGGTAAGGCTTTTAAAAAAATAGATGATTTTTTGAATTTAGGTAAACCGGATAGGCTGGATACAAGTGATTTAAGTCCTGCTGAAAAAGAAGAGTTTTTAAAAATTCTTGCTAACTTGCTAAAAAAAGGAATAGTTGGTTATGAAATATTAGAAGTTAATGGGCAGCCGGAAAAACATTATATTGTAAACCAAATTGGTGATGAAAGGATAAGAGGTGCAAAGCTTTACAAAAAGGGGGATTACTACACAAGAAACGACAGAAAATTTTAGAGAGTTAGATTAACCAAATTTCCGTTTCTGGTTATTAAAGAAGGGTCGTAAGTTGCTTTAAGTGTAAATGTTGCTTCATCTATTTTATTCTTTTCTCCATACTTAATTAAATATTCTTTTGGCATGGTAATAAAATAGCCTTTATTAATCTTTTTATTAAAAACTTCTTGAATGGTGTAACCTTCTGAATCGGAATTTAATTCGGACTTTTCGTCCTCATTTACTGATTCGCTTTTAGTTTCTTTGGATTTTTGAGATTGATTAATGCTTTCTTGTATTTTTGCAATAGGAGATTTGTAAGAATATCTGCTAGTTATATTTGATAATAATTCAGCAGAAGATTCAATAGGTTTATTTAAGTCGTTATTTTCTTGTTTTGGATTTTGTTTAGGAGAATCTGTAGTAACCGTAACAAAGGCAACTCCCGTTCCTTCTTCGTAACTTACGCTTTTAGCAGGAATGGGGACGTATGCATTTATATTAGTTATAGGTGTTACAGTCATAAATAAATAAACCAAAAATTATTGCTTAATGATACAAATAAAAAAATGATTTGGCAAGTGGGTAAAAAATAAAAATTTTTAAAAAAGTGATAAAAATCACAAACTATTTGTTTTTAATACCTAAACGTTCTAAACGAGAGCGTAAATGCCTTTCTGTAATTTTAAGCAATCTTGCAGCAGCAGATTGGTTACCATCAGTTTGCTTAAGCGCTTCTGTAATTAATTCAATTTCAAAAGCTTTCATTTTAGTTTCATAGTCATCTTTTAAGTTTCTCGGGTCTAATAAACCGCTATCGCTAATTACACCCAAATTAGTTGGCAAGTCGTTAACATCAATATATTCATATCTAGATAAAATTACTGCTCGTTCAATTATATTTTCAAGTTCCCTTATGTTACCAGGGAAGTTAAATTTTATTAACTTATCTAATGCTTGTTGTGTAATATCTTTAACCTCTTTTTGGTCAATATCTGCATATTTTTTAATAAAGTAATTAACTAAAAGTGGAATATCTTCTTTTCTATTGCGTAAAGGGGGCATTTTTAAGGTGATTACATTTAACCTATAAAATAAATCTTCTCTAAACTGCCCTTGTTTAATCATTTCTTCTAAATTGCGATGTGTAGCAGCCACAATGCGCACATTAACATTAATTGGGCTATTGCTGCCAATTCTTTGGATTTCTCCAAACTGAATAGCGCGCAATAGTTTAACTTGGGTTTGTAGTGGAATGTCTCCAACTTCATCAATAAATAAAGTGCCATTGTTAGCTTCTTCAAATCTACCAATGCGGCTATTAACGGCACCCGTAAATGCACCTTTTTCGTGTCCAAATAGTTCGCTTTCTATTAAATTTTCTGATAAAGAAGCAACATTAACAGTTATAAAGGGTTTATTTGCACGGTTGCCACCATAGTGTATAGCTTTTGCCATTAACTCTTTACCGGTACCGCTTTCACCTAAAATTAGTACCGTGGCTTTACTATCTGCAACTCTAACAGCGGTGTTTATAACTTCTTCCATAATTGGGCTGCGGGTGATAATTCCTTCAAATCCGAATTTTTCTTTTAGCTGCTCTTTTAGTTTTTTATTCTCTTCTTTTAATAATCTTTTTTCTTTAATTCTATTTAATAAGTTTTCTAGTTCGTCTAAGTCTATTGGCTTGGTTAAGTAGTCGTATGCGCCACTTTTCATTATTTCTACAGCATCATCTACGCTACCAAAAGCGGTAATAATTACAACATCAATTTCTGGATTAATTTCTTTCGCCTTTTTTAATACTCCTAAGCCATCAAGTTCTGGCATTCTAAAATCTGTTAATACAGCATCAATGTAATTGTTTTCTATTATTTTAATTCCTTCTGCGCCATTATGTGCAGTAAATATATTAAAGTTTCTTCGTTTAAGAAAGCTTTGTAATGATTCTAATTGCGAGCTTTCATCGTCTATTATTAAAATTGTTAAGTTTTTCATGTTTATATATTGTTTTATTTTTATTTACTTTTAATTGGTAATGTTATAGTAACTTTTGTGCCTACATTAACTTTACTTGATATATTAATTAAACCATCGTGTTCATAAATAATTCTTTGTGTTATGCTTAAGCCAATACCTGTTCCGCTTGCTTTTGTTGTGTAATATAGATTAAAAATTTTGTTCAATTTATCTTCTGCAATACCAATTCCGTTATCTTCTATTACAATAATAACTTTATCATTTTCTACAGTAATATTAAAGCTTATAGTGCCATTTTCATTTGTAGCATCATAAGCATTTTGAAATAAATTTATTAAAGCTTGTAAAATTTTATTTTTATCCCAATAAACTGTGCAATTTCCATTTAAATTATGATTAAATGTAATATTTTTTTGTTCAAACATTCCCTTGTATTGATCTTTTAACCTTAAATAAATTTCCTTAAGTTCAAATTCTTCTTTAACAATAGGTTCTGGTCTGGCAAACTTTAAAAAGTCTGATATTGTTTGGTTAATTCTTTTAACTTCTTTAAAAATAAGTTTAGTTAGATTAAAATATTCCTCTTTGTTTTGTTGTGGCTCAAAATCTTTATTAAGCTGTTGTGCAATAGTGCCTATAGTATTAAGTGGGTTACGAATTTCGTGAGCAACACCACCAGCAAGCTCGCCCATTGCGCTAAGTTTATCTTTGCGGTTAATCCTTTCTTCTAACTGTTTCATTTCTGTTAAATCTGTAAAAACAAAAATGTAATTAGGGGAATTGTTTTCATCTAAAAAACTACTTAAAGAAATTTCAAAAATATAATTTTTATTGTTTTTTGTTAGCTCAATTTGTTTATTAAGCTCTTGAATATTTAGGTTGGATTGTTCTATACCTTGTATGTTAATAATATCAAATATATTTTTACCAATATCACTAAGTGGGTCAAAAACGTCTTCTGCTTTTTTGTTAACAGAAATAATATTAAATTTTGTGTCACAAACAACAATACCATCGTTAATGTTTTGTAATACTTTTTTAGAATATGTTTCGATTGAGCGATATTGTTTTTTAAGTAAGGAGTTATGTTGTGAAGTAAAAATAGTTGCAAGCAAAATAAATCCTAAAAGTATAATTATAGTACCGGAAATTATAAGGCGTGTAATAAATCTTTTATTAATTGCAGAAAAATCTTCAGCCGAGATGCCAATCCTAAGTAGTCCAATAATATTATTTTCTGGTTTAAAAACTTGAACAGCTTCAAAAACTTTTGTGGTATCTGTTTCAAGGATACGCCAATTAAAGTCTCTATTATTTAAGGCTTTTTTAAGGAAATCGGATTGGTCAATGTCTTCTAAACTTTGGATATTTCCACTTGCGGCAATAAAGCCATCTTCATCTTGTAAAACGGCGTAATTAATTTTAGAGCTATCAGTTAAGTTTTTAAGCAAAGCACCAAAGCCAAGTTTTCTTCTAAAATTAAGTATTTTATCGCCATCTAAAACTAAAACAATAGCGCCATCGTTATCAGTAGCTAAAGCCACAATATATCTAAAGCCATTATTAAAACGCGCTTCTCGCAAACCAACAATTAAGGTATCTGTTAAGCCTTCAAATATAGGATAAAGCCTATTATAAATTTGATTGCTGTTTTGTTCAAATCTGCTTTCTCTGTGGCTGCTGAAAATTTTAATACCTTTATTATTAAATATATTTATACGCAAAATGTCATTTTGTAATGCAATTTTTTCTAACAAGACATTATTTACTTTCCCCTCGTTTAATAAAAGCTTAATTAAAACTGCATTGTTTAGTAGCCTAGTGGATAGTTGACTTTCTACTTCTCTACCAGTTATAAGGGCATTTTTTAAGGCTAAATCTGTAGTTTCTAATAGTGCATGGGTTTGGATGCGCATTAATTTAGTAAATTCTTTAGACCTTTGGTAATACTCGAATACCAAAGAAAGAATAATTAACCCCGATAAGGCAATAAAAATTAATATAAGGCTTATCGGTTGTATAGGGTAAATTTTTTCTTTAAGTTTTTTTACCAAATTTAATTTTTATTTTTAAGTTCGTTTATTTTTTTAAATGCTAATGCATAATTTAATATTTGTTTAAGCATTGCATGTAAACCATTTTTCCTTGTTGGGGATAGATGGTTATCTATGCCTAACTCCTTTAAATAATCTAAAGGTAAAGATAAAATTTCTTCGGGAGTACAATTGTTGTAAATATTAATTAAAATGGCAGCTAAACCTTTAACAATTGTAGCATCACTATCAGCTTTAAATTTTATTCTTCCTTCGTTAAACTCTGCATATAACCATACTTGGGATTGGCATCCCTCTATTTTATATTTATCAGTTTTTATCTCGTTCTCAAGCTCTGGTAATCCTTTCCCCATAGCAATAATTACTTCGTATTTATGCTCCCAATCGTCAATATCTTTAAATAGTTTTACTATCTTATCAACTTTTTCTTGAATAGTCATATTACTAAATCCTATATTTTATGATTTAAATATAATTAAAATTAAACTTTTTTTCATAAGAACATGTTTTATTTTAAAAATTATATAAATATGAAAAAGCTTTTTATAATACTATTTTTAGGTTTAATAACTTTTGGTTGTAAAGAAACATTACCCATAGTAGATGATTTTAGTAAGGAAAATTTTACGCTTTTAGACCAAGACAGTAATAAAGTAAGTTATCCAGCGTCGTTTAAGGGAGAAATAAACGTAGTTGGTTATATATTTACAAATTGCCCAGATATTTGTCCACTTACAACAAATAATATGATACAAATTAGCGATAAGCTAAAGGAAGCAGGTATAAAAGGGGTTAGATTTACGGCAATTAGTTTTGACCCTGAATACGACACACCATTTGTGCTTAGGCAGTATATGCGTGTTAGAGATATAACTGATAAAAATTGGACCTTTTTAACGGGTGAAAAAGCAGAAATAGAAAGACTTATGAAACGTGCAAGTGTTGTTTCTGCAGTTAGTGACTCCAGCACATTAAAAAGTGGTAAAAAAATCTATTTTTACGTTCATACAGATAGAATATCACTATTTGATAAAGATTTTAAGTTAAGAAAAAATTATCCAGGTAGCACAATTAATATAGATGAAATTATTAACGATATAAAACAATTGAGGTAAAAATTATGAAGAAACTATTTTTAATTTTAGTTTTAAGTGCATTAACAACTTTTGGTCAAAACCATAATAAAATTAAAATAATAGACCCGTGGATACGCAATGCAGATAAGGGGATGAACACGGGAATGTTTTTAAAAATAGAAAATTTAGACGCAAAAGATGACGAGCTAATAGGAGTAGAAAGCGATTTTGCAGAAGTTAATGAAATACACGAAGTATTTAAAAATGGCGATATGATGGGGATGCGCAAAATAGAAAAATTACCCATTAAAGGAAAATCTACGGTTGAGCTAAAGCCGCGTGACTACCATGTAATGTTTATTAAATTAACACAGAATTTAAAATTAGGCGATAAAAAAGAAGTTAAATTAAAATTTAAGAACGCGGGAACAATTAAAGTTAATGCTGTTGTAAAAGAAATGCCGCAAATGAAAAAATAAAAACAAAGCAGAAAGAAATTTAATATGAAAATAGGAATAGTTGGAAGTGGAATGGTTGGGGCAACAGCTGCTTATGCAATAGTAATGAGGAAAGCAGCAGGAGAAATAGTACTAATAGATGCAAACAAAGAGCGAGCGATTGCTGAAGCTGCAGATATTATGCATGCGGTTCCATTTAGCCACGAAACAGATGTTTATGCCGGTAGCTACCAAGATTTAGCCGATAGCAAGATTATTGTAATAGCTGCTGGTGCAAGCCAAAAACCGGGTGAAACGAGACTATCCTTAATGGAAAGAAATATAAAAATTTTAGATGGTATTCTTTCCCAAACTTCTGCAGCTGCCCCAAATGCAGTTTATTTAGTTGCCACAAACCCTGTTGATATTATTACCCACATGTGTGTGGTATTAGGAGAAAAATATGGTATACCTAAAAATAAAATTATTGGCACCGGTACCACTTTAGATACCGCACGCTTTAGAGTTTTACTGGGTAAATATTTAGGTGTAGATAGTGCAAACGTTCATGGCTACGTTGTTGGCGAGCATGGTGATAGCGAAGTATTAACTTGGAGTAATGTTGATATTGGCGGAGTAAAATTAGAAGATTTTATTGCATTTAGAGGGATTGAATTTAACGAACAAATTAAAAATAGTATAGATAGCGATGTAAGAAATGCAGCTTATAAAATTATTTCTGGTAAAGGTTCTACTTATTATGGCATAGGTGCTGCAATAGCAAAAATTGTAGATGTTATTAATAGAGATAATCGCGCAGTTTTAACAGTAAGCTCGTTTAATAATGATGTAGAAGGTGTTAAAGATTTGGCTATTGCTCTGCCTCATCTTGTTGGTGGCGATGGGATTTTAGCTGCTTTGCCCTTAAACTTAAATGTTAAAGAAAAAATGCTGCTTAAAAAAAGTGCAGAAATAATTAAAGAAAAGATTTTAGAATATATGGGTAAATCTCTTTAATTATATCAAAGGAAAGATTTTTCCACTTATTTCAATTTTTCACTTCTTAATACAATAATATATTTTTTTTATCTATTTGATTTTATTCCAATATTCATTTAATTTAAAGTTCTAAATATTTTATACTTATAAACAGGTAATTTTTTTGGAAAATAGTAAAAAAAATAACGATATGCCAAAAGTAATAAAAACCCGTAAATTTTATTACAGAAACAAAAAGAAAGCAAGCGGCGATAAAAATTCATATAATAACGAAAAGCAAGAGCGTTATAAAATTTCCATAATAGTTCCTTTGTATAACGAAGAGGAATCATTACAGCCTTTATACGAAAAAATTATGGAAGTTTTTGACGAGATGGGAAATCCTGACTATGAATTAATTTTTGTAGATGATGGAAGTACGGATAACTCCTTAAACATTATTAAAGAACTAAGTGAGAAAGATAACAACGTTAAATATATTAGTTTTAGAAAAAATTACGGAAAAAGTGCTGCTTTATCGCTTGGCTTTAGCAATGCAACAGGAAAAATAGTTATAACAATGGATGCAGATTTACAAGATGACCCTGCGGAAATACCAAATTTAATTGCTAAAATAAATGAAGGCTACGACTTAGTAAGCGGTTGGAAAAAGAAAAGATATGACCCATTTATTAAAAAATATTCCTCGCGCTTATTTAATTATATTACGGGTTTAATGAGTGGAATAAAACTACACGATTTTAATTGTGGACTTAAAGCATATAGAGCAGAGGTTGTAAAAAGCATAAAGGTATATGGTGAAATGCATCGCTATTTACCTGTTTTAGCAAGATGGCAAGGATTTACAGTTAGTGAAATTCCTGTTAAACACCATGCGCGTAAATATGGCAAAACCAAGTTTGGTGTTTCTAGGTTCTTTAAAGGTTTTGTAGATTTAATTACTGTAATGTTTACAACCCGCTACACTAAACGTCCAATGCATTTATTTGGATTTTTAGGTGCCTTATCCTTCTTTATAGGATTTTTAATTAGCTTATATTTATCTTACGAGTGGTATTTTCATAAAGTAGCTTTAAGTAACCGTCCGCTTTTATTTTTAGGTATGTTGCTTATAATTGTTGGTATACAATTTTTTTCTACTGGGTTATTAGGAGAGTTTATGGTACATACTAATTTTGATGAAAAAGAATATAATATAAAATCTAAAAAAGTTTAAAAGTTTATGATTTCTATTGATAAGGTTAAGTTCGATTGTAGTTACTTTAGGGGGGATATTCCTTGCAAACCACATAAAAATTATAATGTTAAATGCGAAGATGAACAGGGGAATGTTTGCAAATATTATGAAAAAAGTGAAGCTAAGATTTTAATTATTAAATTAGGTGCAATTGGGGATGTAATAAGAACCACACCTTTAATTTATCCGCTAAAGGAAAAATTTAAAAATGGTAAAATATATTGGTTAACATTAACACCAGAAGTTATACCAAATAGTGTAGACTACGTATTAAAATACGATTTTGATACTATTACTTTATTACAGCATATTGAATTTGATTTTGCTATAAATTTAGATAAAGATAAAGAGGCTTGCGCATTATTAAACAGTGTTAATAGCAAAGTTAAAAAGGGTTTTATTTTAAAAAATGGTTTTGTTGCCCCAGCGGATAAAGATGCGGAACATAAGTTTTTAACCGGAATATTTGATGACTTAAATAAGCAAAATACTAAACATTACTTAGAAGAGATTTTTGAAATATGCGGATTTAAGTATAATGAAGAAAAATATATATTGAACGTAGATAAAGAATATGATAAAAATTGGGATATAGATTTTAGTAAAAAAATAATTGGATTAAATACAGGTTGTGGTGGCAGATGGAGTAGCCGCTTATGGAAAACTGAATATTGGATTGAATTAGCTAAAAATCTTTTAGCCAATAATTACGAAGTTATTGTTTTGGGTGGCGAGCAAGAAGACGAAAAAAATAAAGAAATTGCTAAATTATCTGGCGCAAAATATTTTGGTTATTTCCCACTTAAAACATTTATTAATTTGGTTGATAAATGCAATTTGGTTGTTACTTCTGTTACTATGACTATGCATATTACTTTAGCATTAAATAAAAAAATTGTACTTTTTAATAACATATTTAATAAAAACGAGTTTTATTTATTTAATTTAGGTGAAATAATAGAGCCTGAAAAAGAGTGTAAATGTTTTTATAGTGGTAAATGTAAAAACGAGGAATATTTTTGCATGGATACTATTACACCAAACAAAGTATTTTTAACCATTTCTAACTTATTATGAAAATAATAATCTTTTCTACTGCTTATCCACTGCGTGGGGGAATAGCACATTTTAATGGACTTTTATATAAAACCTTAATTAAACAGCACGATGTTAAAGTTATAACCTTTAAACGCCAATATCCATCATTATTATTCCCCGGTAAAACGCAATTAGAAAGTGGTGACACAACAGAAAAAATACCCACATTAGTTATTGCAGATTCAATAAATCCTTTAAATTGGATTAAAGTGGGGAATATTATAAAAGAAGAGAAGCCCGATTTAATAATCTATAAATATTGGATGCCTTTTTTTGCACCTTGCTTTGGTACTGTGTTAAAAATTGCTAAAAAAAATAAACATACTAAAGCAATGGTAATTTGTGATAATGTTATTCCTCACGAAAAACGACCGGGTGATATTACATTAACAAAGTGGTTTTTTAATAGTGTGGATTATTTTGTAACAATGTCTAAATCTGTTTTAAATGATTTACATAAAGTAAAACCTAATGCAAAAAGTATCCTTTCTTTTCATCCGGTTTATAGCAACTTTGGGGAAATAATAAATAAAGATGTTGCCAAAAAAAAGCTTGATATTACCACAGATAAAGTTTTATTATTTTTTGGTTTTATACGAGATTATAAAGGCTTAGATACACTTATTGAAGCTGTTAATTTAATAAAAGATATTTTAAACTTTACCCTAATTGTTGCAGGAGAGTTTTATACAGATAAACAAAAGTATTTAGACTTAATAGATAAATACGCATTGTGGAATAAAATAAAACTTTATAGCGATTTTATTCCAACTGAAGATGTTAAATATTATTTTTGCGCTGCAGATGTTGCGGTGCTGCCATATAAAGATGCAACACAAAGCGGAATAATACAAATAGCCAATAATTTTAATAAACCAATAATTGCCACTAATGTTGGTGGATTAGGAGAAGTTATTCACAATGGGGTAAATGGTTATTTGTGTGAACCAAATAATCCAAAGCAGATTGCAGAAGCAATAATAAAATTTTATAGCGAAGAGAAAGAAAACGAGTTTACAGAAAAAATAAAAGCAGAAAAAGAAAAATACAGTTGGGATAATTTTGTAAAACAGATAATGGAATTTATAGAGTAAATCCTTATTTTATATTTAACTGCTCACCTTCGGAAGATGCAATAATAACAGCACCACAAGTATCACTAAAAACATTAACCACAGTTCGGCTCATATCTAAAACTCTATCTACTGCAAGTATTAAACCAATTCCTTCCAAAGGTAACCCAACAGCACTTAAAACAATAGACATCATAACCAAGCCCGCCATTGGTATACCAGCGGCACCAATAGAAGCTAATAAAGCAGTAAAAACAACAATAATTTGCTCAGTAAAACCTAACTGTATATTATAAGCTTGTGCTATAAACATAGCAGCTACACACTCGTAAAGGGCAGTGCCATCCATATTTATTGTTGCCCCAAGTGGCAAGGTAAATGAAGATATTTTATTAGATACACCAATTTTATGTTCTACAGTTTCTATTGTTAAGGGTAAGGTAGCATTAGATGAAGATGTGGAAAACGCCGTTAATATTACTTCTCGCATTGCAGTAAAATGTTTAAATGGACTTACTTTACCAAATATTATTAATAATAAGGGCAATGTTAAAAATAGGTGAAAAAGCAATGCAGTTAATACAGTTAACATATAAACGCTAAGACTACCCATAACGGTAAAAAATTTATCTTGTGCAAATTGTTGAACAGTTAATTTTGCTATAATACCAAATACACCTATTGGGGTAAATTTTATTATAAACATTGTTAATTTCATCATTACATCAAAAAAATGGTTAAAAAGATCTGTTAAAAATACTTTCCCCTTTGGCTCTAATTTGGTAATAAAATAGCCAAATAAAAGCGCAAAAAATATAATGGAAAGCATTTCGCCATCTGCAAGTGCTTTAATTATATTTGCGGGGATAATATTAAGTAGCGTATCTTTAAATGAAACGGTTTTAATACCCAAATTACTAATATCTTTCTTAAATCCTAAATCTATGCCAATACCAGGTTTAATAATGTTTACAAAAAATAGACCGGTTAAAATTGCTAATAAACTTGTAGAGATGTAGTAAACTACAGTTTTAAGCCCCAGTCTACCTAAATTTCCACCACCAGATATGTTTGTTACGCCAGAAACTATGGACGCAAAAACTAAAGGTACAATTAGCATTTTTAATGCGCGTAAAAATAGGTCTCCAAGTGCACCTATATATTCAATTGTATTTGGAAGTAATAAACCCCATATGATGCCAAAAATTATAGCAAAAAGTATTTGGTAATGTAAAGCAATTTTTTTCATAATAATTAATAATTTAGGTTAAGTAAAATTTCATCACACAAAGGATAGCCCGCTTTAGTTAATTTTATTGTATCTGCGGTAATGGTAATATAGCCTTTATTTTCTAAAAATTTAAGAGTTTTAAGATTATCATTAAACCACGTGGTAGAAATATTATGTAATTTTTTTAAATTAATACCCGTTGCACGTAAACCGGTTATTATTAATTCCTCAGTCTTTTGTTTTTGTGTTAGTATTTCTACACTTTTTTTGGCTTCACCTTTTTGGTTAATATTCATTAAGTAATAGTTTAAGGATGAATAATTATGCCAACGAATGCCATCAATAAAAGAATGTGCAGAAGGACCGAGCCCTAAGTAATCTTTATACTCCCAATAAAATTTATTATGTTCCGATTGGAACCCCGGTTTTGCAAAGTTGCTAACTTCGTATTGGTAAAAGCCCGCGTTTTCTAAAAAGTCTATGGTTAATTGGTAAAGGTCTGCGTCATAGTCTTCATCGTTAATTTTAACTTTACCATCTAACACGTGTTTATTAAGAATGGTACCCGGTTCTACAATTAAGCTATAAGCGGAAATGTGCGAGATTGGTAAACTAATTGCTGTTTTTAAGTTTTTAAGCCATTTCTTTTTAGTTTGTTTTGGTAAATTAAAAATTAAATCTAAACTTAAATTAGTAAATCCAATATTATAAGCATTTTCTATTATTGTTTTAGCTTGTTTTGCAGAGTGGATACGGGTTAAGTAATTAAGGTCGTTTTTATTAAAAGATTGTACACCAACGCTTAAACGGTTAACGCCACAAGATTTTATTTCTTTTAACTTTTGCTTATTTAATGTGCCCGGGTTTGCTTCTAATGTAATTTCTATATCGCTATCAATTAAAAAGTTTTTATGTAGTGTATCTAAAATTAAGCTTATGTTTTTGGGTTCTAAAATGCTTGGAGTACCACCACCAAAAAAAATTGTTTTTAGTTTATATTTATTGTTTAGTTGATTGGAATAATAATTTATCTCTTTAAGTAAAGCATTTACGTAATTTTCTACATTATCAAATTTTATTATAGAGTAAAAATCGCAATAAATGCATTTGTGCATGCAAAACGGGATGTGTATATAACAAGCAAGCTCAGTCATAATTAATAATAAATTTCTTTTTTTTTAAATTTAATGATAAATTATAAAATTAAAAACTATTTTATAAAGTTAAAAGTTTATATATTAACTAAATAATTATAAATAAAAAATAATTGGTATCAAAATGTTAAAAATAGCCATAGCTGGTGCAACTGGATTAATAGGAAAACGTTTAACGGAAAAGTTAATTTCCCGCGGTGATAGTGTTGTTATTATTGGTAGAAATATAGAAAAGCTAAAAAAAACATTCCCAAATGTTCAGTTGTTTTCTGATTACAGCCTTAATTACCTGCAAGCATTAGAAAACACAGATGTTTTTATAAATTTAGCAGGTGTAAATGTAGCAGGTAAAAGATGGAATGAGGAATATAAAAAAGAAATATTAGATAGTCGCATAACTACAACTAAAGCATTAATTAATATAATAGGACATTTAACAGAAAAGCCAAAAACTTATATTACTGCTTCTGCAATTGGTTACTATGGCACTAGTGAAATAAAAAATTTTACAGAAGATGATAAAGCGGGGAATGATTTTTTAGCAGAAGTTTGCGTAAAATGGGAAAAAGAGGCTTGGGAAGTTAAAAAGTTTAACGTAAGAACAGTTGCTGTAAGAATAGGTATAGTTTTAGCAAAGGAAGGTGGCGCACTTAAAAAAATGTTATTACCATTTTACTTATTTATTGGCGGTCCTTTAGGCGATGGCACGCAATGGTTTTCTTGGATTCATATTGATGATTTAATAAATATTTTTTTGTTTGCTATTGATAATCCAGCTGTTAACGGTCCAATTAATGCAGTAGCTCCAAACCCTGTTAGGATGAAACATTTTACTAGTACGTTGGGTAAAGTTTTAAAACGTCCTTCGATATTTTTTGTACCAACAT
This sequence comes from uncultured Melioribacteraceae bacterium, assembly GCA_964652025.1. Classification (GTDB taxonomy): domain Bacteria; phylum Bacteroidota; class Ignavibacteria; order Ignavibacteriales; family Melioribacteraceae; genus JAEXOD01. Next base: position 116,602 of record CAZYZX010000012.1, read on the forward strand.
TTATATTAAAGTTAATTTTAGGTGAAGCTAGTTACCTTGTTACTAAAGGTAGTAGAGTTTTACCAAAAAGATTATTAGATTTAGGATTTAAATTTATCTATGTAGATTTATACGATGCATTAAAAAATCTATTAAAAAATAAGGATAGAAAATGGAATTAATTGAAAATTTATTAGAAATAATAAAAATTGGTATTGATAAACACCCTGATATATTTCGATTTAATAAACAATATAATCCAAAGAAGATTATAGAAATAGAAAGGGATTTAAGTATATTTTTACCCAATAGTTATAAACAATTTTTAAAACATTATAATGGTGGATATATTAATTTATTTAATGATATAACCAATATTGATGAGGAAAATATTAAATGGAATAGCACAGTAATTTTTGGATTAGAGGAATTAGCAGCTGCATATGCAAAAAGGAGCAACCAAAATTGGAAATTTACACCTAAGCCTGGTAACGAATATCCTTTTATTCCTTTTGCACGTACAAGAGAAAACGAAACACTTGTTTTTATTAATCCTCTTATTGATGGTGAATCGTGTGTGTTTGAAGCTATACACGATGAGCCTTGGAATAGTTGGGAGCTAAAATTTTTCGATTTTTCAGACTTCTTGTCTATTTATTTAGATTTGAAAGGGGATATTAATTTTACAGAATTTGGAGAAAATACTACTATAGATGAATATCTTAATAATTATCCTTTAGCTAAATTACTTTATTTTACATAATTATTTGGTAAATATGTTAAAATTTAAATTTGGTTTAATGGTATTTTTATTTTTAGTTGCATGTGGTGTATCAGAAAAAGAAGCAGATAATGCTTACCAAAATGCAACAGAGCATTTGCAGGCATCTAAAAAAAATCCGGCAAAAAAGGAAGATGCGCTTTATTTTTATCTTATTGCAATAGAAAATAATAAATATAAAAATACTGATAATGCAATTATAATTGCTAATTTAGCTGCAGATATTTACGCTAATAAAAATAATATTTCCCTTGATGACCGTTTCCGTTTAGAAAAAAATATTGTTACGGCATGTAAATTACTTTTAAAATTAAGTTCATCAAAAGATGCAGCACAAAAGAATAGAGCGATGGGTGAAATTAATAATATAGTTAACTCAGATTTACAAAATTACACAATAATACGCAGTGTGTTAGTTAAAAAAGATAAAGATATTTATAATAAATTTATTAAGCTTTTATAAATTATAATCGATATTATTAAAATATTGGGCTTTAATTTTTTTTGGTAAACTGGCAACAACAAGTTTATAGGAGTTTGTAATCAATTCTTTTATCATCTTATCTGTAACGCTGCCATTAACATTAATGCTAATCCAATGTTTTTTGTTCATGTAGTAGCCTGGGTTAATATCGGCGTATCTATCGCAAAGCTCGTAAACATCTTCGGGCAAAGCTTTAACAGTAATAATGTTAAAAGTATCTATAGAAGTTAATGCATACATTTTACCAAAAACTTTATAAACCAAAGCAGTTTCATCAAAGGGGAAAGTTTCTTCGGTAAAGGGTAACTTTAAGCAAAAGTTTCTATAATCTTCTAAATCCATACTATAACTATATTTAAAAATAAAAAAACGAAACCTTTTGGGTTTCGTTTTAAATTTATAACAAAATTAAATTATTTTTTAGGTAAATTAGGTACAGAAGGAGTAGAAGGAACAGTAGTTTTTTGAATAATGCTTTCCTTTTGAGATTTGCTAGCGCTTGGTAAAAAGAATAAGTTAATAACAAGAGCTAAAACTAATAACGCACCACCTAAATACCAAGTAGCTTTGCCTAAAAAGTCTGCTGTTTTTCTTGTGCCAAATACAGTACCAACTTGGCTACCGCCAAAAGTACCAGCAAGTCCACCACCTTTACTAGATTGCAACAACACTATAATAACCAACAATATTGCAATTATTATTGATATTGCCATTAAAAAAGTATACATTTTAAATATCTCCGTTAAACTTTGTAGCGAGGGAGGGATTCGAACCCCCGACACATGGATTATGATTCCATTGCTCTAACCTACTGAGCTACCTCGCCGGGTTAAAAATAGAAAACAAATATAATTGATTTTTTTATTATTTTCAAGTATTATTTAAAACAAGATTTATTTTTGTTTTTATAAATTAAATAGGTTTTATTTTTATGAGCATAAAATTAAAAGATTTTTTCCTTATTTCCAATATTCTTAGCCTTATTAGATTATTTCTTGGCATTCCTATTTTTGTTTTACTTAGTTATCCAGATAATACATCTTTCGTTTTAGCTCCTATTTTAGGTGTTATTGCTATTTTAACAGATTACTTGGATGGTGTTTTTGCGCGCAAATTTAACCAAATTACAGAGCTTGGTAAAATAATAGACCCTTTAGCAGATAAAGTTTGCGCTGCTTTTGTGCTGCTTGGGCTAATTATTTATCGCGGTTACCCGTGGGGCGTTCTGTTTTTATTAATGTACAGAGATATTTTAATTGTAATCTTTGGTACATTTATTTCTAAAAAACAAAATGAAGTTGTTAGTTCAATTTTTTTAGGCAAACTTAATACTACTATTATTGGGCTTTCTGCTTTTTTCTTTTCTATTAAACTAAGTACTATTTTAGATATTATTTTAATTATTACTTCCTATATTAGCATTATTGTTTCTGGCATTGCTTACCTTAAAGTTGGTGAAAATTTAATGTTTAATACACCTAAACAAAAATATTATTTTAGAACGTTTATTACATTTATTAGTGTTATAGTATTAATAATTTTTATCTATTTAGCAAAATCTTTTAATAACTTTGTTTTGTAAGATATGAATGACATTGTAAAAGAGAAATTAGAAAACTTACCAAACACACCTGGTATTTATAAATTTAAAGATAAAAATGGCACTGTAATTTATGTTGGTAAAGCAAAAAACTTAAAAAACCGTGTGCGCAGTTATTTTGTTAGCGGAATTACAAATCCAAAAACTTTGGCTTTGGTAAGCAAAATAGAAGACTTAGATTTAATTATTACTAGTAGTGAAGTAGAAGCACTTGTTTTAGAAAATAATTTAATTAAAGAATTAAAACCGCGTTATAATATAAATCTTAAAGATGATAAAACATATCCTTATATACGCATTACAAACGAACCCTTTCCGCAAATATACCCCACAAGAAATATTATTAGAGATGGCTCGAAATACTTTGGACCATATACAGATGTAAAAAGTATGAAAGCAAGCCTTAGGTTAATTAATACAATTTTTAAAATACGTAGCTGTAAATACGATTTAACTGAGGAAACGATTGCTAAAAAAAAATATAAAGTATGCTTAGATTACCATATAAAAAAGTGTGACGGACCATGTGAAGGTCTGGTTACAAAAGAAGAATATAATAATATGGTTAATCAGGCAATTAAAGTTTTTAAAGGAAAAACAGATGATTTAATTAACGAATTAAAAGAAGAAATGTATTTGCTTTCTAGTAAGTTTGAATTTGAAAAAGCGGCTGCTGTTAGAGATAAAATAGAAAAACTTACGGTTTATACCTCTAAACAAAGGGTGGTATCTGATGATAATATTGATAGAGATATTATTGCAGTAGAGCGGGAAGATAAAGACGTTGCTGCAAGTATATTAAATATTAGAAATGGTAAATTAATTGGCAAAAGAAGTTTAAAACTTAGCTGTTTGTTAGAAGATACAATAGAAAATATTTATTCATCTGTAATAAGGTTTTATTATAATGAGTATGTTGATATTCCTAAGGAAATTATTTTAGAAACAGAACCCGATGAATTAGAATTTTTAGGTGAATATTTAGAGCACTTAGCAGGCAAAGGGGTAAAGTTTATTATTCCACAGCGTAAAAGTGAACCACAGTTATTGCTAAAAATGGCTAAACAAAATGCTGCTTTAATGCTTGGTGAAATTAAATTGCAACGAATGAAAAGGGAGAAAAACATTCCTCATGTGCTGCTTTCACTTAAACGAGATTTACGCCTTAAAAATATTCCCACAACAATCGAGTGTTTCGATATATCCCACTTGCAAGGAACGGATACTGTTGCAAGTATGGTGGTTTTTGAAGACGCAAAACCTAAAAAAAGTTTATATAGAAAGTTTATTATTAAAACTGTAGAGGGGGTTGATGACTTTGCAAGCATGCAAGAAGTTATTACACGCCGCTATAGCAGAGTTAAAGAAGAAAATTTACATTTCCCAGAATTAATTATGGTTGATGGTGGAAAAGGGCAACTTATTAGCGCAATAGAAGCACTAAAAGACTTAGGCTACACTAAATTTGAAATTATTGGTTTAGCTAAAAGATTAGAAGAAGTTTTTTTGCCAGGTGAAAGTGAACCAGTTATTATACCAAAAACAAGCAGCAGCTTAAAACTTTTGCAAAATATACGAGATGAAGCGCATCGCTTTGCTATAACTTTCCACAGAGAGCGACGCAGCAAACGTACATTTACAAGCGAGCTAGAAAACATAAAAGGAATTGGTAAAGCTATTACGGAAAAATTGCTTAAAGAGTTTAATAGTTTAGATGATATTAAAAATGCTGATTTAGAAAAACTTAGTGCAATTATTGGCAAAGCAAAAGCTAAATTAATTTACAATTACTTTAGAAATATAAACGAAACTGTAAATGAAACCGAAAATAATGATGAGGAATAAATGAAAAAACTTATTAACAATATACTTATTATATTTTTGTTTGCTATTTCTGTTTTTGCAGAAGAGGGAATGTATCCCCTTAGTGAAATTAAAAATTTAGATTTAAAGAAGCTCGGGTTTAATATATCCCAAAGTGATTTATATAACCCTAATGGAGTAAGTTTAATTACAGCATTGGTAAATCTATCTGGTTGCACGGGGTCTTTTGTTTCAGAAAATGGACTTATTTTAACTAACCACCATTGTGCTTATGGTGCCATTAGCAGAGCTTCATCAATTGAAAATAATTATTTAGAAAATGGTTTTGCTGCCCAAACTTTAAGTGAAGAAGTGGAAGCCAAAGGAATTACTGCAAGAATAATAGAATCTTATAAAGATGTATCAGAAGAAATTTTAAGTGCTGTTAAAGATATTAAAAACGATGCCGAAAGACGCCGTGCAATTAAAGATAAAATGCAAGAAATAACCGCTAAAAATACAGATGAAGAAAACGATATTACAGCAATTGTTGCAGAAATGTTACCCGGCAAAAGTTATGTTTTGTTTTTATATAAAACTATTTATGACATTCGTTTAGTTTATGCGCCTCCACAATCTATTGGTAACTTTGGTGGAGAAGAAGATAATTGGATTTGGCCACGCCATACGGGTGACTTTACTTTTTTACGCGCTTATGTTAACCCTAATGGAAAAAGTACAAAATATGATGTAAACAACATTCCATACAAACCTAAAAAATACATAAAAATTAACTTAAATGGATTAAAAGAAAACGACTTTACTTTTATATTAGGTTATCCGGGTAGAACTTTTAGGCATCAACCAGCACAGTTTTTAACTTATCAATTTAATTATTTGCTTCCTTTAGTTGCAGAACTTAATGGAAAATTAATTCACCTTTACGAAGAACTTTCCGCAGAAAACGACAGCCTTAAGTTAGAATATGCGCCCATTATTAAAAGCTTAGCTAATACTTATAAAAATTATAAAGGTAAATTGCTTGGAATAAAAAGACTTAATTTATTAAATAAAAAAATAGAAACAGATAACGAGCTTAAAAACTTTATTTACAATAATAACTTAGGTGATGATTACAAAAACCTTTTTGATAATTTTAATAATATATACCAAAAAAAATATGAATATGCAGAAGGGGAAATAATTATTGAAAGATTAAGTAGATTTTCTAACTTTTACAATGCATTGGAATTTTTACTAAATTATAAAAACGAAATTGAAAAGCCCGATAGTTTAAGGTCTGTAGCATATAAAGAAAAAAATTTAGATAAAACTATTAATTCGTTTTATACATCACTTAGTAATATTGATTTAACTTTTGAGAAAAGAATTTTTACAATGCTATTTGATAAATTAAATAAACTTAATACTAAAAATAGTATTTTTAATTATATACCCTATAAAAGTATAGAAAAAGAAAATGGGGCAAATTTTATAAATACATGGTTAAATAAAACAATATTAGCTAAGGATGGGGAAAGTTTAATGGGTAAATCTGAAAATGATTTATTAGCATTAAATGATAGTTTAGTTATTTTATTAAGCGGAATAAAAAAATATAAAGATTATGTAAAAGAAAACAATGATGCATTTGAAGGCGCATTAGCTAGGTTGCTTCCGGTTTATGTAGATGCTAAAATGAAATATGAAAACAAAAAATTTATTCCAGATGCAAATAGTACACTGCGTTTAACATTTGGACGTGTAGTTGGTTATAGCCCAGCAGATGCAACCTATTACAAACCTTTTACCACACTTAGTGGAGTTATAGATAAAAGTTACAGAGGGGAATATTATAAAATCCCAGAAAAATTATACGAATTAAATAAAACAAAGTTTAACGATAAATTTTTTAGTAAAGATTTAAATGATATACCTGTTGCATTTTTATATAATATGGATACAACAGGCGGAAATAGTGGCAGCCCAGTACTAAATGCAGACGGCCAATTAGTTGGATTAAATTTTGATAGAGCATTTGAAGCTACGATTAACGATTTTACTTGGAGTGCAGAGTATAGCCGCTCAATAGGTGTAGATATTAGGTATATTCTTTATATAACAAAGAATTTAAATGGTGGCAATTATTTACTAAAAGAATTAAATGTAAATTAATTAAGTAAATCTATTACCTTTTGATGTAAACCGGGAACTGCTGCAATAGTGCTGTTTCCGGTCAATGCATCTTGCCCATTATAATCTGTAATAATTCCACCAGCGCCATTAATTATTGGTATTAAAGCTGCTAAATCCCATAAATTCATAATAGGGTCAATCATAATATCTGCAAAACCAGCTGCAAGAAGTAAGTAACCGTAACAATCCCCCCATTGCCTATAAATTTTTACTTGGTGTATTAAGTTATTAAATTTATTTATATCTTGATATTTTTCTATGTTTAAGTGGTCTGTAGTTAATAAAACAGCATCTTTTAATTCTGCTTTATTATTTACTTTAACAATATTATTATTAAGCATGGCGGTATTATTATCCCCAATTAAAAATTCATTTAGAATGGGCTGATTAATAACTCCTAAAATTGGTTCCCCTTTATAAATAAGACCAATCATGGTTCCAAATGTGTAAGCGCCGCAAATAAAGCTTTTTGTGCCATCTATTGGGTCTAAAACCCACCTATAATCTGCTTGGGGATTAGTAATTCCAAACTCTTCTCCCACAATTCCATGTTGAGGAAATTCCTTACTAATTAATTCCCTCATTACTTCTTCAGCTTTTTTATCTGCAATTGTAACTGGAGATAAATCGCTTTTAGATTCTATTGCTAAATTGCTTCTAAAATATGGCTTAATAACTTTGGCGCTTTCTTGTGCTAATAAATAGCAAAAATTTTTTAACTCGTTTAAACCTTCCATAATTTTAACCATAAAACAATTATTAAAATATACTATAAATATAAAAAAATAATTGTTAGTTAATTATTATATTTACATTAAAAAAATAAATAATTATGCAAATTTTAGAAGCAACAGAAGAAAATATAAAAAAAGCTGCACAAGAAATAATAAAAGGTAATTTAGTAGCTTTTCCTACCGAAACAGTTTATGGATTAGGAGCAAATGGATTTAATGCCAAAGCCGCAGCAAAAATATTTGAAGCTAAGGGTAGACCTAAATTTAATCCTTTAATTTTACATATTTGTGATATTGAAACAATAGAAAAAATTAGCACAATTAATATTAAAAGTATAGAAAAATTATTAAGTAAATTTTTCCCTGGACCGCTAACAATAGTTGTACCTAAAACAAATTTAGTACCTGATATAATTACAGCTGGCAACCCAACAGTTGCAATAAGGATGCCCAATAATAAAATTGCTTTAAGTTTAATAAAACATGCGGGTGTTCCTATTGCTGCACCAAGTGCAAATAAATTTGGCAAATTAAGCCCCACTACTGCAACACATGTGGCAAAACAACTTAAAAACAAAGTGGATATAATTTTAGATGGTGGCAAAACTAGTGTTGGGGTAGAATCTACAATAATAGAAATTAATGGTAATAATTATTATTTGTTACGCCCGGGTGGTTTATCTAAAGAAGAGATACAAGAAACATTAGGGGTAAAATTAAATAAAAAAGAAAACGCTAAAAATCCAAACGCACCAGGTCAATTGCTCTATCATTATGCACCACAAAAGCCAATAATGTTTTTAACAGAAGAGGAATTTAAAAAAAATGAAGATAAAAAAATAGGTGCTCTTTTATTTAGTAAAAAATATGATTATCTTAACTTTAGCATAAAAAAATACCTTACACAAACTGAAGATTTGCACGAAGCAGCATCCAATTTATTTTTTATGCTGCACGAGCTAGAATCGGAAAATATTGATATTATTATGGCAGAACCTGTTAAAGAAACAGGGCTTGGTGCTGCTATTATGGATAGACTTAAAAAAGCGGTTAATACATTTTTAGTATAATAAATTATACGAGGAATTTTTGTGAAAAACGAAAAAGTTAAACGAATTGGTATTTTAACGGGTGGTGGCGACTGCCCGGGCTTAAATGCTGTTATACGTGGTGTTGCAAAACCTGCACACGATAACGGTTTACAAGTATTAGGTATTTTGGATGGTTTTGAAGGGTTAGTTGAAGGAAAGGCACAACAGCTTTATAATAAAGATGTATCTGGCATTTTAGCTTTAGGTGGTACAATTTTAGGTTCATCTAATAAGGGCGACCCGTTCCATTGGCCAGAAATTAGCAGCGATGGAACTGTTAAAATTGTTGACCGTAGCGATGCCGCTTTACGCAACTACGAAGCTTGGAACCTTGATGCTTTAATTGCAATTGGTGGTGATGGCACTATGCATATTGCAAATAAACTTTCTAAAATGGGAATGAATATTGTTGGCGTGCCTAAAACTATTGATAACGACCTTGAAGCTACGGACCAAACTTTTGGGCACGATTCTGCTGTTTATGTGGTTAGCGAAGCCCTTGATAGATTACACACTACTGCTTCTTCACACCATAGGGTTATGGTAATTGAAGTTATGGGGCGCTATGCAGGTTGGATTGCATTAAATGGTGGACTTGCCGGTGGAGCAGATATTATTTTAATTCCGGAAATTCCTTTTGATTGGAATGTGATTTATGAAAAGGTTATTTCTAGAAATATGAGCGGTAAACGTTTTAGTATTGTTTGCGTTGCAGAAGGTGCTAAACCTGCGGGCGGTGATTTAGTGGTTAAAGCTACAGATATTAAACGAACTGATCCAATACAATTAGGCGGTATTGGTGAGCTTGTGGCTAAAAATATATCTGCCAATACGGGCTTAGAAACTCGTTATACTGTTTTAGGGCACTTGCAACGCGGTGGTAGTCCTACTCCTTTCGATAGAATTCTTTCTACTAAATTTGGTACTTTTGCCATTCAGCACGCAATTAAAAAGAAATTTGGTATTATGGTTACTTTAAAAGGTAGTGAAATTAAGTATGCCAAAATAGAAGACTGTATTTCCAGACAAAAATTAGTTACTAAAGATTGCCAAGCTGTTCAATCTGCTGCTGCTGTTGGCGTTAGTTTTGGTACGGCAGAACTATAATTAAGTTTTGTTATTAAATTCGCTAAAATTGGCTATTATTAAGCATAGTAACTTTTTGTTTGTAAAATAGCAAGTTAATTTAAAATAACATAAAGCGTTAAATTTGCTTAATATTAGCCAAAATTGGTGAGGAATAATTTTCCGGGGCAAAAATTATTTTAAAAAACTGGGGATAGTTTTGTAACTTATTGTTTTTTAATGCGTTAAACCCCCTCAAGTTTACGGAAAAATTGCGCTTATTCCCCATTTTGCCCTATTTTTGGCACTTTTAACCTCTCTTTTTTTTGCCAATTTTGGGTATAGTTTTTTTTAATTTTTGGGTATTGTTTAACTGTTTTATTTATTTTATTTTGAATTTTTAATTAATCTATTTGTTTATTTTTTAATAAGTTATTCAATTTTTTTATATTTTTTAAAAAAATATTATTACTACCTATTGACAAAATAAAATATATTTACTATTTTTGGAAGAGTTCGTGAGGCGATTCCATTAAAACAAGGATTGAAACT
>CAZYZX010000013.1:0-81691 GCA_964652025.1 uncultured Melioribacteraceae bacterium
CAACCAATTCAGGGTCGCAGCCGATTGTAAAACACATGGTATTATTCTCCTGATTGTTATTGTTTCATTATCAGGGTTCTTATACCAAAAAATGAGAGGGGAATGAGAACTATAAAATTAATTAGAGTATAAACAGTAACAAACAAAATAATCAACTGATAGTTGTCGATAAATAAACCACCCATGTAAGTTAGGGTGGTTATTATTAATTTTATTTAGACACCTTCTAAAGCAATCTTTAACTTTTCTGCAAATGCTTGAATATCAAGAACCGATTCAAAGGTAGTCATGGTTGAAAACACTCCACGTCCGAGGAATAAAAAAGCGAGTGTCCCCTTTGAATTATTTTGTGAGTAAAAACTTAATGTAGGAAGCCATCCAACAACATTTGCACTCTCTTTAATTATATTCTGCTCAGGTGCGACCATAAATTCATAAAGTTCACCATTTGTGTTATTCTGTCTCTTATTCCAATTTTCAACAAGTGTATCTAACAATACTAATATTTTTTTAACCTGCTGTGGTTTCATTACTACAGTTAGATTAAGATTTACATCTTCTAATGTTGGTTTACTTGTGCTAATACTCGAAACTTGGGGAGATAAAAGCACGTATTGTAATGTATCATTATCAATTGCTGCAATAGTAAAAAAATTAAATTCTTTCTTAGTATTAATTATTTTTAGTTTTGTTTTGGTCAAGGAATCTTTATAAGGGATACCTGCCTCTGAGTGATAGATCATTAGAGTTGGACGACAATTTTGAAATAACAATGTTGCAATTGCTAACAATACGACCGAAATAATTCTTTTCATAGTTAAAACCTCTTTTAGTTATAGTATTTATTTGTTAATTAGTTAAAAATAAATCGGTACTATATTAGAAAAATTATTCAATAAAGTAGAATTAATAAATACTAATTTAAGTTTTTCATTAAATGCGTTTCTTCATTTCCCTTATTGAAGGATTCTTCTTTCACCTTTTTTCCATTGCATTACCAAAAACATAATGCCTTCATATTTCCTTTCTTACGCTGTTCAAATTAATAAATATTTTTATTTCAAGCAAGAATATTTTTACACAATAAAACATTTTTTATTTTTGTTCTATTTCCCTTAGTTGTCTTTTATATCTTATTTTGGGTAATATATCTTTAAAGAAATAAAATGGAATATACAAAGCGTAAAATATAATAACCGCAGTTTGCAAATCAACAAATATTATTGTTAAAATTAGTGCTATCCATACAATTGTAAATGAAACATTTAAATGATACCTAAACATTACAACAAAGAGTGAAAAAATAAACCCCATAAACAATAAAATAGACAAAATCCAAGTCATCCTTATACTCCGATAGTGAAGTTAAAATAAATAAAGTTTTTAACCCCACCCCATTCTACTTCTTAACTCTATAATATTTTTCGCTTTCTCTTAGTGCTAACTGATCCAATAAAATAAAATTGTTTGCTTCGAGGTTTGGGTATTCATAAAAGTTAAAAATGGGTTTATATTCAACCTCGTTTTGTAATACCGTCTTGGAAATAGAATAATATGTTTCGCAATAAATAATTAATTCATTAACCAGCGTATTATTAATTATCCATTTTTCGGGTTTATTATATATCCCTTTTTTTTGCATTTTAAGTAATTCAAAATCAATCAAAGTATAAATTACTGCATCAAGTGCATTAAATATTCCACGATTGCTTCCGTAAAAAGCTGCAAGCTTTTCTTCAACATATTTTTTATTTAATGCTTCGTGTATTAAAAAGCCTGAACCAAACATATTTACTATTTTATACATTACGGGGTAAGTTAAACTTATAAATGTTATAATTAAACTTTTTCTTTCAATTTCGCTTAAGCGTGAATATTTGATATAACTACTTTCTTTAATTTTAAGAAGGAGTTCGTTATTGTTTTTGAATAATATTCTAACTTGGCTTAGTGCTTTCTTTAACCTGTTTTCACCTAATATTTTTTCTTGCAACAGCTTTTTAATTACTGTTTCCGATATATCTTCGTTAGCAAAATATCTATAAAACAATTCATCCATTACCTTAAATGTAATCGGCTGATTAATTCCCAAGTATTTATCTGTTAATTTCATTAGTTAATCTCAATAAATGGTATTACAACTTCCCAAAAATGACTTCCGCCATGTGTAATTATCTTTTCATCTTTTGTTTCAAATGCACCATAATCTTTAATATAAACAGAATTATTTTTCTCGCCTAAATTAAACTCTTTGTTTGTCTTAATAAAAATATCTTTAAGCTCTTCATCATAAAAAACTAAATGCCGTTTGCCTTTTGATGGTGTACCAACTTTATCGTCACTTTTTAACCTTTTAATTCCTTTAGCTTCAATATTACCGTGATCTGTAGTAATAAATATATTGTAATCTTTTTTTTGTAGTTGTTCAATATCGTTAAGCAATGTAGTTTGAGCCAACCACTCGTTAGTTGAAGAAAATAATTCTTTATTGCCCAATGTAACACTATGCATAACTGTGTCTAAATCATTATTCACAATTGCCAAAAATCTTATAATATCACTTAAATCATCGATTTTGCTTTCTTTATTAATGTCACTCTTTATATACCCTATTGCCGCGTTACTTGTTTTTTTATTCTTCCAATATTCTTTAAATAAATTTTCTTCTTTTGAGTTATCCTCGTTTAAATTTGGTCTATTCCCTTTTAACAATGCTTGTCTGGAATATGCGGTTATGGTAGGAATATAAGCCATTGTAAACTTTTGAGTACATTGGATATTATGTTCTTTAAGTTTATCAACTAATAGTAACGATTGCCAATAATTCATACCATCTATAACAATTAAACACTTTGGCTTTTTTGAACCTAAAAAACAAATGTAATCTAAAACACGTGTAATTAATGCAGGGTTATCTTTACCTATCAGCGTAAACAAACTATCATAACTGTTTTCTAAAAACTTCTGAAAATCTTCGTTTACTTCTTTTTCTAAATCTAATAACTCTTTCTTTAATAATTCGTTTTTAGTTACTATTTCCATTAATTTTGCTTTAGCAAATAAGGCTATGTAACTACCCCATCCTTGAGAATTATTTTCAATAAAGTATGATTTTTTATTTAACTGTTCTAAAGTCTGCTTAAATATGTTTTCGTTTTTTTCTTCTTCATCTATATAAACCCCACATCTTAACTCTTGGGGAATTTTATTAAATATATTTTCATCAACTTTTATTGGTTTAAGCTTACAATCATAAAATAAACTTCTAAAACTGTTTAATAACCCTATCGATAAAAAATCAATTTCTTTATTATCATTAAGAACAAAATTACGCCATTGCTCTTCAAAATATTGAAGCATATTTGTTTCAGTCGTAAAATCAACTTCTATCGAAGGATAATCGATTGCTAATATTTTTTTTAAATATCTTTTTAATATTAGATTTTGGTTATCACGGCTTATAGTAATTATTATTATAGCATTTAAAATGTTTTCTTTTGAGTTTCTTAATGTCTCAAAATCAATATTATAAATATTTTCTAGAATAAATTTATATCCCTGCTCTTCTTCAAGCTTTTTTATTTGCCTTTTTTTATATAACATACTAAGTGTTTTGAAACTTAAACCATTTAATAACATTTTAGGCATATAATTAATTAAATCACTTATATTTATATGTGTTACATGAAATATTTCTTCTATATCGGGTAATACTGCATAAAAGTTATTTCCAATTACAAAATATCTTTTATCACTTTCATGTATATCGGTTTCCAAAAAAAGTCTAAATTCCAGAGGAGTAAGGTCATTGATTATTATAAATTTCTCGTCTGTTATAAGTTTTATTACTTCTTCATAACCTAATATATCATTACTCACTAAAAGCAATACGTGTTTCTTGCTTTTATTCATTAATATATTTTTAATTCTTTCTAATAATTCATTCATTTGTAGTCCTTATTAAAAGTAAACAATCTAAGGAAGGAACAATTGCTTTAGAACTTTCAAAATTTGTTAACCAATTATTCTTTTCTTTCTCAAGTTTTTGTAACCTCGATTTCTTTATATTTTCAATTCCAATTCTTCTTATTTGTCTTTCTCTAAATTCAAATGCTTTTAATTTATCATTCTGAATTTTTTTTGTATTTGTTATAATTGAATTTTGCATCTCATAATATTTTGACTCTAAAATTTCTTGAGCTTTTGCGAACATAAAATTATATATTTTTTCACTTCCTGCTAAATCCATTACTTCCTTAACTTCAAAATACTCTACATGATAAATTAAATTATTCCATATTTCATCGGCATGTGTTAAAAATGTTTCATTATTATCTGAAATAAATATGGGGATAAATAAGTGATTATTTAAATACGAATTTTTTAATGATAAATACCATAGCGCAAATATCCCATTAATACCATGTAAATATTTTACTGTTTTAATTTTTTGGGCAGGTAAAAACTGCACTGCTTCATTTAATATAGTTTGGATAACATCGTGTTGAATTGTTAATGCTTCTATATTTGGGTCGTTCAAACTTTCTTTTACATTAAAAGTGTATGTGCTTTCAAGCATACTGGGCAACTTAAATGTTATATTAAACAAAGACTGCTTATAATCTATTTTTTTATGATTTAGATAATGCTTTGTAAGGTTTTCTAACAGGGTTGGAATAGGACTATGTTTTATGGCTTCTACTTTATCGGCATTAATCTCGTCAGTATTTACGCTTGGCAAAGCTTTTTCGGTACTTTTATAACTTAATAACTTCGCTTTTATTTCGTCTAACCAATTAACACTCTCTTTTTCAAATTCACTTGGGGTTAAAAGTGAAGTTAAATATAATTTATTCAAACTTTCTCTTTCTATCGTACTATCTAATACATCTGCTGTTTTATCAATACCCAACTCATTCATTATTGCATCAAGTTTTGTTTCGATAACTTCATAAACTCTGCGTTCTATTGAATTTTCGAGCATTAGATTGTATGCATGTACGTCCGATAACTGTCCGATTCTATCAACTCTTCCTATCCTTTGTTCCAATACCATTGGATTCCAAGGCATATCGTAATTAAATACTATATTGCAAAATTGCATATTTAACGATTCACCCGCTGCATCTGTAGAAATAAGTATTTGAGAATTGTTCTTAAAGTTTTTTAATGCTTGAATTCTTCTATCAAAATCCATTGAACCGTTAATAGATTCACATTTGTATCCCCCTTTTATTTCCAGTTTTTCTTTTAACATTTCTTGAGTACTTGTAAACTCGGTAAATATTAAAACTTTTATATCAGGGTTTTGACTTTCTTTTTTAATCTCCTCTAACTTTTTTAACAAATATGTAACTTTTACGTCAGTTTCATCTTCATAACAATCTTTTGCATCTTTAATTAAAGATTGAAGTATTGCAAGCTCTGTATCATATTTTGCATGAGTTGTTGCAATAAAATCAAACAACCCATTTTCTATATCTTGACCGTTCCCTTCAAAATATTCGATTATATCGTTATTGTTAATTAAATTTTCTCTGTTAATTTCATTTCTTTGAATGCTTAATCGATTTGCTCTTGCTTCCATTGCATCAAGAATTGCTTTTGTGCTGCTACTAATCATCCTTTGGAACAACAACATCACAAAACCATACGAATTGTTTCTCGTTTGCCTTGCTAAATTAAATCCGTTTATAACATATTCCGAAACACTGTCATAAAGCTTTAGTTGCTTAATATGTCTTTCGTTATCATACGGAACATTTATTTTTTTTGTAATTCTTTTTCTAAATAGTTTTGCTCCGTTAAAATCTATTGCATTTCTTTTTTCGGTTCTAATTACATATGGTTCAAGTTCCTTTAATTCAGGCATTCCTTCACCTGCAAAAGCATCTGCGTTAAGTAATTGCAATATACGCCTAAAATGATCACTTTTCCCTCTATGTGGAGTTGCAGATAACAATAGTAAATTTGGTATTGCATTACTTAATATTTCCGCCATCTGAAAACGTGCCACAAGCTGCGATCCTCCCCCGACTTTGTGACATTCATCTATAATAAGTAAATCAAAATCTGCATTTAAAACGCTTTCAATTCTATACTTATTGTATTCGTCAACTTTTTGTTTATTCCAACCGTTTCTCTGTTCAATCGGTCTTAATGCATCCAACGAAACAATTATTTGATTGCTTTGTGCCCATATATTAACATCATTTTCCAGTTCTAACCTTGCAAACGATTTTATCATTACATTAATAAATTCGGAGTCATATATTTTAAATACTTCGTTAAAATGTTGCTTTAGCTCGTTTTGCCATTGCAACATTGCAGTTTTTCCTACTATTATTAAGCATCTTTTTACTATACCTCTTAGCTTAAGCTCCTTTAATACTAAACCCGCTTCAATGGTTTTACCCATTCCAACTTCATCTGCAAGTAAAAACCTTAAATAATTTCCTTGCATTATTTTTTCCAATGCAAGTATTTGATGCGGTAAAGGAATAATATTGCTTTCATAAGGTGAAAGAATACTTTGTTTTAACATTTCGGCTTTTATTTTAGATGCAACTGCTTTAAATGTAATATCATAAACCGAAAAATTAGAATCGGTTTCCGTTATATCCTTTAAAGGAACTCGTTTAATTTGTGAAGTTGCCAAAACTTTTATCTCGGCAACCTCATTTCCAAACAATGTATATTTGCTTAATATCTCAATCTCTTCGCCTTGGTATAGCATCCTATATTAGACTCCAGTTTGAAACAACAAAATCAGCTATCTCATCTGCTCGTCTCTTAATAGAATCTGGAGTCCATTTAGTTAAATTTTGAGTATATGATACTATTGTACAATTCTTTAAATATTCTTTATATGCATTTTTTTTAATAGTAAAATCAGCATTTTTAATTTCATTGTTTGTAATATTGTCAATAATGAATAAATTACCAATGTTATTAATAAGTCTGTCATATTCAATTTCAGTTTTACAATTTGAAATTTTCCACCAATACTCGGTATGCTTAACTGGCATTACATGTTCTATATTAATATTTGGGGATAAGTCCGTTAAAATTCCTCTGCCTTTCAATTCCATATTTTTTAAAATTAATCTTCCTATGCTACTACCGTAGTCTAATGCAGTTACATAACTTTTAACATTTTGATCATCAAGAATAAATTCATTAAGCATTGCAGCTATTTGTTTTAATGCTTCATTTTTATCTAAATTGATCACCATTTTTGAAGAATTTACAGTAATTTTTCTTTCATGTGATTTCTTCCTTGATATTGCCATTTTTATTTCAAAAGACTCTAATATATGCAAAAATTTATCATCAAATATAGAAGTTAGTCCGAACATATCAGCAAAAAGAAAAATTAATACTGTAATATCTCTTCTATTCAAATATCTTAAATTAAGCAAAGACCTTATGGCTTTAGAAGAAAGAGTTAGGTTCTCGGTTATTCCATTCGGTATTTCATTAAGTTCAGTTTCCCAAAATAGTGTATATATTCCAGCATATTTTTGAAGATCAATTAAACTTATTTTCGTATTATAATTTTCAGTAAATTTTTTATAAAGATTTTTTTCAATTAAAAACTCTTTGGATTTGTATCTTGTAAGAAATAATAGATAAGAAGTAGAATAATCTCTTAAGTTTGCAACTTTTCCATTCCAAATATCATTTGCTCCTTCAACCGAATTACCACAGACAAAAGCCTTAATTAAATCTGCAGGATTTAATGCTTCCCCTTTGCTATTCAATCCAATGAATAAATCCCAAGCCGTTTCAAAATTACTCGTTACTATTTTAATAAATTCAGTCTTTTTTATTATGAAATTAAAAAAATCAGAGATTGATTTGTTTTGAGAGAAGTTATTAACCTTATCATAAAAATAATTTGCTGCAACTGCAAATGGTTCTTTACTATCATTTATTTTTTGATTATCCTTTGCGTAATGATATAAACTTTGATTTTGCGAAGATACAATTAATCTTGGTCTTTCCTCATCATTACATATAGTCAAGATGAGTTTCATGTTATATTTATCATCATTATTTTCGAGAAGCGGAAAAATATACCAAAACAATATTGTAAAAGTAGTTAGCCTTTGTTGCCCGTCAACAATATAGTATTTATCATCATTCTGCTTAACTAATACAATTGGTCCCAAAAAATAATTTTGATAAAATTCCTTGTTCTGTTGATATTCATCAAACGCATCCACTAAATCTTCCCATAATTCTTCACAATTATCTATGCTCCAAACATACGGACGCTGAAATTCAGGTATATAAAATTTCTTGTCTATTTCTTCAGTAAACAAGCGTAACAAATTTAATGCTTTAACATCCATTTTTTCCTCCTATTTTTTATATTCTTTCGTTTGCAAAGTCAAAATACATTAGTAGTTTTTCATCTTGATTTAGAATATCTTCATTAATGGAATTTGAAATCTCAATAATTGTTTTATAATCAAATTTTTCAAAACAATTTTTAAAACCTGCTCGTAATACTTCAACCCTTACTTCGGTTAGTTTTTTCTTTTTACTTGTAGCAAGCTCTGTTTTGTATCTTTCAAACTCTTTTAATAAAGATTTATTGCGTAATATTTCTCTATCTTTTGCTTCGTTAACATTTGGTACACGCCACGTTTGGTTTTCATTTTGAATAAAATTTTCTTCCAAAATTGTTTGCAATTCCGCCGCATATTCCCCTTTACGGTTAATTTGGTTTGCTTTTCTAAAATCTGGCATCAAGTCGCTATAAGTTTGTGGTTCTTTTAAAAGTCTTTCTTTTAACCACATAATTGCATCTTCTTCACTATAAATCACGTCAAATTGTATTTTTAATAATTCATCTTTTATTTCAAAGTAAAGAGAATCATATTCTGCAACTTGTTCATAAGTAAAAAACATTCCGTCTCTTTCTGCAAATCTTTTTTTTAGTCCTGCTTGAAAATCTGCAGCACCTATTGGAATATTAATATTATTTACCAAAAAATACGAAACCATTCTATCATATAATATCCTTGGGTCTCTTTCAATAACTCTTTGTTTATTTGTTGTATTAACCAATACAACAGGTAAATGCTCCAAATGCTCTCTTATAAAATCCCACAAAGATATTTCAATATCATTGTTAGCTTCATTAACAAAACTTTTTGAAGGTTTATAACAACTAATAATTAAATCTTGTTTTACGGCAGTGGTCGTAGTAACTGCTTTAAAGCTACCTTGCTGTTTATCAAGAGAAGAAACATTTGCAATAACAAAACCTGCACGCTGTAGTGAAGTTTGTATCCCGTTCCATATTGTTGCACTTGTATTGCTAAACTCAACAGTCATCCACTTGCCTGGTTTTAATACTCTATAATACTCCTTAAAGCTTTCAAACATAAGTTGTTGATATTCATTAAAACCTTTGTTTTGTGTATTGTTCTCTATCGCCTCTTTTTTGTTATTGGTTTTAACTTTTAACCAGCTTTCCCAGATGAAGTTAAGCTCAGAATACATAATATTTGCACCAAAAGGTGGGTCTGTAAAAATATAATCAATCGTTGAAGTTTCTATGTTTTTTAACTTTGTCTGCGTGTGTATGGAAACTAATTGGTGGCTATTTGCTTGTTTCAGAATCCATAAAGATGAAAATATATCTTCCTTTTTTCTAATAAATGACCATAGTAAATTATACTCCATTGACATTGAAGGTGCATATAAAGTTCCTGCTAAAGGCCCTGGCAATTTTTTTGTATATCGACAAAGCCTACTTAATTTTGGTAACATTGCAGTAATTAAAAAATGATTTTTATTAAGCATGTTATTGTATATTTTCTGGTAATATAGACTCAATAAAAATAAATTTCTTTTCGTATAAAAATGATGAACATGGGTAATACCGTTAGTATCATTTCTTCTAGCTTCATCGCCTTCAGGCATTCTATCAATCGGGTACCAAGAATTTATATCAAGTCTTTCAATTAAATTAATTAATTCTATATCAAAAATATCGGGTTCTTTTTCGTCTCTTTTAATACCGTTATTAAAATTTATTAAAACAGGTATAGATTTAGTTTGTTGTATATTTTTATTTAAGTCTTTATCATATAATGTAACCCAAGCTTTAGCTAATTTACGTTTGGTTAGTAAAATATTACATCTTTTACAATTAAATTCATCTTTTACTTGTCCGTTTTCTTTATCCACTGCAGCATCCCAAAAAACAAGTTCTTCGCCACAGTTCGGACATAGAAAAACATCGCTATAAACAGTATAATTAATTTTGCCGAAGTGGTTTTTTTCCCCTTCAAAAAATTCTTTTGCTTCTTGTACAGATTTTATAGTTTTTAGTTTATTGGTAAAATTAATTAAATTTTCGTTGTATTTTTTTTCTTTTGGGTTTAAAGTATAATACATCCATCCAAGTTCGTCTTCAACTTTGTCAATAATCCTTTTAGCTTCTTTTTCAAACTCTTCAATATCAACGGGGCTATTATAATTATATGCAATAAACGATGCTATTGGGGATAAATCGCCAAGTATAGCTTTACGTGTTCCCCATTTTGGTTTTGGTAACCCAAGTTCTTTAAATTCTTTTTCAATTTTTTCTTTTGTTTCCAAATCGGGGTTACCACACATTTGAGCTGCAACACCTGTCATACCGGTGCCTGCAAAACCGTCATAAACAATATCACCCGGTTGTGTGTAATGTAAAATATAACGCATAATTGCAGGATGAGGAACTTTTGTATGGTAGCTATGTGCATTATAAATTGGATTATTTTTACCTTCGCTAACATCGCTTGCAAAAGGTTTTGTAACTTTAAAGTTTGCATCTCTGTTTTTAATAGTTGCTTTTTCTTTCTCCCATTCTTCAATAAAATCATTAACCCAAGGATTAGGACAAGCAGCATAATAAGGAGGATCACTTAAATTTATAATATCTTCATCTTCGCCAATCGGGTAACCTTCAATCTTTTTTAATTCTGGAAGTTTTTTTCTTAGTTCGTTTCTAAAATATTCCCTTCTTTCATTATCATTATTAAATGTTAACCCTAAACAAACTACTTCTTTTTCAATTTTTTCTTCCTCTGGAAATTCTATTAATTGGTCATTCATATATTAACCGTTATTTTATTATTATTTTTACTTTAGCTCTATCTTTACCGCTACATTTTCTATCAATAAACTCCGAAAATATTTGTATAGCGTCATTCGGTGTTAACGGCTTCTGCATAATCTGTTTTACATCATCAGTATTAATTTCAACTTTTTCAAAACTCTGGGTAAGTTTATTAACAATATCTCTTATCTTTAAAGCATTATGCACTTCAATATCATCTTTTCTTTTTATTAAATTTTCTACTAATATTTTTTCATCATTATCCAATAAATCGAAGTTATTTTTAACGGTCGGGTCAGCTAATTGAGCAATAATACTTTCAGTCCAGTTTTCTAAAATATTACGCAAATTAGAAGCTAAAGAACTAACCGAAAGTTTAAATTTATTTACATGCTCGCGGGGATTAAAACCAATATTCGGATCTTGTCTAATATTAGCTTTTGTAAAACTAATAGGCATTGTTTTTAATGCTGTTAAATCGTCAATCCATGTATAATATTGCGATGAATTGATAATATTAATATCTTTAATAATATCGCATATTTTTTTTATATCGGAATTTAATAACTCTCTTCTTGTTTTTTCGTCATTTGCGGAAATATAATAATCAATTGCCATTGCCATATAATAATCGACATATTTATCAATTAAAGAGTTAATATCCAAATCATATTTTCTTATTTCGTTGCTATCCTCACTTTGTAAAACATTTGCTAAATTACCTATAGTATTATTAATATCTGTTATCAACTTTTCTTCTTTATCAATAATATAAGTTTTTGCAGAATTAAGATAACCGATTAACGATTCAAATTTTTCGGCATTATTTTTAATATCCATAATTTTTCTGCTCAAAGGATATGCACTAAATTTAGCTTCAAGCTCATCAGGTAAAATATTAAACATCTTTAATTTACCGACTGTGTTAAAATTATTTATTTTATCCAATAAATCGTGCAATTCTTTTAATTTTAATCGATAATCAGCTGTTGTTTCATAAGAAATCAACTCCACTGTTTTACATTTAATACCATCTCTTAAGATATTTTCTGTTTTAATAACCTCATCAAGCATTTGTTTAGATTTTAAAATAATCTGAGATATAACCTCTGGGTTATCCAACTCATTAGTTCTATCTGGAATATTTAAACCCTTAAATAATGTTTTAATGCTTATAATTGAAATGCCTTGCGGTTTCCTAATAAACTGATAAGAAAAAAAATCTTCATCCTTAAGATTAAGTAATAAATTTAAATTTGAAGCATTAATAACTTTATCTCTGGAATAATAAATTTCAATTTCACCTTTAAAAACCATTGCGGCAAGTAATACAAAAAATAACCTATAATCTAAATCAGAATCTTTGGAATAATATAAATTTTGTTCCTCGAAATGGGTATATAATAAATCGGTTCTGTTAATTACGGTTCTTTCATCAATATTATTTAACTTTTTTATTAGGTCAAAACAATATTTACTATTTGAAATATCAATATAATTACCGTTTAACAAATTAAGTCCCTTTAATATGGCTTCACCGTCACTATTTGGTTTATCTGGGTTAACAATCTTTTTTAACGCATCTTTAATTCTTTGGTCAAAATTATGCTTTTCAATCGGATATCTTAAATCTGGGAATGAAGGATAGTCGGTAAATTTATTGTTGAAATGCGTGTTTAAGATACTTTCGGATAAAGATTTAAATATTTTTAATATTGAATTGTCCTCACTTAACAAGGAATATTGGTTTAAAGGTTTTTTCTCCCCTCTATAAATAACATTAGTTTTTTGAGGATAGATACGTTTAAAATGAGCGATTGCGTTTTTTCTGTAATTTTCAATTTCTTTTTGATAAATACTTTTATAATTTGATGAGCTGCTTGTTTCTAAAGATTTAGCTGCACCCAATAAATAAATCGTTTCCCTAAAATCCATATCAAAATCCGACATATCAAAATATACTTCATCAGATTCATCGTTACGGTTAATCTGTGAAAATAACGGAAGAAAAAAGATATAATATTGTTGTATAGGAATAGTAGTACTTCTTTCGTTAGGATTGCCAAAAAAGATATAACCTAAACGGAAGATGTTTTTATCTTTCCATATTAAAGTATCTTCCCAAATTTTAAATCCTGACCTATAAGGATTAGTATTAAGCTCAAGAATATATTGAAGTAAATCAAAAAATGCTTGGTCGGCTCTTTGGTTATCTCGTTTTATTACTGTTTCGGAATAATTTTTTATTTCTTGAGAAACATTAATACCACCGTCGGTTCTAATAAAATAATTGTTGTTATTAGGGTCTTTATCAACATATTGACCGCTTGTTGCCTGTATAAGGTGAGTGCATGTATTACTAAAAATTTCCAACAACAGTTCACGACTATCAGCCAAAGTGTTTGTAATACATAAATCGTTTAATAAAGCTTCAGGCGTTGAACCGTTATTTTTGCTTAAATCATCACACAATACATTAATACAAAGTGCATTTACAATACTTTCAGCCAAAGATAAACGACTTTTTCTACCACCAGTAAAATGGTTTTTAATTCTGTCTTTAATTATTCCCCAAGCTTCTTTTACTTTTTTAATATCCGCATTAGTATTTATTGACGGATTAGAAATGATATCATCCCAATAAGTATCGTAAGTAATAAGGCCAGGGTTATTATCTGGAATACTTTGTAATGAGATTTTAATAAATATTTCACTAAGCACTTTAAGAATCTCTCTTTGGTTTTTACCGTGTTTCATTTTAGTAAAATATTCAATATATTTTGGATGAACGGGAAAAAGCTCTACAAATTCATTTAAGTTATTATTTAATGAATCAAAGTAATTTTGGTATTTAATTAAATGCTCTCTAATTTTCGCTTTTTGATGTTCGTCTTTTTTTAATATTCTGTTTTTCACAACAAAAGTAATATCTTCTTTAGTGATAACAACGTCACTAAATCTGTCTTCGATTTTAGATAGTATATCTGCAGCAAAATGAAATTCCTGCGATTGGTAAAGAATTTCTTGAATACCGCACATAAATTTAAATCTACTATTATCACATAATTCACCGACTTTTCTTAAAAAAGAAAAATCTTGTATTAACTCATTCTGTGGTCTTCCTTTCAAAAATTCTAAAAGTTCATCAATAATTATCAACAAGTGTTTATTCGGAAATTTTTCTTGAAAAGCAATCAACATCTGAGTTAGCTGATCTTTTTCATTAAGATTTTGAAAGTCTGAAAACTCGAAACTAATATTTTCGTTATTTAAATACTTCTCGATATAAGTATAAATATAATCTCTTATGGATCTAGTACTGCCAAGTTCAAACCTAAGTACTTTATATTTACCTGCAATAGGCTTAAACATTGCTCTAATGTTTTCGTCTTCAATATAACTTAATAAGCTTTCATTTTCTGCGATAGAAGAGACAACAGACATTAAATGCGATTTACCCGTACCGTAACCACCAACAATTTGTATTCCCTTTGTTTCATGGTTTGGCAACGGATCTAAATTTCGAATAATTACATTTTTTAAGCTATCAATAATTTGATTAGAAAAAACGTAAGTTCTAATAAATTTTATTTGATTATTTACATCATCGGCTTCAGTTAATTTAATTACTGAAGTTATAGGTTCAAAATTAATAAGCTCCTTGTACTTCATATTTATATTTCCAGAATTTTTAAATTGTAGTCGCTAAAATCAAAATTATAATAATTAAAAGATTCATCGGTCCAATACAAAACTTTTCCATCTTTAATTAAATAATTCCAAATAACTATAATAACTTTATCCTTAGAAATATTTCCTAAAATATTTGTAGCAGCCAAAGACAAGGTTGGCTCTAACAATATTCCTAAGTTATAAATTGCAATAGCAGGTTTGTATATATTGGGAGTAATTACATTATGTTTATCAAAAAGCTCCCGTAATAAATTAGGAGCATCAACAATAATATATTTAGTATTATTAAGCTTTTTAATTTTCTTTGCTAATTCGTTTCCGAGGTTAATTACAGCAACCCCTTTCTTTGCTAACTTGTCCGCAATCTCTTCAATTGACCTGCCTTTTTGTTCAATCAAAAAAAGATTGTATTTATCAGCAAAATAACTGCTCTCAAAATTAAAATTATTTTCCACTGACTCACATTCACTATTTTGGGAATTAAGTCATTAATATAATGAAATTCGTTAATAATTTAAATAGTTAAGGAATTAATATTTAAATATTTATAATAATATTTTGCTTTTACAAGTAAAATAAAAAGCATTACATTCAATCAGGTCTTATACTCTAGTATATCTTTATACTTTTCATCAAATATTTGGGTAATTTAAGTAATAGACATTTGATTTCACCATAACATAGCCACCTACACCCCTGTACACCCTGTACAAACGGACTAACGGACCAACCGACCCCAACCCCAATCAATGCTTTTTCGATTTCCTATACAAATTATCAAATTATTGAGTATTTTAAGTAATAAAAATAGCGAGTTTAGACATGAAACTTAAAAAACCCGACATGAGATATAAATTTAATGATAAGGACGAACCGACAGACGAACAATTGGCTTGGATAATGAAAGAAGTCGGAGATGAGGCAAGAGAGCAGTCGAAAAGGGCAAAAGAAATTATAAAGCAACAGATTAAAGACGCGGTTGAGAAGAATAAACAGAGGATGAAAGATAGGCTATAATTCTTTAATATTTGGTGTAAAGGTAAAAACCTGACTTTATCTTTTTCTTGAAAACATATGTACACCGTGTACACTCTGTACAATATAACTCTACTGCCCAACCCAACTCTCCCAAAGCCGATTTAAATGATTATAGGTTGATAATGTAGAGGATATAATAAAAAATATTTATAATTAATATGTATTAAAAGAACAATATTTTGGATTCTACAGTTATAAAACCATCATCTGGATGAAACTAAATGATCCGAAACAGAAAACTAAATTAGGTGTATGCATATAAAACTCTAAATCATAAATATTAGACTTTTTAGAATAAAAATCTATATTTTTGTATAAAAAAATAAAATGATTTGGAGTTTTATGCTAAAAACGATAGAGAGCCTTGTAAATAACAAAGAATATGAAAAAGCATTGGGATTTATTAAAGAATGGTTGAAAAAAAACCCTAACCCGATAGAGCATTTTACTGAAGAAGAATATTCCAAATTGTTAAATTATAGAATCACCGTAAATTCAATTTTGGGCAACAAAGACGAAATAGTCAGCGATTACATAAGGAATCAAAAATATCCAAGCGAATTTACTCATAAAATAAATAATTACCCGTTTGTATATTTAACAATGCGTAATAATATTTTAGTTAAAACAGATGCATTTGTAAATACTGTTTCGGTCAATACTCCGTTTGAAAATTATACAGGGCGAAGCGCAACCAAGGATATTGTTGACCATGTAGGGATTGGTGAAATCAAAACACAACTATCCAAGATGAAAAATTACAAAAAAGGAGACTATCTAATTTTGGAACATCCAAGTCTAATGGCGGAAAGAAGTTTTAATATTTTTTATTATGATGATAATCCTTACGACCTACAAGTGTTGCGGGATTCTATAAATAGAGTATTGGAAAATGCGGTAAAAATGAAAGTTAAAAGTCTGGGTTTTGTTGCATTGGGATATGAATATGTGGTTAAGGAACCCGATCAAAACAGAAAGAATGCAATAGCCAAAGAAATAGCGGAGTGTATAGCAGAAACGATAGTCGGTTTTTATCATATGAAATCCAAAAACAGTTTATTACCTGAAATTAGATTTAATTTTGTAAATTTTTTGACTATGCGAACATTTGATAATGCATTTTTTCATTTTACGGCATTACCAAAAGAGTATTTTGAACAAAAAAACAAACTAACTATACTTGAAAAAGATATTTTAGAAAAAGTAAATACGAAGTCGGAAGAGTACATTGAAAATATTAAAAGCATTGCATACTCTGTTTTAACGAATTCAAATCTGTTGTTACTTGGTGAAACGGGTGTTGGTAAAACCCACTTTGCTAAAGTTGTTCATGATCTAAGCGATAGAAAAAACAAAAGTTTTATATCGGTAAACTGTAGTTATCTTCGTCAGGAAAACTTGGTTATTGAATTGTTCGGTTGGGTTAAGGGATCGTTCACAGATGCAAAAGATGACGGAACGGGAGCAATTGAAGCAGCCGAAGGGGGGACATTGTTTTTGGATGAAATCGGCTATGCAGATATGGAGGTGCAAAAGTCGTTATTAAAATTCTTAGATGATGGGAGATATAATAAGTTTGGTGCTAGACAGAAAGAATTAGAAGCAGATGTTCGGTTAATATTCGGGACAAGCGGAGATTTGAAAAATCTTATAAAAAAAGGATTAGTATTACCTGAATTTTACGAAAGGATAAATCAAGTGGAATTTACTATTCCCCCGCTTAGAAAAAGGAAAGAAGACATAAACTCACTTTGCACAAGCATATTAAATGAATTAAATAGGCTATCTGATACAAAAATTAGTTTTAGTAGAGATGCTTATGAGGAATTAAAAAAATACAAATGGCCCGGTAATATAAGGCAACTTAAAAAGTTTGTGGAAAATCTTTTTAATAAAACGAAGTATAAAAATTTACAGACAATTGAAAGCGAAATGATAATAAGTAACCCACCAAGAGATATACTATATAACGAGACTGATAAAATATCCTTATTGGAAGAGTATTTGTTGGAATTACTAAAAGGATGGGATGAGACAAAAGGTGAATTTATTGAAGAAGTATTAAACCCGATAGTGGCAAAAGTATATCTAAGAGATTTACAAAAACCAAGAACGCAGTCAAAGAAGTTTTTAGGAATTGATGGAAATAATCCCCAGACAAGTAGAATAATACGGTTCCATAAAAAATATGATGAAGTAAGGAATAAGATTAGCAAAGAATAAAAAATTAAATATTCCCTGTTTTTCTGTAACGAATCTGTAACGAATGGGTATAATTTTATGTAAAAAACATGCAAAAAACCCTTAAAAACAAGGGTTTTTTTAATATTAAACTGCCTGTCACGCAGGAGGCCGCGAGTTCGAGTCTCGTCGGCCCCGCTTAAAAGCTCAAGTTTTTTTTGAGCTTTTTTTGTTTTAAATAGCAAGGGTTTTATGTTTAAGGTTTATATTTTATATTCTCCATCTATTGATAAATTTTACATTGGGCACACTAATAACATGCAAGCCAGATTGGAAAAACATTTACAAGGCACTACCCGCTTTACTTCTCAGGTTAAAGATTGGCAATTGGTTTATTCGGAAGATTATAAAACTAAAAGTGAAGCTATGAAACGCGAAAATTATATTAAAAAAATGAAAAGTCGTAAATTTATTATTGAGCTAATAAACAGTAAACTTTAAGCACGCAGGAGGTCGTCCCGATTTATCGGGAAGTCTCGTCGGCCCCGCTTAAAAGCTCAAGTTTTTTTGAGCTTTTTTTGTTTTAAATGGCAAGATTTATATGTTTAATTTTTCATCTATTTTGAGCAATTTAAATTATTCCCATATCTCTGTAAGTTGTTAATATGTATAGTTTTACAGGTTTTTTTTAAATTATGGAAAATTTGCTTGTTTTTGCCTTTTATTGCTTTTTTTTATTTGCTTTTAGAAATTTATTAAAATTATTTCCTTGCTTTTTAACCGCTTATTAATGTACCTTAAAATACACATTTATAATATTTTATAACATATCTATTTTTTTATTATTCATCATTTTTTCTTTTATTTTTGTAACGATTAGGGTGGTACATTGGGGGACAAGGTCGGAATAAATAGTTCCTACTATATAAATAGTGCTATCTGCCGGGTTAAGCCCATGAAAGACGGCTATGTTAAAGAAAGCAATTGAGGAAATTAAATTGGCATTAAAACGTAAAAAATTGCCATTTAAAAGATATAAAAACAATATTAAAAATATAATAAAAGAAATAGAAAAAGAGCTTGAAAATGATTTTATTGTAAATAAAGTATCACCTATAAAGCAGGAAGTAATAGACAGTTTGAAAGAATTAATTAATAAAAGTAATTTTGCAGTTACAGAACTGCAAAAAAAGATAGAAAAAGTACTTTTAGAAGTGTTAAAGAATACTAATGATAATATAGAGGATTCTTTAGATAAAATGCTATGAGAAATAAAGCTGCAAGAAAACCATATTAAGACAGAAATTAATACAACAAAAGCAGCTTTAAGTAACTTAAAAAGAAGTATGGATTATAAAGCAGCAGGAGTTAAATATTTGCGTTATTCGGGACCTAAAGGAACAGAACGCCCTTTTTGTAAATTACATATAGAAAAAGTTTATAAGTTTAAAGAAGTAGAAGAAATGCTAAACAACTTTAACCAGCTGGCTTTAATACATTGCGGGGGTTATAACTGCCGTCACAGGTGGGATTCAATGTTCGGTAAAATGGATGAAGATGTTTATATAGATTACAGTTGGCAAAATACATATAAAGAAGCGAGTAAAAACGAACGTAAAATAATGGATACAGAGTTGAATTTTGCAAAAAAATTAGCTAAACTTGGAAATAAAATTGAGCTAAACTCAACATTAATAAAACTTGATGATAAAGATACGGATTTTATTTTTAATGGAATTCCTGCACAGTTAAAAACCAAAAACTCAGAATCAGTTAAGGCTTTAGTGCGTGCATTACAAGACTCTGGAAACCAAGCCGATTTAGTATTTGTTGACTGGTTACAAGAAAATGAAGATATTGAACGAGCAATAGAATCGGCAAAAAACTGGTTAAAAGAGCATGACAATAAAAAAATGTATATTTATTATAAGAATTTATTAACAGAGGTCAAAAATGACTAAAGAACAAGTATTTAAAGAAATGGAAGAAACATTAGAAGCGGCACGTAGATATAATAGTGATATTAAGTACCAAGCTTTTTATTTACTTGGCAGGATTAGAGTTTACTCGGAACTTAAAATAATTGATAATAAGGATTACAAGGAAATTTACGAAAGGTTAAAAAAGCTAAGTGGTT
The DNA here is from genome assembly GCA_964652025.1 of uncultured Melioribacteraceae bacterium. Lineage (GTDB taxonomy): Bacteria > Bacteroidota > Ignavibacteria > Ignavibacteriales > Melioribacteraceae > JAEXOD01. The sequence continues at coordinate 20,172 of CAZYZX010000013.1, forward strand.
GTAAAACCGAAGATTTTGACAAAGTTGCCTATTGAAGGAAAAAGCCCGTTAATCGGGCTTTTTTATTTATTAACTGTCTCAATAATTTTACCAAGTTCGGCAACTGTAACGGTTTTAAACTTAACCCCTAAATTTCACAAAGAGCAGTTTTTTGATAAGCCTGCAAATCTAAAAACTTCAAAAAATTTTCTACTTTTGCCAACCCCCGAAACGTTAAACCAATAAGCCTTTTCTGCTTGTTTTGGGTCGCTAAACCCTATTACAGCCTCCATCTCATAAATTTTCAATACCTGGCTATTCCGTAATATTTCTCCTCTGTAAGTAAAAAAGTAATTTTGAGAGGTTTGGGTTCATTAACTGCTTGAATCTTTTATAACCATATATAATAAAACCTCTCTAAATTGCTATCTGAATAACTTTTACAAATAGTGTCTACAAGGTTACGTGTAAAAAAATTACCTTCTGATGGTATTGGGTTTTGTTGGTAATTGGCAGCCAATCCCTCTCTCTAAAAGGCTTAATAAGGTTTTTAAGCTCTTGCTCTGTTTTTGTATTAAAATGTTTTCCCGTAAAGGGCGGTTATTTTGTTATGCTTTATACACATGAACATTAAAACTTGGGTACAATAACTTTTGTTCATACTGTAAACGAAATTGATGAATTGCAGAGTTTGTATTAAAACAATCAAAAGTATCATAAATGAAAAGACGAAAATTTATTATTGAGTTAACAAACAATAAACTTTAATCACGCAAAAGGTCGTCCCGATTTATCGAACCCCTCTCTTACAAAGAGAGGGGAACCAAGATTTATGTGGTGTGGTTAGTTTTTTTTGAGTGTATATATTGCTAATATTGCGTCATCCCTCTCTTTTCAAGAGAGGGAACGAGGGTGAGTTGGGAGTTAAAGTGTGTTACTAATTATCCCCTCTATTGGAAAAATTCAACTTTTACTTAATACCAACTCACCCCTAACCCCTCTCTTACGAAGAGAGGGGAACCGGAGTTGTTATGGCTTTTTTGCTTAATTTTGGCTTATACATTAGTTTGGCGTCATCCCTCGCTTTCCAAGAGAGGGAATGAGGGTGAGTTGGGGGTAAAGGTTTAGCTATCGCAACATCCTCAGCAACTTTCCTTATCATCGTTTTTTTTACTCTACCAACATTTTTATTTATTTTTTATTCTTTCCTCTTTTTTTTATTAAATTTTATTTATAAATTCTTATCTTAATCATTTATTTGTTTGGGGTTGGCATGTTAATTTTCATTTTAAGTTTTTTAGTATTTGTTTTACTTGTTTCCCTATTTTATTTATACAATAAAAACAATAATTTAAGTAATTCCTTAGCTAACTTAAACAACATTAAAGAGCAACTTCAAAATAGTAATTATAACCTTGCTTTAGCTATAGAAGTAGGCAAAGTTGGTGTGTGGGAGTATTACCCAGATAGCGATAAACTTGTTTGGAACGACCAAATGTTTATTATAAATGGAATTTCTAAAGATGAGTTTACCGGTAAATTACAAGATTGGATAAACCTACTTGAAGAAAGCAATAAAGAAAGTGCCATAAACACATTTAATAGTGCGCTAACTTGCAATAATGTTTACAATACAGAATTTAAAATAAAACGCAAAAATGGAGAAATTAGATACATTAAAGCTTATGGCATAACTGAATGCAAAAACAATAAACCTTATAAAGTAGTTGGAATAAACTTAGATATAACCCCAGAACGAGTTGCAGAAGAACGCTATAAAGCCCATGAAGAAAACTACAACTCGTTTTTTGAAACTATAGATGACATGATTTTTATTGGTGATGCAGAGGGAAAAATTTTTTACGTTAATAGTGCGGTATATAAAAAACTTGGCTATAGCCCAAGTGATATACAGTCCATGCACATGTTACAGCTTCACCCAAAAGAAAAAAGAGCAGAAGCCGAAGATATTTTTACACGAATGTTTAAAAAAGAAATTGATGTGTGCCCCCTACCACTAATTAAAAAAGATGGCACCCTTTTACCAGTGGAAACACGCGCTTGGTTAGGCAAGTGGGATGGCAAAGATGCAATATTTGGCTTATCTAAAGACCTTTCTTTAGAACAAGAATCTTTGCAAATGTTTAATAAAATGTTCGAAAATAATCCCGCTTTAATGGCTGTTACCTTACTGCCAGAAAGACGATTTATTCAAGTTAATCAAGCCTACTTAAATAAAACCGAATATACAAGAGAAGAATTACTTGGAAAAACAGCTATTGAGATGGGGCTTTTTTATGATTTAGAAACTTTTAAAACCTTAAATGAAAAAATAAATACCGAAGGAAGAGTTTATAACTATGAAGTAAAAGTTAGAACAAAAAATGGCAAAATACTAAATGGCTATTTTTCTGGGGAAATAATAGAAAGCCAAGGCAAGAAATACTTTTTATCTGTAATGGTAGATATTACAGAGCTAAAACAATTAGAAGAAAACATGCGCTTGCAAAATAGTTTTTATAATGTAATATCAATAATCGCAGGTAATCTTATTCAGGCAGATACAGAAAAAATTGATTTTGAAATTAACCGTAGCTTAGAAACATTGGGTAAATTTAATAATGTAGATAGAACATATATTTTTGAACTTGAAGAAGAAACCGACTTAATTAATAATACATTTGAGTGGTGCGCAGAAGGCATTACACCAGAAATAGAAAACCTGCAAGGGATACCATTTTCGTTTATACCTTATTGGAAAGAAAAGTTTTTAAAGAATGAATATGTTTATATAGAAAGCGTACAAGATTTACCCGAAGAGCGAAGTTACGAAAGAGAGGTGCTAAGCGCACAAAATATACAATCTCTTGTTACAGTGCCAATTTATTATGGACCTTCTATAATAGGCTTTTTAGGCTTTGATAGCGTTAAAACAAAAAAACGATGGGATGAACAAGTAATAATTTTGCTTAGACTATACTCCGTAATTTTAGGTGGAATATTATTTAAGAAAAAGACAGAATTAATATTAATAAAAGCAAAGCAAGAAGCAGAATTTGCAAATAAATCCAAAAGCTTGTTTTTGGCAAATATGAGCCACGAAATACGCACACCACTTAATGCTATAATTGGTTTTTCTCAATTAATGAATAGAGATAAAAATTTAACACGCACACAAAAAGAATATAACAACAGTATAATAAAAGCGGGCGAACATCTTTTAACATTAATAAACGATATATTAGAGCTTTCTAAAGTAGAAGCCGGTAAAATGACTTTGAACAACACTAAAACAAATTTACACCTATTGTTAGAAGATATCTACTTAATCTTTAAAGAACGTGCGCTACATAAAAAGTTACAATTAATATTTGAACGAACCGATGAACTACCAAAATTTGTTATAATAGACGAAGCAAAACTAAGACAAGTGTTTGTTAACCTAATAAGTAATGCAATAAAGTTTACAGATGTAGGCGGAATTGCAATTAGGACAAAATTATTACAAAAAAATGATAAAAAATACTTATTAGCAGAAATTGAAGATACAGGATGTGGTATACCAGAAAATGAAATAGGACAATTATTTAAACATTTTGTTCAAACAAGTACAGGCATAAATAAAGGAGGAACAGGCTTAGGATTAGCTTTAAGCAAAGAACTTGTTAACTTAATGGGTGGTAATATTACTGTTAAAAGCGAAGTTGGCAAAGGCTCAATTTTTAGTTTTTATGTAGAAATAACAGAAACAGAAGATACAGAAGAAGAACTAAGCCAAAGTAAACAGCAAAAACGCGTAAAAGGAATAATGCCACAATACACCCCATGTAAAATTCTTGTAGTAGATGACCGACCGGAAAACTTAAACGTAGTTAATAATTTATTAAAAGCAGTTGGTTTTACTACAGAAATTGCTAACGATGGATTAGAAGCGGTTAAAAAATTTGAAGAGTGGAAGCCAAATTTAATTTTAATGGATTTGCGTATGCCTGTTTTAGATGGATACGAAGCAACACGTATGATTAAATTTAGCGAAAGAGGTAAAAACACTCCTGTTGTTGCGCTTACAGCTAGCGCTTTTGACGAAGAAAAAACACGCGCTAAAGCTGTTGGAGTAGAAGGATACATCCGCAAACCTTTTAGAGAAGAAGAACTTTTTGATATGATTGCAGACCTGCTTAAAATAGAATACATTTACGAAAGCGAAGAAGAGGAATTAACACAATCCGAGAACGAAGAAAAAATTGTTGAATATATTAATCAAGTGCCAAGTGCTATAATAAAAAAACTACTAAACAATATAAAAACAGCAGATATAGACGGATTTATAGATACAATTGAAAGAATTGAATTTATAGAACCTAAATTAACTAAATATTTGTTAAAATTAGCAGATAATTACGATTATGCTAAAATTGAAGAATTATTAAACAAATACCAAGGTAAAAAATGAAAGAAATAAATAATAGCGATATAAAAGTTTTAATAGTTGATGACGTACCCGCAAATATTAGATTATTAAGCGAAATGCTTAAAGATGAAGGATATAAAATACGCCCCGTAACAAGCGGTAATCAGGCCCTTCAAATGGCAGAAACTATTATGCCCGATATTGTTTTAATGGATATTATGATGCCCGACCTTAATGGAATTGAAACATGCAAACTATTTAAAGCCAATCCAAAACTTGCAGATATTCCTATTATTTTTATAAGCGCTTTAAACGAAACCGAAAATATTGTAGAAGCTTTAGAAGCGGGCGGTGTAGATTACGTTACTAAACCCTTTAAAAGTTTAGAAGTAAAAGCTCGCGTTGCTACCCAAGTTAAAATAGCAAATCAAAAAAAGCAATTAGAGGAATTGATATCTATTAAAAATAAATTTGTTTCTGTACTTGCGCACGATTTACGCAACTCCGTTCAAGTATTTTTAGGCTTTAGCGAAGTTTTAGGGGAAGATGTTAATGCTTTTCCACCGGAAGAAACAAAAAAAATATTAAAGGATATGAATATTTCTGCTAAAAATATTAGCAAAACATTAGAAAACTTATTGGAATGGAGTTATTTACAAGATAAAAAAGTTAGTTTTATCCCTAATTTAGAAAACATATATAATCTAGTTGTAAACGAAATAAATAACCTAAACCAAAACATAAAAATTAAAAATATTACAGTAGAAAACTTTATTGATACTAATTTAATCTTAAATATAGATAAATATATGATTTCTTCAGTGTTTCGTAATCTGCTAACAAACGCAATAAAATTTGTGGGGAATGATGGTAAAATTAGTATCGGATACCAAGATAATGAGTATGAAATACAATTTTATGTAAAAGATAACGGGAAAGGAATTTCCAAAAACATGCAAGACGTATTACTAACATTAAAAACAAATATTAATATTAAAAATAAATCAGAAGAACATTACTCTGGCTTAGGGTTATTAATGTGTAAAGAGTTTTTGGAATACCACAACGGCAATATTTGGATTGAAAGCAAAGAAGGAGAAGGTACCACCGTATATTTTACACTTCCAAAATAAAATACTTGAAGCAAATATAATTAATTTGCTATTTTTGAAACTTTATTTGCAAAAATTGTTTTAAACCTATAATATAATTTTTTAAGAGATAATAATGAAAAATTTGCTTTTTTCGCTTCTATTTACCATTGTAATAATTAGCTGTGCAGCAAAAAATTACGAGGGTGATAATAATGGTAAAAATATTGATACTAACAAAGTTTTAGTTCCAGAACCAAAATACTCTAAAATAGACTTAATTGTAACCGAAATATTGACCAGAGCCCACTTTAAAAAACCAAAACTTAACGACTCTCTTTCTTCTGTAATTTTTGATAATTATTTAGAAAATTTAGATAATCAAAAATTGTATTTCTTACAATCAGATATAGATAATTTTGAACAATACAGATATAGATTTGATGATTTTTTACAAGTTGGCAAATTAGATGTACCTTTTGAAATATATAACTTATACAAAAAACGTTTTAATGAAAGAATGAAATACATTTTTGCACTATTAGATAAAGGTGATTTTGATTTTAATGTTGATGAAAGTATTGTAATAGACCGCTCAAAAAGTCCTTGGGCAAAAAATGAAAGTGAGCTTAACGAGGTTTGGCGCAAACGTATAAAAAACGATTGGCTAAACTTAAAACTATCTGGCAAAAAAGAAACTGAAATAGCCGAAACTTTACGCAAACGTTATAAAACAATGCATAAATATATTTTGCAATCCCAAAACGACGACGTTTTTCAACTTTATATAAATTCATTTGCAGAAGCTGTAGATCCACATACAAATTATTTTTCACCAAAAAATAGTGAAGATTTTAAAATAGATTTAACATTATCTTTAGAAGGAATTGGTGCACAGCTATCTTTAGATAACGACTATACGAAAGTATCTAAAATAATACCCGGTGGCCCGGCAGAAAAAGGAGGTCAACTTAAAGAAAACGACCGCATAATTGGGGTTGCACAAGGTGATGATGGAGAAATGGTTGATGTTGTTGGTTGGCGCCTTGATGATGTAGTTAAACTAATTAGAGGTGCTAAAGGTACAACCGTAAGGCTTTCTGTTCTTAAAGCAGATGCTGGAGTTGACGCACCACCTGTTGAAATTAAAATTGTTAGAGATAAAATTAAATTAGAAGACCAAGCAGCTAAAAAGAAAGTAATAGAAATTGAACAGGACGGGAAAAAACATCGCTTTGGAGTAATTGAAATACCCACCTTTTATGCAGATTTTGAAGGAAAAAGCAAAGGCGAAAAAGATTACAAAAGCACTAACCGCGATGTTAGAAAACTTTTAGAAGAACTTAAAACTGAAAAAGTAGAAGGTGTTATTATAGACCTAAGAAACAACGGCGGCGGTAGCTTACAAGAAGCTATTGAACTAACCGGGCTATTTATCCCCGATGGACCGGTTGTGCAAGTAAAAAGCTCTAATGGCGATATTTCTGTTGAAGATGACCCAGACCCTGTGCAAGTTTATAGCGGTCCATTATTTGTAATGGTAAACAGATTTAGTGCTTCCGCTAGCGAAATTTTTGCAGCAGCTATTCAAGACTACGGACGCGGTATTGTAGTTGGTGAACAAACTTATGGTAAAGGAACCGTTCAAACTATTTACGATATTAACAGATATTTAAGAACTGACCAACCTATGGGTGAATTAAAGTTTACTATTGCAAAATTTTATAGAATTAGCGGCGGTAGCACTCAACATAAAGGCGTTGTTCCAGATATAACTTTCCCATCTGCTTACGACCCAAATGAGTTTGGAGAAAGCTCTCAAAAAAGCGCTTTACCTTGGGACCAAATTAAAAGTGCTTATTATATTAAATTTATGGATTTAAGTAAGTATATTCCCACTCTTAAAGCAGTACACGAAAAAAGAATAAAAAACAATGATGAATTTAAGTATATATTAGAAGATATTAAAGAATATAAAGAACTTAAAGAAAATAAAACTTATTCTTTATTAGAAAGTACCCGTAAAGCTGAACGCGAAAGAAACGAACAAAAGAAAAAAGATAGAGAAAACGAACGTTTAAGCAAAAAAAATATTAAAATAAACGAAAAAGACGAAACTAAAACTAAAGACCTTAATGTTGATGACCCATTGTTAGAAGAAACAGGTCATATTTTTACAGACTTTATTAAGTTAACTGCTAAAAGATAACATGAAAACAAATGCTGTGCGTATTTTAGAAGCCGCTAATATAAATTTTAGCACTGTAGAGTACCCCGTAAATGAAGATGAACTAGATGCAATTTCTGTTGCAACAAAAATTAATGCAGATCCAGAACAAGTGTTTAAAACTTTAGTTGCTAAGTCTGATACTGGCTATTACGTTTTTTGCATTCCAGGAAATTTAGAACTTAACTTAAAAAAAGCGGCTAATGCGGCTAATGTAAAAAAAATTGAGATGCTGCCACTAAAAGAGCTTACAAATGTTACGGGCTATGTGCGTGGTGGCTGCTCTCCTATTGGCATGAAAAAGCTTTTTCCTACATTTATTGATGAAACAGCTTTACTTTTTGACCAAATTTACGTTAGCGCAGGCATGCGTGGCATGCAACTTTTTATTAACCCTAACCTTTTAGCTAACTCAATTAATGCAAAATTTGCAGATTTAATTTAATTTTTCTTTATTTTTAAACTTTTTTTATTTATATTTACTAACTTAAAATTTTTGGAGTAAAAAATGGCTAAACAACAAACTTTTGCCGATAAAAACAAAGCTAAAGCTAAATCTTCGGTTGTTAACCTAAAACATATTAAAACCGTAAAAACAGCAGAAGGAAATTACAAATTCCGTGAATCTTTTGTAAAGTTGGAAGATATTAATAAAGTTAACGACTTAGTAAAATAATTTTTCGCTTTTAAAATTGTATAAATGCACTCTTTGTTTTAACAAGGAGTGTTTTTGTTTTAAATCCGCCCATCTTTTTTAACCTAAATTTTAAATTTCTATTATTAAAACTTTTTTTTATTTTTGCATATTATTAACCTAATTTATAGGCTTTTACTTTGAGTAAATTATTTACATTTTTTTTATTAATTTTTAACCTAAATTTAATTGCTCAACCTGTTACTAACTTAGATAAAATAAACAACCTATTGCATAGCGTTTGTAAGGATGTTTCTTCTGTTACACCAAGTAAATTATACTTAAACTTTAATGCACCTGGCAGTTTATATTTCTTAAAAAATCGCACTGAACTATTTTTTACCGAAAACGAAAAAGAATTAACAGAAAGCAGTTTAGACACATTAAATTTTAATATCGAAGATGCCAATATTGTATATAGCGAAATGTTTAAAGATGGCTTTTTTGGCGATTATTTTATTGTGAGGGTAGCAAATCTAAAAGGAACATATGTTTTAAAAGAAAAAAATAATGTTAAAATTGCTAAAGAGTTTATAGTTACAAGCAAGGATACTATTAATTACGATGATATTAATAAAGTAGAAAATCTTTCTTTACCTTTTACTCGTAGCAAATTACCTACAGGTCCCGTGCTTCCTACTATTATAGAAGCACTTATTGCTATTGCTAGTTCTGTTGTTACTGTTTTATTGTTTTTTACTGTTCGTAGCAGATAAATTTTTAGTTTAACACCTGCCATGCTAAACCATCAAAATAAACAAATTTGTATTTGTCTTTAATTATATTATCATTAAGTTTATACTCCATTTTATAGTAGCCCCTTTCATTAATTGCTTTTTCACTTTTAATTAATTTTAATTTATCATCTTTTAATCTATCTTTTTTATTATATAAATATTTTTTATCGTTTATTGTTTTTATTGTAATTGTATCTTTATTAATATTTACTTTAATATCTTTTTGTAAAGACGTAAATTTATCCGGATCTGTTAAATCTGTTGCTAAATAAATATTTGAATATAAATTAACTGTATCTTTGCCAAACTTATTATGCATTAAATAATAATATTGATATACCAATGCTTCATCGTTTACCAAAATAAATAATTTAAAATTTAATTCCTTGTTTTTTTCTTTTAGTAATTCTACCTTTTTTTCGTAGTTATTTATAAAATATATAGTAGAAAACGATTTATAGATATTTGCAAAAAAGTAAATAAACACTAAAACAGTTAATAAACCATTTACAATTTTTTGTTCATCTTTAATAATAAAGTAAAAAAATATAACTGCCCAAAATAAATAAATCGAGTTTATTCTACCACCACCAGCACCCGCTAAACGCGGGAAAGATATTATAATTAGAAAAATTATTATGTATAATAAATTATAAATATTTATCTTTTTATATATTAAAAAAAATATTCCACTTAACAAAAGAACAACTGCATAAACTTTATTAAGAACAAAAAAACTATATATACTTTGCTGATAAAGTGGGAATATAACATAAAACAATACCCCCATTAAAGCAAAAGGCTTTTTCCAAATATTTGTTAATGCTATTTCGGTTTGACCCACATATATTGAATTAATAATTATAATTAGAACCATTAACAAAACGGTAAAACCTATATATAAATATATTTTACTTTTATCTTTAATCTTTATATAATCCTTTTTATTATTTAGTATTATTAAATAAACAAGTAATAGTGGTAAATGAAGTCCCGTTTGTTTAGCAGCAACACTTAAGGTAAAAAATATAATATAAAAAAGTAGAAATACATTTTTATTTGTTCTCAAAAAATTAATAATCATTAGCACTGCTAATGCGTAAAATAGCAACATCAATATCTCAGTTCTGTTTGCTATCCAAGTTAACCAAAACAATGCGTCTGAATGGAATGAAAAAATTAGCAATAATATTATGGCTATATTTCTTTTAAATTTAATATTAAATAGTTCACTTAATTTTATTAAAATTATATATATAACACTTAATGTTACTAAATGTAAAGTTAGGCTTTCTAATTTCATTATAAAGTAATTTTCTTTTAGTAAGGTATAATCCAACCAAAATGTAAAATAAGAAATTGGTCTTAGAAATAAAAAAAATGAGGTTTTTGGATCTAAGCAAATTGGTATATCTGCATTTTTACTTATATACGCAAATAACTCAAAATCATCTGAAATAAAGCCAGGAAATAATTTTATTACCCAAAGGTAATAAACAATATTTACTAATATTATAAACAATAGTGGATAAATATATTGTGATTTTTTCATATTATAATGTTATTTTAGTAATATAATTATTTTCAAAAATAATGAAAATTATTTTAAGAAATTTACAAAATATATCTATCCTATCAATTGGTGAATTATTTTCACGCTTAATTAATTTTTTATCTTTTGCATATCTTGCAAAAGTTATTTCTGTTTCCAATTTTGGTAGCTTAGGTTTTGGATTTGCCGTAATTAATTTTTTACTTAATATAGTATCTTTTGGAATGGATAGAATTTGCTTGCGCGATATTTCACTTAATAATAGCATTTCTAATACATATTTAAGTAACATTACAATTATTAGGTTTTTATTAAGTATTTTTTCTTTTATAATTTATTTTGTAATCTTATTTTTTAACCTTAATAATAGTTTGCCATTAATATTACTTGGATTATTAATTTTTTCTAATGGACTATCCTTAAATTATTTTGCACGAGCTTTAGAAAAATTCAAAGCTATTTCTTTAGTACAAATAATTATTAGCCTTCTAACTATTTTATTTTACTTTGCATTTGTTAAATCTAATAACGATTTTTTAATTGTAGTTATTATTATTGTAGGCACTTCTGCAATTGGTAACCTATTATTTATCTTTTACTTTAAAGATTATTTGAATGGCTTTTTCAAGTTATTCTCATTTAATTTATCAAAAAAAATAGTTAAAGAATCTTTCCCCATATTTTTATCTTCTATAATGGTAGCTATTTATTATTTTTCAGATACTATTATTCTTGGCTTATTTAAACCAGAAAGTGATGTTGGTATGTACTCCGCAGCTAATAAAATCTTTTTACTTGCTATTGTTCCTTTTGGCATAATTGTTAATGCATTTTTGCCATCTATAACAAGTAATTATAAAAAATTATCTACAAATTATTTACATTATTTTATTTTTATGCTTTTAACTGCACTTGTTATTGGAATTGTTAGTTTTATTTTTGCTAATAATATTATTTACTTAATTTTTGGTAAAAATTATTTATCTGCAAGTATTCCGCTAAAATTATTATCTTTAAATATAATTTTAGTGGGAATTAATATGGCTTTTGGCGAGCCTTTAACTATATGGGGTAAACAAAAACAACACTTGCTTGCTGTTAGTATTGGTGCTTTTACTAATATTACTTTAAATATAATTTTCATTCCCAAGTATTCTTATTATGGTGCTGCATTTACCACCTTAGTATCTGAACTTATGGTTTTTATTGCTTTAATTATTATTTTTAATTTAACTGTTATAAGAAATGAATAATTACAAACCAATTAATGTACTCCATCTATTAAAAAATTTTGAAATTGGTGGCATTGAATCTTCCATTACTAAATTAGCTAACTATTTATATAATAAAACTGATTTTTTTGGAATTATTGGCATTAAAGGCTTCTATTTAAATAATAATTCATTAAATAATAATATTAAACTTTTTACGGAAATTAAAAACCAATATAATCTGTTTTATTTTTTCTATAATCTATTTTACATTATTAAAATTTGTAAACAAAATAAAGTTAATATTCTACATTATCACTTTCGCTTATATATTCCTTATATATTTTTAATAAAGCTGTTTTTACCAAAAATTAAAATTATTTATACCCACCACACTATTTTTAATAATAGCATAAATAAATTTATTTATGCGAATTATTTTATCTTGCTTTCTGAATTGCATAAGAAAAATTTAAATTCTAATCGTTTTTTAGCTAATAACTATTCCATTATTCCCAATGGTGTTAATTTAGTTAATATATCTTTAGCCAATATTAATCCCCTTTTTAATATTGGCTATGTTGGACGTTTTGATAAAGTTAAAGGAATTGATTTTTTAATAAGCACATTTACTTTACATAAAGAAGAACTTAAAGACTATACGTTAATTTTACGTGGAAGCGGTGCTTTAGAAGATGAAATAAAAACCAACATTATTGGTATTAAAAACATAAAAATAGATAGCCCAAAATTAAGTTTAGAAGAAATTTATAAAGATATTGGCATTCTAATTATTCCTTCGTCTATTTCTAATAAAGCTTCAGAAACATTACCCAATATAGTTATGATGGAAGCCATGATGCTTAAAATTCCTGTAATAATACCAGATAATATTTATTTAGATAGCAGATTTACAGATGGAATAAATATTACAATTTATAAAAATAATAATACACAAGATTTAGTTGAAAAAATAATATTACTTTCCACCTCTCCTCAAATAGTTAAAAAAATAACTAATTCTGCTTTCGAAACAATAAAGAATAACTTCACTTTTGAAAAATACGCAAAAAGTATATTAACTGTTTATCAAAATATTCTGAATACCCAATAAAACATCTTCTCTATTTATTTTGGTTAAACAATATTTTTCTTTATAATTACAAATCCACTCACAACCTAAACAGGATATGTTATAGGTGTAAAATTTTTGGTTTATGTTAGTTTTATATGGCACAAATCTATTATATGCACCACCACCTAAAGCTGTAATAATTGGTTTACCAAATTTTACTGCCAAGTGTAATAAACCACTATCATTTCCAATAAACAATTTGCACCCTGCTATTAACTTTGCAACTTCTAAAAAACTTGTTTTACCAACTAAATTTTTTATGTTTTTATTTTGGGGCATGTTATGGTTTAACTTTGTACCAACAATATATACTATGTTTTCTTTGCTAATATTTTCAATTAGATATTTAAAATTATCAAAATCCCAGTTTTTATAATCTACAGAACTTAGTGGTGAAATTACTAAATAATTATTATTTGTAATTTCAAAATCAAACATCTTTTTATTATTAATTTTAACTTCAATGTTATCTTTATCACTTATAATTTTAACTAACTTTATAGTTTTTTCGTATTCATTATCTTTATAACTAAAATATAGATTATTATAAATCTTATTATAATAGTTTATTAATAAATCATCTAAGTAAAACGAATTACTATTTAGAGAATATTTTTCTTCAGAATCAATTAAATAACATAATTCCTCTGTTAATATTCCCCGCGATGCTGTTATATTATATAGCTTGCTTATTCCTAAGTTATTTATGTTTTTTATTAAATCTTTTTTGTATTTTAAGCTATATCTATAATTATATAAACTATAAGTAATAATTTCAAACTTTCCTTTATAACCTTCAAAAAGATTTTTATACTCCTCTTTAATTAACAATACGTAATTATAGTTGTTGGGTAGAATTTCTTCATTTTCTAAAATTATACTGGAAATTAATAAATCCCCATACTGCCCACTATTAAAAAATAAGATTATATTTCTTTTTATATTATTAGTTTTAGATTTTGATTTAATAAAACTTTTATAAACAAGAAATGCTAAAAAAGATATATAATTTTTTAAATGTATGTTTAATAAATAAATGGAATTCTTTAAGTAATTTATTAAGCTAAATTTATACATAAAATTTTTGTAACATATCTTTTAATTGCAAATATACACTATTTACAGAAATATCCGTTAAACATTTTGGTTCATTATAAATACAATACCAATCACAATTAAAGCAATCTAACTTATTATAAATATATTTAGTTTTTTCATCTTCAAAAATAGGGAAATAAAAATTAAAAGCACCACCACCTAAAATACAAATTAATGGAATGCCATATTTTAGCGCAACGTGTGTTAATCCGCTATCATTACCAATGTAAAAATCTGCATGCTTAATAATTTCTATTGCCTCTGTAATTTTTGTCTTTCCGCTTAAGTTTAAAACATTATCACCTAAATTAAATTCCTTTAAATATCTATCCCCAAGAATAACAAAGTTAAAACTATCCCCAAGCTTATTTATTAATTCAATGTATTTATTTATTCCCCATGCAGTAATGGTTTGTGATGAAAGTGGAGAAACAACTATATATTTATTAAATTTAATATTATTAGGTATATTAGTTGTAATTGCAGCAGCTTTAAAGCTACAGTTAACGTTAAAAAAATAATTAAAAATTTCTAAATGCCTATTATATTCATTAATATATATTTCACTAATTGGCATTAAATATTTTTTATTAAAATATTCCCTAAATAATGGTTCAAGAACTTTCCAATTATTTTTTAAACAATAGTAATTATCCCCACTTAAAAGTAAAACTATTTCATCGGTTAGTATTCTTCTAAAAGAGCTTAAGTTAATAATTTTTGTATAATGTGTTCTTTGTAAGGTGGTTAATATTTTTATTCTATATAGTAAATTATATTTATACTTTTGTAAGTTTATAGTATATATTTTTACATTTGGCATTAGGTAGCTTAAAAAACTATAAAAACGTTCATCTATTAAAATACTTATATTATTAAAATTAATTTTATAAATATCATAAAGCATAGATGTAATAGCTAAATCCCCCAGTTGACCAAAATTTACAAAAAGTATCTCTTTATTAAATTCTGTTTTTACTTTAAACACTTTAAAATAAAAACTTAATAAGTTAAAAAGTGTAAAGGCAATTATATTATTTAAGTATAATTTTATTTTATTTTTAACCATTTAAATATATTTGGTTTATTAAAGTTGGGAAAAAATAATCTATCTATTAGTGGAAAATTGCCATATTCGTAATATTCTTGTGTCTTTAAGCTAACAGGGTTGCGTTTGATATTTTTATTAATTACTAACTTTAAACAAAAAAATATTCCTTTTAAATATGCTTTATAATATTTAAAATAAACTGCTGTTATTAAGTTAGATGCAATTAACTTTACCCAATACTTAATAACATAACGTGCATTAAAATTAAAATATATAAAAATAAAGTAACTTATAAAATGGTTATAAAATCTAAACTCGCTAATAAAAGGATTATGTTCTTTATTTTCCCTGCTTACCGATGTTTGCAAGTGATATACAATTAAATCTTGTTTATATAGCGATTTATAACCTTTATCTATTATTCTAATAGCTAAATCTATTTCGTTATAGTAAATAAATATATTTTTATTATAATAGCCGCTGTTATAAAATACTTGTGCATTAAACATTACTCCACAACCATTAAATAACTTTGGATGTTCTGTAAAATCTTTTGTCTCGCAAATATTATATCTTAAGTTTATTACTTTAAATGCAATAAAGCCTAATTTATTGTCGTTTTCAAATTCTATAATAGCTTTTTCTATTAAGTCATTTTCGGGATAACTATCATCGTCTAATTGTAAAATATACTTCCCCTTTGCTACTTTTAAACCATAATTTAGTGCAGATATACCAATGTTTTTATCTAAATTAATAAGTAATATCTCTGGAAATAATTCCTCAAGCTTTTGCTTTGTGTTATCTGTGGAATTATTATTTACTATTATTATTTCAATATTTTTATATGTTAAGTTTTTTAATTTATTAATAACATCTATTAATACATTAATTCTATTATAAGTTAAAATTACAATACTAACTAATGGCATATAATTATTTTTTTAGTAATAAATATTTAGTTAATCTATAAATAAAATAAAAATGAGATTTAATATATCTGCCTGTTAACCTTTTTGGCTCTTGCATTAATCTGTAAATCCATTCAAAGCCAGAATTATAAAAAAAGCTTGGGGCTTGCTTTTTATTGCCTGCAATAAACTCAAAAAAGCCACCAACACTAAAAATGCAATGTACATTTATTTTATCTATGTTTTCCATAATCCAAATTTCGCTGCGTGGCATTCCCATTCCAACTATTAATACATCTGCATTTGCTCTATTTATTTTATCAATAATATTATCTGTTTCATTTTTAATATCAAAAAATCCATCGTTATATCCCCTTATTATTAGTTTGGGATATTCATTTTTAATATTATTATAAAACTTAATTATGCTACTTTTGGTGCCCCCTAAGCAAAAAATTTTCACATTATTCTCTTCAAAAAGCTTAGCTAATTTATTTGTAAAAGTGTAAGTAAAAACTACTTTATCAATTTTCTTATTATATATTTTTTTTACAGCTAAAACCGCACTGTAACCATCGGGAATAATATAGTTTGCCTTGTTAAATGCTTCATAAAACTTTAAATTATAATTATTTAAATAAAAAGAGTAAGTATTGAAATAAAAAAATACTTTTTTTTGTTTATCTTTTAAAGTATTAAAAATATATTTAATATATTCATTTTCGTTTGTAATATTTACAAAAGTATTTAATATATTATAAAGCATAAAATAAAAAGGTTGTTATGAGAGTAAAACTTATTCTTTTAATATTTTTTTTAACCTTTGGTTTACTAAACTCACAAACTCTTAAAAACGAGTCTATACAAAGTAATATTTACTTATTAAATATACAAAACAATATTAATTATTCTTTACAAGAAAATAATGGAATAAAAAATATTGTATTTGATAATTATCTCGATGAATCTTCACCCGGTACATTTACTTTGCCAGCAATGGATCTGTTCGTTTCTATCCCACCTAATAGTAAACCTAAATTAGAAATAATTAATGAAAATAAAGAAATTATTGATGCTATTCCATTAGTTAATCCTATGGTAGAAAAAGTTAATGATTCTACTTTGGTCTATAATCAAACAGAATTAAAATCATTTAGTGATTACAAGTTTAGGGTCTTAGGCAATTTAAATATAGATAATTATTATTGCGTTCATATAAAATATTTCCCTTACAGATATAATGTTAACAATGGAAAAGTTGAAAAAATTAATAACTTTACAATAAAACTTACTTTTGATCATAGTGTGGAAAGTTACTTATCTAAAGAACCTATAACTCATCCCTTAATATTAAATCCATCTTTTGCAATTAACAATAATAATTATAATACCAATAAACCTTTAGCAGAAAGTTGGATAGATTTTAATAAAACATATGTAAAAGTTGGTGTTATAAAAGATGACCTTTACCGTATTACCAAAAGCGACCTTGAAAATTTAGCCGTTAATACAAATGCAATTAATCCTAAAACTTTTAAAATGTACGTTAAAGGTGCACAAATACCTATTTATGTTTATGGAGAAAATGATTACTCATTTGACCAAAATGACTATATTGAATTTGTTGGTATTAGAAATTATGGCGACGCAAATTATCGCGAAGCTGCTGCTTACGGTCAACCATATAAAGAGTATTTAAATAGATATTCCGATACTACAGCTTATTTTTTAACTTGGGATGGCGATGAAGGTTTACGTACGGATACAGTTACTAATTATAGCGGCACACCAAGTACAACAATTGATTTTTACGATGAATTTTTACATATCGAGCAAAACCCTTGGTTCGATTACTCGTTAGATGGTGGAACTTTAAGACGTGAAGACCCTGACTGGCACGAAAACGAAACTTGGAACTGGTGGGGGCAAGGTGTTGGTACTGTTTCTCAATCCTTTACTGTTTCTAACTTATATCCTAATCGTATTGCCCGCGGTTTTGCTAAATTCCAAAGCTGGGGTACTAATTTAACCACTAATGCCCATCTTACCGCCCTAAAAATTAATAATTATCCAACAACATACGACTCCGGTTATGTAAATAAATATCAAGTTAAAACTCTAAAAGCAGAGTTTTCTTCTAATTTACTTGTTAACGGAACAAATAATTTAAGAATTGTTTCTTATCCTACTACGGCTACTATTAACACTTTATTTGGTGATTGGCGAGAAATTGAATACCCACGTTATTTATTAGCTAGAAACGATACATTAACTTTCCGTTACACCTCTTTACCGGATTCTGGTATGTTTGGTACATTTAGTTTAGGTAATGTTATTACTAATAATAATATTATTTATAAATACATTGGTAATTATAAATTTATTAAAATTACTAATTTTAATAAAAATGGAAACATAATATCTTTTATAGATAGCGTTAAAAATAAACAATGGTATATTTTAAGAACTACTAATACTATAAAAAAACCAATATTTTATTATAAAAAACAATATCAAGATTTGTTAAATCCTCAAAACTCTGCTCATTATGTTGTGCTTACTCATCCACTGTTTTTACAAAAAGCCAATGAATATGCAACATTTATAAGCCAAAATTATAATTTAACTACTAAAGTAATAAACGTTTTTGATATTTACGACCAGCTTAATTATGGCTTTTTTGCACCCGAACCAATAAAGGAATTTCTTAAAACCGCTTATAACACTTGGCAGCCAACAAAATTAGATTATGTTTTTATAGTTGGACGCGCTAACTACGATTATTATGGTAATAAAACTAAGTATCAAGGCGCCCCTATTGAAAGATGTTTTGTTCCTTCTTTTGGTGCTCCTGTTAGTGATAACTGGTTTGTTATATGGGATAGCACACAAGCAAATATTCCTGTAATAAAAATTGGTAGGTTGCCTGCTAGAAATTTAGCAGAATTTGAAAGCTATTTTGCAAAACATCAAAATTATATAAATAATCCTTTTGATAATTGGAACAAACGTTTTCTCTTCTTTTCTGGCGGTAATTTTACAGACCCGAACCAAATTAGTACATTAAAATCTATAAACGATTTTATTATAAATAACTATGTTAAACTTAGACCAGTTGGTGGTGATGCAACCCACTTTTACAAGACTGTTAACCCTATAACTAATTTTGGTCCTTATAGTCCTGCTTTTATTCAAGATAAAATTGAAAAAGGAAGTTTGGTTATCTCTTATCTTGGGCATAGCGGAACCCAAACTTGGGATAATAGCATTACAGACCCTATTCAATTACGTAATAACGTTAATCGCTCTCCACTTATTACAGATTTTGGTTGCTCTACAGCACGCTTTGCCGAACCTGATATTACCTCTTTCTCTGAACTTTTTGTTAATGGATTAAGCGGTCAGGCTATTGCTTATATTGGTAATTCATCCTTAGGTTTTACTTCCACTTCTTACACCGCTCCTAAGTTATTTTACGAAAAACTTTTAAAAGATACCGTTTTAACCTTAGGTGATGCTCATCGCTTTACTAAAATTAAACTTTTAAGCACGTATGGCTCTACTGGCACCTATCGTTTGTTTTCCTTAACTAACACTCTTGTTGGGGATCCTATTGTTAAACTTAAACTTCCTAACAAACCTAATTTATTAATTACTAATTCCGATTTTGCTACTGTTGGCGAGCTTTCTGATGCAACAGATTCTGTTTTGTGTAAATTTAACTTCTTTAATTCCGGTTTAGCTACTGTTGATTCATTTAAAATTAATATTAAACATACCTATAATTCCCAAACTTTACAAGATATTACATTAAATAAAGTTTTACCTCTTTTTGCAGATAGTGTATCTTTTTATCTTAAAACTAAAAATTTAACTGGTTTACATAATATTACTATTTCATTAGATTTTGAAAACACATTAAACGAACTTTACGAAAACGATAACAACCTTAATATAAATCTTAATGTTTATAGTTCATCTTTTAGAAATTTACATCCTTCTAATAATTTTAATTTTGTTAAAAATCCAATCTCTTTCTTAAATTCTAATCAAAAATCTAACTCTAGTAAATTGCTTGCTAAAATATCTTATAATCCAAGTTTTATAAATGCAGATTCTCTTTTAGTGCCAATTAGCAATCTATTAACAAAAATTGATTTGAATAATTATTCTCCACAAAAACGTATATGGCTAAAAGTAAAACCAGAGTTTGGAATCGAGTATGGAACTCCTATTTCGTTTTATTTATCTAACTTAGATAAATTTGGGTTAAATGACTCGTTAAGTTTTGATTTTGAGTATGCTAAAAATATATCATACAATGGTACTAATGTTAAAATTGATTCTTTAAATATTAATATATATGCACTTTCAGCAGGATATAACGCAGGTAGAACCGCAATTATAGCAATTAATGGACAAAATTTAATTCCAGAAAACACATTACGCGGCTTCCATGTATGCAGGTTTAACAAAAGCGACCTTAGCTTTATAGAATATAAACTTTTTGACGTATCACCCGGTACTACTGCAAATAATATTTTTATTTCTTACTTAGATGGCATTAGTAATAACGAAATAGTTGCTATAGCTGTTGCTGACGATGCAGGACAAGGGTTAACCACCGCAACACGTAATAAACTAAAAGAATTTGGAAGCAGACTAATCGATAACTTTGGTTACCGTCAATCTTGGGCAATTATTGGTTATAAAGGAGCCCCGATTGGTTCTGTACCAGAGGGCTTAAAAGGTGCTTTTGATGGCAAAGTTGAAATTGATACTAATTTTGCTAGAATGCCACAATCCGGTGCTTTTGTTACAAAAACAATTGGTCCAGCTGCTAATTGGAAAGATTTTTCTGTTACTCACTCCATACCACAAGATGCTTCTATTCGTTATCAAATTATTGGTGTTAAAAACAATAATACTGTTGATACATTAAATATAGTTGAAATTGATGAAAATGGTAATGGTAACTTAAACTTTGTAGATGCCAAAGTATACCCTAAAATTAAAATTAAAGGCGCATTTAATACTGTTCCTGGCATTCAATCCCCAACTTTGCGTGCTATTGAAATAGGTTACGATAAATTCCCAGAACTTGCTACTAATTACCAACTGGTTACAGCCTCTGCAGATACCATTATGCAAGGTGCATCTATTTCTTTTAATTATGGTTTTATGAATGTTGGTGGCAGCCCTGCAGATAGCTTTAGAGTTGTGGCTAATTTAATTTTACCTAGTAAAAATAAACGTGTAATTTTAGACTCACTGTTTACTTCTTTAGATACTATGCAGCTTAAAACCTTTAGTTATACTTATGTTTCTAATTTTGATGATGGCTTTGGTGATATGGCATTTGAATTAATTATCGACTCTACTAATAAAGTTAAAGAATATTTTAAAGATAATAATTACTTTAAATTACCCTTCTATGTAATAAAAGATACCGTAACAAATGTTTATTCAGCTAAAGTTTCGGCAACATTTGATGGAATGGATATTGCAGATGGAGATTTTGTATCTAATAAACCTGTTATCTCTATTAATTTAGATTATATGCCTTTATTCCCTTATAAAGATACGTCTTCATTTAGATTATATCTTGATGGAATTAGAAAGTATCACAATCAATTAGATAGCAGTGTTTACGATACAGTTAACAGAAAACTTACATTCTTCTTTAAACCTGATTTATCTGATGGTGACCACTACTTAAGAATTACCGGAAATAATATTGTTGGTAATCTTGCAGGTTATAATGGTTATCAAAAATCGTTTTCAGTATCTTCATTAGCTAAAGTTTTGTATGTGTATAATTATCCTAACCCATTTACTAATTACACTTACTTTACATTTAAACTAACCCAAATTCCAGATGAATTAAATATATATATTTATACAATTGCAGGCAGATTAATTAAAAAACTAAAGGTTAATATAGCAGAATTAAATATAGACTTTAATAAAGTTTATTGGGATGGTAAAGATGAAGATGGTAACGAAATAGGCAATGGTGTATATTTTTACAAAATGATAATGAAAAGTAACAATAAAACAGAATCTATAACGCAAAAATTTGCTAAAGTAAAATAAAAAAAGCCGCTAAAAATTAGCGGCTTTTTTATTAATGATGGTTACAAGTTGCGTCATCATCAAATTTTAATTCCCCTTTAGAATAAGCTATAACAGCTTTTTCAGGGTCTCTAAGTAAAGTTAAAACAACATCAATACCATTTCTTTGCAAATCTTCAACTAATCTTCCGCCCGCTGCGTTTGCAATTAAACAATCGCAATCACTTAATCCACCAACTAAACCGCCATGGCTGTGTGCATGGTGGCCGTCATCGTGTCCATGTCCGTGGTGATGCTGTTGTCCCATTCCATGCATGCGATGTAAAGTAAAATTATTTTCTCGTTTTGTAACACCATTAATTTTACCATCTTCAACATCGTATACCAAAAATCCATTACATCTTCCTACATGACCAGTAATTGTCTTGTAGTCGTCTGTTGCTACTGCTACTAACATATAAACCTCCGTTTATTATATTTCAATTCTTAATGCCATTCCTTTTACAATTGCCAAAGCAACTTTTTGATGCGCAGATGTTAATATTCTACCATAAGTTTGCCTGCTAATACCTAATTTTGCTGCTGCTTCTTCCTGCATAAGTTTATCTATATCACTTAGCTTTAACGCATCAAATTCATCTCTGCTTAATACAATTTCTTCAAGCATTCCCATCGGAACCCCTTTGGGCTTAAAGTAATGCGCCATTGGATGGCAACACATTTTTCGGCATTTCTTCGGTCTTGGCATTATTTTACTTTTTATTTTATTACTTATTTTGAGCATATGCTCATAACAAAAATAACTTATTTTATTATCTTTGTCAAGTCAATTAAAAATTTTTATTACTTATTTGAATAAAAAAACATAAATTATTATTCTGTTTTTAAGGAATTTGTAATGATTGAAATAATTGAACTTAAAAAAAGCTTTGGAAATAAAACCGTTTTAAATGGGATTAACCTAACGATAAACAAAGGTGAAACTTTAGCTATAATTGGACGAAGCGGTAGCGGTAAAAGCGTTTTATTAAAGCATATTGTAGGACTTCTTTTACCCGACGAAGGCGAGGTATTAGTAGAAGGAGAATCTGTTACTAAATGCAACATAAAAACATTATATGCTATAAGACGAAAATTTGGTTTTCTTTTTCAAGGTGCAGCCTTGTTCGATTCTTTAACAGTTGAGGAAAACGTTAGCTTACCACTTGTGGAAAACAATTATAATTTAACTAAATCCCAAATTGCAGATAAAGTTAAAGAACAATTGGAACTAGTGGGATTGCCCGGTACGGAAAAATTAAAACCTGCTGAACTAAGCGGTGGAATGAAAAAAAGAATTAGCCTTGCTCGTTCCCTAATTACCAATCCCCAATATATATTATATGACGAACCTACCACTGGGTTAGACCCAATTATGAGTGACTCAATAGACGAGCTTATTTTAAGTTTAAGTAATAAATTAAAAGTAACCTCTATTGTAGTTACGCATGATATGTTTAGCGTTCAAAATGTAGCTTCTAAAATTGCAATGGTACACGAAGGCAAAATTTATTTTACTGGCACCCCACAAGAGTTTGCTAATAGTAATGATGCTGTTATAAATAATTTTATAAAAAGAACTGGATTTGAAGTTGAAAATAAAAAGTAAATTTGTTTGCTCGGCTTGCGGTTACGAGTCCCCTAAATGGCTTGGTAAGTGCCCTTCTTGCGATAGCTGGAATACCTTTACCGAAGAAACCGTTGAAACGGGTAATAGGAAAAAAAGCAAAACCGATTTTGGTGAAATCAAATTGCATAAACTATCAGATTTTACCATCTCTGAAGAAAAACGTATTACTACCGATATTCAAGAATTTGACCGAGTTTTAGGCGGTGGCTTAATTTCGGGCTCTGTGGTTTTAATTGGTGGTGACCCTGGTATTGGTAAATCTACTCTCGTTTTGCAATCTGCAGCTGGAATTAAGGGAGAAGTACTTTATGTTAGCGGTGAGGAATCGATTAATCAAATAAATTTACG
Source organism: uncultured Melioribacteraceae bacterium (assembly GCA_964652025.1). Lineage (GTDB taxonomy): Bacteria > Bacteroidota > Ignavibacteria > Ignavibacteriales > Melioribacteraceae > JAEXOD01. The sequence goes on from CAZYZX010000013.1 coordinate 44,361, forward strand.
CGCACAACGCTTAAATGTTAAAAGTAATAATATAAGTCTATTAGCAGAAACTGATACAGATAAAATTATTTCTGTAATTGAAAAGGGAGATTTTACCGCTGTTATAATAGACTCAATCCAAACTTGCTACATACCAGAATTAGATAATGCACCCGGCACAGTTACGCAAATAAGAGAATCTGCAATGAAATTAATGGATGCAGCTAAAAAATTTGGTTGTGCTGTAATTTTAATTGGACATATTACTAAAGAAGGTTATATCGCAGGTCCTAAAATTTTAGAACATATGGTAGATGCAGTATTACAATTTGAGGGAGAAAAAAATCATAATTATCGGGTTTTACGCGCATATAAAAACCGTTATGGTAGCACAAACGAAATTGGTCTTTTTGAAATGCACGAAACAGGACTTGTGCAAGTTAATAACCCTAGCGAGCTATTTTTAAGCGAAAGGAGCAAAAGCATTTCCGGTAGCGTGATTACTTGCAGCTTAGAGGGTACTCGCCCAGTTTTGTTGGAGGTTCAAGCTTTATTAACTCCAGCTAATTTTGGTAACCCCCAAAAGGTTGCAACCGGTTTTGATTACCGCAAGCTTTCCATTCTACTTGCCGTATTAGAAAAGCGCGCCGCTTTACGAGTTTCTCAAGCTAACGTTTTTCTTAACATTGCCGGAGGTTTAAGAATTGATGAACCCGCTATAGATACCGCCGTGTGTTGTGCTATTGCTTCTTCGTTTTTAGATTTACCCGCTTTTAACGACTTTGTGGCTATTGGTGAAATTGGTCTTGGTGGAGAGTTACGCGCTGTTTCGCAAATTGATAAACGCATTCAAGAAGCTGTAAAACTTGGTTTTACTAATATTATTTTCCCTCTTGCTAATAGTAAAAACCTAAAGCAAATTGATAATGTAAATTTTTATCCCGTTAAGTTCCTTAACGATGCTATAAAAATAATTTTACAACAAAATTAAATTAATTATGGAACTTTGGAATACTGAAGCAGAAATAGAATTACTGAATACCAACAAAGATATAAATTGTTTGAGGAAAATTTATACCCAGTACGTAAATTAGCTTAAAAACTTTATAAAGCAAGCATCCTTTCAATTGGTAAGCGTGCTCGTTCTATAGTTTCTTCAGATAACTTTACAACATGCTTTTCTTCTAATAGAGATTCATAAAGCTTTTCTAAGGTTATCAGTTTCATATATTCACAAACGGAGTTTTCACTTGCAGGATAAAATTCTCTATCTGGGTAAAATTTATTTAAGCGGTGCAAAATTCCAACTTCTGTTGCTATAACAAATTTTTTAGAGTCTGTGCTTGGTATATAGTTAACCATTCCTTCTGTAGAAAGTATCTTTATTTTTACGTCGTTCGGCTGTTCTAAAGATTTTAGCATGCAGGAGGATGAACACCCACACTCGGGATGAACTAAAAACTCTGCACCGGGGAACATTTTTTCTGCCTGTTCAAATTCTATATTGCCAATTTTACGATGAACATGGCACGAGCCATCAAAAATTATCATATCCCGCCCAGTAACTTTTTTTACGTAATTTCCCAAAAATTTATCTGGTAAAAATATTATTTGTTTATCCTTCGGTAAGGATTCTACTACTCTTACTGCATTAGAGGATGTTACACAATAATCACTTAATGTTTTAATTTCTGCTGTGGTATTTATATAAGATACTACAATAGAATCTGGATACTCTTCTTTAAGCTTTAATAAATCTTCTTTAGTAATTGAATCTGCTAACGAACACCCCGCTTCTAAATCTGGGATTAAAACCTTTTTATCTGGTGCTATAATTGCAGCGGTTTCTGCCATAAAATGAACACCGCAAAAAACAATTATATCTGCATTGGTTTCTGCAGCTTTTCTACTTAACCCTAAGGAATCCCCAACAAAATCCGCTAAATCTTGAATTTCTGGTCTTTGATAATTATGCGCTAAAATTACAGCATTTTTTTGCTTTTTAAGTTCAATAATTTTTTCTATTAACAAGTTATTCATAAATCACCTTAAAAATTAATTTTACCTGATATATCTAAAGCTTTTACACTGTGAGTTAAAGCTCCAGCCGATACATAATCAATTCCTATTTCTGCTATTTGTATTAATCTATCTTCTGTAATGTTCCCGCTAGCTTCTGTTATAGCCTTTTCATTTATTATTTTTATAGCCTCTTTCATTTCCGCTATGTTCATATTATCTAACATAATAATATCTACATTGTTTTTAAGTGCTTCTTCAACCTCTAAAATATTACTTGTTTCAACTTCAATTTTATATTTATTGCCATATTTTTCTTTAATTAAATTAACTGCTTTTGTAATGGAACCAGCTCCTTTTATATGGTTATCTTTAATCATAACCATATCGTATAAGCCAAACCTATGGTTGCAACCACCGCCAATTCTTACAGCATATTTATCTAATATTCTATGACCCGGTAAAGTTTTGCGCGTATCTAATATTTTTGTTTTATAAGGCTTTAGTATTTCTACATATTTACGCGTTTTTGTTGCAATTCCACTTATCCTTTGCAAAAAGTTAAGTATTGTTCTTTCTGCTTTTAGCAAAATATTAATATCAGATTTTATTTTTGCAGCAATTATACCTTTTGCTAAATAATCTCCTTCATTAACCAATAATTCAACAATAAAATTGCTGTTAAAATTTTGTAAAATCATTTGTATTATAGGTAACCCTGCAATTACCCCATCTTCTTTTAATAGTAAATGCATCTCAGCATTCAATTTATCCTTAAAAATTGCATCTGTTGTTATGTCACCATCTTTAATATCCTCTTTTAACGCAAGGGATATTATTTCGTTTGCTTCTATTAAATTAATTTCTTTATCACTAAACATTAGCTTATCAATTTATTAAACATGCCTTTGGTTTTATTTTGTAAAATATGATATAAAAACTTATCGCTTTCTTTAGGATAATCTTTTCTAATATGCCCACCGCGGCTTTCTTTGCGCTCTAATGCACTTGTTAAAATTAATCTTGCAATATTAATTATCATTACTTTTCTAAAAGAATTAAATTCATTTTCTAATAAATTTAGTTCTTTTTCCCATTCATTTATTTTGTTAACAGCATAGGTTAACTCTTTTTCTTCTCTTAAAATGCCACAATTGTTAGTCATTAAAATTGCTATTCTTTCTTTCAAATCTTCATATTCTTCAAAACTTTTATCATCGGCGTAAATATCCTTAAAACTGTTAACATCAATATTTAGATTGTTAATTTCTATATTAAACAAATTAATACTATCTATAGCGCGTTTACCAAACACTAAACACTCTAATAACGAGTTGCTTGCAAGTCTATTTGCACCATGTACACCCGTGCTAGCAGATTCACCAATTGCAAATAATCCATTTACTTCTGTAGCAGCATTTAAATCGGTTCTAATTCCTCCTATAAAGTAATGTGCTGCTGGTTCAACAGGAATTAAATCTTTAGTTAAATCTAATCCATAATTTAGTAATTCACTATAAATAGTAGAAAATCGAGCTTTAATTTTATCTGGATTAAGATGACATAAGGATAAATAAACTTTGTTACCTTCTTTAATTTTATTAAAAATAGCTTTAGCAACAACATCGCGTGGGGCAAGCTCTGCTAATTTATCAATATCAGGCATAAACCTATTTAAGTCTTCTGTAACTAAATAAGCCCCCTCACCGCGTACGGCTTCGCTAATTAAAAAAGATTTTTTATTAGGTGCATGAAAAACTGTAGGATGAAATTGTATAAACTCCATATCTGCAACACTTGCTCCAGCATCATAAGCTAAATAAATTCCATCCCCTGTAGAAGTTCTTGGATTTGTAGTTTTACTAAATATTCCGCTTGCTCCACCTGTAGCAATTACAGTTCCTTTAGCTAAAATTGTATAATTAATTTTGTCAATTCCATTAAAAGCTTTTACACCCAAACAAGTATTATCCGTTTTAATTAAATCATAAACAAATGTATTTTCAAAAATTTCTATATTTGGATTATTTTTAATGTAATACTTTAAAAACTCTACCATTTTTTTGCCCGTTGCATCACCACCAGCGTGTAAAATTCTCCTTTTACTATGCCCACCCTCTAAACCTAATGCTAATTTACCATTTTCGGTATCAAAAGCCATTCCCATTTCAATTAAATCATAAATTCTTTCGTGTCCATCTTCTACTAGAACTTCTACAGCATCTTTATCACAAAGTCCTCTGCCTGCTTCTAAGGTATCTGCAACATGTAAATCTACATTGTCTTCTTCTGTAACTACTGCTGCAATACCCCCCTGCGCCCAATAAGTGTTACTAATTTCTATTGTACTTTTTGTTAAAAGGGCAACTTTACCAAATTTACTAGCATATGCTGCTGCGTATAAACCCGCTAAACCACTTCCTATTATAATGTAATTGTACTTTTTTATTTGCATATCTTTATGCTTTTCTCTTTTTAATTTCTTTTAAAAAGTAAATTTAACATTAAATTAATTTATATTAAAATCATTTTATTAAAATAAAACTTGACATCTTGTCTTTTTATTATTATTTTTACATAGTAAATAACTATTTTTAATAATACTAACTTTAACTAATATGAGTAACAAAGAACTTGCCTTAAAAACCTGGGTTAAACTTGCCCGTGCTTTTAATTCTGTTAATAGAGTAATTAACGAAGAAATTAATACTTATGGTGTAACTCCATCACAGTTTGGTGTTTTAGAAGCCTTATACCATTTAGGTGATATGCCTATTGGTAAACTTGCAAATAAAATTTTAATTACTGGTGGAAATATGACCGTTATTTTAGATAATTTAGAAAAAAATGGCTTTATTGAAAGAATTAAAAGCCCCAATGATAGACGCTCTTTATTTATTCACATAACAGATAAGGGAAAAGATCTTATTAAAAGCGTCTTCCCTTCACACATTAATTATGTTTCTAATGTATTTTCTGTTTTAACTGAAGATGAACTAATTACTTTAGGAAATTTATTAAAAAAACTTGGTACCAACATTAAAGTGAGTAACGATGAATAAACTAATAAAAAGTTCAGATAGAGGAATTTCCAAAACTAATTGGCTTTTAAGCTATCATTCTTTTTCATTTAATGATTTTTATAACCCAGATATGGTTAGCTTTGGACCAATTAGAGTGCTAAACGAAGATTTTGTTAAAGCTGGTGCTGGATTTCCTACTCATCCACATAAAAACATGGAAATTATTACATATGTTTTAGAAGGTACTTTACAACATAAAGATAGCACGGGAACTGACGAAATTATCTACGCAAACGAATTTCAAAAAATGTCTGCCGGTAGTGGAATATTTCACTCAGAGTTTAATCCAAATACTGATAAAGATGTGCATTTGCTCCAAATTTGGATTTATCCCAAAACTAAAGACTTAACTCCAAATTACTCTAAGTTAAATCTTAATGAAAGATTAGAATTTAATAAACTAATCTTAGTTGCTGATAACTCTAAAGATGAAAATAAAATTTATGTAGACCAAGATATTAAAGTATATATTGCAAAGTTTGATAAAGAAGAAAATTTAGTTTTTAATAATTCTACTAATTCTCATTATCTATTTAATATTGATGGGGTTACAAAAGTTGACGAAATAGAATTAAATAAAGGAGATGCAATTGCTGTTTCTGATGTTAATAGTTTAAATATTACTTCTTCAAGCAATTCGCATTTTATTTTATTTAGTTTTTAGGATTGTTTTAATAAAAAAGTCGAGTAATCGGCTTTTTTTAATGTAAAACATCTAAATAATCGGTCTGTACTTTTCTATCTTTTGTTATATTACCGTAGTCGTTATCTAAATCAAATTTTTCTGGATTATACGGTTTTTTATTTATTAATACATCATGTAAGCACCATTTACCATCGCAACCGCTGTCTTTTGCTTCTACAATAATAGCTTGGGAGTTATTATACATCTTACCTAACTTAATCATTGTTTCGTAGTTAGAGGAGTACTTTTTTGTATTACTATCGTAAGCATAAACAGCATAAATTTTGTTTAGATTTTTCGCAATATTAGAATCTAATGGTGCACCACATTCATAGCTTCCTATTCCGCCATCTAAATTAAAATAAATTATTTTATCTTTTAATGTTTCTGTTTTATCTAATTTAGCTTTCCCAAATAGATACTGGAACAAATTATGCGCTACAAACGAACCACTGGAGTGCGCCGCTATTATTATTTTATCAATTTTCTCGTTTTTACATAAACTTATTAAATTTAAGGCTAATAAACTATCGGCAATTTCTTTTTCTAAGTAACATGGAGTATCTGGTCCCTTTACCGCAAAAATATACTTAACAGATAAATCTTTTAATTTTTCTATAAAAAGCTGCTCGCACCAATTATTTACAACTGCTTGCTTAGCAGACCACCCACCATAACCAATAAAAACATTATTGCCAATATTATCTGTTTTCGCAAAATCGATACCATAAAACAAATTATTAAACTGTAACTTATCTTGGGCTAAAGTAAACGAACTAATTATAAAAATTAAAATCGTAATTGTTCTAATCAATTTGCACCTAATTCTATTTTATTTCTAAGTGTTTCCACAATCTCTTTTACTTTATTATCCTCGTTCATCATTTGCGTAACAGATTCATAACTATGTATAACCGTGCTGTGGTCTCTTCCACCAAAATGTAAACCGATTGTTTTTAAGGATGATTTTGTAATCTCTTTACTTAAATACATTGCAACTTGACGCGCAAATACAACTTCTTTACGCCTGTTTTTTTCTCTAACTTTATTTTCTTCTACTTTTAAAAACTCGCAAACAGCCTTGGTAATTTGGTCAATGGAAACGTTCACTTGCTTAGTTGTAGATACTTCTTTTACAATTTTTTTAACCAAGTTCATTTCAATTTTTTGATTGCTTAACGCATTGGCTGCCATAATTTTTATTAAACATCCTTCCAACTCTCTAATATTAGATGTAATATTATAAGCAATATACTCTAACATTCCATGCTCTAAATTAATACCAAATTTTGCGCTTTTATTCTTTAATATTGCCATTCTCGTTTCAAAATCTGGTGGCTGAATATCTGCAGATAGCCCCCACTGAAATCTTGAAATAAGGCGCTCGTTCATTCCATTCAAATCTTTTGGCGGCTTATCACTACTTAAAATTATCTGCTTATTTAATTGATGCAAAGAGTTAAAAATGTGGAAAAATAAGTCTTGTGTTTTCTCTTTATTAACCAAAAATTGAATATCATCTATAATTAAAACATCCAATTTTTGATAAAAATTAGAAAACTCGTTTAGCTTATTAACTAAAATAGCATCAATAAACTTAGCAGAAAAATCGCTACTAGAAATATATAACACTTTTTTAGTTGGGTCGTTTGCCAAAATTCTATTACCAATAGCTTGTATTAGGTGTGTTTTGCCTAACCCAACACCACCATAAATAAATAATGGATTAAATGACGTTTGCCCCGGTTGGTCGCTAATTGCAATAGCAGCTGCACGTGCCAACTGATTACTTTCTCCCTTAATAAAATTATCGAACTGGTAATTTTGTTGCAAATTACTAGAAAAAGTGGTTTCTTCTTCTGGAATTTTTACATCAGAGGAAAAATTTGTATCCTCTACTGAAACAGAAGTGTTAGACTTGTTCTGTAATTCCGCAAGGGTAACAGGAACACCATTTTTACTTGTGTCTTCGTCATCTGTTTCAGTATTTTCTACCACATAAACTAATTTACCCCGCTCACCTAAAATATGGGTAACAGCCTTATTAACAACTGCATTATAATGAGCTTCAATCCAATCAATAAACATTGTGCCCGGAACCTGTACCTTTAGCGTGCTATCTGTTAAGTCTACCGATTTTAACGGTGTAAACCAAGTATTATAAGTTAATGGCGATACAGAACTTTTTATAATTTCTAAAAATTCTCGCCACATTCTTTTATGATCTCTTGCAACGTCTAAACTAATTCCTCGTCTCATATCAAAAAGTTATCCACATTTAAATATTTTTTAATTTATTTTAAAATTTAACTTGCTTTTTAAATTTTTTGTTTGTTAACATTTTATTAACTTTAAATAACATGCCGTAAGTTATTATACAACAATAAGTTAAGTATGATTTTTAAAAACAAAGAGCAAAATAAACGCACAAAACGCTAATTACTTGTTTTTTTATTCCCATTTTACATTTGGATTTTTTGGGTTATCCACAAGTTATCCACATATTTTAGAACGCTGATTTTAATGTAAAAATAGAAGAATTATTATTACTATGCAAGTAAAATTTTAACTTTTTTTGTAACTTATTTAATAATAAAAAGATAAAATTTTTTACTAACCACTTATTAATGGTTTAATTTTTATTTATTCCCCACCTATGAAAACGTTTAACATTTTTTACCCTTTTTTTATTAAAAATAGCCTTAATATTCTTTTTTATTAACTTAAAAAACCGCATATTTACTACTTAAATAGATTAAAATTAATATAAGAGGTTTTATGCAAAAAGTTGTTGTTGCCGGGGGCGCTGGATTTATTGGAAGCCACGTTGCAGAGTATTATGGCAGTTTAGGCTATTCTGTTACAATTATAGATAATTTGCGTAGCGGTAAAATTGAAAATACCAAAGTTGTTAAAAACTTAACTTTTATTGAAGACTCTATTACTAACTTAGATTGCGTAAATAATGCTATAGAAAATGCCGATTACGTTTTTAACTTTGCCGCCCTTGTAAGCGTACCAGAATCCATAGAAAAACCTTATGAATGCGTTGATATTAACGTAAAGGGATTACTGAATTTATTAGAAGCTAGTAAAAAAAATAAGGTAAAAAAGTTCGTTCACATTTCTTCTGCTGCAGTTTATGGAGATAACCCCATTCTACCTAAAAATGTGCACATGGCACCCGAACCGAAAACTCCTTATGCAATTACTAAATTAGATGGTGAATATTATTGCAAAATGTATAGCGAGCAATTTGGCTTAAAAACCACTGCATTGCGCTTTTTTAACGTATTTGGAGAAAGACAAAACCCTAAAAGCCAATATGCAGCAGCAATACCTATTTTTATAGAAAAAGCTTTGCAAAATAAAGATATTATTATTTACGGTGATGGTTTGCAAACGCGAGACTTTATTTACGTTAAAGATATCGTACAAGCTTGCAACTTAGCAGCAGAATCTAACCTAAATACTGGATTATTTAACGTTGCTTATGGTAAAACTATTACTGTTTTAGAAATAGCAAAATTAATTATAAACATTACAGGTTCTAAAAGCAATATTATTTTTGAACCTGAACGCCCCGGAGATATAAAACATAGCTTAGCAGATATTTCTGAAACTATTGATATTCTTAAATTTAACCCACAATGGGATTTATTAAAAGGTTTAGAGCAAACAATTAATTACTTTAAAGGTTTGTAAAATGAAAAACATATTGGTAATTTTTACTGGCGGCACATTTTCTATGAAAATTGATGAAGCTACTGGTGCTGCTGTTCCATTTTTTCATGGTAACGAATTAATTGATAAAGTACCTCAATCAGAACTTCCTGCAAATTTATCTGTTTACGAGTACGGGAATTATCCTGGTCCTCACATGACACCAGAAATTATGTTAGATCTATCCCAAAAGGTACAAACGTTTATTAATAAACCTGATATAGATGGTATAATTGTTACACACGGAACGGATACTTTAGAAGAAACAGCTTATTTATTAGATTTAACAGTTAAAACAGAAAAACCGATTGTGGTAATTGGCGCCATGCGAACTAGCACAGAACCAAATTGGGATGGCGCTAGAAATTTATCGGATGCAATACATATTATTAATAACGATAACAGCAAAAATCTTGGTGTTTTGGTTTGCTTAAATGGAGAAATTAACGCAGCTAGCGAAGTAACTAAAACACACACAGAAGATGTTGAAACTTTCCACAGCTTAGATTTTGGAGCTCTTGGCTTTGTAGATAGAGGTCGCGTTTTTATTAATAGACTTCCTAAAAAGCTTGAAACAATTGATACAGATAAATTAAATTCTAATGTAGACTTAATTAAAGTTTATGCCGGTATGGATGAAAAGTTCTTTAAGTTTTCTGCCGATAGCGGCGCCGAAGGATTAGTTGTAGAAGCAATGGGGGTTGGAAACGTTCCACCTAAAGCTTTTAATGGTATAACTTATGTTTTAGATAAAGGTATTCCTGTTGTGCTTGTTTCCCGTTGCCCTGCGGGTGAAACATTAGATATTTACGGTTACCCAGGTGCTGGGAAATGGTTACATAAAGCCGGAGTAATTTTTGCAGACTACCTAAACGGTCAAAAAGCAAGAATTAAACTAATGCTTGCACTTGGTAAAACTAAAAATCACCAAGAATTAAGAAAAATATTTGGCGATATTTAATGCAAATTTACAACACACCGCCGTTTTATTTAAAGCTTAAACCTTTTTTAAGCTCTTTTCTGCTTCTTCCTGTTATGGTTTATTTAGCCCTTTCTCGCGGTAAGTTTCACTTTATAGATTGGTTTAACTTGCTTATACACGAAGGCGGGCATGGGGTTTTTATGTTCTTCGGCAGATTTATTCATGTAGCTGGCGGTACATTAATGCAAATTATATTACCTTCTTTGTTTATTTATTACGCTGCCAAACGAAAGTATCTTTTTTTAACTCAATTATCTTTAGTGTGGCTTGCGCAAAACTTAATTAACATTAGCGTTTATGCAGCAGATGCCCGCGCAAAAAAGTTACCTTTATTGGGTGGTAAAAAGGTCTATCACGATTGGGCTTATTTACTTGGCAAATTAAATATCTTAGAATATGACCAAGCGGTCGGGTTGTTTTTTTACTCCACTGCTATTGGTATTTTTTTAATTACCTTTTTACTACCTATTATAATGCCAAAAACTAATAAGATATACGATTAGGTTTAGTTTATCAAATTCTTTAATACTTTTAATAATTCCGCCTTTAAAAATGGTTTTTTAATATATTTATTAAACCCTGCTTCAAATATCTTTAAAATATTATCTTCTGTATCATATGCAGTTACTGCAATTAGTATAACAGATTTATAGTTTGGCAACGTTCTAATGTGTTTTGCTAAGTCAAATCCTGTCATTCCGTAACCTAAATTAATATCTGTTAAAATTATATCAAATTTTTGCTCTTCTATTAATTTTAATGCAATATCTGCACTATGAGCTAAAGCAACTTCAAAATCTTTCTTTAAAAACAAATTAAGTAAATTTCTATTCGTTTCGTCATCATCTACACATAATATTTTTTGCAAATGTTTTGTATTATTTATTTGCGGTTCATTTTCAAATTCAGCAGGTAAAGTAATAATAAAGGTGCTTCCCTTATTAACTTCGCTTTCAAGCTCTATTTTACCATTAAATTGCAAAATAATTATCTTAACTAAAGATAACCCTATACCGGTACCTTCGTATGCTCTACCAAATCCTTCGCTAATTTGTTTAAACGGCAGCCATATTTTTTCTTTATCTTCTTTAGCTATTCCAATACCAGTATCAGAAACATATATTTTTACATATTTTTTATTGTACTCTTCAACTAGTTGTACCTTTAAATTTATGGCACCTTTTTGCGTAAACTTAATTGCATTATCTAATAAACAATTTAAAGCTGTATTAAAATAATGCTCGTTTATTTTTGCATATATTTTTTCATTTGGAATATCTATATTATAAATTAATCCTTTTTGTTTAGCTAAAGCAACAAATCTTTCTGCATTAACTTTTATTGATTTGGTTATATCTGCTTTAGTTAATTCTATGTTAAATTTTGAAGATTGTAATTCCGCTAAATCTAACATCTGATATAGCATGTTTTCAAGTCTTCTGCCGCTTTGCAAAATAAATTTAGCCATATCTTTTTGATCTTCATCTTTTAGTGTTTGGCTTAATTCTTCTGCAAAACCTAATATACCATTTAAAGGTGTTCTTACTTCATGACTTATATTTTTAAGCAAATTATCCTTAAATATATTTAGCTCCTCTGCTTTTTCTAATGCTAATCTTAAAGATTCTTCCAATTCTTTTTGCTTTGTTATATCAGCTTTAACAGCTATATAACTAATTACTTCTCCCTTGTTGTTTTTTACTGGTGTTATAACACAATTTTCCCAATAAAGCTCGCCATTTTTCTTTTTATTTAGAAATTCTGATTTAAAACTTTCTCCACTTATTAGTTTGTCCCACATTTGTTTATAAAACTTATCATCGTGATAACCCGATTTTAATATTTTTGGATTTTGCCCAATAACTTCTTGTTTACTATAGCCTGTAACTTGCTCAAAATTTGGGTTAACGTATCCTATATTTCCATCTAAATCTGTTATAACAACACTTGTATTACTTTGTTCTATAGCGGTAAATAGTTTTAGTAATTCTTCTTCATCTTTTTTTCTTTGGGTAATATCCCTTGCAATAACGTAAGTTTTTAAGAGTTTACCACTTTTATCATATATAAATTTAGCATGGTCTTCTCGCCAAATATAATTCCCTTTGTTATCTAATGTACGATAAACATATATATAACTATCCTTTTTTTCACTAATCACTTTATTTATATCTGCAAATAACTTATCTCTATCATCTGGATGTATCGAATTATAAATTGTATTTTTATCCGTCATTAACAATGATGTTTCATTTTTATGAAACATTTTAATATAAGAGGGGGATGCGTACGTAATTTTTCCATCTGCATTAAAAACCACAATATCGCTTGTATTTTCAGAAATTAATCTATGTTTCTCTTCACTTTCTTTTAATTCTTGTGTAATTTTTTCTTCTAATGATATATCTATAAATATAAATCTAAAAAACTTTTTCCCGTTTTCAATATAAGTTTGTGCTTTTACTTTTACAGGCACCTTCTCATTATTATTAACTACACTTATTTTTATATAATCAGGCTCAATCCCTTTTAATAAATCTCTATAAAAAAGATAAAATGTATCTTGACTTAAAGGATCAATATATTGATTTAATAATGTATTATACAATTTTTCGTTTAAACCCAGTAATTCAGAAAAACTAGTGTTAAAAAAGTTAATTTTAAGTTCCTCATCTGTAACAACATATCCTAATGGAGAATTATTAAATAAATTTTTAAATTTTGCTTCAATTTTTTCAATTTCAGCTTTAGAACGTGCTAATTCTTCATTTTGAAATAATAGCTCTTCGTGATAAACGCTTAATTTGTGTATTAATTCCTGCACACTATTTTCAGAAAAACTATGCTCTAAATCAGTTCCTTTTTTAATAGTACTTTCTATTAATTGTTTTAATGTATCTTCATCTAATATTCTTTTCATCATTCTAAAACCTCATTAATAACAAAAATTGCACCTAAAAATTTATTATTCTTTAATAAAGGCATTCCATCAATATTTATTAAAACATATCCTTTTATAGGATTTTTTATAAAGTGTCTGTAATCTTTAATTATTTTTTTAGTCTTTTTTACTATTGCAAAAGGTAAATTTTCAGACTTAATAGGTTTTTTATCTAAATCTAAAATTTCCCAATTAGTATCATCATAAGTTCTGTTTATAATTTCTTTTTTACTAATTCCAAATTCTTTTTCTGCAAAATTATTAACAAAATTAATATTCCCATCTTTATCAACAACCACAATTCCCACCATAGTATTTTCTATAGCAATATTTATTGTTTCGTTTTGAATTATTAACTTGTTTTTCACATCTTCTAATTCACTTATATCTACAATTGTAACTAATAAACTAATTGGACTATTTTTAATACAACCAGAAGTTAATTTTAATTTAATGTGTAACCTTTTTTCTAAATTATTAACTGTAAAAGTTATATCAAATTCACTACTTTTATATTTTTGGTTTAATAGCTTGTTAAGTTCTGATTTAAATAATTTAAAGTCTTTTTCATTCAAAAACTTATTAAATTCTTCAACATTTTGGGGCAGTTGATTAGTTTTTAAATTTAATAAATATTCTACGCTTTTATCATAATTAAAAGTATTATCGTTATAGCAATATTCAAACCAGGCTATTTTACCAATGTTTAGTACTTCTTTTAATTTATCAGAGTAATATAAAATTTCATTTTGTAATTTTTTAATTGCAGATATTTCTGTAAACGTAATAATTACCCCATCAATAGCACCATATTCTGTTCTGTAAGGGCGAATTTTAATAAAATAGGTATAACCACTTTTGGTTACAATTTCTTTATCTATAGGCTGTAAAGATTCCTGAACTATTTCCACATCGTTAATAAAAGTTTCATAACCTTCTATTAAGGTAATATGGCTTATCGGCCTCCCTATATCCGTTTCTAAAATATTAGTAATTTTGCTTAATTCGGGCGTAACTTTTCTTATTAATAACTTACTATCTAAATAAAGCGCAGCAACTTGTGTGTTTTTAAGTAAATTATTTATATCATCATTTAATCTTGTAAGTTCATCTATTTTCTGCTGCAATTCTGTATTTACAGTAAAAAGTTCTTCATTTACAGATTGTAGCTCTTCGTTAACAGATTGCAATTCTTCGTTAGAAGCGACCAATTCTTCGTTAGATGATTGCAGCTCTTCGTTGGAAGATTCTAACTCTTCTATTACGGCATTAAGATTTTCTCTGCTAGATTTAAGTTCCTTTTCGAGCTCAAAAATTTTCCGATCTTTTTCTAAACTTAAATCAAATTGTGGAATTAATTCTTTTTTATTTTCTATGTCAGTTTTAGAATATTCAAAACTTAAAATAAAATAAACGTTACCCATAAAATCAACTTTTCTACCAGTAACTAAAATATTTCCTAATTTATTAAATTTTAAACCTGTTAAATTTCTACTAACTATTTCTTTTTTGTTCTTTTTTAATTCTCTTAAAATATTATTAATAAATAACCCCAAATCTTTTGGCAAAATATTAAAAAGCTCTTCGGAATAATTTCCGGGTTGAATTTCTGTAAATGGATTAATATCATTAATAACTGATATTATTTTATAGTCTGAATCAATTATAACAGAAGGAGGAGCAAATTTAGTTAATAAAGTTGAATAAAATTCGTCTATTTTTAATTCAAATTTATGCTTTAATTTATATTTATTATCCACTAATAGGTTTTTGCTATCAGATATGTTATAACTAGATAAAATAGGCGGTCTAAACCCCGAAATGTATTCATAAATTTTGTTTTTTGCGTCAATTACTTTAAAAGCTTTTGTTAAATCACCAATTGTTTCACTAATCCCCATAAATAAATAACCGCCCGGTTGAAGTGCATAATAAAACATAACAAGTAATTTATTTTGCACTTCGGGCTTTAAGTATATAAATAAATTTCTGCAAATAAGTAAATCAATTTTAGAAAAAGGAGGGTCTTTTAATATATTATGATATGCAAAAACTATCATGTTTCTAATTTCATCGTTTATTTTATAAAAGTTCTCCTTTTTGGTAAAATATCTATTAACAACAGTAGGCTCAATATCTAATAATATACTTTCTGGATAAATCCCATTACCAGCTATTTCTAAAGCCTTCTTATCTATATCAGTAGCAAATATCTTTATTTCTTTTCTTACATTATATTTTATAAATAATTCTTTAATCGATATAGCAACAGAATAAACTTCTTCACCCGTTGAACACCCTGCAGACCATATTCTGATTGATTTAGAATCTGATTTAACAAGAGGAATTAAAACCTTTTCTGTTAAACTATGAAAAGCTTCTTTATCTCTAAAAAACTGGGTTACACCTATTAAAAGCTCTCTAAATAAAACATCTTTTTCTACATCAGATTCTTCTAAAAACGTTATGTAAGACGATAAGTCTATAAAATGATTAATACTTACTCTTCTTTCAATTCTACGTAAAATAGTGTTTTGCTTATAGGCATTAAAATCCACATTAAATTTATCATGTAAAATTTCAATGGCTTTTTGTAATAAATCTTCTTGTTCGCTCGCAGTATCAGATTTTTGTTTGCTACTTTTAATAAGAGGATGTTGAACATATTTAATAATAGTTTCTGGCATTTCGCTTGGTGGCAAAATAAAATCAACTAATCCGGTAGCAATTGCACTATTTGGCATGCCTGTAAATTTTGCCGTTTTTTCATCTTGCACTATTACCATACCATTTTTTTCTTTAATTGCCTTAATACCCGCTGTACCATCGCTGCCTGTGCCACTTAAAACAATACCAATAGCATCTTTTCCCCTTTCTTCTGCTAAAGACCTAAAAAAAGTGTCGATTGGTAAATTAAGCCCTTTGTTTAAATCTACATCAGTTAATATTAGTTTATTATACGAAATATATAAATTTTTACGCGGTGGTATTAAATAAATGGTATTTGGCTTAATAACCATACCACTTTTTATTACATAAATTGGCAACTTTGTAAAACGAGCTAAAAGTTCATCCATAAGACTTTTATAATCTGGAGATAAATGTTGTATTACAACATAAGCTATATCGCTATCAATCGGAACATTTTTAAAAAACTCTTGTAAAGCTTCCAAGCCGCCTGCCGATGTGCCTATTCCTACTACCCTAACATCTTTTATTTTTTCATCTTCATTATTTTTAACTTGATTTTTTTTCACCATTTTTTCACCATCTAAACTAAAATAAAATAATATTTTAAGAAGATATTTGTTAACATATTAGTAAAAATTAAAATAAAAAACAAATTAAATTTAACTTGACTAATTTTTATTTAATATTTATTTTTACATTATAAATGTTCTTTTAATTGTTTACGGTGTCCTTGTAAAAAGAAGGAATAATAGGGAATACGGTTAAAATCCGTAGCTGCCCCGCAACTGTAATAAGCGTTACGAATATGGCACTAAAGTCACTGCTAAAATAGTGGGAAGACGCCATATGCTGCTTTAAGCCAGGAGACCTGCCGTAAATGTATTTGTCTTAAACCTTCGCGGGAAAGGTTAGATAACTTCGAAAAGCCTTACTCTTCTTTTCTTATTTATCTTTTTATTCCCCCGAAGATTTTACATTTTTGGATTTGTATGTATTATTTATGTAAAATTTTTTCGGTTTTTTTTATTTTATTTAGCTCTTTTGTATTTGCACAAAAGCAGGTTGTTGTTTGCGATAGCCAAACTAATTTTCCTATTCAAAACGTAAATGTCTTTTCTTCTTCATTTATTAATATAACTAATAGTAATGGTTTTACTTTTATCCCTTTTATAAATTTTTCAGATTCTGTTTGTTTTTCTCATGTTGCTTATGGTAAAATTTGTTTAACTTATTCCAAAATTCCAGATACTTTATTTTTAACACCTAAAAGTTTATTAACTAAGGAAATTACTGTTAATGCTTTTATTAATAAACCTACTCAAAATTCAATTTCTATAACTGTTAATAATTTTCACAAATCTACTTTTAATAATATAGGTGATTTAATAAAGGCTGAAACCGACTTATTTATTAAAGACTATGGTGGTGTTTCGGGTGTAAAAGGTGTTTCTATGCGCGGGCTTTCTTCGGAAAACACCATTGTTTTATTTAATGAAGCTCGCATTAATGACCTAAGAACTGGAATGTTCGATTTTTCTCTTATTAGCCCCTTATCTATTAATACAATTCAAGTTGTTAAAAGCGGTTATAACGATTCCCCTTTTTTAACTCCAGGTGGAATTATTAAATTGTCTAATTCTTTTTTGGATTATGATAATAAAATTCTGCTTGGAGTTAAAGTTAACTCAGATTTTTATCGCTCCATGTTTTTTAACATAAAGCAAAATTATAATAACCTAAGCTTTTCATTAAATTTAGAACGAAGCTTCTCATCGGGAAACTATTTATACTATTTTAACAACAACTATCACAGAAGAAATAATGCCTTCTTTTCTAAAACTTTTTTTAGCAATAACTTAGAGTATAGAACTGCTAAAAATATAATTAATATTTATTCCCATTTTGGCTTTCTTAATAATGGAATACCTGGTTATGTAGTAACAAACAATACCCAATCTAGTATGGCTAATAACCAAAGTAAAACATTTTTTGCAGTTTTAAATAACACTTATCTTATTAATAATTACTTTTCTTTACTATATAATTTTAATTTTAGCTATCAAAATTTATTGCTAAATGACCCACTAAAGCAACTTTTTGCAAATAAAACCTCTCAAAGTTCTATATTAAAAGATTTTAATTCCTTTGCTAAAATTAAATTTAATTCCGAAACCTTTTTATTGCTTTTTGGTTACGAATTAAGCATAAGTAAACTTAAAAACGAGCTACCTACTGAAAATAATTTATTTATTAATATTAATAAATTAAGTAATAAAGTTTTTGCTAATTCCTATTTTACAAATTATAATATTCCATTTACCTATAAAACAGATATTTTTGCTTCTTTTGCATACGAAACTTTTAGCGAAACATTAATTAATAAGCACAATGATAAAATCTTTTCTTATCGATTAGGTTTTAGCTTAACACCAAATTTAATTAAAGATATAACCATTACATCCTCTTTTTCAAAATCTTACCGCGCTCCTTCCTTTAACGAGCAATTTTATGCATCTTTATATAATATTAAATTTCTAAATAAAGAGTATTACGAAGGATACGAGATAGGTTTAACTTATAACAAAAAAAATCTTCAGAAATTTAACCTTTCTTATTATAACTTAATTGGCAAAGATAAAATAGTTTGGATTCCATCTAGGCAGGCTTTGCAGGTTCCTAAAAATTTTGCAAACCTTAGATATTTTGGAATTGAAGCAAGTGCAGAATTTAATATTAACGATAATTTTATTTACTTTTTATTACTATATAGCTATAATTCTGCAACTAATAAAGCAAAATATTACTCAAACGATTTTTCTTATAACAAGCAACTTGTATATGTTCCTAAACATAGGTTAAATTTAAATTCTACTCTAAATTATAAAAACTTTTCTTTTACAACATATAACTCTTTTACAAGTGAAAGATTTTATTCCTCTGATAACGACTCAAATAATAAGTTAAAACCTTATTACGTTTGTGACATTTCACTTTCTTATAATTTTAATCTTTTTAGTTTTAATAATACAATTAATTTTTCTGTATTCAATCTTTTTAACACTAAATACTTTGTGATACAGTCTTATCCAATGCCACTAAGAAACTATTCGTTAACATATATAATGGAGATACTATGAAAAGAAACCTTTATTTACTTTTATTTATTACATTACTTGCATTTACGGCATGCCAAAAAGATGACAAAACTGTTAACCCACCAATTACCAATGAATATAAAGGGGTTTATATAGTTAATGAAGGGCTTTATGGTCAAAATAATTCTTCGCTATCATTTATAGATTTATCTGCTGGAACCGTTAATAATAACGTTTACGAAGCAGCCAACAATGGAACAAGTTTAGGCGATACAGGAAATGATTTTGAAATTTTTGGAAACAAAGGCTATATTGCAGTAGATAACAGCAATAAAATAGAAATTATTGATTTAAAGACCTTTAAAAGTTTAGGTTTTGTAAACTTAGGTGCTGGTAGTAGCCCACGTGATGTTGTTATAATAGACTCTACCTTAGGATACGTTACAAGCTTGTTTACAAACAAATTAATAAAATTTAATCCTTCTACCAAACAAGTTTTAAAACACATAGATGTTGGGGATAAACCCGAAGCAGCTGTTTATGCAAATGGGAAAATATATGTAACAAACTCTGGCTTTGGTAATGAAAAAACTGTAAGTGTTGTAGATTTAACTACCGATACAGAAATTGCTAAACTAAATGTTGGATTAAATCCACGTTTTGCACACAAAGCAGATGATGGATCGGTTTACGTAGTTTGCTCTGGCTCGTATGATGCTACTGGAAGAGGTGGAGTTTATAAAATTGTAAATTTAAATGTTACAGATTCTATTATTATTAACAATAACCCGGGTGAATCTACTTTAATTAATAATACTACTATGATTGTTGCTAATAACTTTGGTCTATTTAAAGTAAACCTAACCAATATGAGCGTAGATGCCAATCCATTCATTAATTCAATAGATATTAATCCAATTTTTGGTGTTATTTATTCAGTGGCTTACGATAAAATTAATAATCTTTTATATGTTGGTAATCCTAAAGATTTTCAACAAAATGGAGAGGTTGTTGTATTAAACCTTAATGGACAAGAAGTAAAACGTTACAACGTAGGTATTAACCCAGGCTGTATTTATATTAAAAACTAAGTATTTTTAGATATTTAATTAGTGCAACAATTATAATTGTTGCACTTTTATTTTTGTTTAATTACCTTCCTAAAATTATCTTTAATCCTATTATAAAAAAATTATTCCTATAAATTATTGTAAAATTGTAATTAATTTTATTAAATTTAAAAACAAAATTTTAACGGCAGTAGCATGTTATTTTCATCAATAATAAATCTTACAGAGCAGTATATATACAAGTCATTTCAAGAAAATTATATCGCTGGGTATTTATATCATAATATTATACACACCAAAGAAGTTGTAAACGAAGCCCAAAAAATTGCCGTTAAAATGGGTGTTAGCGATATTGACTTAGAAATAATATTAATAGCAGCTTATTTTCACGATTTAGGCTATAATGAAAACCCTAACATTCATGAAACAATTAGCATAAACCTTGCAGAAAAGTTTTTAACCGAAAAAGGATACTCGCAAGAAAGAATTGAAAAAGTAAGACAATGTATTTATGCAACCAAATTAGACTATGAACCTAAAAACTTATTAGAAGAAATTATTAAAGATGCAGATTTACACCATGTTGGCAGCGAAAATTATTTTGCTAAAAGTAATTTATTACGAACCGAACTAGAGACAATACACAATAAAAAATTTACAGATTACGAGTGGATACAAGGTAATATAGATTTTTTTATAAAACATAAGTTTTACACAAAATACGCAAAAGATAACTATGAAGAGCAAAAACAAATAAATTTATTAAAACTACAAAAAAGGCTTAGAAAGTTAATAAATAAAGAAACAGAAGAAAAAATTAAAAATGAAAAATTAAACATAGAAAAAGAAAAACTTGCTGCAAAAAAAGAAAGCACGCTAAAGCCAGAGCGTAGTGTAGAAACTATGTGGAGAAACACTATGCGTACACACGTTAATTTTAGCAGCATGGCAGATAATAAAGCTCATATAATGATTAGCGTAAACACTTTACTGCTTACTGTTATTGTTGCATTTTTAATTAAAAATATTACTATTTATCCTCAGCTTATTTTACCAACAGCCATTTTAACTATTGTAACTTTGGTATCATTAATTTATGCAGTGCTTGTAACTAGACCAATTGTAACATCTGGCACTTTTACTAACGAAGATGTACTAAATAAAAAAGTAAATCTTTTATTTTTTGGTAATTTTTATAAAATGAATTTTGAAAGCTTTAACTGGGGAATGAATGAGCTTATGAACGATAAAGATTTTTTATACGATAGTATGATAAAAGATTATTATTATTTAGGACAGGTTTTAGGTAAAAAATATAAACACTTACGCATTAGTTATAATATTTTTATGTTTGGTTTAATTATTACCGTTATTACTTTTGCAATTGTGCTTACTTTATATCCAATAACTGGCGATATGATTCCTATTAAATAATAGCGAGGTTAATATAGTGAAACATTTACTATTAATTAGACATGCAAAAAGCAGCTGGGATAACGATAATATATCGGATAAGGAAAGACCATTAAATGCGAGAGGTAAAAAAGCTGCTCCTTTTATGGCAGAAATCTTAAAAAAGAAAAATCTTAATATTCAACTTTTTATTAGCAGCCCAGCAGAACGCGCTTACGCAACTGCAAAAAAATTTGCAGAAATTTTAGAATATCCTAAAGAGAAAATAGTTATTAAAGAAAAACTTTACGGCGCCGCTACTTATGAAATTTTAGAAATTGTTAACGAGTTAGATAACAATTTAGATTGTGTTGCTATTGTTGGACATAATCCAGATTTAACCCAATTTAACAACTTCCTTAGCGATACTTATATAGATAATATACCTACCACTGGCATCGTTTTGCTAAAATTTGACGTAAATAATTGGACAGAAGTTGGAAAAGGAGTAGGCAAACTTATCTTTTTTGACTACCCCAAAAAATTTAATCCATTATTATAATTTTAAAATATTGCGTATATAAATGGTGCTAACGCACTTCCTTGCGTTAATATGATTAAACCACCTAATAATATTAGAAAAAATATAATTGGCAATAGCCACCATTTTTTTCTATGCTTTAAAAATTGCCATAATTCTGATATTATACTTAACTTTCCCATTAAAATTGTCTCTCTGTTTCTTTTTTATCATATTCTTTTATTTCTCGCTTTATCCAATAGGTTTCTGCATTTTTTTCAATTTTCATATCTAATAAATCTTTCCCAATTAATCTAAATATTATTCCTATTGGTGTTATTATTAAGTAATACAATAAAGCTAATATTACCCTTGTGCTTATATATCCTAATATAACTGCTAAGCTCATCCATAAAAAATATAACGGCTTTATAATTATTGGGGCAATAAATCCTAATAGCATAAATATAAGCCCCAAAGGAATTAAATACATAAATGCAGGTGAACGATAAAAAAGCGTAACCAAACCAATAAGGGCTATAATACCCCCTATTAGCATGGCAAAATTAATAACATCTTTACTTGTACTTTTTATCTGTTTTATTTCTTCAATTATCATAATTAATCCAATTCAAATTCTTTTTTCCAATCAATATCATTAGTTAGTTTTTGCATATCTTTTTTATCTAATAAATAATTCCCCAAAACTAAGTAATCAATATCTGTGCGCATAAAGCAACGATAAGCATCATCAGGCGAGCAAACAATCGGTTCCCCTCGCACATTAAAAGATGTATTAACTATTACACCACAGCCATATTTTTCATTGAACTTACTAATTAATCCATGATAAAATGGATTGGTATTTTTATTAACAGATTGTATTCTCGCACTATAATCTATATGTGTAACTGCTGGAATATCACTTCTAACAATATTAAGTTTTTCAATTCCAAATAACTTTTGCTCTTCTTCAGTCATTTTAAGCTGTCGCCCTTGTTTAACATCTGCTACTAAAAGCATGTAAGGGCTTGGTCTATCTATTTCAAAATAATCAGAAATTCGCTCTTCTAAAACACTTGGCGCAAATGGTCTAAAACTTTCCCTAAATTTAATCTTTAAGTTCATTACAGATTGCATTTTTTTTGAACGTGCATCACCAATTATAGAGCGAGCCCCCAATGCACGCGGCCCAAATTCCATTCTTCCATGCAATATGCCCAATATTTTTTCATCAGCTAGTAAATCCGCAATCTTGTAGTGTAGTTCGTCAGTCTCGTAATAAGTATATTTTATATTGTGTTTATCTAAATACTGTTTTATAGCTTCATTATCATATTCTGTACCCAAATAAGCACCATGCATTTTATCAGTTTTATTATCTGCTTCCCTTTTATTGTTTAAGTATTTATACCAAACAAATAAAGCAGCACCTAAAGCACCACCCGCATCACCCGCTGCTGGTTGTATCCATATATCATCAAAAATTCCTTCTCGCAATATTTTACCATTAGCAACACAATTAAGGGCAACACCACCGGCTAAGCATAAATACTTTTTACCCGTAACTTTTTTAATATGCCTTGCGGTTTTTAGCATGACAATTTCAGTAACATCTTGTATGGAACGGGCCAAATCCATTTCCTTTTGCGTAAGCTTGCTTTCCGGTTCTCGAGGCTTTCCACCAAATAATTTATCAAATGCGGCACTTGTCATCTTTAAGCCACCAGCAAAATCAAAATATTTCATATTCATCTTAAACGAACCATCTTCCTTCAAATCAATTAATTCGTTTAAAATAATATCTACATATTTTGGCTCACCATAGGGTGCTAAGCCCATTACTTTATATTCTCCACTATTAACCTTAAAGCCTGTATAATAAGTAAAAGCAGAGTATAATAAACCTATGGAATGAGGGAATTTTATTTCTGATAGAATTTTAAAATCATTCCCCTCACCAATTCCATAACTTGTAGTAGTCCACTCACCAACTCCATCCATAGTTAAAAAGGCTGCATCTAAAAAGGGGGATGGATAAAAAGCACTAGCTGCATGCGATTGGTGATGCTCTGGAAATAATATTTCCCCTTCAAAATTAAGCTCTTTTTTAATTAACTCTTTCATCCATATCTTTTCTTTTATCCAAAGCGGCATTGCTTTTAAGAATGATTTAAACCCTTTGGGTGCTAATGCAATATAAGTTTCCAGCAACCTTTCAAACTTTAAAATTGGTTTATCATAAAATGCAACATAGTCTAAATCATTGGCTGTAATGTTTGCATAACTTAAGCAATATTTTATTGCGTTAATCGGAAATCTATGGTCATGTTTTTTACGCGTAAATCTTTCTTCTTGTGCTGCCGCTATAATTTCGCCATCTTTAATTAATGCCGCTGCACTATCGTGGTAATATGCAGAAATTCCAAGTATGTACATTTTTACCTAAAAATAATTATGTAAACAATAAATTTACAAAAATTTTACCTTTTTTAGTTCCAAAATTTAAAAAAAGAAAAGCCGACTTATTCAGTCGGCTTCTCGTAAAAATATTATAAGTAAATATATTACTTAACAAGCATCATCTTCTTTGTAGCAACAAAGTTATCAGATTTAATTGTATAGAAGTAAACACCACTGGTTAAGTTGCTTGCATTAAAGTTAACATTATAGTTCCCAGCTGCTAATTGTTCGTTAACCAATTCTGCTACTTCTTGACCCAACAAGTTGTATACCTTTAAGGAAACAAAACCAGCTTTTGGTACACTAAAGTTAATTGTTGTAGTTGGGTTAAATGGGTTTGGATAGTTTTGTGCTAAATTATAAACAGTAGGTATTTCGTTATTAGCTTCTTGAACACCAACAGTTTGTGCAGGAGACATATCTGCCCATACGGTATTAGCAATAACGTATTGTGCGTTTGTTGTTAAAGTAATAGAGTGGTTAACACCCATAGTAGATTCGTTATCGTTACCGCCACCGTTCGATGGTAATCCCCAGTTAGCGCCATATTTAAATTCAAAGTTTAATAATGTATATTGTGGGAAAGTAATATCTTTAGACCAAATATTATCCCCAGCAACTTCGTCACCATCTGTACCGCTATCATTTAAAGGAATAGCTAAATTGATATCACCATTTGGCCATCCGCCAGCAGGCCATGCTAATGGAGGAACAGCACCGCAAATGTGAACAGATTCAATAACGGGGAATAATTGATTTGTTAATGCGTTCTTTGCATTAGCCATATTAACTTTAAATTTAATAACTGTAGGTTGATGTGTTACAGTACTTAAATCTGCATTGTTAAATGAACGTGTAATTACAGCGTAGCCATTATTAATATCGTTTTGTGTAATTGTATAGTGATAGTTATCACCATTTTCCCAAGTAGTACCATTGCTTGTTACATAAGCAAATTTGTATGCAATGTCATCACCAGGCATAACTGCATAAGTAGCTACACCTTCAAAAATGTTAGGATCACCAACAGAAGGTGTTAAAACGGTTTGGTCTGACCAACCATTAAAGTTACCACGTGCAGAAACTACATCTGTTGAAGGATTAAATCTACCAGCAACAATTTCAAGTTCCATATTGCAAGAGAACATTAATTGGATTGGGATACCTCCGCCTAGATCTCTGTTGTAATAATCTGTATATGATCCATTCGGCATTACAACATATTCTCTATTTGGATCATCTTCCCAACCACTATTCATACGATATTTAAAGTAAACTCGTGTACCAGGTTCTAAGTTTTGAACTGTAACACTGTAAACTTTATCACCATCTGGGTCAGTCATTTCTAATTGGTTGGTTGCCCAATCCGTAAAGCTACCAGCTATAAATACTTGACCATTAGCAGGGTTGAATAATCCATTTTGAATTTGAACAGACATGTTAACATTAAAAGTAACAGAAGTTGGATTAACATCTCTATCAAATACTTGTACTGCAGGGAAGTTAGCTATACCAAAAGTACCAACATATGCTTTGTTTCCATTTGGGCTAAATTGAATAGCTCTTGGACGAGCATCGTGGCTATATGTACCCCAATGCAATTGGAAGCTATCGATATATGTTTTGTTTGCAAAATCGTAAGCATACCAGCTACCTTTTGTAAACATATTGAATGGTGGATCGTTAGTTGAACCAGCGCTGAACCATAAACTACCATTCTTTTTATCCCATGCAAAAGATTCTGCTCTTGCACCTTCTGCCATAGAGTCTACTAAAGCAAATTGGTCAAATTCGCTACCTCTTTCGTACACAAGAATTTTACCGTTAGTGTAACCTGCCCAATATAATTTTAAGCCATCACCGCTAACAGCAAATGCACGGCTATATCCTTTACTAGCATCAAAACCGTTCATAATAACGTTTAAGTTGCTATCAAAAATTACTAAAGGATTACCAGGTACTACGTATGCTACGTAAATGTTACCATTATTATCACCCATAGCAGCAGTTGGTGAACCACCAAAATCTGCGCGAGCCATTAACTCACCAGTTTGGTAATTAATTTTAAATATTTTGTTAGGACCGCTTTGGCTGTGAATGATGTTACCATCTTTATCCACACCTAATCCGCGTCCATTACCTTTAAGCGTATCAGCTATTCCATCTTTAACTAATACACGAATTGGAGAAAATGCTGCTGGCGTGCCATCTGCATTATAAACATAAAGTGCAGAAACTGCAACTTTTACACCAGTATTAGTAAAGACAGAGTCTAATTTGGAATAGCTGCTTACCCAAACTTTACCATCTGGGTCTACTGCTAAACCATGTGTCTGAAATTTCAATGTATCGGAAGGATTATTACCAGCTGGTGGTGGAAATACTCCCGAGTAATTGAATTGTGCTTTAACTACGGCAAAAGCCATTAGAAAAGCGAGTAAAGTGATTAGTTTTTTACTCATATAGTTACTCCTATTTATGATTGTAAATAAGTTAATTTTATTAGAACTTTAGTTTCTGCCATAATAAGGGGCTCCTGGTTTTTGCATATCTACCCTTATTACAACCTGTGCTTTAGTTCCTACTTTTTCCCGAGTATAATATAAATTATTATCGGGTCCCCAAGCAAATAATAATGCGTTCGGTCCTAATAACCCTGGGTACAATGTTTCATAGCTTCCATTAGGATGCACAACAACCACAGGGTCAGTCATATTGGTACCTATTATCATATCGCCATCTGCAGCAAATGTAACCGCTAATGCAGATACTGCTGGAAAATCGGTACCATATTTTTCTGTCAAAGAAAATACTTTTTCAAAATTACTCAAACTATCTGTGCTAATAATTTTAGCTCTAAATATTGCTTCTTCACCATTTTTAGTGGCTGCAAGGTAAATATACAAATTTACGTTATTTTCTTTAAAAATCCTAACAGATTTAATATTTCCGTCAAATGGAAAAGTTTTTATACTTTTATCTGGTTTTATTCTATATACCCCTGCATTTGTTCCTGTATTATCGCCACCAGACCAAATGTTACCATCTGGATCAAAATCGAAATCGTAAATATTACCTAATAAAGTATTGCTAGAAGCATAAGTAACAGGCTTTTGACCAGCAGAAATTTTAAATACAACTTTTTGACGACGAGCAGCATAAATATCGCCATTGTACCATTTTAATGCTGTGTGGAAAGTTTCACTTCCTCTTGGTGCCCACTCACTTAAAGTACCACTTGGGGTAAGTTTCTTTGTTCCACCTGTTCCACCTTGATATGTAAATGACATATATAGGTTACCTACAGCATCTGTAGTAATTCCGTTTGGTACTTCAAAATCCTTAAATTCATATACTTGCTCTACAGCAGCTTTTAGATTATACTTTACTATATTACTAAAATCTACTACTTTAAATACTGCAATTTTAACAGAAATATCATCCAAAACCAAGTTTGGAGCTTTAACTTTTAACTGTGTTGTAGATGCTTCTAATACTTGAGCTAATACACCATTAAAGTATACAAAATTTTCTGATATAACCGGCGAAAAATTATTTCCATTAATTGTTATAACAGAAACACCCGCTAAAGCAGTTCCAGCTGGCTCCATCGAGGTAATTTCTGGAGTAGCTCCTTTAGGTTTTGCCGGATCGTATAAGCTTGGTGTTGTTTCGTTTTCGCATCCAGCAAAAATTAGTGCAAAAACAAATAATGCAACCATTATCAAGCTTGTTTTTGAAAAACCTTTTTTATAATCATTTTTCATAAGTCTTACCATTATAATTTTCAAATTTTTAGTTTTATCAAATTCTTTTAATTAAACGAAACATTAAATGTTATTCTATGCACATCGTTAAATGTTTGGAAGTTTGTATAACTGTAATCTAATCCATATTTAACTATATCATCACCAAACTTAACACCAAAACCTGTTGAAAAATTATAATCATCGCTTGGGGATGTGTATCCAGCTCGCAACACAAAGGTCTTCATAAATGTATACTCTAATCCAACACAAATTTGTTCCGAATAATCTCTAGGATGTGTTGCATCTACAGAAACTAATAATGAATGGTATTTTTGGTACTCGGGCATAAAATCCGATACATCCATTGCTAAACCAATTCTAAATGTTAATGGTAGCTGGAATGTTTCTTCTTTATATTTTATCTCAGTCGAAAAATTACGCACGTTCATAGCAAAGCTTAAGCTCTTAAATCCTGTGCGATATAAAATACCAAAATCGAATGCAACAGCATTTAACGAGTTATTTTCTGTAGTATATTTACCAGTGGCATCAATATCTGTAACGGCTTGTCCTAAATCTTGCTTAGTATATTTAACACTACCACCAACTGCAAACTTATCACTTAATGCTTTAGCATAGCTTACACCAAATGCATAAGCGCTTGGACTAAATACACCTGTTTCTAAATATCCCATTTCATTAGGTGCTACCACAGTTCCTATAAAAGCACCATAATCTACACTTGTAAACGAAAAACCAAAAACACCATAATTTCCAAAATCTGGTGCATAGGAAATTCCACCATATACGTAGTTAATATCGGCAATCCAACCTACTGTACCAATAGTAGCATCAACCATATTTTTATTATAAGCCATAGTAGAAGGATTATAAAACATTGCTGTTGCACCGTTTTCTACTGCTGTTACCGCTGTTCCCATTGATGTAGCACGAGAATCTGTAGATAAACTTAAAAACTTAAATCCGGTTTGAGCAAGTTTTTTCCTTTCTTGGGCATTTATATTTATTAGCCCTAAAATTATCAAAACTATTATTAATATATTTCTTTTCATCGTTTTACCTAAGTCTTATTAGTTAATATTAGCGGATTATGGCAAATTTAGCTATATGCTTTTCGCCTGTTTTTTTATCGGTAACAACGGCTATGTAAATACCACTTACTACAATCTGGTTAGAGGATGTTGTACAATACCAGAACTCGTCTCCGCTACCGTTTGTGTGCTCTATAGTTTTTATAAGTTCACCAAGCTCGGTATATATTTGTATTGTACACTCGCCTGGAATATTATAAAAAGCTATTTTATCAGCATCTGCTACACCAGGAAATCTTACACTGTTTTGTGCGTTAATATGATAAGGATTTGGTACTATTCTTATCTCGCTTAATTTAGTACCTGCCATACGCTGTAAGTTAGCAGGGTCGTAGGTTTGTGTATAGTATCTACTGCTTCTTAACCTTCCTGCTGGGGTTCCTGCAACAGAGGTATTTATTGTTCTATAAGATACTATATAGTAATAGTAATTAAAACCTCTAATTAAATCCCTATCCTCGTAAGATCTTTCATCAGGTCCTGCAGTATAAACGCGGTAATAAGTACTATCTACGTTACCTAATGCTCGCCAAATTTCAAATCCTTCTGCTGGGTTAGGATCTGTTGGATCTACATCCCAACTTAAAGTAATTCTATCTCCACCACTTTGAACGTTAAATAATTTTGGAGGACGTGGTGGCTGTGGCACCTTATCCCAACCTAACTGATAAGCTGCTATGATATTTCTAAATGACTTAAATAACGAGTCTTTCCCTTTTAAAACTTCTTTGTTTTTATCGTAAGCTGTTATTTTACCTTGCTTAAATAATTTACCTATTCTTACCTGTTCGCTGTAGCTCATTCCTGCTGCAACTTCTGCAACAACTATTTTAATTGATTGACCTGGTCCTAAAGTATAAGGTCCGTATCCGGCACCAATAGAAAAACCACCCGAGTTACCTAAATTTGGGTCTGTCTTTTGGTTTGCATAATCACCCGATGGTTCTACAGTTTCGGCATGACGTTTTGCAGGGTGACCTTTTGTCATAAATGCATATTCTCGTGCCATTCTATCTTGGTTGTATGGACTAGCACCAGCTAAAAATAACAAGTCGTCACTGTTTTCGTAAAATGTTGTTGTTGGCTGGTTAAAATCATCCGTTTTATCTGTAGCTGATTTATCTGCATGTAATGTTAAATAACCGCAAAACTGTGTTGCACCTAATCTTCCAACAGTATCACCAGGGTCTAAATATCTTTTAGAGTTTGCATTAATTGCCCAAATTGGAGCACCTATATTATCATAACTAACTTCTTTTTCATTTGTATAACCATGCCAAGAAAATTGTGCTCTAAATTGTTCATTTGGTGGATCTACATGAACACCATCTCCGCGAGAGTCTATCATGGTATTTTTACCCCAACCAGTAGAGTTACCAATAACATAACGCGATTGTTTATTTACTGCCATACGATGGCTAAAATAAATATTCACACCTTCTAATGTTTGATTAGGTAATTCTATTTCTGGGTCAGCATCTGTATTTCCCGTATTTTTAAATTCGTATTCTACTATTATATAATTATCGTTATATGGTTGGGAAAACTGCTTAATAGTTCTTGTCATTGTTATACCAAGTTGCGTATTAACAACATTACGCAATTCACGGTCAAAAACTAACGAGTTATCTATTTCATCTAATGTAACATCTTTTTGATATGTTAAATTTCCATCTACATAAACTTCACTTAAAGGAAATTTACCAACCATTTTAAATTCTTGTGGATAGAAAGCCCAAATAGCAGGGTTACGTGGCCCAGCAGTAACAACCTTATAAGGATAAAAATCCCCTTTCTCATCTGTAAAGTTTTTTGCACCTATCCACATACCTCTTGCTGCTTGCATATCTTGATATGGATAAATAGAGGGCCAAGAAAAACCTTCTTGCTGGGTTTTAACAAAACCAGCTTCTTCTAATTCACTTCCAATTTCACTATACCAGTTATGCAATGCACCTGCGCTCATCCATCTATTCTTAAACTGGGCATTATTGTTTACCTGTAAAGCTAATAGTAAAACTATTGTTAACGCTAATGCTGTTTTTATATTAATTAATTTCATAAATTTCATTCTTAGCCTCACTCTAATTAAAATCTACTGTAAGTCTTAAACCCCAATAAATATTTCTTGGGTTTAAGAATGTTAAATAACTTAAGTTTGGCATATCAATATACGATTTATTTTTACGCCATTCGTCCTTTTGTGCTTCACTTGCATTATCATCCCAAGGGATGTAAGGACCTTTACGATAATCACCCGGTTGGTCATCACCAGGAATATTACCATAATTAAACTTACCAGCAATATTATCCGGTAAATGTAATGATTTCATATATGCGTCAAAATCTTTTGCATCAGCAAATCCTGCTCTGTAATCCATGTATTTATGGTTAAATACGTTTGTCATATCCATAAATAATTCTACGCTTAATCCTTTAAATCGGAATGCTTTAGATAAACGCATATCTACATTGTAATAATCTTTCCATTGTATGTTGTTTTCGTAACCAGGCATTGTTCCACCAGGTCCTGTCCAAGAGAAATATGTTCCCGCTTTCCATGAAATTACAAAATTTAATCTCCAATCTTCTAATAATTTAACACCAAATACCTCTGGTCCAAAATCTGCAGGCGTAAAGAAATCTATATTTGCTCTTGCATAAGGACGTGGAGTAGGTTTGGTTTGCTTAAAGTTAGATGTTGTTCTTTCTATTTCTCTTTGTGTTGTTGGGTTTTCGTTATAGCTTGGTAAGCCAAAGTTTCCACCTGTTACTACTTCGTAAGTGTAGTTTATAAATCCTTGTACCCATAAGCCACGATTTTTAGTTGCAGTTATTTCAAAACCGCGTATATCTTGATAATTATATGGCTTTGGTATAGAGTAACTTACAGAGTTATCTCTACTTGTATAAGTTACTAACCTTGTTTGGTCAGAAACGTCTTTGTAATAACCTGCTATACGCAATAAAAATTGGTCAAATAAGTTTTGTTCATAACCCAATTCGTATGCTACTGTTTTTGGTAATGGATTATTTGGGTCTGCTATTCTTACAATAGAATTATTTACTTGACTTCTTCTTAATAAGTATAAATCCTCTGGTGCGGGCATGCTTCTAAAATGACCGTAGTTAAAATATAATTTGCTATCTACAGTAATTGGGAATGCAATACCAATACGAGGACTTAGATTTATAATTTTTTCTGTGCTTTCTTTTCTTAATAAAGTATCTATACCCTTAGATAACGCACCCGATAGAGCACGGTTATATGGGTCGAATACATACCACTCGCCACCTGCGTGAGAGTAATCTAAACGCAAACCGATGTTTGCTATCATTCCTTCAAACTCTAACTTATCTTGTATGTATAATGCACCTCTAACTGGGAAAGTATGCCATTTAGATTGTGTATTATTAGAAGGAAGTGATGGCTCTACTAATGCATAATTTACGTTATTATCTGTGTAAACAAACTCTAAACCAGCTTTAATATTGTTATATTTATCTAATTGGCTTACTAAATCAAATCTTGCAGAGTATGTTGTAACTTTACTAGAATCTCGACTGTTACTAAAACCTAACCCCATATTCATAGATGAACCGATACCAGCGCTTGTTCCACTATAAACACCAAATGGCGCTTCATCTACACGCATATTTGCAAATTGGTAAATTTTTGAAGTATCGCGTTTTCTACCAGGGTTTGTATCGTATTTAGAACCAACTTCGTTTAAGTTTATTTCGTAATATGTGGTTGGGGTTAAAACGTGAGTAAACTTAATACCAAATGCATGCCTATCTATTTGGCTTGGTCCCCAATAATCTGTTGCAAACACTCTGCTATCCAAATAACTTGCGCCACTTCTTATATCCATTTCACTTGCTATACCACTAGGAGAGCGGAATAAACCCGGTCCACCACTTCGGCTGCTGTTTGTACCTTTTTGGTAACCTGTTAATCCTTCTACACTTAATTTCATTCCCGGTTGTATATCGCTTGTAAGTTTTAACTGTACCGTTCTATCTTCATAAGAATCTCTTGAAAGAGGTATTAAGTACATCTCTTTTGTTCCTCTAAAAGATGCAGCAAATCTTAAATCTCCTAAGTAACTGCTTATTACAGGAACTGGTCCGCTAAAACTCATGTCAAAGTCATAATCTGGTTTTGTTATATCAACTTCTCTTCTATGTTGAAATAAAAATAATCTTTGTGCAGCTTCTGGGGTCAAATCATTATTAGGATTATTATCGCTTAATAATTCCTGTGAAACTTTATTCCACCCTCTAAACTCTTGGTATTGTGCTTGAGTGTAAGCATCCCAATTTCCATTCTTAGTACCTGTCCAACAAACAGCATCATCTAAGTAAGGTCTAATCCAATAAGAATCGAACGAGTTTGGAGAATCCCCAAAATGCTTTTGTCCGGGTGCACTATATCTACCTAAAAAGGTAAAGCTATATTTGCTTTTATCCCCTTCTTTAGTAACAACGTTAACCAAACCAGCGCGTATGTTACCAAACTCTGCATTAAAACCACCTGTTTGAACCTGAATTTCTTGAATAGATGTAAAGCTAATAGCAGTAAAAGGGGTATTATCGCGTTCATCTTTTAAGTTAATACCGTTAACCATAAAAGATGTTTGGTCTGCACTACTTCCACGAACTGTTAAGCCTTGAATACCTGCTTGTAAACCAATAACACTTGCAGCGCTAACTACCGGCATGTTTTGGATTTCTTTAATATCCAAACTTACTCGGCTAGATGATACGTCTTTTTGTACTATTGGTTTTGTTGCAACAACTACCACTTCCCCTGTTTGAAACGACGTGTCTTGCATATCAATATCAATAGTAGTTGTTTGATCGATAATTATACGCACATCTTTTATTATTACTGTAGAGTAACCAATAAAAGATGCTTTTAAAGTATAAGTACCGGGTGGAATATTTAGAATTACAAAATAGCCGTCAGAATTTGTTGCGGCTCCTATAGATGTTCCTTCTAACATAACGTTAACACCGGCAAGCGGTTCACCTGTTGTTGCATCTTTTACAACTCCAGTTAATTTACCCGTGGTGCCCGCCATTAGATTTAACGTAAATAGAAGTATTGTTAGTACGTTAAGGAGTAAAAATTTCCTCATATACTGTTTCTCCCTTAGATTTGTTGTCTTCGTGTCGTTACATTATCATTTATATCATTAAAAGATATTTTTAACCTAAATACTAAATTATAGCAAAAAAAAATTATAAGCAAACTTTTTATATTTTTTTATTCATTTTTTTAAAAATTTTTAGGAATTATTTTAATAATAAATTAACTAACTTTAATTAATTTAGTTATATATTTTTATTTAATTTTTTATACAATATTTTTTTTGCGTTTATATACAATATTTTTAATATTTATGCGGAAAGCTTACTTTAAATACAGATCCTTCGCCTTTTTTACTTGTTACTGTTATTGTTGCATTATTTAATTCACAATACCTTTTGGCAACTGCTAATCCTAATCCGTTCCCTTCAAATTTGCGGCTATATCCTTGTTCTTCTTGACTAAATGGTGTAAATAAGTTTTTCATATATTCTTCAGAAATTCCTATACCCGTATCTCTTACTTCAAATATAATATTTTGTTTTTCATCTTTATATACTACTACTTCAACTCCTCCTTTTTCTGTAAATTTTATTGCATTTTCTGTTAATATAGAGATAATTTGATGAATACTATACTCGTCACCATATAATTTATTATCAGAAAGTCTGTTTTGTATAATAAATTGTAAATTCTTTTTATTTGCATCGTTTATATTTTCGTTGTAAATAATATCTAAAACACGCTTTTTAACATCAAAAACTTGTGGAATTGGTTTAAAAGAACCTGTTTGTAGTTCACTCATATTTAACAACAAATCTATGGTTCTAATTATTCTTTTACCGCTAATTTCCATCATTTCAAATATCACACTAAAATCATTATCAATTTTATCTTCTATTTCCATTTTAAGCAAACTTGAAAAACTTAGAATTGTATTTATTGGTGTTCTAATTTCGTGAGACATTTGAGCTAAAAATTCCGATTTTAGTTTATCGGCTTTTATAGCTTCTTCTTTTGCCTTAATCAACTCTTTTTCAAACTCTTTCTTTTCGGTGGTATCTTCTATAATGCCAACAAAACCTATAATTTTTTCATCGTCATTGGTTATAGGTGCTACAGCTACATTACTCCAATAGTGCTCTCCAGTCTTCTTTTTATTATATATTTCTTTAGTCCAAATTTCACCCGTCTTTAATTTCAACCACTCATCTTTTAGTTCTGGGTTTTCTTGAACAAGAACAGGTGTTTTACCTATAATATCTTCCTCGGTATAATTAGTTATTTGGGTAAATCTTTTATTAATAAACTGTACTTTACCAAACTCGTTTGCTATAATTATACCCGCTGGGCTTTGCTCTACTGCTTTAAATAACTTGCGTAAATTATTTTTTTGCAATTCTATTTCTGTAATGTCTCTACCTATTCCAAATATTCCAGATACTTCTTTGTTTGTATCGTATAACGGAGATTTTATAATATTTAGTATTTTAGTTTTATCTTTTACTAAAACCTCTACTAATATATTTACTGTTTCACCACGTAAAACCTTATTATCTGTTTCCTCAGATTGGTAATTATCTACATTTAAGGTTAAGCTATTATCTGTTTCACCTATAACTTCTTCTAACTCTAAATTATATAAATCTAAAAAAGCTTTATTAACCGTTACATATTCTTTATCCCTATTTTTAACAAAAATTATATCTATAGCATTGTTAAAAATTTTGGTTAGCATTTCTTCGTTTTTATTGAGTTCACTTTTTATTCTTTTATTAGTTTCAATAAGTTCAAATTCTCTTAGCACTCTATTAAGAACATTACTCATGTTTAATAATATCTCGGGTGTTTTCACTATATAATCCATTGCACCTAGTTTCATTGCCTCTACTGCATATTTTTCATTCCCAAATCCAGTCATAATAATTACTGGTATATTTTTTACTTCTTTAGACATTTTTAGTAATTCAACTCCATCACCATCCGGAAGCCGCCAGTCTGATAAAATAATATCTGGATTAAGTTGAGCTAAATGATTTTTAGCCTCACTTATGGTGCTTACATGAATAATTTCAAAATTTTGCTCAGATTTTTCTAAACCGCGTTTAATTAACTCTACATGTGATTCATCATCTTCAACAAGTAAAAGAATTTTAGCATCCATAAAGTATTATTTTTTATTCAACAAAAGGATTAACATTCCAACCCAACCAATAAAAGCCCAGGGTTTTCATCATATTAGTAAATTTATAAAAATCAAGTGGTTTAACTAAATAACTATTTGCAAAATTAGAGTAAGCTGTTATTAAATCTTTTTCTGCTTGCGAAGAAGTTAAAACAACAACAGGAATATTTTTTAGTTTATCATTTGTTTTAATCCTCTTTAAAATTTCTAAACCATCAACCTTAGGTAATCTTAAATCTAATAATATTAGATTTGGATAATTTTTCTTATCTTTCATTTCTTCACTATTAAACAAATAGTTTTCTGCTTCTGCTCCATCTTTAAGATGTATTAATTTGTTTGCAACCACATTTTCTTCAAAACTTCTTTTAACAAGTTCTGCGTGGTCCTCGTTATCTTCTATTAATAAAATTGTTATATATTCCCCTTTCATTTCATGCCTTTTGATTATTTAATTAATTATCTATTATTGGTAAGGTAAAATTAAAAGTAGTGCCATAACCAAGCCCTTTGCTTTCTGCCCAAATTTTACCACCATGTAGCTCTA
>CAZYZX010000013.1:81791-93534 GCA_964652025.1 uncultured Melioribacteraceae bacterium
GTGCCATAACCAAGCCCTTTGCTTTCTGCCCAAATTTTACCACCATGTAGCTCTATAATTCGTTTCACTATTGCTAAACCTATACCTGTTCCTTCTGTCTTAGGATTTAATTTATCAAAAAGTCCAAATATTTTAGTTAAATAATTTTCTTCTATACCAATACCATTATCTTTAACATAACAATAGGAATTATAATCATTTTTATGGCATCCAATTTCTATAATTATTTCTTCATTATCCTTTTTAAACTTTATTGCATTTTCAATAAGATTTTGAAAAACTTCTCTAATTCTAATTTTATCTGCAAAAACAATTGGCATATTTTCACAAATTATTATTTTAGCATTTTGATTGTTAACGGCAGTGTTTAGCAATTCTACTGCTTCTTTAGCTACTTCTGTTAAAGAAAACTTAGAAGGAGGATTAATAATTCTGCCAATTCTGCTTAGTTCTAACAAATCTTCTAATAACCCTTGCATTTTATCTGCAGCATTATTAATTCTTGTTAAATCTCCTTGCACTCTATCGTAACGTTGGCTTTCTAAATCGCTTTGTATCATTCCCAAAAAACCTTTAATGGTAATTAATGGGCTTTTTAAATCGTGAGATACTGTATATGCAAACCGCTCTAACTCTGCATTTTTTGTCTCAAGTTCAGTTATTTGTTTTTTTATAATATTTTCTTTTTGCCTTTCTTCAGTAATATCTAAAAATACTGTAGCAAAATAATTTTTTTTGTGAGAAAATGCAGAGATTGAATAATATCTATCTAATGCTGGAGCATAGTTTTCAAACTTATATGGTTTGCCTGTTGCGGCTACTTCTGCATAAATATCTAAAAATGGTGGGGGATTAACTCCATAAATTTTGCTTGCTAATTGACCTCTTACTTTATTAATATCTAAACCAGTATGTGTAGAAAAAGCTTTATTTATATCAAGCAAAACGTAATCTATTGCTTTGCCTTCGTTATCATATACCATTTTATGTAAGGCAAAACCCTCTTGCATATTATCAAATATTATGTCAAACTCTATCTTTTCACTGTTATAACTATTATCTTCTATAGAATTTAACACTACTTCCCCCTAAATTTTTTTTATTCGCTATAATAATAGCATTACAATTTAATTATAAAAATTTCTTTAGTCAAATTAAATTTAACTATAATTTATAAAAATAAACCTTTTTTTAATATATTCTAAAACCTCGTTAAGGTGTGGTTGTAATTTTAATATATCGTAATTGCCAATTAAAATTAAGTAGTCTTTTGCCCTGCTTAAAGCTACATTTAATTTCCTATCTAATTTGCCTATACTATTAAATGATGAAATACTACTTAACTGATATTTTGCACTTACACCAAAGGAAATTATAATAATCTTTTTTTCTGAACCTTGATAACGCTCTATTGTATCTATTTGTATTTTATCTAAAAAAGGATTTTTGCTAAGCTTATTTCGTAATAATGTTATTTGTGCCCTAAACGGGGTAACAATTCCAAACGTATCTTCATTAATTTCTTTTAACTTTTCTGATAGTTTTTCAATAACTATTTTGGTTACTTCCGCTTCTTCTATACAAGAATTTCTATAATTGCTTTTATTTTTTACATCAATAAATATAACCCTATTATTATATAGCGTTTTGCCAAACAATTCTATATCTTTAAATAAATTGTCTTCTGCTTGTTGCTGTTCACTTCCACAAATAAGTTTATTATCATAGTTTTTATTTATTAATTCTGCTATATCATTATGCATTCTATAATGCTTAACTAATATATCGTAATTATTAGTTAAATTGTTTTTTTTGCAAATATTAAATAAACGTTCAAAAAAGGAATCTTTTAAATTATAAATTCCAATATTATTTAACTCTTCATCATAAAGTTTACAAAATTCATCTGATTGTACGGATATAGCCGGCAATTGGTTTTGGTCTCCTATCATAACAAATTTATCAAAATTGCCTAAAACTCCTATTATCTGATACTCTGCTATTTGCGAAGCCTCATCTATTACTAAAGTATTTACTTTAAAATGATAATTTATTTCGTTTTGATATAATAAATAAGAAGATACTGTGGCTAAACAAATTCTGTATCCTTCAAAAGGTTTTGGGCTAAATTTGTTTTCTTTTAATATGGTCTTAAACGAATATTCCTCATCACTACTGCTAGATACTAATGCAAACTTAAAATTTACTTTTTGCAAATGCTTTATAATTTCTTCTAAAGAACGATTGGTAAAAGTAACTATCATTATATTAAGATTAGTATTAAAATATAAATCACTAATGTAATTAATTAAAAATGTAGATGTTTTACCTGTACCTGGAGGTCCTTGTAGTAAAAAATAGTTTTTAGCTAAAGTAGATTTATTTACATAGTATTGGTTATAGTTTTCTAAATTTAATTCTTTATTGCTTTGAGCTGGTAATTTTTTGCCTAATAAAAGTTCCTTCTTATCTAATGGTTTATTTAAAAAATTAAAAAGGGAGGCAATTATTCCATAATAGTTTTTATCAAATAGGTCATGCTCTACGCTATAAGTTTCATCTAAATTAAAAATATTAGTTTCTGGCTGCTCGTTACGTAAAGATATTTTTAACTCATCATTAGTAATATCTTCTATTGAACATTTATAAATTTGCTGCTTAATTGGATTTATATAATCATCACTATATTTATATATAATTGCAATATCATTTTTTCTAAAATTAGATACTACGCCATCATATTTAAAAATATACGTTTTTTCTTTTTCATCATATTCTTTAAAAGTTAGATTATCTATTATATTAAATCTTTCTTTTTTTTCTTCAACATCATTTAACCACAGAGCAGAAAACCCTGCTTCGGCATCCTGCTCTCTTGCTCTATTTCCTAATTTAGCAGATAATAATTCATTCCAAATAAAAGCAGTATATGTACAAAAATATTTTTTAGATAAATTATCTGCTAAACTATATGTATTATAAAATGTTAAAATGTTGTTTATAAGATAATTTGGTGCATTACCAAAGTTGTTAGTATTAAAAGAATCATAAAGCGAAAAATCACCTTCTGCTTGTTTTAATATTTCGCACATTATTAAATTTCTAACTTTGCAAAAAGCAACTTCGCTTTCTATTGTTCGTTTTATGTTTCGATACATCTTATCTGTAGCTCTAGAATAAAATATATTATTAGTTCCTTTTCTGCCTACCCCAAACACACTTTGTATTAATAAATCATATCCAATAGCTTGCATCTCTTCGTTTTTCCAAACCCCACTATTAGCGGGTTTACCAGATTTTAATTCTATTATCTCTATTCTTTCCGGCTCATCTATAAACTGCACCATCACGTCTAAACGTCCTTGTAAACCGTGCAACTCGCTATAAAATGTTGGCTCTATAGAAATTATTATGTTTTGTTTTTCTTTTAATTCCAATAAATATTTAGAAAACTTTATTAACTGGTTAAAATGATACTCCTTTACTTCAGATTTTATTTCCTCATAATCTTGTTCGCTTAACATAGAAATTGCCATTAAATTTTTTTCGGCAGCCTTGTTAAACAAATATTCAAAATCCTCGCTTTTTTCTGTAATGCATAAATCTAAAATATTATTTACTATATTTCCCCTTATTGTGCTTTTATTGCTTTGGCTAAAAAACATTTTATCCCAAAAAAACATCTTATAATTATTGCCATTTAGCATAAAGCAACTTGATATATCACTAACATCAATCAAAAAATCGGGTTCTATTACAAAATAATCGTTTATATTTGTGTAATATACGTTTTCTTTTGTAAGGGATTTTTTTAAACTAAAAAAATAGATTTTTGTAAAGGGTGGAATGTTTTTTAAATAGTTAAAATATTCCAAATTGCTACTTGTATTATTGTTTAATAAAACTGTTATTTCCTCATCACTTTCATAAACATTGCACAAATAGCTAATTTGATTATCTACCTGAGTAATATTTTTTACTATTACTTTTATTGGTTCATCAGTTTTTAGGCTTTCTCTTTCATCTAATTTAAATAAGTAATCAACAGCATTTAAATTATTTATTTCTTCTGGAATGCTTAAACTAGAAAATAAATTAATTAAATTAGCAACTGCTTTAACAATATAAAAAACTTGATTATTGTAAACTTTAAACTTTTTATTTCGGTTGGATTTAGATATAAAAATTGCAGATTGATTTAGTTTATTAAATTTTTCTAAATCTAAACTAAATTTATCTTTAATATAAAATAGCTTTGTGGTAGTGTTGTTAAAGCTTCGGTTTTCCTTAATTAAAATATTATTTAATATTTCGTTTAATAATTTTCCTAAATCTCTAACTTTAGTTCTATTATCTATATTACTATTAATTATATAAATACAATTATTATAATATTCCTCAGCAAAATCAGTATTAATTAACATCAATATGTTCATAATCTTCTAACAAGTTAAATTTAAATAGAGATGAATTTCTTTGTTTAATTTTATTGTTATCAACAGCAATTTTTAAGGCGCGCGGCTCTCCAATAATTATAAGCAGTTTTGCAGCGCGGGTAATAGCAGTATATAAAAGGTTTCTTTGTAGCATAATATAATGACTTGTTGTTAAAGGCATAATTACGCAAGGGTACTCGCTACCTTGGCTTTTATGCACCGTAACCGCATATGCTAATGTAATTTCATCTAACTCTTCTAATTTGTATTGTACAAAATTATCATCAAAATTTATTGTTACAATTCTTTCTTTATTATCATAGTGCTGTATATACCCAACATCACCATTAAATACACCTTTATCGTAATTATTTTTTATCTGCATTACTTTGTCATTTAGCTTAAATTTTCTTTCTCCAAAAGTTATAACAAAGTCGTTTTTATTATAAATTTCTTGGAATATTAAATTTAGATTATTAACCCCTGTTTCTGTTTTATACATTGGGGCAAGTATTTGAATATGATCACTTAAATTAAAATTATGTTTTTTTGGTAAAACATTAATGGCAAGCTCTTTAATCTTTTCTACAATAATAGAAGGGTCGTTTTCTTCAATAAAAACAAAATCGCTTTTCTTAGAATATATATCCGGCATTATTCCTTTATTAACAGCATGTGCTGCAGTAATAATTTTGCTTGTTTCTGCTTGCCTAAAAATTTTAGTAAGTTTTACATAATTAATTCTACCGCTATTAATTAAATCGTGTAAAATATTACCCGCACCAACAGATGGCAATTGGTCTACATCACCAATAAAAATTAATGTGGTTTTTGGATCTATTGCACACATTAAATGATACATTAAATAAGTATCTATCATAGATACTTCATCAATAATTAGTAAATCTGTAGTTAATTTATTATACTCATTATATGTAAAATCGTTACTGTTTGGATTATATCCTAATAACCTATGAATAGTTTTTGCCTCTAAGCCTATTATTTCGGTCATACGCTTTGCTGCCCTACCTGTTGGCGCTGCAAGCATTATTGTTTTTTCTTTTTTTATATAAAGCGATATTATCCCCTTTAAAGTTGTTGTTTTACCCGTACCAGGTCCACCCGTTAAAACTAACAAATTATGTTTTAAGGAGTGGATTATTGCTTCTACTTGTTCTTCGCTAAAATTGTTTTTAATTTCTTCTATATATTTTTTATCTAATTCGGTTAGCTTTTCTTCCTCTTTTCCCATATTATACAATATTCTTTCTATTTTGCGCTCTGCATAAAATATTTGTGCTAAATAAACTCTATCATCTTTAATAACTATTCTTTTTTGCTTAAGTAAGTTATTAATAATTATTGCATCATCAGATAAATTAAAATTTAATAACTCGTATGCTTTTTTATATAATTCGTTTTCAT
The DNA here is from genome assembly GCA_964652025.1 of uncultured Melioribacteraceae bacterium. Lineage (GTDB taxonomy): Bacteria > Bacteroidota > Ignavibacteria > Ignavibacteriales > Melioribacteraceae > JAEXOD01. The sequence continues at coordinate 87,653 of CAZYZX010000013.1, forward strand.
ATAAATAAACATGCCCATCGTTATTTGCTTCTGATAAAATATAAATTACTGCTGCTTCTAATCGCTTAGGATGATGCTCACCAAAATTTAATTTAAATGCTATTGAGTCTGCTGTTTTAAATCCTATTCCCCAAACCTCGTAGCAAAGTCTATATGGATCTTCGTTTACAATGTTTATAGTGTTATTTCCATAGTATTTAGATATTCGCACTGCATTACTTGGCGTTACCCCAAACGATTGTAAATAAACCATTGCTTGGCGCGTTTCGGAGTGTTGCAGCCAACTTTCCTTCATCTCATTAAATTTAGTTTTGGGTACTAATTTTTTCTCTAACAAAATATCAAAATTATCCTCTAATATTTCTAATACATTTTCTCCTAGTGCGTCATATATTTTTTGGGCGGTCTTTTCACCTATTCCTTTAATTAAACCACTAGATAGATATTTTAATATACCTGAAGAATCTTTGGGGTAAAAGATTTGATATGTTACAATTTCAAATTGTTTACCATATTTGGGGTTTATTGTATAGTTGCCCTCAAGTTCTAATTGGTCTCCTTCGTTAAGCTTTGGAAGGGTCCCTTTTACAACTTCTCCATTTGTAAGACGTATTATAGAATACCCATTTTGCTCGTTGTAAAATAAATACCTATAAAATGTGCCTCTTATTTTTTCCATTTTGCCCTATATTTTAATTATGTTGCTAATTGTATTTTTGTTTGTTAACTCTACTTTTATATTATTATAGTTATTTTTCTTAAGTTTATTTATCATTGTAATTGATGCCAAGTAATGGGTGTTGCACTCTTCACTAATATGTGCAAGCATAATAACACTGGGTAATATATTAGAGCTTTTTAATACATTTTCTATAAAATTAGCACTTTGCTCGTTGCTTAAATGTCCAATATTTTTTATTCGGATTTTTAACGACTCATCTCGTTTGCTGTTTTCTAACATTGTAACATCGTGGTTGCTTTCTATTACTATTAAATGGCTATCTTTAAAACTTTCCTCTGCCAAAGTTGTTGCATATCCTATATCTGTTGCGTAACTAATTTTTTTTCTGCTTTCTCCATTATTTACAAAAATATTATACCCATAGCATCCACCGGGTACATCGTGCGGCACCTCAAATCCTTTTATCTTGAAATTAGATATATTAAACTCTTCTTGCTCAAACTCGTTTACTAAATTATCTTTTAGCATCTTTCTAAATATATCTTTTCTGTTTTCTAACATCTTTTTTTTCTTTTGATGTACATAAAGCGGAATTTTTAACTCATGCATTTTTTTTATAAACGATAAATTAATATGGTCGTTATGTAGATGCGTTAATAACACCCCTTTTATACTTTTGTAATTAATCCTCAATTTGCTTAGCGTTTCATCAAAATATTTTACCGAAAAACCACAATCTATTAATATTGCCTCTTCTTCGTTCCATATTACGGTACTATTACCGCTGCTTGTACTTCCTAATACACATAAATAATTATCCATAATTTCCTTCATTTATAATAATACTGTATTTATTCCTATTACAAAATTGTTTTTGTTTTTATAATTTAATTTCCACGTAAACTCTAACTTTATTGGTAAAAGGGTATGACCTAAACTAAAGCCCGCTTCGTAAAATGGATGCAAAAACTTTACAGAGCCATATGGTATATATTCGCTAGTAGTATTACTTATATTAGTAATTGCAGCATTTAAATATACGCTTAAATTAATTTCAGAGCTTTTTAATAACGGTAAACCTAAAATCTTAAATAATTCGTCTCTAAAATTATGTTCTATAAAGCCCGTTGCAACTTTATCCCCAAATACTTCTCCTACGCCTAAAGTTCTAAATGAAAAATCTTTACCCGCAGACGATATATTACCCGGTAGTGAATACATATATTGCACCGGTACTTTACCAAAAGAATTTATCCCGTTTAGCTCAAATCTTAATGATGCACTTCTAAAAGTATTTAATCTTCCATTTAAATTAAGCTTATATAATCCAAAATTGCTTGTTGTTTTTATTAATTTATTATTACTATATATTATATCCCCACTTAAATTTGCATAAAAGTTTCTAAATCCTACTCTTCTTATAAATAAACCATCTATTATATATGGTCTAAAATCTAATGCAAAACCACTTGTTAACCCAACTGTTTTTCCATCATTTATACTTAAATTTGGCGAATATTTTTTATCTTTCTTAAAAAACGAAAAATCTGTTCTGTTTATTAAAGTATAATCTGTGTTATTTACCAAACCAACAGATAATGTTAAAAACGGAAACACCATAGATTTTGCCTCAAATGTAAAACCTTTGCTACGATAATAGTTTCTAAAATCGTATTTTGTAAATAAACTTAATATTGTAGATGTAAATTTTCCATAATCCACAGATTCTTCGAACAGTGATTGCGTTTTATCATATATATTAAAACTTAAACTGCTTGTTCTATATTTACCTAAGTAATATTTATTGTTTATTTCATACTTAAATTTTTTATCACTAAAACCATAACCAAAATTAAAGCCTCCATATAAACGAGAGTCTAATAATGTTCTAAATTCCAAGCCAAAATTTAACCCATGTCCTTCTACCTTGTTAAAAGAATAAATATCTAACGGTCCGCTTATAGATAATGTATCATTAAGTGCAATTCTTGTATCTAAAAACGAAAACTTATCCCAAAATGTTTTTGGTATTGCTTCTAAACTATCTATCCTTTTATATGCTTCGCTTTCTTCTATTGTATTTGGTATTGTTTGCACACTTTCCCAATAACTTAAATCTCTTTTATCTGCATCTGGCATTACGGTTATTATTGCGTAATCAAAAAAATCATCTTTTATTTCTGTGTTAACTTTATAATCATACATTATACTGTTTAATTCAAATCCTATTCTTGCCAAACCTAACACATTAGCTTCAACAAATAATCTATAGTCTATTGGTAAATATATATTACCTGCAAAAGGTATATATTGTTGAAAAATATTAATTTTTGTAAAAAGGCCACCAGTGTTAGCTGCTTTGTTTAGTGTAACATCGGTTTTAATTAATGCATATATACTATCTATTATATATATATGTCCTGCAAAACCTGGGTAGTAATCTTTTTCTGGTGCAAAATATATTTTATATACTTTATTGTTATCCATTGCTAAACTATCTTCTAAATAATAGTAGTAGTAATCAATGGCATCGTTACTAATTGGGCTAGGTAACGGTCTATCAAAAAACCTTATGTCATCTATATAAAAGTTCTGTATTATCCTACCCCCCGTTAATAAGTTTATTGATGATGGAAAATTTGCGGATTGTTTTCTTGCTATTATTTCTTCTTTATAATTATTTGGCTTTTTGTAGTAACCCTTGCTCTGGTTTTCTAATATTCCTGCTATACTTAATGCTGTAGTGTCATCATCTTTACCAACGCCTAATGATATACTATTATTCCCTGCCTGCATCTTTTGTGTGGTTCTTATTGCTCCTTTTGTGTAAGCAGTAAACTCGTAACTTAATAATTCTTTTTCTCTTTTATTTTTATATTCTATAGCTTTTTTAATTATTGGTATAGCTGGATTATAGCCCGGTAAAACTGTTACTTCTGGTAAATTTATTGATACCGGCATTAAACTAAAGTTTATTGTTTTATCGCTAACTAAATTAACTGTTATTGTATCTGATATATACCCAATATATGAGGCTACAAATTTATATGTCCCTTTTTCTAATTTTAGTTCATATTTCCCTTCTGCATTAGCAGATGTTCCAATATTGCTATTTAGCACTCTTAAATTTGCATATAACAAGCCCATTCCGTTTTGTTTATCACTAATTTTACCATTTATAATATAATGTTGCGCATTAATATTTATATGTAGTGTTACTATAATTAATAATAATTTTATTGCCTTCATGTTTGTCCTTTATCTGTTTCTAAATAAATTAATTTATTTATTTAGACGTTCATTTTTGGCGCTTGTTATTTTTTATTTTTTATCTTTTTCTTTTTAGCATTATTTATTTTTGTTTTAACTTTGCTTAAATCTTCTTCCGCTTTTATTTTCATATTATTTAGCGTTGATTGATAAACATCTTCTCTTACATTTTGTAATATCATTGTTAAAAGCTTGTTAAAATCTTTTAAGTGCGTATTTATTCCTATCTTTTTGCCATTATCATAAAAAATGTAAATTGGAGTACTTGGTTTGCGGCTAAATATCCCTCCTTCTAATTTTTCTATTTTATTATAATATATCTCTTCTACTCTATTATTTATTACAAAATTCCTTACTTCTAACTTTCTTTCATCTGCATTAATATCATATGGAAAATATTTATAGTTTGTAAAATAAAATCTATTTACTATATATATTAATATTATGTTAATTAAGCCCAGCGGTAAATAACTGTAATTTTTTTCTGGTACTATTATAAATATTACAAGGTGTGTTAATAATACAAAAGTTATAAATAGATTGGCATATCTATATATTAGTTTTGCTATTATTGGGTAATAAAACTTTTTCATATAAACATTACTAATTATTTTTAAATAATTTAGTAATTAGCTAAAAATATTATATAAAATCAACTGTTATTGTTTTTCAAATTTATTTTTTACATTACTTAATTTTCATTTATCTATATCTAACTATTTTAAAATAAAAAATTCACCCCATACGTTAAGCTGTAGTGGGGTGAATTCAACTATCAACTAATTAACTAGGCTTTTATCTTTTTATTTAACTATTTCTTGGTATGTACTTTCGCTTAATTTAGTTGGTGTGTAATTAATTCCTCTAAAAGATAAGTTTCTTGTAAAAGCTTTTAGATGATTAGCGCTTCCTTTCATTAGATTATTGTAAACAAATGTTATATCTGCATTATCTATATTGCTTAAGCCATTTTGTAAATCTACAATATCTACTTCTTCTATTAATGCACCTACTTTTAATGCTTCAACATCAGAAACATTACCCATTTGAATTAGGTTGTTATACAATGCTTGCAAATCTGTATTTGTAAATACTCCGCGTTCATCATTGGTAACAGGATCTGTAATTGAATATTTGTTTAGCAAGTATTTAATTGCATTTGTGTGTGCTTGTTCGCTATTTGCTATGTTTCTAAATACTGGCAAGTTGTATTTTTCAAAAAAGTATAAGTAAACATCGCGTGCAAGCTTTTCTTCTTCCCTCATGTATTTTAAACTTGCTTTTTCGTCATCGCTTAAATCCTCGTAAGCAAACTTACTTAGTGTTATATCGCTTAGTGTGGCTTGATAGCTTTCGCCATCGTATGTTAATCCACTGCTTGTACCGGTTGATACGTTTTCACTGCATCCAATTGTTAATGCAGCAAATAAAATTGCAAGTAACATAACTACTTTTTTCATTTTACACCTCTTGTTTTTGGTTAATTAATTTGTTTTAACCTCTTTTTTGCAAAAGGTGTGCCAATGCTTTTTTATGCATTTTTTTATACTTTTTATCCATTTTTTCGACTATTTGGTCGCAACTTCTTATTTTTTTGGCGAAATTTATTATTGACGGCAGATGATAGACTACAGATGATAGACGATAGACTACAGATGATAGACTACAGATGATAGATGGAAGATTAGGCAATTAGTGACAAGTAACGCATAACGAGTGACAAGTTTATTAGTGAGCAGTGAATAGTGAATGGTGAATAGTGAATAGCTACTAGTGAATTGTGATTAGCAACTATTTTTGCTTTTACTCTTCTAAAATCAACAAATTTTAATACGTAAGCAGCAACTTTTGTATTTCGTTACTTGTCACTATTCACTAGTCACAAGTCACTATTAACCAATCCTTGTTTTAATGGAATCGCCTCACGAAC
>CAZYZX010000014.1:0-48547 GCA_964652025.1 uncultured Melioribacteraceae bacterium
GTTCGAGTGCTGATTCCATTAAAACAAGGATTGGTTTTTAAGCTACTAGTTACTAGTTACCAGCTACTAGTAGCTTAGCATTAAAATTGCTGAATATAAGAAAAGATTTTGGTAGTTTTAATAGATAGAAATCAAAAACAAGTTATTAATTACTATTCACTATTTACTAATCACAATTCACAATTCACTGTTCACTAATAAACTTGTCACGCGTCACTAGTAACTAGTAACTAGTAGCTGGTAGCTAGTAACTGTTAACAAATAGCTATTGTCTATCCATATAAGATTGATTGGGAAACTCACCCCTAACCCCTCTCTTACGAAGAGAGGGGAACCGGTTTTGCAGTTTGTACTTAAATAAAAATTGTAATTGCATTAATAGCGTCATCCCTCTCTTTATAAGAGAGGGACCGAGGGTGAGTTGTTTTAATTATATAGAATTAGATTAGTATTTTTAGAAAGATAAAAACTGGTAACTAAAAACTTGTCACTCATCACTATTTACTAGTAACTAGTAGCTGGTAACTAGTAGCTATTCACCATTCACCATTCACTATTCACAATTCACCATTCACTGCTCACCAATAACGCGTTACGCGTCACTTGTCACTAATTGCCTAATCTCCCATCTATCATCTTCCGTCTATCGTCTGTAGTTAAAAAATTTAATTGGAAAAAATACAATTTAAAAGCTCTAATTAGTTAGAAAAATAAATAATACTGTAGTTATTATGGTTTTATGTTCTTTGTAAGTTATTAGGTTTTAATTGAAATGAAAAGTAAAAATTAATTAACTAAATAAACATAATAATTATGGTACATATATACACAGATGGTTCGTTTTATAATAATAAAGTAAGCTGGGCATTTGGAATAGTTGAAAATAACACAATATCGTATATTAAAACAGGTGTATTATATAAAATAGGATATATAAAAAAAGGTCAACTATTTGGTGAATTATTTGCAGTTTTAAAAGCAATAGAATATGCTGCTAAAAATAATATAAATAGAGTAGTAATTTATTATGATTTTGTAGGTATCCAATCTTTATTTTTAAATAGATGGAATAGCAAAAATCCAAATATTATTAAATTAAAAAACCGTTATGATAAAATTGTTAAGGAAAATAACATAAGTGTAATTTTTATAAAAGTAGAAGCTCATAGAGGCTTAAATTTAATTGTAGATAGAGCAGCAAGAGATGTATTACATTAAAGTAAAAGAAGGTAAAGGCTTATGATGGTATACAATTTTGGGGAGTGCCCAATGGATAATTGCGTTACTCGCAAAACACCACCAGATCCGCATAAAAAACCGGGTAAAATATGTTTTGAATGCAATCGTGTAATTGCTCCTTTTACAGTGCAATTAGTATTTTGTAAATTATGTGGACGCGCATATTATTTTAGAGATAGGTTATACATTAAAGAACCGGAATGTATTAGTTTAGGGTTATGTGTTTGGTGCAAAGAAAGACTTAAATGGGAAAAAGAACAATTAGAAAAAGGTTATATAACAGAAGATGAATTGACAAAATTTCCAGAACAAAAATACTTTGAAATAATAGCAAATACAGATGAAAAGATATCGTGTGTTGATGATATATTTTTAACGCAAAATATGAATGTTGATGAAGATGGTAATATAATTAAAGAAGAAATAGCCGACGAAGAAGAGGAAGAAGAAGATGAATAAAAAACTAAATTAGCATTAACTTAATAATTGTTTATGTCTTAAGCTATGTTTTAAGTGGGCACCAGATAAAATAAAAAGAATTAATTTAAGGGTATCTTTATAAAAAACCTTTTTAGTAAGTTTTAACACTAAATAAAGCTTTAATAAAGATGTTTTAATAAAACCATAATGTTTTTTATAAAAGTAAAGAAAAGAAATGTAAAACTCTTTTTTTATTTCAATAGATTTTTCTGTGCTTTTGCTGCCAAAGTGTTTAACAGTTACTTCTGGAATAATAACCACATCGTAACCGGCATTAGTAAAACGTAAAGCTAAATCTTCTTCTTCGCAGTAAAGGAAAAAAGTGGTATCTAACCCGCCAACCGATGCAAAATGTTTAGCGTTAACAAACATTAAAGCACCGCCAACTAAATCTACCTTAAAAGGCTGCTTATGGATATTTTGTTTAGCTGGATAATTTACATTATTAAAAAGTTTAGATATAGAAACACCAAAAAACTTGCTGCTAATAGTTGGAAAGTGGGAATAATTAAATTGCAATTCGTCATCTTCGTTTTGGGTGTAAGAAGATACTAATGCAGTATTTGGATTACTAACGCAATAATTATAAAACAAAGATAAACAGTCCTTAATAAAAATGGAGTCGTTATTTAAGAATAAATAATAATCCCCACTAGCAAACTGAACGCCATACATATTACCCGCAGCAAAGCCCAAATTAATTTTGCTATAAACTACTTTAATATTATCAGCGTTAGGTAATTGATGTAATAATTGTTTTTGGTCTACTGAAGAATTATTATCTACAACAATAATTTCGAAATTTAAATTGTTATTAGTATGTTTAATAACAGAGTTAACGCAATTAATAGTATAAAGCGAGGAATTATAATTAATAATAATAACAGAAATTTTAGCAGACAAATTAAACCTGAATTAATTAATAAAAATAAAAAGAGAAAAAAGATTAAACTTTTATTCTATTAATTTTTAGTTTATCTAAATACATTTTGCCAACACCGGCGTCGTTAGCAAGTTTAATATAAGGTACGTCAGCAGGGTCTAATCCAAAAAGTTTAGCGCCAGCGGCATCAATAGCAACAATATCAGATGAAACTAAAAGGGATTCCATTTTAACAATATCTTCTTTACCAAGGCCTCGCGGACCGTGTTGCATCATAACGTTGTAAGCATCTATAACATTTAAGTCTGGTAATTTATAGCCAGCAAAATCTGCAATGCACTGGTGCAAGTCGTTACGGTGCCAATAGCCTCTATCCCAAACAATCCCCATGTGGTTTTTCATAGCCATAGTAAGTTTAGCGCTACTATGGTTTTTAAGAACAGGAACATTAATAAAAACGTCTGAAGATAAAATAAGCTCGTGAACTTTAGTTTCAGTAAGTCGTTTACCTTTAGAAACTTTAACTTTTTGGTAATATCCTTCTGTATTAGCAGGAGCCATTTTACCGCCAGCATCTTTAACGGCGCGTTCAATACCACTATTTTTATAACACCTTGTCCATTCATCGCAAGTGTTATCAAAAACAACCACTTCTTTAGCACCGGCATTAAAGCAGTGCTCAATAATTCTTTTAATAAGCAAAGGATTAGTATTAGCGGCTCTATCGGGTGCAACATCCCAACCAATATTAGGTTTAACAACAACACGAGCACCTTTTTTTACAAACTTAGCCATGCCGCCTAAGCTTTCTATAGCAAGGTCAAACATTTTATCGGGCATAGCCCCTTTAACTGCTACTAAATCGTATGGATTAGCAGCAAGATTACCAATATTACCTAAAATATTAGTAAAGTTGCCAAGTGCAACGGTGCCGAGTGAAGCGGCTATTGTGGTCTTTAAAAAATCTCGCCTTTTCATAACTTTTATATTTTTGTGTTTTCTTAATATAATAAATTTTAAATAAAATTACAGATATTTTATTGCAAAAGTTTAAAAATTATGGTATTTTTTATTTTGCTAAATAATAAGGTTTAAAGATGGAAACAACACCAAAAATTGCTTTAAGCAAAGATTTAATAACATCTACTATTTATAGTAGTTTTGCATTAGTAATTGTATATTTTTTACCTGCAATATCGCATTTGTTCTCTTTTCCTGTTTATTATATAGATCCGATGAGGATAATTGTTTTATTATCTTTAGTGCATACTAAAAAAGAAAATGCTGTGATATTAGCATTAACATTACCCATATTTTCATTTTTAGTTTCCTCACATCCTGTTTTTGCAAAAAGCGGATTAATTGTAATGGAATTATTTACAAACGTGATTTTGTTTTTGTATCTATCTAAAAAATATAATCTTTTTATTTCTGCAATAATTGCTATAATATTAAGCAAAGTGGTGTATTATGTAGCAAAATATATTTTTATAAATTTAAGCATTATAAACGATAAATTGTTTAGCACACCTATTTACATTCAGCTTATTACTGCAATTGTGTTATCGTTATACATATTTTATTTTACGAAAAAAAAGGAAACTAAATGAGCATTAAATGCGAAAATTGCAGTTTTAGGAAAAAAGCAGAAGCTAATCCAAATACTTTTTGGGCAAAATTATGGAGATGGCATACAAAATGGTGCCCGGGGTGGAAAGCTTATATGGCATATTTAAATTCTAAAAAGTAGTGTTAAACAATTATTATTGTTTTGCGTCTTAATTGATGTTTATTTAATAAAAGATAGTTCAATTTGTTACGCAATATAATTTACATAAGTGGTAGTATATTAGTTTTTTTTGCTGGTTTGTTGGCTTATGGGATGCTATTAAACATTAACGAGCAATCCCTTAACGAGGTAATGCAAAAAAGAAATATTACAGAATTAAAAAATGTTAGTATAATTATTAGCAAAAGTAAATTTAAGCTAATGCTTTATTCAGATACAGTATTTGTAAAAAGTTATAGAGCAGTATTTGGAAAAAATTTAAAAAGCGAAAAAGTAAGAAAAAATGACTTTGTAACTCCTACTGGCGAGTATAGTATCTGTAATATGGATTCATCAGATAAGTATTTTATGTTTTTTAAATTAAACTATCCAAATGAAAAGGACATTACAGAAGCATATAGAAATAAAATTATAGAAAAAAAAACTTTTGTTAAACTAATGGAAAATTTAAAGGAAGATAATTGTAATTATATAGATTCTGAAATAACGGAAGAGATAGGAATACATGGAGTAGGTAAATTTAATATAATATTTAAAAATTTACCATTTGCATTTAATTGGACTAACGGGTCTATTGCAATAAGCAACGAGGGGATGGAGGAGCTAAGCAAAGTAATAAAAATAGGAACTAAGGTATCTATTGTTAATTAAAATAAATAAAAATTTTTTAGTACTTTTTACGTTATTTTGGGTAAGTTTTTTGCATGCCCAAATATTAGAAGAAGAGAAATATGAGCTTACAAAAGTAGAGTTTGTAGGTAATAATGCAATTTCAACACAAATTTTACAAACCACAGTATCTGCAAAAGAATCTCCAGGTTGGTTTTCTAAATTACTAAATAAATTTACCCCATTTGGAGAAAAAGCAACATATTTTGATCGCTCTGTTTTAATACCAGACCAAGAAGCCTTAAGAGATTTTTATTATTCTAATGGATACTTTAAAGCAAAAATAACAACTAAATATGAAATTGATACAGTTGCTAAAAAAGCGGCAATTTACTACATAATAAACGAAGGTGAACCCGCAATATTAAAATCTTTAGAAATAACAGGCTTAGATGATTTACCGTTAGAATTTTTACAAAATGTAAAAAAAATGGTAGAAATAGATACAACAAAACCCTTTAGAGGAGCCTTGATTGAGGAAAAAAAGAATAATGTTTTAACATTTTGTAAAGATCATGGATACATGTTAATTAGTACAAAAGCGGTTCCAGAAATTGTTATAGACACAATTAAAAATCGAGTTGATGTTAAAATAGATTTTAATTTAGGTAATAGATATATAATAAGTGAAATAAGAGTTGAAAAAACAGGAAGTGGAAAAGACTTAGTAGAAGATAATTTAATAAAAGAAGTAGCTTCTATAAAAACAAATACATACTACAGCTTTTTTGATATACAAAAAGCGCAAATACGTTTATATAGAACCAATTTATTTAATTCTGCTGCAATAACGGGGGTTGTATCTGATACGGTGGGTAATAAAGTACCGCTTAATATATTTACAGATGTTGGATTATTATATGAGTTATCGCCAGAAATTATTATAAATAACGAAGATAACGCATTTAACTTAGGTTTTGGCGTGGGCTTTATAAAAAAGAATTTTTTAGGTGGTGCGCGTAAATTAACATTAAGTACATCTGCTGCAGCACAAAGCATAACAACTTTTATAGCGCATCCAGCTGTTAACGATACCACTGTTTATGGATATGCGGATATAAGGGCAATAATAGAGCAGCCATTTTTATTCGGTCAACCAATAAACACAAAATTAGAAAATTATTTAACAATTCAAAAAAGAAAAGCGGAGTATAACGCAACTTTATATGGTACAAAATTAAGTCTTAATTTTGAGTTACCACGTAAAGTATTTTTAACATCGTTTACAACTTATCTAAATTGGGAACACTCCACATATATATATAGAAAGAAATATATTTTTGATGCTTTTACAACGTTAATAATGAACACCTTAAACCTAAACAAAGACTCTGCAATGGTAATTGCGGGACAGCTTTTGCAGGGCGAGTCTGATAAAAGTATACGTTCTAATAACGCAGTAATAGGTTTTGATATGGGTGCAAATCATACAGATAGCTATTTATTCCCAACTAGTGGGTATAATTTATCTGTTGTAATAGAAGATGGTAACATGGTACCCTATTTAATAAGCAAGTTATTTAATTATAAAGAAAACTCGCCCGGTTATTTAAAAACAGTTACAACAGGCTCTGCGTTTACTCCTTTATTTAATAGTAAAACTAATGTTTTAGGAATGAAGTTACGCGTGGGGTATGTTTTTGCATATAGGGGTGATGTTTCTTTAATTCCATTAAACAGGCGTTTTTATTCTGGTGGTAGCAACTCTATACGTGGTTGGCAAAGTAGAGAGCTTGTGCCAAAAGAAACAAATTTTAATTTAAATAATACATCTAACGAAGATTTTGAGGCATTTTTATTTAAGGGAGTAACGCCCGGTGGTTTTTGCCAGTTAGAAGGTTCTTTAGAAGCTCGTTTAAGGCTTGTTGGACAAATAGGAAGCACTGTTTTTGCAGATTTTGGCAATACTTGGAACAAATTTGAACAGGTACAGCTAAAACAAGTTGCCGTTGCAATAGGATTTGGTTTTAGATATTACTCTGATTTTGCTCCGATAAGATTAGATTTAGGCTTTAAATTTTATGACCCAAACTTTACAAGGTCATTTTTTACAAAAAAGATTTTACCAGAAACTTTCCAACTTCACTTAGGTATTGGCGAGGCTTTTTAATGCTTAACGTTAAAAACATTTATAATTGTAATAATGTTAATCTTGATACAGAATATTTAGAAAATATACTTGTTAACAAAAATTTTAGGTTAGAGCGTATTATTAGTTTTGGTCATATTACCCCAAGTAATTTTTGGTATGACCAAGATGAAGATGAATTTGTGTTATTACTAAAAGGGTATGCAAAAATTCTTTTAGAAAATGAAGAAATTATAGAGCTAAAAGAGGGGGATTACATTATTATTCCAAAACATTTAAAACATAAAGTTATATATACAGATACAGAAAACAAAACATTTTGGTTAACGTGTTATTTCAAAAAAGACTAATTATATTAATATTTTTTATTTCCACATTACTTTATGCAAATGATGGTGCAAAAGTAAATATTGGATTAGGTTATGGTACAATAAGCGGAAATATACCGGATTTTTCTTGTTTTGCAATTAAAGGAGGAATTGAAGCCCCAATTAAAATGTTAGATAGTAATTATTTAAGATTAGAATTATTTGCTGCCAAAAAGTATACTTTTTTATTCCCCTCTGCTTATCATAAATATTACTCTTACCTTTATGGTGCAAATTTATCTGCTTTATTTACTCAACAATTAGATAAAAGATATTTTTTAGAAGAAAGTGTTGGATATATGCTTTTATTTGATAGAATTTATGAACAAGAAAAACAAACAAATAATGGCATAAGCTTAAGTGGTGCATTAGGAATAAATTTAAATGATAGTAACGAAAAACAGCAAGCGATATTAATTTCCATTAATTATGGATTATCGCTTACTGGGAATAACACCTCGTTTTTTATTTTAAGTTTAAGTTATAAGGTAACGTTATAATTTACTTAATTCTGCCATCATTTCTGCAAACTGTTCAAAAGTTAAAGATTGTTCGCCATCGCTTTTAGCGTTATCTGGGTCTGGGTGAAATTCAATCATAATACCATTAGCGCCAACAACTTTAGCAGCTTTAGCCAAAGGTATAACCAAATTACGCTGACCAAGTGCGTGGGAAGGATCTACAATTATTGGCAAATGGGTTAACTCCTTTAGTACAGGTACAGCGCTTAAATCTAAAGTGTTACGAGTAGCAGTTTCAAAAGTTCTAATTCCTCTTTCGCATAAAATAACTTGTCTATTGCCTTGGCTTAAAATATACTCTGCCGCATTAAGTAGCTCATCAATAGATGACATAAGCCCACGTTTTAATAACACAGGTCTGTGAATTCTACCAGCTTCTTTAAGCAGAGGAAAGTTTTGCATATTTCTAGCGCCAATTTGTATAATATCGCTATATTTAGCTACATCAAAAATTTGCTCGGGGGCAAGAACTTCTGTAATAATAGGCATATCATAAATTTTACCTGCTTCGGTTAAGTAAGAAAGCCCTTCGAATCCAAGCCCCTGAAAACTATAAGGTGAAGTACGAGGTTTAAAGCACCCACCGCGCAAAATATGACCTCCAGTTTCTTTCAAGTGGCTTGCACACTGCATAACTTGGTCGTAACTTTCTACCGAGCAAGGACCACCAATAACAACAAAAGACTTACCGCCAATTTCCATTCCTTTTACTTTTATAATCGTATCATCTTTTTTGTAATCGCGCCCAGCTAGTTTATAGCTTTTTTTGCTTTTTGGTTTTGTAGTTGGTTTAGTTTCTAAGTTTTCGGTTTTGTTTTCTGTTTGCTCTAATTCACCTTCAACATTATTATTTCCATTGGAATTAATAGCGCCAAAATCTATTTTAATTCTTTCTAAGTCTGGAGATACATACGACCCAAGAACTTTAAAAAATCTTGTATAACGACCTAAGCTATCTAACATTTCTTGTATGTTTTGGTCTTTAACATTTCCTTCAAAGTCTAAGTAAAACATTTCTTCCCAAGGATTACCTAAAATTGGGCGAGATTCTAATTTAGTTAAATTAACATTGTGCTTTCTAAAAACAAGCAAAGCATCAACAAGCGAGCCCGGTTTTTGGTCTGTTGCCATTACTAACGATGTTTTGCAAGGAATGCGTAAATCTACATCAATTGGTTTACGAGCAGCAATTAAAAAACGTGTATAGTTTTCCTGCTGGTTTGCTATATTGGTTCTAATAATTTTTAAACCAAAAATATTGGCTGCTTCTTCGCTTGCAATTGCTGCAAACTCTGGGTTATCTAAATCTTTAACTTTTTGAACAGATAAAGCAGTATCTGGGTAATAATCTATTTTAACATGTGGTAATGTAGCTAAAAATTTGCTGCATTGTGCTACTGCTTGCACATGTGCATATATTTTTTTTATTCTATTTATTGGCGTTTCTTGCGTAGCTACTAAACAATGTTTAACGTGAAATTTTTCTTCTCCAACAATGTATAAAGTAGTGTGTAGCAGTGCATCATAAACTTCATTAATTCCACCGCTGGTTGTATTTTCTATTGGCAGCATTGCATAGTCTGCTTCTCCATTTTCTACTGCGCGAACTACGTCTTCAAAAGTTTGCTTGCTTATAAATTCTAAGTCTGCATCTTCTTTTTCAAAAAACTTTTGTGCAGCTAACGAGCTATAGGAGCCCTCTATTCCTTGTATTGCTGTTTTTATTATTTTTTTACCGTGATATTCTGGAATTTCCAACTTAGTTAAATAACTGTTTTGTAAACGAACAGAATCATCTATTATTTCGTAAAATATTTTTGTTATATAATTTGCTTCTAATCCTAATTTTTTTCCTTTTAAAATTAATGCAGTTAAAAGCTCTTCTTCTCTTTCTTTATCTCTAATTGGGCTTTCGTTTTTTTCTTTATATTTAACCACCTCTAAACTTAACTGCCTACGTTCTGCTAATAAATTTATTATATTTTCATCTATAGCATTTATTTTTTCTCTAAGTTCTTTCATTTTATAACCCAAAAAATTTTTTAATAACCTGCAATTTAATAATTATTTTTATTAGATTAAATTGTAAATTTTAATAATTATGCAAAATAATAAATATTTATTAAGGTAAATTATGGATAGCTACAACTTAGGCGATATGCCATTAGAAGAATTTAAAGTATATAGTGATAAACTTTTAGATGTTATATTTAATTATTTAGAAAACATAGAAAATTACCCAGTATTACCAAAAGTTAAACCGGGAGATTGCACAAATTTATTTCCCAGTAATCCGCCGCAAAATCCTGTTGATTTTAACAATTTGTTATCATCGTTAGATAATACAATAATTAAAAATGCTACACATTGGAATCATCCGGGCTTTATGGCTTATTTTAATTCCACATCTTCAGCACCCGGTGTTTTGGCAGAGCTGCTTTCTGCTGCGCTAAATACAAATGGTATGATTTGGAAAACATCACCAATTAATACAGAGCTTGAATTAGTTGTTATTAGCTGGATGCAACAAATGCTTGGCTTACCAAAAGAGTTTTGGGGAATAATTTACGACACTGCTTCGGTAAGTACATTCCATGCATTAGCGGCTGCGCGTGAAAAGGTTTACCAAAAACATAACGACCACGACCTTAATATTAATAAGTTTACTGTTTATTGTAGTGTGCATGCACATTCATCTGTAGAAAAAGCTTGTCTTGCACTTGGTGTAAGAAAAGTTAGAAAAATTGCTGCCAATAAAAATTATAAAATAGATACAGAATTATTAAAACAAGCACTAGAAAATGATGTTGAAGCGGGATTAATTCCAATGGCTGTTGTTCCAACTATTGGTACAACAAGTGTTACTTCTATAGATAATATTAAAGAGATTTATGATGTAGTAAAAAACTATGATATATGGATACATACAGATGCAGCACATGCAGGTATAGCAGCTATTTTAGATGAATACAAATTTATTTTTAGTGATATTAATTTAGTAGATTCTGTGGTAATTAATCCCCACAAATGGATGTTTACCCCGGTGGATTTAAGCTTGCTTTATATAAAAAATAAAAAGTTATTAAAAGATGCTTTTTCTATTATTCCAGAATATTTAAGAACAAAGGAAGATGACCAAGTTACTAATTTAATGGATTATGGATTGCAACTTGGAAGGCGCTTTAGAGCATTAAAACTTTGGTTTATTATTAGCTATTTTGGAGTTGAAGGGATAAAAAACAGAATTAGAGAGCATTTTAGGCTTGCAAAATTATTTAAGGATTTAATAGAAAAAGATAACAATTTTAAAATAGTTGCACCTGTTCCTTTTACTACAATTTGCTTACAAGCAGTAGCAAAAAATAAAACAGAAGAAGAACTAAACAAACTAAATGCGCAATTAATGGAAGAGGTAAATAATACGGGTAAAGTGCTGCTTTCCCACACAGTAATAGATGGTAAATTTATAATTCGCGTAGTAATTAGTGGATTACGAACAACAGAAAAAAACGTTTTAGAGTGTTATGAAATACTAAGCAAAAATTGGAAAGAGATAAGAGAACTAACAAACAATATCAATTAAGATAAAAAAGTACTGTTTTTAATTTAATAATAATTTATCACTTGTAAAAAAATAAAAAATAAATTAAGTTTAATGCTTAAATTTTTGGAAATAGTTTAATTTAATTAAGGAGTAAAAAATTGTACGTTCCAACCAAAATATTTTTTACAAAGGGTGTGGGTATACATAAGGATTACCTAAGCTCGTTTGAGGCAGCATTGCGCAGTGCAGGGATAGAAAAATGCAACATAGTAACAGTAAGCAGTATTTTACCACCACATTGCAAGCGTATATCAAAAGCAGAAGGCTTAAAAGAAATTAAGGCAGGACAGATTACCTTTGTGGTAATGGCTCGTAACTCTACCAACGAACCAAATAGACTTATAGCATCATCGGTTGGTGTGGCTATACCAGCAGATACAGAACAATATGGTTACTTATCAGAATATCATCCGTTTGGAGTAAAAGAAAAAATAGCTGGCGATTATGCAGAAGACTTAGCAGCTCAAATGCTTGCAACTACTTTGGGTGTAGAGTTTGACCCAGATGCGGATTGGAACGAGAGAGAGCAAGTATTTAAAATGTCTAACAAAATAGTAAAAACTTTTAATATTACCCAAACAGCTACAGGCGAAAAAACCGGAATGTGGACTACCGTTATTGCCGCAGCTGTTTTGTTACCTTAATATTATTAAATCTTTTAGATATACCCCTTTTACATTGTAAAAGGGGTTTTTTATTTTAAATTTATTCTACTTCATCCCAATCCGTATAAATCTCCAAAATATCAACTTTAATTTTACCCGCGGGGATAAAAGCATGTTTCGATTCTCCTTTAACCGAGTTTAACAATACCGCACCTAAAGGAGAGTTGTAACTTATTTGTTTGTTATTTATATCAGACTCACCATTGCCGACAATTTCGAAGATTAACTGTTTATTAACATTATTTTTGAAGTAGTAAATATTAAATTTAACTATAGACCCTATTGTAACATAGTCTTTTGTGATATTTTTTTCTAAAATTATTGATGATGATAATTCTTCCTCCATTTTTTTTAGTTCTTTAATTGCTAATTCTTCAGCTAACATTAAGTTATTAAAGCCAGGGTTATCGTGCCATCCATCTCCACTGCTGGAATATGCAACTTCTTTTTCTGCTTGAATTTCTTTTATTTTTTGCTTTTGAAAATATATTTTTTCTTCAAGCTTTTGTTTCCCTTTTAATGTAATAATTTTAGTATTCATATTTCACCTTCTCAAAATTTAAGTTAATTACTTTATAAATAAATTTTATTGACTCATTAAAAACATAATCAAAATCATTATTCGCGTCAATAATATGCCAATGCACGTTTTTTATTCGTTCAATAGGATAAACAATTAACTGTTTATATACATCTAACACTTCTTTTATATTATCATATTTTTCGTCTTTTAGTCCATAGTTTCTTTTAGGTCTTTTGTTTATTCTCTCTACAGCTTTTTCGGCTTTCACATCAAGATAGATTACGTAGTCTGGTGTTGGAATAAGTGGTTCTAACAAATTTACTCTTTTCATAAATCGTGTCTTATCAGTAAATTTGTTCCATCTATAAGCATAGGTTGTAATAATACTTCTATCGCCTATTATTAAGCCATTGTAGTTTAAAATTTTAAGAGCTGTATAGTTAGACCTAAAAGCATATAATAATTCATTAATACCATCAAAATTCCTCAGACTAGAAAATTTTTTAAAAAATAATTCTATTATGTTATTATTACTAATTTGTGCAGTAGGACAAGCAGTTCTATATTTAATGTCGTTTTTATTTAAATAGTTAGTTAGTGCATTAAATAAAGTAGATTTACCGCTTCCCTTAACTCCCTCCAATGCAATATACATATTAATCTCCGTTTATTATTTTAAGTACTTTTTGATATGTATTTTCGAAACTTTTATTTGCATCTACAATTTTTACTTTATTTAATAAGCCCAATTCATCTAAAGCAAGTCCAATGTAGTTGTTTATCCTTGTGTAAAAATCTACTGCCCATTCCTTATTATCTGCAAATGTTTTAGTTCTTTTATAAATATTCTCTTTAGAAACATTAAGCCAAATACCTTGAATTTCCATATTGTCTAATAAAAAAATATTATCATAAGCTTTTTGTAACATGTCATTAAAATAATTAGGAGATCTTTCAAAAACATAAGCAAGATTACCAGGATGCCAAGTTTCTACTACAAATTTTCCTTTATTATTGTTTAAATAAATATCTCTTTCTGCTTCTGCTTCAAACACTTCAAACTCAAAATTAACATCGGCGGATTCAGTTTTAAAGCCATTTTTCTTCCTTTCGTAGTAAAATTGTTTCCCAATCTCATAGCCAGCAAAATCAACTTTATTTTCATTATATAGTTTTTTAATAATGCTTGTTTTGCCAGCACAATGTGCCCCACAAATAAAAAATAATTTCCCCTCTTTTACCATTATAATGTCCTTAGATTTAATAATAAATTTTTAATTTCTCTTTCGTTTCTATCAATAATAAATGGTTTTATATCATACTCAAAAGAATCATTAGCTAAACAAGGTAAAATTTTACCACTTGCTGAAAATCTAGTTGGAAAAATACCTTCTCTGCATTCATATACTTTTTCACAATTTTTGCACAGATTATAAGGTAATTTATCTTTTAGCTCTTCATCTCTTATAAGTACTTTAGCCCCATTATTTAATGTCACAATTCTTTTAATTATACCCTCGTTATCTACTATGTTTTTCTCTTCTTTTATCCCTAATTCTTGTAGTTTGTTATATAAAGAAATTAGTTCTATTCTCTCAGTTAAATAAGACTTGCTATCAATTACTGGTAATAAAACTATTACAATATTTCTTTCTTTAGCAAATTTACAAATTTCAAGAAAGTCGTTGATATTGTCATCATTATCCCATACGTAATTAATCTTTAAATTTGTATAACCAACTTCTAATGCTTTATCAATCCCCAAAATAACTTTATTAAGTAATTTTTCATTTCCTTTATTATTAAGCCAAAATTTATCTGGGTTTAATGTATATAAACTTACATTTAATCTATGTAATCCACACCTCTTTAAATCAAATGCTAATTCATATAATTTTGAACCATTTGTAATCATCGATAAATCTTCAACTTTTAACTTATTAATGTAGTATACAATATCTAAAATCTCAGGATGTAAGGTGGGTTCTCCTCCCGTTAGCTTAAATTTATTATAACCCATTTCTTTTGCTATTTTAGAAACCCATACTATATCATTGGCGCTTAACATATTTTTTCCCTGTTTAGACTGCCCTTCGTTATGGCAAAAATAGCAGTTTAAATTACACTTGTTCGTCAAAGAAATTCTAAAATATTTTGTTTTTAAAGGAAAGATTTTTGGACTAATTGCTTTGTTTATGGATAAATTTTGCTTTCGGTATTTTTTAGATGTTGATATTAAAGTTGCCATGCTCTAACCCTTATTTATTTTCTAATAAATAAGAGTAATATTTTTATATGAATTCCAAAAAATTTTATAAAAATTTTTTTTGCAATAAGAAATAATTTAGAATGCGCTAAATTAAATCGCCAAGTGAAAAGTCGTTTGAATTTTTTGATAAGATAATAACAGCATACTTATCATTTGGTAATTGGGTATTTGTTAAAGCAAGGGTATTTTTAATATGATTAAAAAGAGGTATTATTAGGTAGCCCAAATAATAATTAGGTCTTATTCCGCTAATTATTAAATTTTTACAGTAAGTATTATTGTTTTGAATTAATTCTCTAATGGTGTTCAAATAATTAAAAGTTTCTTTAATATAATTTTGATTTAAATTACTGTGTTGGAAGTCTGCAACATAAAAATCAATTTTTGCTTTTTTTGAATTTTCAAAAGTTTTTTGAATAAAATTTAGGGCAAAGTAATTATCAATCTTATTTTTATTATTATAAAGTTTATCATAAATGCTGTCTTCAAATGCAAAATCAAATAATTCTTTAATTTTAGTGGTTTTTTGTGTATTAGGTAATTCGGAATTACATACAAAAGTAAAGTCTTTTATAAATATGTCTTTAATAAGATTAAATTTTCTTTCTATATAATCCACCTCTTTAATATTTTCGTTTTGAACTACACCACTAAAAACGATATTTTGTTTTATAGGAATATCTAAGAATATTGAAATATAGGCAGCAGTTAATGCTAGTTCATAAGAACTTCCGCTAATATCTTTTATATTGATATTTTTATCTTGATTAAAAACTGTAACAGAATAATCCGGTAAATTCCACTCAAAAAATCTTAAATGATTTTTTTTAAAAATATTTGGTTCATTTAAATATAAATTAAAAGCTTTTTTTATAGAGTCTTTTATTTTTTCTAACAGTATATTATCATTTATACTTTCTTCTTTAACTAATTTAATTTTAGCTAAAAAATTTTCGTTAGTACTTTCATTTATTACAGGAAATAAAGCTTCGCCAATATCTGTATGGTAATATGTATTATGATTTTGGCTAAGACTATTTTTTTTTATTTCAAAAAAAGGTTTTTCAAAATTTTTTATCTTAACAAAATTATTATCAATTAGACTAATAGCTCTTAAATAATAACCTTTTTTTTCTAATTCTTCTATTTTGTTATATAATTCAATTTCCGTCATCAAATTTTATATTAAATTCCTTTAATGTACCGTTATAATTAAATGAAAGAATATAATCGCCTTTTGATAATTTTTTTGTATCAAATGAAGTAAATTTAGGCTCTTTTACAATTAATGATTTATCTTTAGCATTGATAACAGTTTTATTATTTTTTAACATAATTTTATCAATTTTTTTCTCACTACCAGCATTGTAAAAAACCAAATAAAGATTTCCGTCAACAAAGGTTAATCTAGCTATAAAATCATCTTCAGTAAAAAGAATATTGC
This sequence comes from uncultured Melioribacteraceae bacterium, assembly GCA_964652025.1. GTDB lineage: Bacteria > Bacteroidota > Ignavibacteria > Ignavibacteriales > Melioribacteraceae > JAEXOD01. The sequence continues at coordinate 16,544 of CAZYZX010000014.1, forward strand.
TTTTTCCTTCTAAATATAATTTATATTCTTTATCCCAAAATTCAGCTAACTCATTTTGGCGTTCTTTGCTACTTGCAGCTAAAGCTAAAGAGTATGCAGGGCTTGTAATTTCTTCTTTTCTTGGTAAAATTAAAATTATAATATTTTTAGTGTTAACATAACTTTCTGTTTCATCTTCTTGGAATTCAAAGTTTTCTAACTCGTTAAGGGCTATAATGTGATATTCTTCTAAGTTATTTAAGTATTTAGCGTTAACCAATTCTTGCATTGGTTCATATTCGTAAGAATTATTTGCTAGTGCTTTTGATAATTTCTCTTTGTCTTTTTCAGTTAAGCTAAAATGATACTGAGTTAGCATTTTAGTTGCTATTGGCCCGTCGGTAATTCTCATTGTGCATCTATCACGTGTTAAAATATCGGGATAATCCTCCTTTTTAAGATAAACATCAAATTTATCTCCGAAATTGTCTTCTCCTAAGACCATTGCGCGGACAATTCCTTCTTTTAAGTAGGTCACATCTGTAATTACAAATTGGTATTTAGTGTTAATGTCTCCCCAAACCTGACCAACATTAAATTCAGGTTTTGGTAATAATAAGTTTTCTATTATTTTATTCATGGGTTGCTCCAAAATTTCTTAAAACTTCATACTTTTGTTCTAATAACAAACAAAAAGAATGAATATATTTTTTTATTGTTTCTGATTGATTAGAGTTGAAATTTTTATCAATTTCCAAAACTTTAATAAAAATCTTTGTATAATTATCTACAGAACTTTTTTTTATTTTACCTTTAAGGAAGGTTTCAATCTTTTCTAATGTGTAACCTTTATAAAACTTAAGGTAAAAACTTACTGCATAATTTTCGGCATTATTCTTGCTTCCAAACTTTTTAATTACTCTTTCCCACCAAATATCTACAATATTTTTTTCAATAATTAAATTTTCGTGCTCGTTAGAAATTTCCTTAGTTAATGTATTATCTAAGTTAAATTCTTCATCTTCATTAGATATTCCCGAAGCTTCGTTAAATATACTAATAGAACCAACATCTGTATTTTTAGCTACCAAGCTAACTAAATCGTAAATATTAAATTTAAAGTTTGGATAGGAAGTAAATATATATTCTAAATAGTTTTCTAATCTAGTTCTATCAATACTTTCTTTTTCGCTATTTTGTTTGATAATTTTTTGAGGTTCTAAATAAATACTTTGTCCGTCGTATTTTATTTTTTCTAAATTATCGTTATTAGAATAATAATTTTTATTAAAGATTTTACTAATATTAATCTTCTGTTCTTCAATCAAATTTTTACATGCATCGTTAATGGCAGTACCTAATATAATATTTTCTCTATCATCAATACGGTCTTTATGGCTTCTTTTAGCAGTTCTAATCATTCCGTAAAGATAGCTAATTATTTTTTTATTATTTGCTTCAGTTTCTTCTAAAACAGATTCAAAAAAATCAGAATTTTTTGTTGTAGTATTATCTAAAGTTAAAAATAGTTGATTTGCATAGTCATTAAATGTTAATATATTGTTTGGGTTATTGTCTAAAGGGTTATATAATATATTTCTAAATTCATCTAATAAAATTTGAGCATCTTTACTGCTAAAATTTCCTTTTCCCATTTTAGATAAGTAATATTTCCTAATTAATTGGGGTGTGTTATATTTTTTTTCACTTAGTTCTGCCATGTTAAACCTTTTATAATAAATTATTTAATCTATTAATTTGTTCTTCATCTAATTGATATAATTTTTTTCGTAAGTTTTTTTGAACACTTTCCCATTTAAAGTATAATAAAAAGTATGTTTTAATACCCTTTTTATTATTTGTTTTAACATCTAAAACGGGTTTATCATATGTGCTAAAATGTACTTTAGATGTACCTGGTGCTAATATAACTGGTTTGTAATCATCAAATTCTGTTGGAGTTTTCAAAACTAATACTGGTCGATTAGTATTTTTATAATTGAATTCTTGTCTTTTATTATCAAATGGAACAGATTTGTCATGCATTCCCCACACAGTTCCAAAAAATAAATTTGTCTCTCTATATTCTATATCTTTGTTTTTATGAACATTCTTTTTTAATAATTTTATCTCTTTTTCCTTTAAATTTCTTTCTGTTTTTAATTTCATAATTTTTTTTGTGCTCATAAAAACCTCATTTAATGATAATACGTTAAACTAAATAAAATAAATTTATTTTTCAATAAATAATCACAAAATTTTTTACTTACTTCATATTTGTGCGTTTGTTAAAATCTACTTTGCCATTTTCTAAATCCTCATAAGTAATTATTTCTATATTTTTTTCTCTGGCTTTTTGCATTGCTGGTGGGTTTTGTGGATTGCTACTTTTAAAACGATAATAAGTAATCACATATAAATTAGAGTATCTTGTCAAGCTATCTTTTAATCCAAATAATTTATCTATATTAGCAGCACTAAAATTGCCAGATTTACATTCAAAAATGTATGGATATATTCCCTTTAAACCAATAATATCTATTTCATTAATTGTTGCCGTATTTTTCACCTTCTTCTTATTAATATTAGAATTATTATTATTTTGTACTTTTAACTTAACATTCATTACTAATTCATCAAAAAAATTTAAATTTTCTAATACCTTTAAACAATAGTATTCAAACCAAAAACCTGATATAAATGTTATTAACTCTGCTCCTTTTTCTTCTTTCTCGTATAAAGGTTCTCCATTAAATACAAACTTTACTTTAGAAAATCCATTTTCATATTTAATAAAAGTACCTGCAAATGAACCTTTGCTAGCTGGTTCTATTTGTATGTTTTTCATAAATTTTGTTCTAAATTTATTAATATATCTTTCAAAAACAAGATGGTAATCTTTAAGAAAATTATATGTATCTAAATATTTATCATCAAGTTGTGCTGGCTGAATTTCAATTTCTTGACCATTTAGTTTAAAGATTTCTTTAATAGTTGTTTTAATTTGTATTGGAAATGTATTTATTTCTTCTGTAAATTCTATAATTTCATTACCTTCTGTATTAATATAGATATTTTTTATATTCTCTTCTTTTGCAGCATTAAATAATGCTAAGGACATTATTTTAGTGCCACCTGTAAAGTTGCTAATAATTTCATTGTTTTTATATTCATTTAATGTATTTTTTATAGTATTATAAATTTTTATGTAATCATAAGCATCTATTTCTATATCGTGAAACTTCATTTGGTTATTAAAATAATCCTCAAAGGATTTTAATAATTTTTTAGAGTCTTTAGTATAAAGTGAAATGCATAAATCGGGGTTTACATGTTTTGTAGCAACATAATTAGGTAACAATTGCCCACTAATAATATTAATTAATATTTTTTTCATATTATCTCCTTTGGTTTATAGTAAAATAAAGAATTTTAGTATAATAAAAAAATATCTTTTGTTTTTTAATAAAAAAAACGAACCAATTGTAAATTTAAAGCGTCTAATATAAATTATATTAATGGAGATTTACGATGATAAAAAAAATATTCTTTTTGTTGGTTATTATTTACAGTGTAAACATTGCCCAAGATGATTACTTGTTAAGGTATCCTGCAATTAATAATGATGGTTCAAAAATTGCATTTTCGTATCAAGGGGATATTTGGACAGTTGACAGCAAAGGAGGTAATGCATTTAGATTAACAGTTAACGAAGCATATGACGCTTACCCAAGATTTAGTTATGATGGTAAAAAAATTGCTTTTGTAAGTAATAGATTTGGCAATAACGATATTTTTATAATGCCAGCAGAAGGCGGATTACCAAAGCGATTAACCTATCACTCCGCAAATGATATATTGGGGAATTATTCCAAAAGTGGGGAAATTTTATTTACTACTTCAAGAAACTTTAAACAAATCGAATGGAATCCAGAAATTTATGCTGTTAATGAAAACGGTGGAACTCCTTATAGAGCAACAGATGCGTTTGGCACAAATCCGGAACTTTCCCCCAGTGGTAGATTTATTGCTTATTGCGATGGTGTTTGCCCTGTTGTAAGAAACGAATATCGCGGATCTGCCAACAAAGAGATTTATCTATTTGATAGAAAATCGGCTACATTTATTAAGGTTACAGATTTTGATGGAAATGATTATTTGCCAAGATGGAGTGACGATAATACTATTTACTTTTTAAGTGCAAGAAAACAATATTATGATATTTATAAAATAACACTTGATAATAATGGTAAATCTACCGGTACCCCTGTTGCAGTTACAAATTTTAATGATGATAATATTAGGTATTTTGATATAAGCAGTGATGGTAAGTTTATTGTTTATGAAAAAGGCATGGGGATTTATTTATTAAATTTAAGTACGGGTAAATCTAATAAAATAAATGTTAAAATATCAGAAGATTTTATTAATCCTTTAACTCAATATAAAACTTTTACCAGTGGTATTACAGATTATGCAGTTTCCCCAAATGGTAAGTATAGCACTTTTGTAATACGTGGGGAAATATTTGTAACGGAAAATAATAAAGATAAAAGCAAAACAGTTAATATTACAAATCATCCTTACAGAGATTATAATCCTACATGGTTAAATGATAGTACTATTATTTTTGTTAGCGATAGAGGTGGCAAGCCACAATTATATTTAGCTAAATCTAACGATGCTAAACAAAAAAACTTTATTAAATCCTTAAAATTTACCAATGTTTTATTAACAAGTTCTAATGATGAGGAAAATTACCCCGTTGTATCGCCAGATGGTAAAAAAATAGCATTTATTAGAAACAGAAAAACATTAATAGTAGCAGATATTGATAAAAATGGAAAAACAAGTAAAGAAAAAGAATTGGTAGAAAATTGGTCTGCCCCAAGTGGAGTGGTGTGGTCACCGAATAGTAAATATTTGGCGTATTCAATGGAAAACTTAGAAGCGAATACAGAAATATACTTGCAACCTGCGGATAATTCTGCTAAACCATTTAATTTAACAATGCACCCAAGACAAGATTTTAATCCAGTTTTTAGCATGGATGGCTCTAAATTAGGCTTTATTTCGACAAGAAATAACGATAATGCAGATATTTGGTTTGTATGGTTAAAGCAAAAAGATTGGGAAAAGACTAAAAAAGATTGGGATGAAGAGGATGAAGAACCTGCAACCAAAGATAATAAAAAAGGGAAAGATAGCGTAAAAGTTACACCAGTAGTAATCGATTTTGAAAATATAAGAGATCGATTTGTTCAAGTAACTTCTTTACCGGGTAATGAGTCAGACTTAGCAATTTCTAAAGATGGAAAAACCTTTTATTTTGTAACTAATCGTAACTCCAGATTTACGTATAAAGCAGACCAAGACTTATACAGTATAAAATGGGATGGCAAAGATTTAAAAGCTTTAACGCAAAATAACACTAAGCCAAGTGGAGTTTCTTTAGACCCAACGGGTAAATATCTATTCATGCTAAAACAACGCGGAACACTTGCCAGAATAGATTTATCTGGAAATAAAGAAGAAGCTTTACCATTTTCTGCTGATATGGTTATCGATGTTCAAAAAGAACGTAAGCAGATGTTTGAAGAAATTTGGCAAGTAATAAATAACACTTTTTACGATCCAGAATTCCACGGTAAAAATTGGAAAAAATTAAAAGAAAAATATGAAAATTCTGCTTTAGCTGCATCTACAGATGAAGATTTTAGAGATGTTGTTAATATGATGATGGGTGAATTAAACGCAAGTCACATGGGGATTTATCCCGCATCAGAGCAAGAGGCAGTTAAAGAAAATACGGGATTACTTGGTGTGGAAATTACCCCATTAATAAAGGGTGTTAAGGTAGAGTATGTAATTCCGCAATCACCAGCAGATAAAACGGATAGCAAGCTTTACGTTGGTGATATAATTACAAGCGTTAATGGTGTGCCTGTTAACGAAAATGTAAACTTTTACTCTCTATTTACCAATACAGTAGATAAACAAGTATACTTAGAAGTGCAAAACGCAAAAGGAGAAGTTAGAGAAGTAGTTATTAGACCAATTGCATCGTTAAGAGATTTACAATATAATGATTGGGTAAATACAAGACAAAAATTGGTTGAAAAATATAGCAATGGAAAGCTGGGTTATATACATATTCAAGGGATGGATTGGCCCAGCTTTGAAAGATTTGAAAGTGAATTAGCGGCACAAGGTGACGGTAAAGATGGTTTAATAATAGATGTTCGTTATAATGGTGGTGGTTGGACAACCGACTTTTTATTAAATATTCTTACCGTAAAGCAGCATGCTTATACAATTCCAAGAGGAGCTGCAGAAAGCTTAGAAAAAAATAAAAACAGTTTTCAAAATGTATATCCATTTAACGAAAGGTTACCTTTCCCTGCTTACACAAAACCAACCATTGCAATGTGTAATTTTTCTAGCTATAGTAATGCAGAAATTTTTAGCCATGCATATAAAACATTAAATTTAGGTAAACTTGTAGGCACCCCAACATTTGGTGCTGTAATTTCTACGGGGGCTTATACACTTATAGATGGTTCATCTGTTAGAACGCCAGGGCGTGCTTGGTTTAGCAAAAGCACTAATAAAAATATGGAAAATAATCCAGCGGTACCAGATATTATTGTAGATAATCCACAAGATTATAGAACAACTGAAGATTTACAACTTAAAAAAGCTGTAGAAGAGCTATTAAAACAAATTAAATAATAAGTTTATTAACCTAATCTAATATATAATCCCTATCCTTTTAATTGGATAGGGATTTTTTTTATCACACAAAATCTTACCTAAAAACGCATTAAAACTATAAATAAAGCAAAAAAATAAATTTAATATTTAAATCGAGAAAAATTTCTCTTTTTTACTTGACAAAAAGAGTTGTATATATTATTTTTGAATAGAGAAAATTTTCTCGATATATTTTTCACGATTGGAGTTAGAAAAATGATAGAGATAAAAACAAAGCCAACACCAGAGCCAACGCTAAGAAGGCTACCGAAGTACTTAAATCTTTTAACAAAATTAAAAGAAGAAAACGTGGTAGAAGTTAGCAGTACTTTAATAGCAAACGAATTAGGCTTAGACCCAACCCAAGTAAGAAAAGATATACAATATACTGGAATAGAAGGGAAACCGAAGACAGGATTTTTTATTGATGATTTAATAAAAGCGATAAGAACTTTCTTAAACTGGGATAACACAACTGACGCATTTTTAGTTGGTGTTGGAAGTTTAGGAACCGCAATGCTTGGGTATAAACAATTTAAGTTGCACGGAATTAACTTTGTTGCAGCATTTGATAACGACCCAAACAAGATTGGCAATTATATTCATGGAATACCTGTTTTGCCGATTGAAAAACTTACTAATTTAGCTTCTAGAATGAAAGTGCATATAGGCGTATTAACTGTTCCGGCAAGCGTTGCACAAACGATTGCTGATATGATGGTAGCGGGCGGAATTCTTGCTATATGGAATTTTGCCCCCACCCATATTAAAGTGCCTGATAATGTAATAGTAGAAAATGCTCAACTTACACACAGCTTAGCTGTTTTAACAAGAAAATTGTCTGAATATAATTATAACTTAGGAGATAATTTGTATGACTACACAATCTGATGCGTCATATTCTTTACGAAAATTTGAAAAAGTATGCGAAATATTAAAAAAGCATGATAACAAAGCGAACAAATTGATTCCAATTTTACAAGAAGTGCAAGAAGAATACAGATATTTACCAGAAGAAGTTTTAACATTTATAGCAACATCTGTTAATTTACCACCTGCAAAGGTATTTGGCGTAGCAACCTTTTACGCACATTTTGCGCTAAAACCAAAGGGTAAATATGTAATAAAAGTTTGTGATGGTACTGCATGCCATGTTAAGGAATCTATTCCAATTGTAGAAGCTATAATGAAAAAGCTTGGATTAGATTACGAAAAAAGAACTACAAACGACATGTTGTTTACTTTAGAAACGGTTTCTTGCTTGGGTGCTTGCGGGCTTGCGCCTGTTGTAGTAATTAACGAAGAGGTTCATCCGATGATGTCTCCCCAAAAAATTGAAGAAGTAATTGATCAAATTATCGAAAAGGAGAAAGTAGATGAAAACGTTGCTTGCTGATTTAGAACTTATAAAGAATGATTATAAAACTAAAACCGAAACAATTAAAAGTAGAATAATTGTTTGCGCCGGAACAGGTTGTATTTCCAACGGAAGCGATAAGGTTTATAGAAAATTTAAAGAAGTTATAGCTGCAAAAGGTTTAGAGCTTGTTACAGAATTAAAGTTTGAACATCATGGTAATAATGCTATTCACCTAAGCGAAAGTGGTTGCCAAGGTTTTTGTCAAATGGGTCCACTTGTAGATATTGAACCAGAAGGTATTTTATACGTAAATGTAAAAGAAAAAGATGTTGAAGAGATTGTTGAGGCAACTTTAATAAATCATAATTTAGTAGAAAGACTTTTATATAAAGACCCAAGAACAAAACAAAGCTGCAAGGGACATGGCGATATAAACTTTTATACACGCCAGCACAGATTTGTGCTAAAGCAGTGCGGAATGGTAGACCCAAATGATATAAATGAATATATAGCACTTGGCGGTTACGAAGCTGCAAAAAAAGCAATTTTAGAAATGACCGATAAAGAGATTTGCGAGGAGATGATAGCATCTGGATTAAGAGGTCGTGGCGGCGGTGGTTTCCCTACAGGTAAAAAGTGGGAGCTAACACGCGTGCAAAAATCAGAAGAAAAATATGTTATATGCAATGGCGATGAAGGAGACCCGGGTGCATTTATGGATAGAAGCGTTATGGAGGGAAACCCACATAGCGTTTTAGAAGGAATGATGATTGCAGGTAAAGCTATTGGTGCACAAAAAGGATATGTTTACGTAAGACTTGAATATCCATTAGCAGTAAAGCGTATTAAAAAAGCTGTTCAAGATGCAGAAAATTTAGGAATTTTAGGTAATAATATTTTTGGTTCTAATTTTAGTTTTACTATAGAAATTATGGAAGGTGCGGGTGCTTTTGTGTGTGGAGAAGAAACCGCATTAATGAGCTCGATTGAAGGAAACAGAGGAATGCCAAGCCCAAAACCACCTTTCCCCGCACAAAGCGGTTTATTTGGTAAACCAACTGTTATTAATAACGTAGAAACATTAGCTACAGTACCAATTATAATTAAAGATGGTGCAATTATATTTAGAGAGCTTGGTAATAGCAGCTCGCCTGGTACTAAAACTTTTGCTTTAACAGGTCATGTGGCAAATACTGGTTTAATTGAAGTTCCTTTTGGTACAACTTTAAGGGAAATTGTTTTTAATATTGGTGGTGGTGTAACAACCCGCGAAGGTAAAATAGATAACAATGCATTTAAAGCCGTTCAAATAGGTGGTCCATCGGGTGGTTGCTTAACTAAAGAGCATTTAGATTTACCTTTAGATTTCGATTCTTTAGGTAAGATTGGCGCAATGGTTGGTAGTGGCGGTTTAGTTGTTATGAATAACGAAACTTGCATGGTTCAAATGGCTAAATTTTTTATGACCTTTACCCAAAACGAATCTTGCGGTAAGTGCGTTTTATGTAGAGAAGGAACTAAACAAATGCTTGCTATTTTAGAAGACATTACAGAAGGTCGAGCAACTTTAGAAACATTAGATTTATTAGAAAGATTAGCCCTTGCTGTAAAAAAAGGTTCGTTATGTGGATTAGGAAAAACGGCACCAAATCCAGTTTTAGCTATGCTTAACCATTTTAGAGAAGAATTTGACGCACACGTAACATTAAAACGTTGCCCAACGGGTAAATGCTCTGCTTTAAGTAAACCTCATATTATTGAAGAAAAATGTAAAGGTTGCGGTTTATGTATTAAAGTTTGCCCTGTTGGCGCTATTACAGGAGAAAAGAAACAACCACACGTTATTAATGAAGAAATTTGCATTAAGTGCGGTGCTTGCATTACTACATGCAGATTAAAGGCAATTGAAAACTAATTTAGTAAGAGGATAAAATGTACGCTAATAATAAAGTTATAATAGATGGAAGAGAAGTTTTAATAGAAGGTGAAAAAAACGTATTAGAGTTAATACGAAAAGCAAAAATCGATTTACCAACATTTTGTTACCACTCAGAGCTTAGTGTGTTTGGTGCATGCAGGCTATGTATAGTTGATTGTGAAGGAAAAGGGATAGTGGCGTCCTGTTCTTTACCACCTGAACCAAACATGAAAATTAGAACTAATACTAATGAACTAAGAGAAATTCGTAAAATTTCTATTGAATTACTTTTAGCTAACCATGACCAAAATTGCCAAACTTGTTCTAAAAACACTATGTGCAAATTGCAAGAGATAGCTTATAAACTTGGTGTTAACGAAGTTAGATTTAAAAGAACAAATAAAAAAGAAAGTATCGATTTTTCCAGCAAAGCTATTGTAAGAGACGTAAACAAATGCATTTTATGTGGTGATTGCGTTCGTGCTTGTAGCGAGCTACAAGGAATAGGTGCAATAGATTTTGCTTATAGAGGTTCCAACAGTACGGTGCTTCCTGCCTTTGGAAAAAATTTAGCAGATGTTGAATGTGTTGAATGCGGTCAATGTGCGCGTGTTTGTCCAACAGGAGCTTTAACACCTAAAAACGAAGTTGATAAAGTTTGGGATGCTTTAGATAATCCTAAAAAAGTTGTAGTTGCACAAATTGCACCCGCTGTTAGAGTTGCAATTGGCGAACTATTTGGATTAAAGCCGGGTGAACTTTTAACCGGTCAAATTGTAAGCGCATTAAAGCGTATGGGATTTGATAGAGTATTTGACACCGCTTTTGCAGCAGATTTAACAGTTATTGAAGAAGCTAATGAATTTTTAGCTCGTAAAGAAAAAGGGGAAAACCTACCAATATTTACAAGCTGCTGCCCTGCTTGGGTTAAATTTGCAGAGCAATACTACCCAGATATGTTAAATCACTTATCAAGTTGCAAATCCCCGCAACAAATGTTTGGCTCGGTTGCAAAAGATATTTTAGCTAAGCAGCTAAAAGTGGATAAAAAGGATATTGTTATTGTTTCTATTATGCCATGTACAGCTAAAAAATTTGAAGCAGATAGAGATGAGTTTATTCATGATGGAATTAAAGAAGTTGATATTGTAATTACCACACAAGAGCTTGGTGCAATGATTAAACAAGCTGGATTACGTTTTACAGAGCTTGAACCAGAATCTTTGGATTTACCATTAGGCTTTAAGACGGGTGCAGGTATAATTTTTGGCAACAGCGGTGGTGTTACAGAAGCGGTATTAAGATATGCAGTAGAGAAAGTTAATAATATTCAATTGACAAACGCAGATTTCTTAGAAATAAGAGGCGACTCTGGAATACGAGAATATTCGGTACAGTTAAATGGCGAAATGATAAACGTAGCTATAGTTTATGGCTTAAAAAATGCGCATAAAGTAATCAAAAAAATTAAAGAAGGAACCGCAAATTATCACTTAGTAGAAGTAATGTCATGCCCAAGTGGTTGCATTGGTGGTGCTGGTCAACCAGTTTATTATACTAACGATGTAGTTAAAGCTCGCGCAAAAGGTATTTTTGAATGCGATAAGATGTTACAATTACATAAATCACAAGAAAATCCATATGTTATGGAGTTATATAACACTACTTTAGGCGAACCAAATAGCCACAAAGCGCATGAATTATTACATACAGAGTATAGAAACCGTAAGCGTATAGCAGATGAACAAATACGCCTAATTGGTGCTAAAAGTGAAGAAAAACTTTGTGTAAACTTTTGTGTAGGTACAAGCTGCTACTTAAAAGGGGCACAAAATTTGTTACATAGAGTAATAAATCATGTAGAAAATACAGATTTAAAAGACCGTGTACAAATTAATGCTACATTCTGTATGGAAAATTGTGACGAAGGACCAAGTGTTACAGTTGGCGAAGAGGTTATAAAACGAGCTAACTTTAAGTTGGTATGCGATAAAATAGAAGAAGCAATAAATAGTGTGCCGGTTGAAGAATAGATAAAAAAAGAAAAATGTGATAAATAAGGAACAAAAATGCCGGAAACAAGCAAAAGCCAAATAATATTTACAAATAAAGCACAATGCAGGGATTGCTACCGTTGCGTACGCGCATGCCCTGTTAAAGCAATTAAAATGTTTGATGCTCAAGCTTCGGTTGATGTTGATAGATGTATTTTATGCGGCACGTGTATAACCGAGTGCCCACAAGGAGCTAAACAGTATCGCAAAGACCTGCTTTTAGTTAAAGAGTATTTAGAAAATGGTGAAAAAGTAATACTTAGTTTAGCTCCTTCTTTTCCGGCATTTTTTGATGATAGCGTTGTAAACAGAGTTCCTTCTGCATTGCGTAGTTTAGGTTTTTCTTACATTTCCGAAACAGCAATTGGTGCTTATTTAGTAAGCAAAGAAGCTGAAAAATATATTAATAAATATAGTAACAAACCTCATATTATTTCGTTTTGCCCAGTAGTAGTTAATTTTGTAGAAAAGTATTTCCCATATTTAAGTAGTTTACTTTTGCCTGTAAAATCACCAATGGTTGCACATGCTAAGTATTTAAAAGAAAAGTTTGGGTATGATTGTAAGGTTGTTTTTATAGGTCCTTGTATTGCTAAAAAAGATGAATCGCAAAAAGATATTTACTTGGGATATGTTGATGCAGTTTTAACATTTGATGAACTTAAAGAGTGGTTTAGCGAAAAAGAGCTTGATTTAAGAAAATTTGAAGAAAGTTGGTTTGATGAACCTTGCGATGATGTTGCAAAAATGTTCGCATTATCTGGTGGTTTTGGCAAGCTTGCTAATATGCAACCAGATCCGCTATCTATTAATAATATAACTACTACGGGATTTAATAATATTAAAGATGCTTTGAATTATCTTACTCCCGATAAAAGCGTTGTAATAGATCCCCTATTTTGTAGCATGGGGTGCATAAATGGTGCTGGTGTTAAAAATGATGTTAATATTTTTGAACGTCAAAGCAGAGTTATTAAATATTCCGCTTCAGCTAATCAACCAATGTTGCAAAAACCAAATTACGATAATGTAACTTTAGATTTAAATACTAAATTTAATAGATATATAGCAAAACCTAAAGTAGAAATTAGCGAAGAAAAAATTAAAGAAGTTTTACAAAAAACGGGTAAATATACAAAAGAAGACGAATTAAATTGTGGCGCTTGTGGCTATAATACTTGTAGAGAAAAAGCCATAGCAGTGTTAGAAGGAATTGCAGAAATAGAAATGTGCATTCCATACATGCGTAGAATAGCAGAGCAGCGCGGAGATAAGATAATAGAATCATCCCCTAATGGAATAGTAATATTAGATAAAGAGCTAAATATAGTAAATATGAACCCGGCATTTAAGCGCTTTTTCTATTGCAATAGCTCGATGTATGGCAAAAAAATAAGTGTTTTGATGGATCCTGTGCATTTTGAAGAATTAAAAGCAAGTGACGAGGATATAATAGAACGCACAGTTAATCACGAAAAATATAATATTGTATGTCATCAAAAGCTATATAAGCTAAAAACAGAAGATAGATTAGTAGGTATATTTGTAGATATTACTAAAAATATAGCAGATAAAGAAAAATTAGATTCGCTAAGAAACGAGACAGTACAGCAAGCACAAGAGTTATTACGTCATCAAATAGAAATGGCACAAAAGTTAGCCAAAATATTAGGAGAAAATACCGCCAAGGGAGAGCTTTTGGTAGAAAATCTTTTACGTTTAGCAAAAGATGAGCAAAACAAGGATAAAAAAAGCAGTAATTGGTTATGGGATATTTACACATCGAAATAAATACATATCAAACTGCAAAGCGTAAAAATTTAGTTTGTGGTGACGTTTATTTAGTAGAAAGAGATGAGCTATCTACGACCGTTATTTTATGCGATGGAATGGGAAGTGGAATAAAAGCTAATTTATCTGCCACTATGGCGGCAAATAGATTGAAAGAGTTGCTAAACAATGGTTTTTCTTTGCGAAATGCGTTTGTAAGTTTAGTTAAAACTATGGAAGAAGCAAAGACAAAAGATTTACCCTATTCTGTTTTTTCTGTTGCGCGTGTATTAAATGATGGCGTTGCGAGCGTTCTATCATACGAAATGCCGCCACCATTATTTTTAAGCGGTAGATTTTCTACAGTATTAAAGCAGCGTATTTTTACGGTAGATAATAGCATAATTGGTGAATCTAACTGTTTTTTAAAAGCAGGTGAAGCTATTTTGCTTGTTACAGATGGCATTACGCAAGCTGGTTTAGGAAAAGGAATAGAAAAAGGTTGGGGTATAGAAAATGTAAACAACTTTGTAAATTCATTACTTTTGCAAGGATATAATTATATAGATATTCCCGAAAAATTAGATGCTAAAGCAAATGAGCTTTGGAAGTTTGTAGCAGAAGACGATTGCACGGTTATTTTAGCAAAAGGGAGAAAAGGTAAAATTATAAATGTTTTTACCGGACCGCCCAAAAATAAAGAATTAGATGCGGAAGTGGTAGATAAATTTATAAATTTAGAGGGATTAAAAATTGTGTGCGGCGCAACAACGGGTAAAATAGTTGCGCGTGTTTTAGGTAAGAAGTTTGAAGTAGAAGAAAATTTTACAAGTAATTTAGCACCCTTAAATTATTATATAGAAGATATAGATTTAGTTACAGAGGGTGCAGTTACATTAAATCAGGTATATAATGTGTGGGATGCAGACCCTGATACGTTCGAAAAAAATAGCCCAGTAACAGATTTATACTCATTGCTTAGTGTAGCGGATAAAGTACATTTTATAGTTGGCGAGGTAGAAAACCCAGCAAACGATGATATTACATTTTTACAACATGGTATATTAAAACGAAAAAAGATCGTTCCCTTATTAGTTAATAAATTAAAGGAAAACGGTAAATTAGTTACATTAGAGTACGTTTAGTATTTGCATGTAACGCTCCTGCTTAGTTAGCGGTGCATGGGCGCCACCCTGCACCGTTTTTTTTGATTTTTTTTGTTTACTTAAACGATTTAGCTTGCATAATCGAAAAAAATGTTTTATTTTTGTGTATAATGTATACATAATACAGTAAACAAATGATTTCTGAAATTCTACAAATTGAAGAAGTAAAACTTTTAAGGGACAAAATAGCTGAGACTATTCGTAATGCAATAGTAGAAGGGAAAATAAAGCCTGGTGAAAGGTTAATGGAGCCCGAAGTTGCAAAATTGCTTGGTGTAAGCAGAACTCCTTTGCGCGAAGCGTTTTTGCAATTAGAGTCTGAAGGTTTTATGGTTGTTACCCCTCGCAAAGGTGCAGTTGTTAGCGAGTTATCTGTTAAAGATGCTGAAGATACTTATATTATTAAAAGCGAGTTAGAAGCTTTAGCTGCTAAATTATCTGTGCTTAATGCAGATAATAATTTGATAATACAGCTTGAAAACCTTAATAACTTAATGCAAAAAACTACTGATGAAAATAAAAAAGATTATAAACAGTTTTTAACATTTAATGCAGAGTTTCATAAAATTTTAACTGAAGCTTGTGGTAACGAAAAACTTATTAGGTATATAAATTTATTACGTAAACAAACTTTGCGATATAACTTTATTTATTTATCTATATTATCGCATTTCAATCAATCTATAGAAGAGCATAAAGAAATTATAGAAGCTATAAGGCTTAAAAATGTATCGGCAGTAGAGCAATTAGTAAGAAACCATGGCAATGCTGCAAAAATAGCAATATGTGAATATATGAAAAGCAAAATGTCTAATTAAAATATATCGGTTTAATTATGGAAAAAATTAAAGTAGCAATTGTTGGTTTAGGGAACGTAGGATTTGGAGTTTTAGATGCAGTGCTTGATGAACCGGATATGGAGTTATTAGGTATTGTTGAGCTTTTGAAAAAGGAAGAAATTAAACAAAAATTTCCACTTAGCAAATGTTCTGTTTTAGATAATTTAAAGTTTGTAAATGATATAGATGAATTAGGAAAGGTAGATGTTGCTATAGTATGTTCACCAAGTAGAATGGTAAAAGATATAGTTTGCAAATTGTTAAGAAAAGGAATAAATACGGTAGATAGTTTTGATATTCATTCCGAGATTACAAAGCTAAGAAGAGATTTAAATGTTGTTGCAAAAGAAAACAACGCTGTATCAATTATATCAGCAGGTTGGGATCCGGGAATAGATTCGGTTGTTAGGGGGCTATTTTTAGCAATGGCACCTAAAGGAATAACTTACACTAATTTTGGTCCCGGAATGTCTATGGGTCACACCTGTGCGGTAAAAGTTATTAAAGGTGTTAAAAATGCTCTTTCTATTACAGTGCCAGTAGGTATGGGAATACATAGAAGGATGGTATATGTTGAGCTTGAAGAAGGTGCAGATTTTACAGATGTAGAAAAAGCTATAAAAGAAGACCCTTACTTTATAAAAGACGAGACACATGTTTTTAAGGTTGATAATGTTAACAACTTAATTGATATGGGGCATGGTGTAGTTATGGAAAGAAAGGGGGTTAGTGGCGTAACACAAAATCAGATGATGAAATTTGAACTTAGAATAAATAATCCCGCTTTAACTGCACAAATTATGGTTAGCAGTGCACGCGCTGCCACAAGGCAAAAGCCGGGATGCTACACTTTAATTGAATTGCCGGTTATTGATTTTTTGCACGGGGAGTTGGAAGATTTTGTAACGAAATTAGTTTAAATGAGTAAAGTATGAACGATCCATACGCACGAAATTTGATTAAGAATGATTTTTATTATAGCAAAATTGAGATAACCGGCAACTTTGTTGTTGTTTTAGATGGTATGCTTGATAACAGAGGTTTGCAATTAATTAAGCCTATAAGCAGAGTTTTTACAAAAGGGACAATTATAGAGCTTATTGCAACAGATGATGAAAATGCAACACCGGGAAATGCAGTTAATAATATTGCTTACTTAGGTTTTGTTGAATTACAAAATGGTGGAGTTGTTATAACGGGTGATAAGCTAATATGGAATGATAAAGTTATTGGTACTATTGCAGGATTTGACGATACACATATGCCAAACCATCAAAACACAATTGTTAAAGTTGATAAACGAATATCTGGAAAAGATTTAGGAATTAAGTTAAACGATAGATTAATAATTACAGGTATAAACAACTAAAATTTAATAAAATACGGAGAAATTAATGGCAGCACCAAAGTTTAAGTTTCAGATGTATAAAAAGTTATATGCAGAAATGTCTCAAATATATGCAGAGGCACGTAAGGCAGCAGAAAGTTTAAACATTCCAGCAGAATTAAAAGGCGCATTCGGGTTAACCGGTGCAATTTCTGGTTGTCCTTCACCACTAAGACACGATATTGAAGAAGCTATGGCTAAAGAAGCTGCAAAAGTTGTTCCTTTAGCAGTTTATGTAGAACAGATTAGAGAAGTTGTTAAAAGCGTTTATGGTGATGATTATGATGTTGCTCCTGTTAATACCGCAGAAGCTGGTCTTTGGGTTTCTTTCCAAAGTTTAGTTACTCCTCCTATGCAAGGTACAGGTGATAATTACAGAGTTAGATATATAGCTCCATTAGAAAGACATATACATCATCAAGCTTCTTATGGACGTCCTTTCCCACCTAAATATAAAGATATTTTAGCAGATAGAGGAAGCACAGCCGGTGAACTTGGTTTTTATGGTAAACGCCAAAATAATCTTGATACTGTTTTGGTTCCTTTAGTTGGGGCAGAGTATCCTGTGCATGGATTAAAATATGCATCAGTACCTTTATTAAAAAATGTTAAAGCAAAAGAAAGTGTAGAACAAATAGAAATAGTTGCTAAAAGACATGAAACAATGTTAGGTGCATTTGCATCTTTAGGTTACGATACTATTGGTTATGGATATGGTGAAAAAGACGAAAATGGAACCCCATTGTTATTAAAAGGAATTGCAGAAGTTGCTAAAAAATATAATGTACCTTACATTATAGATAATGCATGGGGCATTCCATTTATTGGTACTAACATTAAAAATGTTGGTGCAGATGTAATGATTTATAGTATGGATAAAGCTACTGGTAGTGCTACAAGTGGTTTAATTATTGGTAAAGAAGAAGTAATGGTTAATATTCGCCGTGCTTTAGGTATGCATGGTCAACGTTATGGAGCTACTACTTCATACGGTAAAGCTGCATTAGTTACACAAGACCCAGGTAAAGAAGGATTAAGCGGTCAATTGGCAGCATTAAAAGTTTTACGCGATAATCCAGAAGTTATAACTAAACCAATAGATGATTTATATCAAATTGTTGTAGAAGAATTTGCTAATATTCATCCTAAATTTAAAGATGATTTAATTATTTCTAAGTCTTACAACAGTGGAACAGTGGAAATAAACTACGAAGATACATGGAAACATGGCGAGTTTGGTATTCCAATTTTCACTATAGAAGATATGTATGCTGGTAGTAATTTATTCCAAGATGGTATGAGCCAAATGGGTATAATTCCTACTATAGCTTATGATGCTAACATATTTATTTCGCCAGGATTAGGCACAACAGATAATCGCGGTCAATTAATAGAAGAACGTGCAAGAATGACAGTTCGCGGTTTAGTTATGTTAATTAATATTGTTTGCAAACATGCAGGTGTTATAGATTAGTATTTATTGTGATGTAGGTGTTGTTAGTATAGTATTTATTTGCGCTGGCAGGCCAAGTGATTATAACGGGAGTATGTGATAAAGGTTTTGATGGTCTGCCAATTATTATTTAAGTTCTTTGTTTAATTTTTACCCCCGCTTGATATTAGAAATAGATGCTGAGATATATGCGTTAGGAGCTGATTGATTAAAAATAATTGGATGGTGTTAGTTACTTCTATTTCATATATTAAAAGCGGGGGCTAAATAACAAAATTTTAGGTGTGGAATTAAATAATGGCTAAAGCATTAGACAAAATATTAGACGCTTTGGATATAGAAACATATATAGTATGTAAAAGCGAGAAAGAAGGAAAACAATTAGTTCGGCAGCTTGGTGACGAGCTAAATTTGGGTGATTTAGATATTATGTTCGAAGAATTTGATGGCTACGGTATGCGAGTTAGGTTACGTAAGTATATTTATAAACCGGGTAACACATATAACTGGCTTAGAAAGGAAGATGAATAATGGATACCGCTGTTAAAACAAAAAAAATACTTTGCGTACCGTTAGACCCCGTGCACGATGTTGGTATTAAGTTAATCCGCAACGCATTGGATAAACATGGTTACCAAACTACTTTGCTTGCCCCAGATTTACCAATGGAAACGATTGTAAAACACGCTGTTAACGATGATTATGATTACATTTTAGTTAGTAGAACTTTAGGCTATGGCGTTGCGGAGTTACTTGCCCGATTTAATGATTTATTAGATGCTGCAGGTGTTAGAGAAAAATCCAAAATAGCTATTGGTGGTAAACCTATTACACCAGAACTAGCTGCCGAACTAGGCTTTGATAAAGGCTTTGGCGCTCAATCTACTATTGAAGAAGTTATTGCTTATATTGAAGGAAAAGATTTTACAATTTCTTCTGTTGGATTAAACAGAGAAAAAAAGAGTATTACTAAAAACTACTCTTATAATTTTATTAATAGTGAAATTGGAGAGCTTTTAAATAGTATTGCAGATAAGTTAATTAAATATGCAGAAAAAAGAACATCTGATGCTATTGAAAGAGCAAAGATAAAAGAAGAGATTATTTACGAAAGAGACCCAGAAAAGCGTAAAGTTTTGAAACACCGTTATGCAAAATATTGTGATAACGTTATTATTGATGCTAACGAAAAAGGACTTTTACCTAAGGGCGTTAGGCACGTTACAGAAGAAGAGTTATTAGATTTAAAGCGCTTTTTAAATGATAACAATCCCATTTTTCCTGTTAAAATACAGCATAATGATAAGCAACCATTAGTTTTTAAGTTTTTAGGAAGTGGTTGCCCCACTATGGATATTGTTCATGGCAAAATTTGTGAAAGGTGGGGAATAGATGGATTTTTGTTAATTAATCCAAGTTGGGAAGCAAGGTACGAAGGTTTAATAGATGGATATTTAACGCACGAAAACGATGGTACAATAACATCTTACGAAAATATTAAACTTGTACGGGAATCCCTTCATCCATCTACATTATTAACAGTAAGAGCACACAGAGGATTAAATACACCCGAAACAGTTTTACTTGCTGGTTTAGCAGGTGCGGATTTATCTAAAATTAATTTAGTTTATGGTAGCTTAGGCGCAGGCACCGACCCAAGCCGTTTAGCAGTGGATGGGGTGGAAGCTATTAAGCTTGCAGCACGGTTTAACATGCCGTTTGATATTCCAGGTAATGATGAACTATCGGGAGTGCCCGCATTTAAATCTCTTGCTGGTCAACTTATTAATGTGGCTGTTGGTGTTAAATTAGGCGCAAAGCCTATATTAAAACCGTTATTTTGTTTAGGTCCGCACGTAGTTGTAAATGGCTTTATGAATAATAATTATATAGATTATAATGCTGCAAAAATATTAGCTTTGCGATCTATAGTAGATGCACCAATATGGCCCGGTGAACCAATAGCATTTATGACTCAATCCGAAGAGCGTGTTCAATCTGCAAATGCAACTTCTTATCATGCTGCACTAGCAGCTTCGCTTGGTGTGGATGCTATTACTATAGCTTCTACAGATGAAGCTTATTCTCGCGGTCCTATTTGTGTAACATCAAGAATTGATAGCATACGAGCTGTTACAGATGCTTTTAAATTTGTTGGTAATGGCGGTTTTAATGCTTCTAAACAATGCGATTATTATACTGAAGATTTAATTAATAAAATTAAAGATGTTCTTATAAAAGTTAATGCTAAGGCAGATTTGCCCGAGGCTATTAATTTAGGTTTGCTTGGTAATGAAGAAGACGGTGCTTATCCAGGTAAGTTTGGTAAAGATACGGTAAGGCTTGTTTAGGTATGATTTCGATTGGTATTGTTGGGACTTGGAAGAACACAGGGAAAACCACCGTTCTTTCTTTCTTATTAAATGAACTAACAAAGCAAAAGAAAAGGATTGCGGTAACCGGAATTGGTTATGACGGCGAAGAAATTGATAATATTACGAATTTGCCTAAACCCCGTTTGTTTTTTGAAAGAGATTCGATTGTTTCTACCAGTGAAAAGTGTTTGTTAAATACGGATTTGTTTTTTAAGGTTTTAGAAAAGACGGACTTTAAAACTGCTTTAGGCAAAATTGATGTTATTAATACCCTTTCTTCGGGAATGGTAGTTGTTGCTGGTCCTAACAAAAAAAGTTCTCTGCAATCCTTTTTTGCTTTATTAGAAAAATATGGCATTGATATTTTATTGATTGATGGCTCGTTAAACAGAATTGCCCCACTTTCTATTGCAGATTATATTATTTTTGCAACAGGTGCTTCTCGAAGCACAGATATTAATTTTTTAGCAGAAGAAACTAAAGCTATTGAATATTTTTTCAACTTTCCTAAAAATAACCATGTTATTGATACTAATGTTGTTAATTTATCTAATTTAAATAACAAAGTTAATTTTAAATTTTCCTCTGTTTTAGATGAAGAAGATGCCAAAAACATTAGCCAAAATTTTATTGATGGCGATAACTATTTAGTTATACCTAAGTTACTTGCAGAAAATGCATTAATTTATTTAATTAATAACACACCACAAAATGTTAAAATTAATTTAACTGTAGAGTCCCCTATTTCGTTTTTGCTTTCAGGCAGTCCAATTAATTTATCTACTTACGTTAAGCAATTTATTAATAATGGTAATACCATTAGTTTTATTAATAAACCGCAATTAGCAGCTATAACGGTAAATCCCTTTTATCCAAAATCTATTGACCATTATTTTATACCAGAGTATTTGGATAAAGAGTATTTATTAAATGAAATATCCAAAAGTATAAATACTAAAGTATTTGACATTAAACAGAACCCAAACGGCATTTTAGATTTTATAAATTCTAAAAAAAATGTTTAATCTTTAAAATAAAAAATCCCCATTAGATGGGGATTTTTTTATGAAATGAAAACTAAACCTATTTAATCAACATCATTTTTTTAGTTAAACTGTAAGAACCATAGGAAAGTTTATAAAAATAAACGCCACTACTTAAATAGTTAGCATTAAAATCAACAGTATAATAACCGGGGGCTAAATTCTGATCCATTAGAGTAGCTACTTTATTACCTAAAATATCAAAAACTTCTAATGTAGTTTTAACAATTTGCGATGAATTAGGAATAGCAAAGTTAATTTTGGTTGTTGGGTTAAAAGGATTGGGGTAATTTTGCTCTAAATTAAATGAATAGTTGCCGTTAATTGTTTCGTTTAGGTTAACTAAAGTATAATCAAATTTAGCAAATTCGTTAGCTTCAATATCAGTGTTGCCATTCCCCATAGGTGCTTGGTTTAAAAGTGCACCACCATCATTTGTGTTATAATTACCCACTGCCACATATAAAAAAGCGGGAATGTAACCAAATTGTTGTAAAATATTAATAGTTCCTTCTAAATAAGTACCGCTTGCTTTAGTTGTATTGCCAACATTTCCGGTCCAACCGGTATAGTTATTAGTGCTTTCGTTAGCTAAAAAAGCATCCCAAGCAACAACTTTACCCGCTTTAGCCCAAGGAGCATTAATCATATTTCCTAAGGAATCTGTAACAAAAATAAAAACATCTTTACCTAAGGAAGGTGCAGGTTGAGTAGCTACGTAAAGCTCGTTACCATTCCAACCAACGTATAAATCGATACCATTATTTGATGTAAGTTTTCTAACGTTTTGGTCTAAATTGCCATCCATAACAAAAGTGGTATTTCCACCAGTTCCACCGGAGATGTTAATATGAAAATCTTGACCATTATTATTGTTCCAAGTATTATCGTTATAGTGAATAACAAAATCTACTTTGGAAACAGATTGTAAAGGACTATTAAAAGGACCAATTTTAATTTTAATAGTGCCAGCAGTATCAGGGGCACTAAAAGGAGATTGCACGGCAGGACCGCTACCAAAAATTGTTGTACCCGGTGTCCAATAAACTTGGTTAGGTAAAGTCCAGCTATTAACACCCCAGTGAAGTTTAGCACCCTGTGGAGCACCCGTAACGGTAATAGTTATTGTATCGTTAACAGTAGGGTTAACAGGAGCCCAACTAACGCCGCTAGTAGTTCCGCCACCGCCGCCCGTACCGTTACCAATCCAAACATGTTTAAGTGGGGATTTTGCAATATTTCCGTTGTTATCTTTTGCTTCTATATAATAATCTACCATTTTATTATTTAAGCCATTAATAACAGCATTATATTCTTTAGATTTAATAACAGGTTGAATGCTTGTTAATGATGGTTTATCGGAAGCGGTCATTTCAATTTCTTCCCAAGTGCCGCCACTATAAACAAAATTAGCATTTATTAAAACATCGCTATCAGAAACGCGATATTTAAGTTTAACATATTGTAAGCCAGAAATATCGTAAACATAGCTCCAAATATTAACATTATTTGTTTGAACAATACCCCACTCTGTGCTACCAGGGTTATAAGGTTTACGTTGAGGTGAAAAAATAGTAGGAGGAGTTAAATCTGTACCAGTAACTAAGTTAGAAAAAGCGTAAGCTTGATTAGCAGCGCGAGTTGGGTGGTCATCCCAAATACCGTTAAGCGAGCCATCCCAATACCAATAACAGCTAGTTTCTCCAACAAGTAAATATTTCCAAGCTTCTATTGTATTTTGGCTATTAGGGTTAATTTGCTCTGCTGTTAGAACACTATTTTTAACAGCAGTTAAAACAGACCAACTGTTACGGTCTGGGCTATAACCATTGCTACCGGGGTCGCCTAACCACTTTTTAAATTCTGGGTCACCATTATCTGCGCCGCTCCAAGAGCCATCTTCTACGTGTATCACATCATTAACATCGGGTGGAAACATTTGAAGATAATCTTGTACAGTTGTACAAACAAATCTATTTGGATTGCTTTGCAACCAATTTACAAAATTTTGAAAATTGGAATTGTAATAAGAATCGCTACCACCGCCATAGTTATCACCATCGTGGGCAAGCACAACTAAAATAGGGTGATTAGGATCAGTATTATAAGATTCCAATTGGCTTAAAACGGCTTCGTAATTTAATGCACCAAAGCCACCGCGACCATCTTCGTTTCCTAAATATCTATCTGCGGGAACGGCAATTATTTTAGATTGTGCACCTGTTTCTGGGTTGGTATAAACTACATAATGAGGTTGATGTGCCCATTTTGCAGAAACTTTTGTTGGAGCCCAAACGCCATTTAGCTGTACCCAATCGTTTGGGTTAGGATTACGTACATCTGCTTTGTTTGGTTCGTAAAGGTTTCCGCCCGTATTAAATGGATAACCGTTACATGCGCGTTCAAAATGAACGTTATCTACTAATATCCATTCTATTCCTTCATCTACAAGTGCGGGGATCATCCTATTAGTAAATGCATTTTCAGGAGGGAACATTCCTTTAGAGTATGTGCCAGTAAAGTTATTAGCAAAAGCGGTTTTATGCTTTTGAATTTGTTTCCTAATATCAGCATAGTCAATTAATCCCATAAGAGGATGGAAATATCCAAAAGCAACCATATCTAAGCGAGGATTACCAAGCGAAGTTTTTTGAGCTTTAATGTAATTCCAATTGTTTTTCCAATTGCTAAAATTACCGTTTCCATAAGCTTCTAAATTATTTAAGTTTTCTATTAGCGAGCCAGAAAAACTTACTTGAGCGCCAAAATGTGGCATGTTTGCATTAATTCCTTTTTGAACTGCATTTTTGGGCCAGGCGGTATATGGTCCCGTTCTTTCATCGTGAATAGAAAAAACAGAATATGGATAACGGTTTTGTGCCTGAGTTTGAATAATAGACTCGTATGGCCAATAAATGGGTTGATGCATGTGCCATAAAAACGCAATATAAATAGGTGGATTGCTTTTGCTATTTTCAGGTTGCTGTGCTTTGCTTGTGCTAAAAACTATCACAAGCAAAACGATAATTGATATTTTTTTCATTAACTTCCTTTTATATTATTTTAATAGAACCAACTTTTTGGTATTTGTAAAGCTACCAGCTTTAATAGTATAGAAATATACCCCACCCGATAGGTCTTTAGCATTAAAATTTACTTGATGGTAACCGCTTTGCAATTCTTCGTTAACTAAGGTTGCTACTTCCTTTCCTAATAAGTCGTATACTTTTAGGCTAACAAATGTTGCATTTGGTAAAGTAAATGCAATAATTGTGCTTGGATTAAATGGATTTGGGTAATTTTGCATTAATTTATAATCGTAATTTAATGTTTTGTTTTCTTCAACATCTGTAATAATTCCATTAATTACAAATGTATAAGGTGTATTGGCATCTGCATTAAATTGATAACTTGTATTAAGTAACATGTCTAAGCTTGTAGTTAAGCCATAACCACTCAGTTTAAATTTATAATTATCTTTAATTGCTGCAGGTAATAAATTTGCAATATTATTCCAACTTAAAGTAACTGTTCCGCTTTTATTTGTATTAACTACAAACGACCAAGTTTTCCCTTCATCTGGGTAATTGAAAGATTTTTTAATATCATTAGCAAATTTTGTAAAAATAGAGCCATTAATATTATTAAAGTATGTATAAACATTATTTGAAGAAGGCGAAACAGGTGGTTTAGCTAAATCATATTTAGCATCAAATCCATCGGTAGCAAAAGCATTAGCACCAAAACTAAGTAAATTATCTTCTTGGGTATCAATTTTTGCTAATATATTAACTTTCCAATCGTTAACAGATGGTTCGTTATCCGGCTTGTTTGTTGTTGTACTTTCTGTTAAGGTTGGTGCTTCAAATTTCATGGTTAAATTATTAGTTAAAGAAGCAAACCAATAACCTTTCCATTTCTTTAATGTATCGCTTAAGGAGTAACTGGAATTAGATGTGTTATATTCATAGTAACTGTTTTGTATCCAACCTAAAGTAACAGCTTGGTCTGCAGTAACTGTTTGATTATCTTTTGTAAACTTAACGGCAGATTTATGCAGATTATTAATAAATGGATTAGCAACTAAGTTCCAGCCATTATTAAGTGCTTTATTTATAGTAGATGTATTACCAAGCCCAGATACACTAATAGTTGCGGTATCTTCTATACCAAGCCAATAACCGCTACCAATAAATAATGTATCTTTACTAATATATCCACCGTTATCGTTATAACCGTATAAATAAAATGGATTAATTACAGAGCCAATTACACTGCTTGCAGTTGGATTATTAGGAGTTAAAGGAATAGACATTAAAGACCAACCTGCATTAAATTTATTAGAAAAGTTTGATGTTGTACCAACGCCAGTTAAAGTTACAGTTACAGTATCTTCACCGGGGCTATTGCTTACAATTCTTAAAGTGCCATTATAAGTTGTTGCATTAATTGGCTTAAATTTTATAGATAATTGATTATTAGCAGCAGGTGCTAAAGTAAAGGTTGTGTTGCCGGAATAAGTAAAAACACCGTTCGATAAGATTACATTAGTTACATTTAAATCTGCTTGTCCATCGTTTGTAACGGTAACAGTTAAGGTGCTAATAGAGCCAACTGCAACGTTTGCAAAATTTAACGAAGTTGGATTTACTGTTATGTTAGGCTGCAAAGCAGTACCCGTTCCACTTAATGGAACAGTTAAAGTGCCTTGGTCTGGGTCGTTACTTGTAATAGTTAAATTAGAAGAATATGTTGTTGCAGCAGTTGGTGTAAAAGTAACGGTAACAGAAACTGAATCGTTTGGTTGTATTGTGTATGTTGTTCCACCACTAAAAGTAAATACGCTATTGCCACTTGTAATATTTGTTATAGATAAATTAGCGGATCCTGTATTTTTTATTTTTAATGTTAAGTTAGAGCTTGCATTAACTGTTACATTACCAAAGCTTAAGCTTGTTGGATTTACTGTTATATTTGGTTCAGTTTGTACACCAACGGTTAATTCAAATGTTCTTACGCTATTTGTGCCAGAGTTAAAAGTATAGTTTTGATTTGTGCGTATATCTTGGGTAGTGTTATTGGTTAAGTCTTTTAATATAATATTATAGTTGTTAGGTACATCGGCAAATTCAGAAAAAACTAAAGTAACTAATTGATTGGTTTGATCTGTATTAACCTTAAAAGTCCAAGTTTTAATGTTATTGGATAGGTTAGAAATTAATTTAATATCTTTGCTATAAAAATTACCTAAATTTGTAGACCAATCATTATGCTCAAAATAAACACCTAAATAATTGCTAGGAGGGAACCCAGGTTTAGGTAAATCGATTAAAGTATCAAAACCATCTGTAGCATAATAAGCCATTCCAGCGTAGCAATTATCAGAAAGAGAGTTTACAGAGGCAGTTACCTTTATATCCCATTTATCAAATGTGGTATTATTAAGGTTATAGCTAGCGTTTGGAATAATTCCCTGTTGTAATTCAAACCCTAAAAATGCGTTATTAAAAGTAATAGCTCCTTGAGTGTTGGTATTAGTAAATAAACCACTTGGTAAACCACCACAAATAAAACCATTATTCCAATCTTCTTCTACATAAGCAACAAGGTAAATTTTAGTTGGGTTACCAATATCTGAAAGTTTTATTCTAGCTTCCCAAAAACCTGCTCCTTTCCAATTATTGGTTGCAAAAGTAGCATTTGCCCAAAAGCTATTATTATAATATTGTTTAACTTCTTCGTTATTAACGGTTTTAAATGCATAGTGATAATTAGCAGTAAACGGTAACATTGGGCTAAAACGCCAAGCACTACCATAAACCGAGCCGGTCCCTGTAGTAGGATTAGATTGAGGGTCTGTATCCAAATAGATATGATAAGCACGGTCGTTATCTGTAACGGTTCCAGATGGTGTGCTTCCACTAAAACCTACGTAAAGATATTGGTTATCCCAAGTTACGTAAGCGGGCAATGTAGAGTTACTAGTTGTGTTAAATTTTTCGGTTGCAACTTTAAAGTCGTTTAACCCATCTATGTTTAAAGTGTGGTAAGTTTGCGCATTAATTATGCCCACAACCAAAAATAAGACAGCAAGTATTATTTTTGTTCTCATATTTAACTCCTTGTTTTTGTTAATTATAAATTATTAATATAATTGTTTAAGTTATTAAAAAAAAGTGCTTTAACTCACTTTAACGCTAAAGTAACGGAAAAAAATGTAAAGAGTTGAAAAAATTAATATTAAAGAAAAAATTGGAGAAAGACCAAAAGCAGTAGGAATATCGCCTAAAATCATACAGACAAAAGCAACTAAAATTGCATAAGGAAGTTGAGTTCTAACATGCTCTACATGGTTACAACCAGAAGCAAGCGAGCTTAATATGGTAGTATCTGCAATTGGGCTGCAATGGTCTCCAAAAACACTCCCTGCTAAAACAGAGCTTACTACACCGTATAAAATTATATCGGTATCAACAGCGTTTAACCCATAAGCAACGGATAATTTATGACCGAGAGGAATAACAATTGGCATAACAATAGCCATTGTTCCCCAGCTTGTACCTGTGGAAAAGCTTGTAATTGCGCATATAATAAAAACTAAAACAGGAAGCCATCTCGGGTTTAAGGAGTTACCAATAATAGAAATAATATACTCTGCTGTATTTAATTGGTCGGTTATTAAGCTTATTCCCCATGCAAAAACTAAAATTAAGTTAGCAAAAAGCATCCCTTCTATGCCTTTAGTCCATGCATTAAAAGATTGATGAAGGTTTAAGATTTTTTGACTAATGGATAGAATTATGGCAACAATTCCTGCTGCTAAACTACTCCAAAGTAAAGCAAGATAAGAATTAGAGTTAGAAATTATAGTGCGTAAAGTATAATCTTTAATATTATTTTGGGTAATATAATCCATGCCGGTAAAATATAGCCCAGCAATAGTGCCAAATAAAATAATAGCAATAGGTATAATTGCATTAAACGAGCGTGCTTTGTTTCCTTTATATAAAAATTTATCGTTAATAACGTTCCCTGCTTCTGCTTCATCAATTACGCTTAAGGGGGCGCCAGCGCGAGCGTTTTTTTCTGCCTTAAGCATAGGTCCAAAATCTCTATTACTTAAGCTTACTAAAAGCACAAAAAAGAGAGTTGCTATTGGATAAAATCTATATTGAATTGTTTGTAAAAAAACATCGTAAGCAGAGTAACTAGAGTTTATAACTTTAAGACCTTCATCAATTAATCCTAATTCAAAACCAATCCAAGTACTAATAATAAATAAGCTTGTAACGGGTGCGCTAGTGGAATCTACTATATAAGCAAGTTTTTCTCTACTAATTTTTAATTTATCTGTAATAGGACGCATCATATTACCAACAATTAAGGAATTTGAGTAATCGTCAAAAAAGATAATTACTCCAGTTAACCAAGTTGCAAACATACCACTTTTTGGTGTTTTTGCAATAGCAGTTATTCTGTTGGCTAAACCAACCATTCCACCATTTTTAGAAATTACACCAATTACACCACCCATTAAAAAGGTAAAAAGAATTATTAATGCGTGGTTTTTATCTATAAGGCTATTTAACATTATTGTATCTGCTACCCTAAGTATTGCAGTTAATGGGTTATAATTATAGATAAAAAAAGCGCCAATAAAAATGCCTAAAAATAACGAAACTATTACTTGACGCAATAATAAAGCTAAAATAATTGCTAAAAGCGGTGGAATTATACTTAATATACCGGGTATTATTCTAATGTTATAGTTTAAATTAGGAAAACCAACTAAACTAATTTTATAATTACCAGATTTATTTAATGTTATAACAGTATCTACTGTATTATTTTTAATTAAAAATGTAAAGCTTTTTTTGTAATTATCCCCAATAATATTGCAAGTTACTTTATTTAAGCTATCGGGCAAATCTGTTATTTTTAATGGAGTATATATACTTGTTAAAGATATTGCATTAACTTTAATGTTTTGAGCATTTATGCTATAATTTAAAGTAAAAAGCAAAGAAATTAGTATTAGTTTTTTCATTTAGTATTTAATGAATTAATAATTTTGCAAGTTACTTATTTTATAAAAATTTTACAAATTAATAAAAAAAATCCCTATTCGTAAACGAATAGGGATTAAAACAAAAACAAATATTATAAAATTTATTTAAGCAGAACCATTTTTTTGCTTAAAACATTACCATTAGATTTAAGTGCATAAATATAAATACCACTTGGTAAACCGGTAGCATCAAAAGTAACGGCATGGTTACCAGCTGTAACTTCTTCGTTAATAAGGGTCATAATTTCTTGTCCCAAAATATTAAATACCGTTAAATTTACATGACCAGCTTTTGGCAAACCAAAATTTATTGTAGTTGTTGGGTTAAACGGATTTGGGTAATTTTGATGCAAAGTGTAGTCAGTAGGAATTTCGTTATTAATAGTTTCTACATCGCTAATAATAGTTTTGAAAGCAAAAATGTCACTCCAAACAGAATACCCATATTGGTTTTTAGAAGCCACTCTAAAGAAGTGGAAACGATTTGGCTGAAGTGTTGGACCAACAAAAGAAGTATCTGTTAAACCTACAGTATCAATAATCATAGAGTTTAGGTCAAAATTTCTGCTATAAGCAAGTTGAAATCTGTAGCTATCTGTATTGTTAGTTTTTTTCCAAACAAAGGTAACTTGTAAAGGAATGCTGGCTGTGTTATTTGTAGGATAAACAAGAACAGGAGCCACAGGGTAGCCGGTTGTAAAACTTCTTGGTGCAGAAAAAGCGCTTTCTCCAGCAATATTACCTGCCTTTACACGCCAGTAAAAAGTTTGTTGCCCTTCTAAATTAGAAATTGCAAAAGCAGTATCTGTAAGATTGGTTTTATCTACTAAAATAGTAGCAAAATTAGGGTCTTTAGAAATTTGCAAACGATAAGCAGAAGCAGGGTTTGCATAATTCCATCTTAAAACTAAATTATCGGGTTGATTTACAGCCCCATTAGAGGGATAAGCAAGAACAGGAACCTGAGGTGCTTCAACCTGAATAATATTACTCATGTTGCTTTCGTTGTTATTTTTATCTAAAGAAGTAACAACATAAAAATATTGACCAGTAGCCGATGCTCTTGGGTTAGGATTGACATTTCTTAATCCTACAATATCTAAAATAGCCTTAGGGTTAGCTAAATCTGCTTGGTTAATTAAAGGATTATCGAATTGGTAAATTGCGTAAAATCTTGCGCTATCACCATCAGATGCTGTTTGTGGCAAATCCCATCTAAGTGCAGCAATCGGGCTACTTCCAACGCGTGCAAACCTTAAATTTTGTGGTGGATTTGGTGGCACAACATCTTTCCAATTCATTACAGGTACAAATGCTTTATATTTATAGTAATTATTCATTAAAGAGTCTCTAAAACCTTTGTCGTTATTAACAAAGTTAGATATTCTAAAAAATACGCTTCCGCTACATTTTGGATTATTACGGTTAAGTTTTACTTGGTTAGGCAACTCTGCATTAGTGTAAGAGCTATTAAAAATATGACCGGGTGCAAAATGGCGGTTATATTTAGTTGTAGAATCTGCCCACCAAGGCATTAGTTTGCTATAATCTTGCCCGCCACCAATTTTCCAATAAAGCTGAGGAGTTAAGTAGTCGATTGAGCCAGCGCGCAACCAAGCCATAGGATCTGCAAAAATTACGCTATATGCATCCATTCCAGTTATTCCTGGAGGAACGCCATTTTTCCAAATACCAAAAGGACTTAGCCCAAACTTAACCCAAGGTTTAACGGCGTTAATGCTATCCATAGTCATACGCATTAAACGGTTAACGTTATCTCGGCGCCAGTCTTCTATATTAGTAAATCCATTATTATATTGTTGAAATGTTTGCAAATCT
>CAZYZX010000015.1:0-34987 GCA_964652025.1 uncultured Melioribacteraceae bacterium
ACAAAACTATCCCCAGTTTTTTAAAATAATTTTTGCCCCGGAAAATTATTCCTCATTATTTTTGGCTAAATATGTACAAAAAATTAGTGTTGTTGTTTTAGTAAAGTAAAAATTTAAAAACTATATTTTGTATTTATTTGGTTAATATTATACAATAATTTTTGTTAATTGTTTGTAAATAAAATTAGTTAGAATAAAAAAAATGAAAAATAATAAAAAAAAGTAATATATAAGTTATTAAAATTTATTATATTTAAAGTAGTGAAATGTAAGTAAAATAATTAAATAGGTAAAAGATTTTTGATGATTCGGAAAAGGCAATTGCTATTAATAGTTTGTAAACTAGAATAGAGGAAAGTCCGGACTCCACAGAACGGGGTGCCGGGTAACGCCCGGGGGCTAAAAGCGCAAGCTTTTAGTTACGGAAAGTGCAACAGAAAAAATACCGCCCTTTAACAAGGGTAAGGGTGAAAAGGCAGGTTAAGAGCCTACCGCACCTGTAGTAATACAGGTGGTCCCCCAAAAGGGGAGTATACATAAAGTATACCAGTGCAAACCCCACTCGGAGCAAGGTCATGTAAGAAAAGTTCTTTCCACATGGGAAGACAAAGTTGTTCGCTTTGAAATCTTTTCGGGTAGACCGCTAGACTAACGGAGTAATTCGTTAGCAAGATAAATAATTGCCAGCTACCTTTAAGGTAGTTACAAAATCCGGCTTATTGAACGAATCATCAATTTTCTTTGCCTTAAGGCGAGGAAAATGTTCAATAAAATATGGAAATTTAAGGACCCACCGGATGATATTACGGTAAAAGCCTTAGCGGATAGTTTAAATATATCCGAAGTGCTTGCCAAGCTATTGGTACAGCGTAATATTACGGGTTTTTTTGACGCAAAAAGTTTTTTCCGTCCTTCTTTTGATACTTTGTACGACCCCTTTTTGATGGATGGAATGAAAGATGCCGCAAACCGCGTAATTTCTGCAATTACCAATAACGAAAAAATTTGTATTTATGGAGATTATGATGTAGACGGCACTTGTGCTGCATCTTTAATGTACCTGTTTTTAAAAGAGTTTAATGCAAATGTTTTTGTGTATATACCAAATCGATTAACAGAAGGGTATGGTATTACAACATCATCAATAGATTACATTAAACAACAAGGTGCAAAATTAATAATATCTGTAGATTGTGGCATTACTGCCGTTGAAGAAATAGACTATGCTAACAAACTTAATATTAATGTAATAGTTTGCGACCACCACAAACCAAAAGAAATTTTACCAAATGCATATGCAATATTAGACCCAATAAAGCCCGGCTGTAATTATCCATTTAAGTTTCTTTCTGGTGCAGGTGTTGCATTTAAACTTACAAGAGCTATAGCTTCTAAAATAGGAAGAAAAGATGACCCGCTTAAATATTTAGATTTAGTAGCTTTAGCAGGCGCTGCGGATATTGTTCCCCTTATAGATGAAAACAGAACCTTAGTTATGAAAGGTTTAGAACTAATAAATACTAACCCAAGACCCGGTATTTTAGCTTTATTGCGTAGCGCTCGTTTAGAACCAGGCAACCTTAACGCTGGTCAAATTGTGTTTTCTATTGCACCAAGAATAAATGCAGTAGGAAGACTTGGTGATGCAAACCGAGCAGTAGAGCTATTTACTACAAACGACCCCGAAAAAGCTACAGAACTAGCCAAAATTTTAGAAAACGAAAACTTAGAAAGAAGAAAAATTGACGAAATTACTTACGCACATGCATTAGAATTAGTAGATAAACATGTAGATTTGGAAAATGACCCGGCTATAGTTTTACACGATGATAATTGGCATGCGGGCGTTATAGGAATTGTTGCAAGTAGATTAGTGGAAAAATATAATAGACCTGCAATAATGCTTACAACAATTGATGGCGTTGCTAAAGGAAGCGCTAGAAGTATTGCAGGCATTAACATTTACGATATTTTAGAAAAATGTGACGACTTATTACTACAGTTCGGTGGTCACGAAGCCGCTGCGGGTGTATCTATAGAAATTGATAAAATTGACGAGTTTAGAAATCGCTTCTCTAAAATTTTATCTGAAACAATAAACCAAAACCATATAAACCCAGAAATTTTAATTGATTCCCACCTTAGTTTTAGTGAAATTACCCCTAAGTTTTTAAGAATTTTAGAACAATTTGCGCCTTTTGGGCCAGGTAACTTACGCCCCGTTTTTTTAACCGAAAGGGCAAAAGTTATTTATCCACCCAAAATAGTTGGTTCTAACCATTTAGTATTAGTACTAAAACAAAATGGAAATGATAAAATTTTTGATGCAATTGGATTTAATTTAAGTTATTTTGCAAATTATATTGAAAAAGATAAAAATTTAGTAGATATTGTATATTCAATTGATAAAATTATTAAAGACGGAAAAACATATCCGCAATTAAGAATTAAAGATATAAAATTAAGTAATTGAAAAGAATAAAACAGGAGAACCTATGTCAGGACACTCGAAATGGGCAACAATTAAAAGAAAAAAAGCCGTTTTGGATGCTAAACGAGGAAAATTGTTTACAAAGCTTATTAAAGAAATATCCGTAGCAGTAAGGACCGGTGGAAGCGACCCAGCCGGAAACCCACGCTTACGCCTTGCAATTGATAACGCAAGGGGCGCAAACATGCCATTAGATAACATAGACCGAGCAATTAAAAAAGCTGCCGGCGAGCTTGATGGCGCAAGCTATACGGAAATTACTTACGAAGGTTACGGCCCAGGTGGTATAGCTTTAATGATTGAAAGCTTAACCGATAACAAAAACCGTACTGTTGCAGAAGTTAGACATCTACTTTCTAAATATGGCGGCAGCATGGGAGAAAGTGGCTCGGTTGCTTGGATGTTTGACCGTAAAGGCGTTGTTACTTTACCTAAACAGGGTAAAACCGAAGATGATATTATGGAAATTGTTTTAGATGCAGGTGCAGACGATATTTCCACTGAAGAAGAATTTTTTGAAGTTACTTCTTCTGTAGAAACTTTTGAAGCTGTGCGTAAAGCTATTGCAGATAGTGGTCTTACTATAGATAATGCAAGCTTACAATGGGTTGCTAAAAATAATATTAACGTTACTGGCGAAGATGCCGAAAAAGTAATGAAACTTATTGAAGCTTTAGAAGATTGTGACGACGTTCAAAACGTTTATAGCAACGCAGATATTACTGAATAATACCTTTTTATTATGATTATTTTAGGTGTAGACCCCGGTACTCTTTATACGGGTTTCGGGGTTATTTATTATGATACTAAAATTTCTTATCTTTTTTCGGGTGTTATTAAACTTAATTCTAATTTACCTATACCCGAAAAATTGGGTATAATTTACCAAGAACTTACAGAAATAATAAAAAAATATAACCCAACAGATTTTTCCATAGAAACCGCATTTTTTGGCAAAAACGTACAATCTGCACTAAAAATTGGTTACGCTCGCGGTGCCGCCATTCTGGCTGCTGTTCATAATTCATTAAACATAAACGAATACTCCCCTAGGGAAATAAAAAAATCGATTGCAGGCAGCGGCTCTGCTACAAAAGAACAGGTCAGTTTTATGGTAAAAAACCTTGTTAATAATAATAAAAACTTTTCTCGCTTAGATGAAACAGACGCAATTGCCGCCGCTATTTGTCATGCTTTTAGGCATAAAAATATTAATACTAAAAGTGGCTCGTGGAAATCTTTTTTAGAAAACAATCCTCATCTTATTATTAATGGGTAGCTACTATGATAGGTTACTTAAAAGGAAGCATTATTAACTTAGCCCCAACAAAATTATTATTAGATGTTAATGGCGTAGGATATAGCGTTTTTATTTCTCTTAACACTTATAATAAACTTAACGGAGCTAATAATCCTGTTGCCGTTTTCACTTACCTTGCTGTTAGGCAAGATAGTTTAGATTTATATGGCTTTTTTACTCAAACCGAAAAAGATATGTTCGAGCTATTAATTTCTGTTACTGGTATTGGTCCTAAACTTGCTTTGGGTATTTTATCTGGCATTCAAACAGACGAGCTTAAAAATGCTGTAAGTACCGGCAATATAAACAGAATTAAAGCTATACCTGGTATTGGTAAAAAAACCGCAGAAAGATTAATATTAGAACTAAAAGATAAAATGTCTACTATTAAAGATGACTTTTCTGTTTCTAACTTTGGCAAAGCTTACGAAATTAAATCCGATGCTATTGCTGCCTTAAATATGCTTGGTTATCATCCTAAAATTACAGAAAAAATTATTAAACAAATTGTTGATGAAAAACCAGATATTCAACTAGAAGATTTAATTAAAAGTGCGCTCTCTTTTCTTAATAAATCTTAATTTATAAATTATTTTGGCGAGTATTTAAATTGAGAAAAAACATAAAAACAGTAACCGAACCTAAAATTAAAAGTAAAAAAAATCCTTTTTGGTTTTACTTAGTTGCTATATCTATTCCATTTCTGTTTTTTATTGTGTTAGAACTATTTTTACGCCTTTTTAATTATGGAACAGACATTCCGCAATGGATTAAAGTAACTGATAACCATTATATGCTTAATCCCGATATTGCATACAGATATTTTTACAACACTAAAAGCATACCATACTCGTCTAAAGACCTATTTTTAATTAACAAAACACCAAACACATTTAGAGTTTTTGTATTAGGAGAAAGTAGCGCTGCGGGGTTCCCAAGCGGTCCGGCTGGTACTTTCCCAAGATATATCCAAAAGCGATTGCAACTGCTTTACCCAAGTTATAATATAGAAGTTGTTAATATTTCTATGGCAGCTATTAACACTTATACCTTGTTGGACCTATTACCCGGTATTATTGAACAAAAGCCGGATTTAGTGCTATTTTACACTGGTCATAACGAGTATTACGGTGCTTTAGGTGTGGGTAGTTCAGAGTCCTTAGGTTCTTATCGCTTTTTTGTTAACTTAATGCTAAAGTTAAACAATTATAAAACAACTCAATTGGTAAGAAATGTAATAAAGTATGTTGTCTCTTTATTTGGAACACAAGACGAACAAAAAACCGGTACTTTAATGGCTCGCATGGCTAAAGAGCAATATATACCTTATAAATCTAATGTTTACGATTTAGGATTAAAACAGTTTGAAGGGAATATGCGGGATATGTTAGAGCTACTTAAGAAAAATAATATTCCCGTTATTTTAGCTAATTTAACAAGTAACTTAAAAGATCAAAAACCATTTATTAATGATGATAAAAACAGTGCTTTAACTGCATTTAATACAGCAAAGCAACTTTTAGAAAATAAAGACACTACAAAAGCAAAAGAACTATTTATAAAAGCTAAAGATTTAGATTTACTACGCTTTAGAGCACCCGAAGATATTAATAACATAATTTATAAATTAAGTAAAGAGTATAACTATCAATTTATAAATGTAGATAGTGCATTTTGTTCTATTAGCACATATGGCATAACGGGTGATGACCTAATGACAGACCACTTACACCCAACAGTTTTTGGTTATAACTATTTGGGTAAACTTTTTGTAGATAAAATGATTAAAACTAATCTTTTGCCAAAATCTAAACCTGCAATAACAGATTTAAACGAACAACACACACAAACAGTAAAAAACCTATATTTTACTCACTTAGATTCTGTTATTTCCCGTTATAGAATAACCATATTAAAATCTGACTGGCCATATGTAGAAAAAGGGCTTACAGCAGCAGAAATTGTTAACAAGTTTAATGTAAAAAATTATGTAGATTCCCTTGCACTTTACGTTATAGATGATAAACTAACTTGGGAAAATGCACACCGTAAAGCCGCCACTTACTATTTAAGCAAAGGTGATGTAAACAAATTTAAGCATGAAATGGATGCTTTGATTGATATTTTCCCTATAATAACAGATTATTATTCTGTAGCTTACACACAATTATTGCAAGCAAAAGCATTTAACGATGCATATTACTACTTAAAAAAGGAATATGACATAACACCAAACGCATTTAATACCAAGTGGCTTGGAATAATAGATTTATCCCAAGAGAAGGTAGATAGTGCAATAAAATACTTAGAGCAAAGCCTTAATTACAACACAAGCGACGCCCAAATTTTATATAACATAAGTGGCGCTTATGCTAAAAAGAAAGATTACAAAAAAGCATTTGATTATATTAGTCGTTGTTTAAGTGTAAACCCAAACTTTCCGGGTGCACAAATATTATATTCTCAGTTAAAACAGTTAACTAATTAAATACTAAAACGTTTATAAGTTGTTTTAGTTTAAGTCTTTATTTTATATATTTTTAAATAAATAATTGCATTTAATTATAAATGTACGTAAATTTAAAGTTTAAAACTTTTATTAACTTTATAGAGAAATTATGACGGAGGAAAAAAGCCTATGGGGATGATGGCTCGTATGCGAAATCTGGCTCCCTGGTTTATTATATCGGTAGGAGGAATATTTATTTTGTACATGGCTTTAATGGATACAAAAGTCATGGAAATTTTTGGTGCACGTTCTAACAATGTTGGAAGTATTAACGGTAGAGATGTAACATATCAAGAGTATGCGGCAGCAATAGAAAGATACCGAGAAAACCAGCAGCGCCAAGGAATGCAAATTGACGAGAACCAAATGGAATCCGTTAGAGAACAAACTTGGGAAGCTTTAGTTACTCAGATTTTATTAGAACAAAAAATAGAAGAATTTGGAATAAAAGTAACTGACCAAGAATTAGTAGATATTATTACTGGTCCTAATCCACCCCAGTTTTTAACTCAATATTTTACAGATTCTTTAGGCAATTTTAACAGGCAAGCTTACGATGCCGCTATTCGTGATAGACGTAACAGCTCTGCTATGGTTCAAGCAGAAGAAGTACTAAGACAACAACTACTACAAGAAAAACTTCAAAATTACGTATTAGGCACTATTACTGTTGGCGAAAACGAAATTAGAAGACAATTTGCAGACCAAAACATTAATATTAACGTAGATTATGCTTTTGTAGATATTGGTAAAATGAACGATAACGAAATTAAATATACCGATGCAGATTTAAAAGCTTACTACGATAAACACTTAAACGATTATAAAGTTGAAGCTCAAAGAAAAATTAAATATGTTTTATTTAAAATAGCTCCTTCTCAAGATGACACTATGGCTGTTGTTAAAAACATGGACGCTATTTTGAAAAAAGCAAACGAAGAAAAAATACCATTTAAGCAACTTGTACAAGATTACTCTGTTCAACCTTATTCAAAAGATACTGTAAATGTTTCTTTATTACCAGCTAACGTTATAGCTCTTTTAGCTAAAGCAAACGTTGGTCAAATAGTTGGTCCAATACCTACATGGGAAGGCTTTGTTTTATATAACTTAGTTGCTAAAATTACAGATAAACAAAGAACTGCTGTAAAAGCATCTCATATTTTAATACAAAACGACCCTGTAAATGGTGGCGAAGAAGCAGCATTAAAAAAAGCTACAGAAATTTACGATAGAATAACAAAAGGTGAAGACTTTGGCAAATTAGCAAGAGAGTTTTCTAAAGATCCAGGTAGTGCAGCTAATGGTGGAGACTTGGGTTGGTTTGGTAAAGGTCGTATGGTAAAAGAATTTGAAGACGCTTGTTTTAGCGGTGCTGTTAATCAGGTTCAAAAACCGATTAAAACTTCTTACGGTTACCACATTATAAAAGTTACAGATGCTACAAACGATAAGTTTGTTATAGAAAAACTTGTTAATAAAATAGAAACTTCTGCTACTACTGTAGATAGATTATATAACGAAGCTAACGACTTTTCTTACATAGCTAAAGAAAATGGCTTTGAAAAAGAAGCTAAAACAATGAATTATAAAGTTATTGAAAGTGCCGCATTTACAGAAGAAGCTGGTGTTATACCTGGTTTAGGCTTAAACCGTTCTTTAATTAAATTTATTTTTGATGGTAGCATTGGTGATATTAGTGACGTTTATAAAGTGCCTTCTGGTTATGTTGTTTGCACTATTACCTATGCAGAAAAAGCTGGATTTAGACCTTTTGAAGAATTAAAAGAAACTATTAAAGGCCAAGTTATACGCGAAAAGAAAATTGAAAAAGCAATGCAAATTGCTAAAGAAATTAAAAGCAAAATTGGTGGTAACTTAGATAATGCTTACAATGTTTATCCACAAGTAACTATTGCTAAAGGCGTTACATTCACACCCGGTGGTTCTGTTCCATCTTTAGGTAGAGATTATGGCTTAATTAACTATGCAACAGATGGCAAAATTGGCGTAATTAGCGAACCAGTTAAAGGTACACGCGGTGCATTTTTAATAAAAATTAATAGCCGCTCTCAATTTGATGAAAACGCTTACGCTGTTCAAAGAAACTCCATTCGCGATAACATTCTTCAATTCCGCAAACAACGCTTAATTACAGAGTGGTTACAAAAAATTCGTAAAGAAGCTAAAATTGACGATTATAGATATAAATTCTTTAGATAAACTATTATTACTTACAAAAAAAAGCACTCCAAATTAGGAGTGCTTTTTTGTTTTAAACAAATATAAATTAATTAATATACACTGTTTTAATGTTAACAAATTCTTTTAGTCCATATTCAGAAAGCTCTCTTCCATATCCAGATGCATTAATACCACCAAAAGGAAGTCTTGGGTCACTTTTTACTAATTCGTTTACAAAAACATTACCCGCATTAACTAAAGGAATTAACTTTTTAGCTTTATTTTTATCGTTAGTCCAAAGCGATGCACCCAAACCAAAAGTTGTATCGTTTGCTACTTTAATAGCCTCTTTTTCATCTTTAACTTTAATAATAGCTGCTACCGGTCCAAACACTTCTTCTTTATAAAGCGGCATCCCCTTTTTAACATTAGCTACAATTGTTGGCTCGTAAAAATAGCCTTCTAAATCTGCCATTTTACCACCTAATAATATTTTTGCCCCCAATTTTACGCTTTCTTTAACTTGGTAATCTAATTCATCTAATCCTGCTTGATTTACTAAAGGACCTAAATCCGTACTTGGTTCCATTGGGTTACCAACAACTATTTTTTTCATATTTTCAATAAACAACTCTATAAATTTATCGTATACTTTTTCTACAACAATAAATCTTTTTGCAGCAATGCAACTTTGCCCATTAGCTAAAAGCCTAGCTATAACAGCCGTTTTAGCAGCTTTTTCTAAATCTGCATCATCTAAAATTATAAAGGGGTCGCTACCACCAAGCTCTAAAACAGATTTTTTTATTACTGATCCAGCAATTTGAGCAACAGATTTTCCCGCTGCTTCGCTTCCCGTTAAAGTAACAGCTTTAACAAAAGGATGTTTTATAACAGCTTCCACTTGTGCACTTGTTATTAATAACGAGTTAAACGCAAACTTTGGAAAGCCCCCTTTTCTAAAAATATGCTGAATTAATAAAGAACAACCGGGCACATTGCTTGCATGTTTTAATAAACA
Organism: uncultured Melioribacteraceae bacterium; assembly: GCA_964652025.1. Classification (GTDB taxonomy): domain Bacteria; phylum Bacteroidota; class Ignavibacteria; order Ignavibacteriales; family Melioribacteraceae; genus JAEXOD01. The sequence continues at coordinate 9,506 of CAZYZX010000015.1, forward strand.
AACATTACCCGCTGCTAATGCTGTTGCAGCAAACCTAAATACTTGCCAAAATGGAAAATTCCATGGCATTACAGCTAAAATTACACCAAGCGGCTCAAAATTGATATAGCTTTCGCTTGCTTCTGTTTTAACTTGCTGCGGCATTAAAAATTTTTCTGCATTTTCTGCATAATACTCGCACACCCATGCACATTTTTCAATCTCTGCAATTGATTGTTTAATTGGTTTTCCCATCTCGTTTGTTATTACTTTTGCATAGGTTTCTTTGTTGCTTCTTAATAAATTTGCAACTTTTAGTAAATTTTCGCTCCTTTGCTTAAAACTTGTTTCTTTGTACTTTAAAAATGTTTTTTGCGCACTTTCAATAATCTGTAACACAATCTTATCGCTATCTACTTCATACTCTGCAAACACTTCTTTTGTTGTTGGATTAATTGATTTAAGTTTCATTTCCTTCTCCTATTTTATAGCATATATTCGCATTCCACTACTTATAAAATGATTAATAAATCTAACTGTATAAAACACTATTTTTTTTAATATATTTTTCGGTATAAAACTATTTGTATCTAACACATTAATTTTAAGTAAAAAATTCATCAATAAATCACCTTGATTTGTAACTATAACTTTAGAAAAACCAGCATCTGTTAAATAATTTTTAATGGTTTTAGGATTAAAAATGTAAATGTGCCCTTTTGGCATAAAGTAAAACCAATCTTTACCTTTTAACTTACGCTCTGGGCAATTATAATTACCCGTTGTTATAAATAAAACTCCTTTTGGTTTTAATGTTTTGTAAATTATTTGTAAAGCATTTTTGGGATCCGGCAAATGCTCTATAACTTCTTTCATACTAACAATATTATAATTGTTACTTGGCAAAGTTGCACTGTAAATGGAATTATTTTCTGCTGCTAACCCTTGTTGAAGTGAGAAATTAACTGCATAGTCAGATAGCTCTAACCCCTTTACATTAATGCCTTTATTTTTAGCTTTATATAAAAAAAGCCCCATTCCGCTGCCAATATCTAATAAATTAATCTCTTTATCTTCTTTAATAAACTCCTTTAAAGTAGATAAATCCCAATCCATTAAATCTATTTTATCACATTTATCATAAAATTCTTTTTCATATTCTATACTTTTATCAAAACCTTCTCCATTAAAGTAATTGTTATCGTAAAGCTGTTTTATGGCTTTTTCTGTTAAACGAGGATTAACATACACTAAACCACAATTTTTACATTTTACAATATTAAATCCATCCTTTACATATTTAACTTTGTAATTATCGCTTTGGCAATAATTACACAACACTTTTTCTAAATTTTCCATTCCATACATATTTTTATTAATATTGTTAACTTAACAAAAAAAATAAAAAGTAAAAATGACTAAATTAATAACAATTAAATTTTACAATACAATTATATTTATTATATTATTATAAATATTTATTATATTATAATAATAAGTTAAAATTATTTAAATGGTTACTAACTATTTTAAATTAAATGCCGATTATAAGCAGGCAAATAATACTTGCAAAGAAATTGGTAATATCTTAAAAGAAATGAATATTGATGAGGAAGATATTATTTCTTGCGAAATAGCTTTAAGAGAAGCTTTAAATAATGTAATAAAGCACTCCTATAAAAATAACGTTAATAATATTATAGAAATTGAGACAGAAATTGATAATAATGGTGCTACTTTTAAAATCATAGATTATGGAAAAACCAGAGAAACTTTAGCCCCAGCTACATTAGATTTTGACCCATTAAATAAAGAACAACTTCCAGAAGGTGGTTTTGGTTTATTTATTATCGAAAAGTTAATGACGGAAACTAAATATTTTTCTGAAGAGAATAAAAATACGTTTTTAATGCATATGTTATTTAGGGATAATTGATAAAATGAAAAAACTGATTGTAGTATATTTGTTTTTATTATTTAGCTTCAATTTAAATAATATCTTTTCTCAAACTATTAGAATTGGATTTTTAGCTAATAAGGGTGTTGATAAATGCTTGTTACAATGGCAACCAACTGTTGATTATTTACAGCAAAAATTACCTAAATATAATTTTAAATTAATCCCCGTTTTATATAACGAAGAAGATAACTTAGTTAAAAATAATCAGTTAGATTTTATTTTTACCAATCCTTATATATTTATTACTTTGCGCTCTAAGTACGATGTTGTTCAACTTGCTACAATTAAATATAACAGAGGTGATTTTAGTAATTCCTATTATGGTACTGTTATTTTTGCCAAAAAAAATAAAAACATTAATAACTTAAAAGATCTTAAAAACAAAAAAATTGTTTCCGCTTCGCCAATTTCTTTTGGTGGCTGGTTAATGGCTTTATACGAACTAAAAAAACAAAACATAGACCCATACAAAGACTTTTCTGTTATAATTTTTACTAATAACCAAGATTCTATTATTGCTGATATTAAAAATAACCTCGCAGATGTTGGTTTTGTTAGAACAGGTGTTTTAGAAGAGTTTGCAGAAAAAGGGTTATTAAACCTTAATGAATTTACGGTTATAAATCAAAATTTGGAATATCAATTAAAATATAATTTTAAGCAATTACTAAGCACAGAACTATACCCCGAATGGGCTTTTTGTAAAATTAAAGAAACACCCGATACTATTGCAAAAGACATATTAAATGCCTTATTGCAAATTAAAGAAAATGATGATGCCGCAATTAAAGGAAATTACACAGAATTTCTATCCGCAGCAGATTATCTTAGTGTTTCTAAAATGCTTAATGCAATTAATATGTTTCCTTACCCTTCTTATAGCAACAAATTTAATTTACAACCAAAATATAACTCGTTTAGCTTTAAAAACTTTTTTATTTATGTTTCTTTAATTTTGTTACTTGCTATTATTTTATTATCTATTTATTATAAAAAATATATTAAAAAAATTACTATACCATTAGAAACACAAATTAATGGACTATCGGACCTATTAAAAGTTGAAAGAGAAAAATTTGAAAATTTTGACGACCTATTTAACGCATTTCCAGTTGGCATTATTGTAGTTAATAAAGATTATAAAATAAACATAATAAATAAAAGTTTATTAACTATGCTAAATATGAATACTGAAGGAGATTATATAGGACTTGACTATAATGTATTCTTAAACAACTGGTTAGAAAAAACTGATTTTCCAAAAGAAACAAAAGAAAAAATTGTAAGAATTACACATTTAACACAAGAAAGAACAACAACTATTTCTCTAAATAATCGATATTATTTTTTATCTCATTATCCTTTACAAAATGGCGGATTTGTTAGAACTTTTAGAGATATTACAGAAGAAAAATTTAAGGAAAATTTACTTAATGTAGACGATTTACAATTTAAACAGGTTTGGGAAAATTCGTTTGATGGCATGAGATTAACAAATAGCGATGGAATTGTTGTACTTGTTAATAAAGCATTTTGTAAACTTGTTAAAAAAAGCCCAGAAGAACTTATTGGTAAACCTTTTTCTGTTATTTATAAAGAAGAAAACTCAGAAATTATTTTACAAAAGGGAAAAGAAAGATTTATTCAAAACACAATAGAAACATCTTTTGAACGTGAGTTAACTTTATGGAATAATGAAAAAGTTTGGTTTGAGCTTAGTAACTCCTACATTAATATAGATAAAAACGAAAAATTGCTTTTAAGCATTTTTCACGATATTACTAAACGCAAGCGGGCAGAAGAAGAAATTAAAACTTATTCTGCTAAATTAGAAGAGGCTAATAAAAGCAAAGATAAATTCTTTTCTATAATTGCGCACGAACTAAAAAGTCCTTTCCAAGGTTCTTTAGGTATTTCAGAATTATTAGTAAGCGATTTTGATAACCTTAGCAAAGATGAAACCAAAGAACTTATTAAAAGTTTACACCGCTCGCTAAAAAATAACTTTAACTTATTACAAAATTTGTTAGATTGGAGCAGATTACAAACAGGCAGAATTTCTTATAATCCCGCTAATTTATCTGTTTACGATATTGTGCATGATGTAGCTTTTTTGTTAAATAATAATTTAAATGCAAAAAATATTAAATTAACTATTGATATTAACAAAAATCATTTTATATTTGCAGATTACTGGATGATTAGAACTGTAATTACTAATTTAGTTGCTAATGCCATTAAATTTACTTATAATAACGGAGAAATTAAAATTTACTCATCAGAATTTGATAACTACTTAAAACTTACTGTAGAAGATAACGGAATAGGAATTAGTGTAGAAAATTTAGAAAAATTATTTAAAATAGATTGTCAAATATCTACTTTAGGAACTAATAACGAAGCTGGCACCGGCTTAGGTCTTATTTTGTGTAAAGAAATGATTGAAAAAAATAATGGTAATATAGAGGTTGAAAGCAAAATAGGTTTGGGAAGTAAATTTACTTTAACTATACCAAAATCTAATTAATAGGTTATTTTATATGAGTATTAGATACAAAATATCTCTTTTAATTGCTACAATTGTTTTAATATTTATAGTTCTTATTTACTATTTTGGTAAAACGGAAGAAAAAAAACTTATTTATAGATTAAAAGAAGTAAAAAACGAAAAAACTTTACTTTTAGAAAAAGCAACTGATTTATTAAGTAAAAGTTTATATAATTTTGCTTTCGATTATACATATTGGGATGATATGGTTAATTTTGTTAATAATCCCAATAAAGCTTGGGCTGTTGAAAATATTGATAATGCAATTAACGTATTTAATGTTAATCTTGTATTTGTATATACACCAGATTTTTCATTAGTTTATAAAACATCTAATCTAAATGAATCAATAGACGAAATTAAATTTGATAAGGAAACTCTTAAAAATCTTGTAAATAACTCTTATTTTAACCACTTTTTTGTAAATACTAAATTAGGAATAATAGAGTTTAGAATTGCACCAATACAAAAAGGAACAGATTATGATAGAGTAACAGTTCCACAAGGTTATTTAATTGCCGGTAGATTATGGAACAAAAGCTTTTTATCGGAGCTAAGTATTATTACTCAATCAGAAATTGACTTAATAATTTCTGATAACGTTTCAAATAAAATTGAAGATACATCAGAAAATATTTTATGTTATAAAACATTAAAAAATTATGATAATAAACCAATTGCTCAATTAATATCTAAAATAAAACCTTTGGGTTTACATCAAACAAAAAATGTTATAACCAACCAATTAAGTTTAATAATAGTTTTTGCCATAATTTTAATAGTTTTTATAGTATTATTTTTATATAATACTATTTCCAAACCGTTAAAAATTATATCCGAAAGTTTAAATACAAATAATTTATCAATTTTAAATAGTCTTTCTAATAAAAATGATGAATTTGGCAGATTAGCTAAATTAATATCAGAATTTTTTGCTCAGAAAGAGATTTTAGAAAAGGAAGTAGCAGAAAGAAAGAAAGTAGAAGATAACTTAAAGCAACATGATGAACTACTTCATACTTTAATAGATAGCATGCCCGATATTGTTTGCTTTAAGGATGGTAAAGGTAGATGGATTGAAGCTAATAAATTTGATTTAGACCTTTTTGAACTTACTAATGTAGATTTCAAAGGCAAAAAAGACTCCGAATTAGCAGATTATTCAGACTTTTATAAAGAGGCTTTTTTAACATGCGAGGATTCTGACGAAATTGCATGGCAAAATAAGGGAATTACACGAGGAGAGGAAGTTATCCCCAAACCTGATGGAACAAGTTTAATATTTGATATTATCAAAGTGCCATTGTTTAACGATGACGGCAGCAGAAAAGGCTTAGTTGTTATAGGACGCGATATAACTAAAAGAAAAGAATCTGAAAAAGCTTTGCGGGAAAGTGAAGAGAAGTATAGAAAAATATTCGAAAACGTTCAAGATGTATTTTATCAAACTGATTTAAACGGTATTATTATAGAAATAAGCCCATCTATAGAAAGATACACAGGATACTCCCGCGAAGAGCTTATTGGTACAAAAGTAACAGACTTATATAAAAACCCTGCAGATAGAGAAGTTTTACTTTCTTACTTAAATAAACTTAACGAGGTTACAGATTTTGAAGTTGAAATTGTTAAGAAAAACGGTAAAACTATGTTTATGTCTGTTAATAGTCACTTTATGTACGATTTTGAAGGACGTAAAATTGGTGTAGAAGGAAGTTTTAGAGATGCAACAGATAGAAAAATAGCAGAACAAGAATTACTAAAAGCAAAAGAAAAAGCTGAAGAATCTGAAAAACTTAAAAGCGAGTTTTTGGCGCAAATGTCCCACGAAATTAGAACACCTATTAATGCTATATTAAGCTTTAGCAGTTTAATAAATACGGAATTAGAAGATAAAGTAGACGAGGATTTAAAAACAGCTTTTTCTATTATTAAACGTGCTGGTAGAAGAATTATTAGAACTATAGATTTAATCCTTAACATGTCAGAAATTCAAACAGGAACTTATGATGCGCAATTTAAACTTATAGATATTTACGAAGATATAATACTTAAAAATTATAATGAATTTAACATTATTGCAAAAGAAAAGAATTTAGCACTAAATATTAATAAAAAAACAAACAAAACTTACTTAGTTGTTGATGAATATACAGTAAATCAGATTATAGATAACTTATTAGATAACGCAATTAAATATACTATAACAGGAAGTATAGATATTAACATTTATACAAATGTAAATGGAAATTTAACAATAGAAATTGTTGATACAGGTATAGGAATAAGCGAGCAATATAAGAAAAACTTATTTAAACCATTTACGCAAGAAGAACAAGGGTATACAAGAAAATATGAAGGGAACGGATTGGGACTTGCATTGGTAAAACGTTATTGTGAATTAAACGGTGCTACTATTGAAGTTAAAAGCGAAAAATCTAAAGGCTCTTGCTTTAGAATTATTTTTAACAAAAAAAGTAATTATTAGTTTTTTTATATTTTTTTTATTCCTAAACTATTCTTACGCACAAGATAGCACAAAAAGTGAAGCTATTAAGCCAAAAGATTTTTGGAATAAAAAAGCCCTTGTTAAACCGGTTTACCCACCTTATCCTTTAATGGCAGGCTTTTTATTGGTAAAAGAAGCTAATAAAGGAGATGCTTTTGCACAACACGAACTTGCTTTAAGATATATAATGGGGAATGGCTTTGCACCCGATACAGCGCTTGGCATTAGTTGGCTTAAACGCGCTGTTAAAAGTGGCATTCCTGCTGCTCACTTTAATTATGCTATTATGCTTTTTAATGGAACTGGTGTTGATTGGAACCCTTTTGAAGCTTTTTACCATATTAAATATGCTGCTGTTGCTGGGATGCCTGAAGCAATGTACTTAATTGGTCTTTTATATACTGATAACCTTATTGTTAACCGTAACCTTAATTTAGCTTTTTTATGGTTAGATAAAGCTAGCAAAAAAGGTTTTTTACCCGCTAAAAATGCTATTGATGAAATTATTAAAAATGGTTTTTCTCCACCCGATAACTTGGTTGCTTCTACTATAGTAGAATCAGAGAACAAAAACGAAGTTTCTACTACGGTTTTAGATCCCGGCTTTGAACCAGAATTTATCTCTTTTGATAAAGACTCTTCTAATGTAGATGTTGATAATAGCTTTGTTAATAATATAACTAATAAAAAAATTAACGAGATTTTAGATTTTGTTGGTGCTAAAGCAGATAGCATAGATTTATCTGTTGATTCTATTAAAGCTTTTAGTGTTATTAAAAAATCAGCAGAATTTGGCTCTCCCGAAGCTGCTTACGCATTTGCTAAATTAAATGCTAACAACAACTCCAAAATAGAATATTTAGAAAATTTACTTAAAGCTTTAAGATTAGGTTATAACCCAGCCATTTTTGAAATTAACAAAGTTATAAATTCCCAAAAGTTTTTTGATGACTTATTAAAAAAAGTTAATCAAAAAAATTCTGCTGCACAATATGTTATCTCTATGCTTTCTTTACTAAATTTATATTATGAAATTCCTTTCGATAAAGCTATAGAGCTTTTGAAACAATCTGCCGCTAAAAACAACACAAATGCAATTAACGAGCTGGCTATAATTTATTTTACCGGAAAATATAACTTAAAAAATAAAACAGAAGCTATAAAACTTTGGCAAAGTATTTATAGTTACGATAACGAAGCAAAGCAAAGGTTAATTTTTGCAAATTTAATAGAAAACCCTAAATCTATAACTAAAAATGATATTGTTTACCTTAAGGCAGCTAACGATAATGGAAGTGTTATTTCCTATGCAGCTTTAGGTTATGTTTATGAAAAAGGAATTTTTACTACAGCAAAAAAAGCATTAGCAGAAAAATACTACCGCAAAGGTGCCGCACGCGGAAATAATTATGCTTATATATTACTTAAAAATTTGTATAATTCTGTTAGACCTAATGAAGAGGAGTTTTTTATTTTTAGTGAGGAATAGCTATGACCCTTAATGATTTAGATATTGATGATTTATTTAATGATTACCAAAATTTTTATGAAACTAATTTAGTTAATAAAAGATTTGAACATAAAGATATAACACCTTTAATTAAAAAACTTGATAAACGCTTTACAATAACAGAAATTGCAAAATCTTTACTTGGAAAACCAATTTATTTAATAAAAATAGGTATTGGCAGTAAAAAAATATTATTTTGGTCTCAAATGCATGGGGATGAGCCAACCGCAACAATGGCTTTTTTCGATTTTTTTAACTTTCTATCATATACTAAGTATAATAATTTTATAGAGCAAATACTAAACGAAACAACACTATATTTTATACCAATGCTAAACCCAGATGGGGCAGAACTAATAAACCGAAGAAACGCTGCTGGAATAGATATTAATCGCGATTATTTACGCCTGCAAGCACCTGAATCGGTTGCACTAAAAAACATTGCTTTTAATATTATGCCACACTTTGCTTTTAATATGCACGACCAAGATTTTAGATGGTCGGTTGGCAATAGTAATAGTTTAGCAACTCTTAGCTTTTTAGCTCCCGTTTGTGATGAACAAAAAACACTAAATAAACACAGAAGCGATGCCGCTAAACTTATTAGTTTACTTTACCAAGATGCAACTAAAATTATTCCTAATTCTGCTGCTCGATACCCAGATGATTTTGAACCTCGTTCGTTTGGTGATAACTTTAGTAAATACTTTCCTGTTATTTTAATAGAATCTGGCAAATATAAAAATGATATTAATAAATCGTTTACTCGTAAACTAACTTTTGCTTTAATGGTTAAAGCTTTATTTTACATTACAAATAATTTTTATATAAATGTTAATACAGATAATTATTTTAACATTCCAACTAATGGTAAATTTTTATACGATTTGATTTTACGTAACGTAAATTATAAACTTAATAACATTAATTTAGTTTTAGATATTTGCATTAATAGAGAAGAATTTTATTATAAAAAAGAAAGAGTTCCTTATTTTGTAAGCAAAATAGAAGATATAGGCGATTTAAGAAATTTGCAAGCAATAGAAGAGTTGGACTGCACTAACCTAAATTTAGTAACCGATGACTTAGTTTATAAAATAGAAAAAGGAGAAACTTTAACAAAAAAATTTGCAACTGATATTGTTAAAAGTGGAAAACTTTTTGTAATAACAAAACAAAAAAAGCCTTATATAAATTTACCAATAAATATTGTTAGCAATAAATTTAAAAATACCTTAGAAATAGGCAAACCAGCCAATTTTATATTAAAAGAAAAAAGTAAAACAAAATATATTGTGTTAAATGGAATGTTACTAAACCCAAAAAGTAGCAATGAATATAACATAAATGGATTAAAGTTTTAATTTTTGCAAAATTATGCAAAATTAATTATGAAATAACTAAAAATATTCGTAGTTTTGCAAAACACATTTTTAACATTCCTTTCAAACATACATGACCGATCACAACGCACAGCTTCTTCTGGAAGATGGCACTGTTATAAGCGGTTACGCTTTTGGGTATAAGGGAAATAGCTTTGGCGAGGTAGTTTTTAATACTGGCATGGTTGGTTATCCCGAAACATTAACAGACCCGTCTTACAGTGGACAAATTTTAATTTTTACTTATCCATTAATTGGCAATTATGGAATTCCTGGTAATGAAAGAGAAAATGGCTTACTAAGATTTTTTGAGTCTGAAAAAATTAGCGTAAGCGGTGTTGTTATAGCGGATTACTCTTTCAATTATTCCCATCATTCAGCGGTTAAATCTTTAGACCAATGGCTTAAAGAGAATAAAATTCCTGGTATTTACGGTGTAGATACTAGAATGCTTACGCGCAAGTTAAGAGAATTTGGTACTATGCCCGGTAAAATTTATTCCGTACCAGATAAAGACTTTTTAGATGCACCCTTTTTAGACCCTAATTTAACGGATTTAGTTAAAAATGTAACAACACAACAAGTTATTAAATACCAAAAAGGGGATAAAACTATTGCTATAGTAGATTGTGGTATAAAAAATAACATAGTTCAAGCATTTTTAAGACGTAATATTTCTGTTATTCAAGTACCATACGATTACGATTTTACAACATTAAACGTAGATGGTTTTGTAATATCTAACGGACCCGGTGACCCAAAAGTATGTACTACCACTATAGAAAATGTACAAAAATCTTTTGATACAGGAAAACCAATACTTGGTATTTGCTTAGGCTGCCAAATTATTGGGCTTGCAAGTGGTGCAAATACATATAAACTTAAATATGGGCATAGGAGCCACAACCAACCTGTTAACGAAACCGGCACACGACGTTGTTACATTACTTCGCAAAATCACGGTTATGCTATTAATGCAGATACTTTATCTGAAGATTGGCGGGAGTGGTTTATTAACGATAACGATGGCACTAACGAGGGAATTATCCATATTTCTAAACCTATATTTGGTGCCCAATTTCACCCAGAAGCTTCGCCCGGCCCAGATGATACAGAGTTTATTTTTGATATGTTTGTGAGGTCCTTAAAATGATAAAAAAAGGTAAACCAAAAAAAGTTTTAATTTTAGGTAGTGGTGCTTTGCAAATTGGGCAGGCAGGAGAATTTGACTACAGCGGTAGCCAAGCTATTAAAGCATTAAAAGAAGATGGCATAGAAACAGTTTTAATTAATCCTAATATCGCTACTATTCAAACATCAGAAGATTTTGCAGATAAAGTATATTTTTTACCTGTTAAACCTTTATTTGTTGAAAGAATTATAGAAAAAGAACGCCCAGATGCAATTCTTTTAGGTGTTGGTGGGCAAACAGCACTAAATACCGGTGTTGAACTTTACGATGCAGGAGTTTTTGATAAATATAATGTTAAAGTTTTAGGTACACAGGTAGAAGCTATTAAAAACACAGAAGACCGTTTACTTTTTGCAAATAAAGTTAAAGAAGTTGGATTAAAAGTTGCCGTTAGTAAAACCGTTACAAATTTAGATGAAGCTATTTTAGCTGCCGAAGAAATAGGTTTTCCTGTTATGGTGCGCATTGCTTATGCTTTAGGTGGATTAGGAAGTGGTATTGTTAACAATAAAGAGGAGCTTATTGATAAAGCTAAACGCGCTTTTTCATTTACTAACCAAATTTTAATTGAAGAATCATTATACGGTTGGAAAGAAGTTGAATACGAAATTGTTAGGGATAAGTTTAACAATTGTATTACTGTTTGTAATATGGAAAACTTAGATCCTATGGGTATTCACACTGGTGATAGCATTGTTGTTGCTCCTGTTCAAACTTTATCTGCTCAAGAAAACTTTAAACTTCGTTCAATTGGTATTAAACTTATTAGGCATTTAGGAATTGTAGGGGAGTGCAATATTCAATATGCACTTTCTCCTTTTTCTGATGATTATCGAATAATAGAGGTTAACGCACGCCTTAGCCGCAGCTCTGCTTTAGCTTCTAAAGCCACTGGTTATCCTTTAGCATTTGTTGCTACTAAACTTTCTTTAGGTTATAACTTAAACGAAATTGAAAATATTATTACTAAAGAAACTTCTTCTTGCTTTGAACCTGCTTTGGATTATGTAGTAATAAAATTCCCTCGTTGGGATTTACAAAAATTTAAGCTGGTTAGCACTACACTTGGTAGTGAAATGAAATCCGTTGGCGAAGTTATGTCTATAGGACGCTCTTTTGAAGAAGCTTTACAAAAAGCAATTAGAATGCTTGATATTGGTATTAACGGCTTTTTTGGCGGCGATATACCAATTACTGATATAGATAAAGCTATTGAAATACCTAACGATAAAAGAATTTTTGTTATAGCTAAAGCTTTACGTTTAGGTTATTCAATAGAGAAAATTAACGAGCTTTCTAAAATTGATAAATGGTTTTTATACAAAATGAAAAACATTATTGATTTAGAAGCTGAATTAGTAAATTTTAACATTAATAATATTACACCAAATATTTTACTTGCTGCTAAAAAAGCAGGTTTTTCTGATAAACAGATTGCTATGCTTATTAATTCAGACGAGTTTGAGGTTAGAAATAAACGTAAAGCATTTAATATTATTCCCGTTGTAAAACAAATTGATACTATGGCAGCAGAGTTTCCTGCTAAAACTAATTACCTTTATATTACTTATAATGGTACAGAAAACGACGTTGAAAAAGAAAAGGATGAAAGCATTATTGTTTTGGGTGGTGGTGCATATAGAATTGGCTCTTCTGTAGAGTTTGATTGGTGTTGTGTAAACTCTGTTCTTACCCTAAATAAACTTAATTATAAAACAATAATGATTAACTATAACCCGGAAACAGTTAGCACAGACCACGATATTTGTGATAAACTTTATTTTGAAGAGATGACACTTGAACGAGTTTTAGATATTTACGAAAAAGAAAATCCTTTAGGCATAATAGTTTCTATGGGTGGGCAAATTCCTAATAATTTAGCAATAAAACTTAAAAACAATGGTTGTAATATAATTGGAACAGACCCTAAAAATATAGATAAGGCAGAAGATCGAAACAAATTTTCTGATATTTTAGATAAACTAAATATAGACCAGCCGGAGTGGGAAGAGCTTACCGATTTAGAAAGTGCTAAAGCATTTGCAAACAAAGTTAATTATCCTGTACTTATTAGGCCAAGTTATGTTTTAAGTGGTGCTGCTATGTCTATAGTGCTTAATGATGACGAGTTAGAAGAATACTTAAAAAAAGCAAGTGATATTAGCCCAGAGCACCCGGTTGTTATTAGTAAATTTATTACAGAAGCTAAAGAAATTGAAGTTGACGCTGTTTCTAATAACGGTAAATTATTTTGTTATGCTATTAGCGAGCACGTAGAAAATGCAGGAGTTCATAGTGGTGATGCTACTATTGTTTTACCACCACAAAGAACTTACTTAGAAACTATGCGCAGAGTTAAAATTATAACTAAGCAAATTGCAGAAGCTTTTGAAATTACCGGTCCTTTTAACATACAATTTATTGCAAAAGATAACGAAGTTAAAGTTATAGAGTGTAACCTTCGCGCATCTCGTAGTTTTCCTTTTGTTTCTAAAGTACTTAAACTTAATTTTATAGAAATTGCTACCCGTTTAATGATGGGTGAAAAAATACCTAAAGTGGATAAGTCGTCTTTTGACCTTGATTACGTTGGTGTTAAAGCATCTCAATTTTCTTTTACTCGCCTTAAAGGAAGTGACCCTATTATTGGTGTGGAAATGTCTTCCACTGGAGAAGTTGCTTGCTTAGGCGATGACTTTAACGAAGCTTTCCTTAAAAGTTTACTTTCTACTGGATTTAAAATCCCTCAAAAAGCTGTACTCCTTTCTACTGGTACATTAAAAGAAAAAGCTGACTTTTTGGCAGAAGTTAAAGCACTTAAAGATATGGGGCTTAAATTTTATGCAACTAAAGGTACAGCAGATTTTTATAAAAATAATGGTATAGATTGCGAAATTCTTTATAGACCTTATGATAACGCTGAACCTAATATATTAAGCTTTTTAGAAAATGGGTATATAGATTTAGTTATTAATATTCCTAAAACAACAGAACGTAATGAACTTGATAGCGATTATATTATTCGTAGGCGTGCAGTAGATCTTAATATTCCTCTTATTACTAATATACAATTTGCTAAACGTTTTGTTAAAGCACTTAAAAAATATAATTATAATAACCTTACTATAAAAAGCTGGGAAGAGTATTTTTAACCCTAAGGCTAATGTACATAGTTTTAGGGTAGTACTCTTCTTATATAAATATCACCAATCTTAGCAAAAGTTTCTAAAGCATAATTAGCTTCACATGGTAACCAATTATTTTTAGGAACTACCCAACCACCACTTTCTAAATAATATGGTTTATTATTAATAAAGACAATAATACCAAAGTGACCACTTCTGCCAACTATATCACCCGGTTGCAATAAACTAATTTGTTTTTCTGTTGGTTTTTCTCCTTTATTTATGCTAAATACTAATTCACCCAAAACAGCTAATTCTTTAGTATCAACTCTATAATTATTTGGTGTATCTTTAATACCCCCACTATCTTTAAAGTTATTTGTTTTACAATAATGGTCAAATCCTTTTGATGAAAACAATGCTTCTGGTAAGTTCGGATTAAGTATTCCTAAATCTACAGCAACTTCGTAAGCAGAAGTTACATAACCGGAGCAATCTAAACCATATTTATATTTGCCGCGATGACTTTCTCCTTGTGGGTCGTCTAAATCGTTAATATCTCCTCCCCATCTGTAAATTTCATTACCTAAGTAAGCTCTGTAAACTTGATGTATAAAAATTGCTATTTCGTTAAGTGCTTCTTTTTTATTTAATTTTTGTAATTCTGTTTTATACTTTAATAAAGTTGGTTTTATAACTTCATTATAAAATACTTTGTTTTCTGTCCTATATCCAGTTATTGTTAAAGTATCTTTTTTAATAGTTACAAGATTAGATAATACATTAGGATTAAATTTTGCTAAACTATTAGTATCTGGTTTTTCTAACTTTATTAATTTATCTACTTCGTTATAATCAATTGAATAAGTATTTTTATTATTATCTTGTTTTAATATAAAACAACCATTAATAAAAAAGATTATTAAAATTATAAAACTTAATTTTTTCATAAAGTAAACATATTTGTTTATTAATTTATACAAATATATAAAAGTTAAATAATATAAATATAATTTGTTTTTACTTTAAATTAAAAGAATGGTGTATATTATATTAGTGTGGAAATGTGGATAACTTTATAACGTATTTTAATTTAATAGTTTATATTAAAAATTATTAAACATTTAGTGTTAGTAACTTTTAAATAACTTTTAGTTTTATACACCCAAAAAAGTGATTGTGGAAAAATATAAATTAAATAAAAATAATTAACATTTTAAGTTTTTATGTATAGCTTAATTTTTAAGATTTAAGCAAAAGTTAAGTAACGTAAAATATAAAAGTTAGATAAAATCAATTAAAAATAAAATTAAGAAAAAATTAAAAATAAATTAACAAGTTATCCATATCCCGCAAAATTAAAAACAAATTAAAGCAAACTTTTTAATAAACAACAATAAACAGTTAAAAACAACAGAAAAGAATAGAAATAATTTAAGTAAAAAATTAACTTATTAGTGTAAGTTATTATAAATAAAAGTTAAGAATTTAACAAAGCTGCAATATCATTATGGATTAATCCATTAGTAGCTAAAATTTGTTTATCAAAAATAGTAATAGGGTTATTTAAAAAATCTGTAACTTTACCGTTAGCTTCTTCAACTAAAAGTATACCAGCAGCAACATCCCAAGGTTTAAGGTTAACTTCCCAAAATCCATCAAAAACGCCACTAGCCACATAGCAAAAATCAATAGCAGCAGAGCCAAGCCTACGTATAGCGCGAGCGTTTTTAAGCATAATATTAAATTTTTCTATAGTATTATCAGGGTCAAATTTAACATCATAAGGAAAACCAGTAACTAAAAAAGCAGTAGGTAAATTATTACCATTGCTAACAGATAATTTAACGTCATTTTCATAAGCACCGCTATTAAGTTCTGCTTTATACATAGCATCACGCATAACGTCGTAAACAACGCCCCAAGTAGTAACGCCCTTATATTGCAAAGCAATAGAAACAGAAAAAATAGGTAAACCGTGTGCAAAATTAGTAGTGCCATCTAAAGGGTCAATAACCCAAAGGTAATCTACACCTGTTTTAACATTTCCGCTTTCTTCTGCTAAAATGCCATGTGTAGGAAATTCTTTTTTTATAAAATCAATAATACATTTTTCAGATGCTTCATCAACAGAAGTAACTAAATCTGTTACATCGGTTTTATACTTAAAAGTAAAATTTTTTTTAAAGCCATCCCTTATAATTTGTCCAGCTTCTTTAGAAATATAAACAAGTTTATCTAACATAAATTATCCTTTAAAATAAAAAAAGTTGTATCAAAAAATAATATTTTGATACAACTTAAAAAAATTATTTAATAATTATCTTCTACCGTTAGCTATTTCTGTTAATCTTTCAATGCGCTCTTCTACAGGAGGGTGAGTAGAGAATATTTTCATTAAAGATTTTCCAGCAAAAGGAGAAACAATAAACATATGAGCAGTAGAAGGGTTAGCATCCATTGGTATTCTTTGGTTCATATTACTAAGTTTTGCAAGAGCACTAGCTAAAGCTAAAGGCTTACCGCTAATAGTTGCACCACCTTCATCTGCGCCAAACTCTCTACTACGGCTAATAGCAAGCTGAATTAATACAGCTACAATAGGAGCTAATATAATTAAAGCTAAGTCATATAAAGCATTTCCATTATCTCTATCATCACTTCTACCGCCAAACATAGCAGCCCAACCAGCCATACGAGCTATAAATGTTATTGTACCTACTAAAGTAGCAGTAATAGTGCTAATTAAAATATCTCGATTTTTAATGTGGGCTAGTTCGTGCGCCATCACGCCCTCTAATTCATCGCGGTTTAATATTCTTAATATACCTGTTGTAGCTGCAACTGCTGCATTATCTGGATTTCTACCCGTTGCAAATGCGTTAGGTGTTTCATCATTTATAATATAAACCTTTGGCATTGGTAAATATGCCTTGTTGGCTAATTTTTCTACTACATCGTATAAAACAGGTGCTTCGTTTCTGGTTACTTGCCTTGCGCCATACATAGTTAGAACTATTTTATCGCTAAACCAATATGAACCGAAATTAAGCGCAAGTGAAAAAATAAATGCCATCATTAGTCCGCTTTTTCCACCAATTAGCGAACCAACCAACATAAATAGCACCATCATTAACGTCATTAAAAAAACAGTTTTTACACCGTTCATTTTCTTTCCTCATTTTATTTATTTTTAATTTAAACATTATCTATTTTTTTAAGTTCCTACTATAATAATTTTTTTTATTATAATCCAATTTAAATGTTGACAATTGTTATAACTATTAATATATTAAAAATAAAAAGGCATAAAATGTTAAGTTGCCTAAGTTTAATCTCCTTTATTCTAAATAAGTTAAACAATCCTGCTATTTTAATTAATTTAGAAGATAATTCTATTGTTGATTTTAACAATAAAGCTTTAAGTCTATATCCCTCCGTAAAAAAATCTGTAAATTTTAATACTTTAAATTTAATAGATTTTGATTTAGAAAGTTTTATTAATTCTAATTTAAGTTATATAGAAAGGGAAAATTATAATATTTATAAATTAATAGAAACAGATTACAAATTTTTGTTAATTGAAATTAAAGAGGATATTAAAGTATTATCTGTTGATTCTAAAAATGAAAAGGATATTGATAAAGAGCTATTTAGGTCTATGATTACAATTCATCAGGCTTCTCAAAATAGTTCATTAAAAGAAGTGTTACAAATAACACTTGATGAAGCAGAAAAACTTACTAATAGTAAAATCGGTTTTTATCACTTTATAGATGAAGAAGATAACATTATAAACTTACAACAGTGGTCTACAAACACTAAAAAGTATTTTTGTAAAATAGATGAATATAATTTAAATAATATTTACGAAATTAGTAAAGCAGGGGTATGGGCAGATTGTATACAGACAAGAAAACCAATAATTCATAATAATTATAAAACTTTACCAAACAAAAAAGTTTATCCAGTAGGGCATGCGGAAGTTTTAAGAGAGTTAGTTGTGCCGGTTTTAAGAAATAACAAAATTGTTGCAATTTTAGGTGTAGGAAACAAGGAAACTAATTATAATAACTTAGATTTAGAGATTATTATTAAGTTAGCAGATTTAGCTTGGGATATAGCATTATTAAAAATACATGAAAATAAAATAAATGAAGAAAGAGATAAATTTAAAACAATTTTTGATAATGCACCTATTGCTATGGCTTTAGCTAGAAATAGAATGCTTTATGATGCTAATATCTTATTATGCCAATTATTTAAAATTAACAAAGATGATTTACTATTAAAGAATACAAGAATATTTTATTATTCAGACGAAGGATACAAAAAATTAGCTGATTTAATTAATTCCTTAAAAAGTGGAGAATCTAAAAGCACAGAAGTTACACTAAAAAAGGCAAATGAAGAAATTTTTGATGCAATAGTACACATTAGTAAATTTTCTAAAGCAGAAGATTTTTATATTGTTAGTGTAACAGATATAACAGAACGGAAACTATTTGAAAAGATAATACACGAAAATATAATAGAATTAAAACAGAAAAGTTTAAAATTAGAAGAATTATTAGAAGAAAAAAACGAACTAATTAGCATGTTGGCAAAATCTGAAGCTGAACTTAAAAAAAGTAATAACGAAAAAGAAAAGTTTTTTTCTATAATTGCACACGATTTACGCAGTCCATTTCAAGGTTTACTTGGCTTAACACAGATTTTAACAGAAAACATAGATATAATAGAAAGAGAAGATATATATAATATTGCTAACAATTTACAAAACTCTGCAAAATCTTTATATAATTTATTAGATAATTTATTGCAATTTTCCCGTGTTAAAAGGGGTATGGTAAAAGCTGAATTTTCAATATATCCATTAATTCATGTTATTTCAGAAAATGTTGAGTTGCTTAAATCTTTAGCTGATAATAAAAATATTAGTATTGAATATAATTTAGACGAAAGTATTTATGTAAATGTAGATATAAATTTATTTAATGCAATTTTAAGAAATTTATTAACTAATGCAATTAAATTTAGTTATAGTGGAGGTAAAATAGTAATAAAAGCAAATAAATCTAAAGATGGATTTGTTGAAGTTTCTATTAAAGATAATGGGATTGGTATGACATATGAAGAGCAGCAAGCTTTATTTGATGCGGGAGTTAAATTTACTAAAAAAGGGACGATGGGTGAGCCAAGCACAGGATTAGGACTTTTAATTTGTAAAGAGTATGTTGAGCTTTTAGGTGGCAAAATTTGGGTAAAAAGTAATTTAAATGAAGGCACAACTTTTTATTTTAATGTTAAAAGTTTTGATAATTTATAATTATTATATACTTATTAAATAAAAAATATTTGAAATTTTATTTAATTTATTGTAACTTTAATTGTAAAATAAGGGTGTTATAATATGCTAAAAGTATTAATAGTTGATGATGATGAAGGACAAAGATTAATATTAAGTAGGCTTTTAAAGCGTAAAATGAGTTGTGAAATTTTACAGGCAGAAAATGGGCTTGAAGGATTAAAAATTATTGAAAAAGATAATCCAGACGTAGTTTTTTTAGATGTTTCTATGCCGGTTATGAATGGAGACGAAACTTTAGAAGCTATTAGAAGTGACCCCTCTACAAGCAAGCTACCTGTTATTATTTTAACAGCTTTAAATGATAAAAAAAGTGTTGGCAAATTAATTGAAAAAGGTATTAGTGATTATTTGCTTAAACCATTAGATTTTGATTACGCATACGATAGAATTTTTAGAGTACTTAATAGCATCAAAAAAAATAAAAATACAACCATTAGGCGTGCAAAAATTTTAAGCGAAACAGATGGAAAAATAAAAGTTTTGATGGTAGAAAGAGACTCTAATTTTAGAAACTTTTTTTCTACTTTATTTAATGATAGGTTCGATATTATAGAAGCTTCTAGCGGTATGGAAGGTTTAACTAAATACATGGAAAAAAAACCTAATTATGTTGTGCTTGGTGAAAGATTAAATTTGCTTAATGAAAAGCTTTTATCTCAAAAAATACGTTCTTTAGATTCTAACGGAACTACTAATATTTTTCTATGCTCAGAAAATCCTAGTTCTACTTCTACAGATACTTTCTTTTTTGATGGTGTAATTAAAAAAACATATGTTCCAGAAAATATGCTAAAAGAGTTTAATAAGGTTGTTATTGGTCAAGATGATATTTACCAATCTTTAATTGATATTATTAATAAAGTTATGCCTGCTCATTTACTTTCTGCTATTAAACAAACTTTTGGCGTTATGACTAATCAAGAAATATTCCCTTTAACAAGAGAAGACCTTAATTTTTCTGAGTCCCTTTATAGTATTTCTGGTAAGCTTGTTAACGATGACTATAGAATTTATGTGGATTTAACTATGTATTGTTGCGAAAAAGATATTAAAGAAATTGCTATTTTAATACGAAATACTGAAATAACTTTTGAAGAAGCTAAAAACTCTTATATAGATTTGTTTAACACAATTTTAGGGCGCGTTAAGCATAGCTTAGAAGAAAAAGGAATAAAAATGAAAACACCCGAGATTCCTAAAATTTTGCCCGTTAAAAATACCTTAGTTTTAGATTTTTTAATTGATTTACCTTTTAGAACCCAAAACGGGCAGCACTTTTTAATTGGTATTACTTCTTACAAGGAATAATTTTACTTTAATTTTTCTGCTTCTTTATTTAGTTTCTCTATATCTGCACTACTTCTTGGGTGCCCTAACAGATTTATATTTTTATAATGCATTTTATATTCCACAGCTGTAATATTATTATTCCAGTTTCCGCTTAACATACCAGCACCTATTATAAAAAAGTAAATTACTATTATACCTATAGCAACCTGCTTTTTGGTAACCCTATTTTTGGTTAATCTATCTTTTATTACTAAAGTATCTTTTACAGGGCAAGCGTCTACACAACTTAAACACATACTGCATTCATCAGAAATAACGGTTTTTACTTTATCAACTTTTATGCGGCTTGGGCATGCTTTGCTACATAAACTGCAATCTATGCAAGTTTCTGTATTTCTTTTTATTCTGGTTGGACTAAAAAACGATATAATACCCAATAACGCACCATAAGGGCATAAATAACGGCACCAAAAATTTCTTATAAATATAGACGCTATAAATAAAAATGTAATTACATATAACGAGAATTCTGAAATGTTAGCAAAAAACAGATACATTTTAACATCTGCTACTAAATTATATGGACTATCTAAAAACATTTTTAATGCAAAAACAGACATACTGAAAAAAATAGAAAAAACAAAAAATGCTAATAATAGATATTTTAAGGAGCGCAAAAGATAATCTAAAAATCGGGGTATATATAAAGTTTTCTTAAATATCTTTTTATAAAATTTTTCTCCAACATCACCAATAGTTTCACTAATAAAACCAATAGGGCAAATCCAACTGCAAAACGATTTACCAAAAACAAAGGAAACGGAAATAACACCAAGTAAAATAAAAAAGCCGGCTGGGTGCGCCGGGTGTATTGTACCGGTTAATATAAAGTAGTATACACTAATTAAAGCCGAAATTGGTAAAAAAGCTTCTACGCCTGCTGGTCTATAAAATTCTGTTCCAGTACCACTTTTTAAAAACTCAACAAAAAAGTAAAACTCTATTCCTATCCATATACTTATTGCAACAAATAACAATTGTGTGTAAAATCTATATTTTTGTACTGGTTTTTCATCGTTTTTTATAAATTTCATATAAACCTCAAATCAAATAAGAATTTTTTATCTGATTAAAAATAATATATAAAAACTTAAAAAACAATGAAATAAAAAATAAAAAATAAAAAAAAAGTGTTGCACAGAAAAAAAAATAATATTATATTTGAAATCTAAATTTGCTGGTGTAGCTCAGCTGGTAGAGCAGCTGATTTGTAATCAGCCGGTCGGCGGTTCGAATCCGTTCACCAGCTCAAAAAAAAATAAAAAGCCTTGAAGTAATTCAAGGCTTTTTTCGTTATTATTATATTATATATTTATTATTTTTTACCTTTTCGATATATAGCTCAGAGGATTCTTCTAACAATTTATTTAACCTATTAATTAAATTATGTGGATCCATTAACGAGCCATCTAAAAGTAATGAAGATTCGAAAAGTTGTTCTACTGTGTTTTTTATATAGCTATCGTTGGAATCCACTTTAAATATATTTAATAAGTTTCTTATAATTTTGTGATTTTTATTTATTTCAAATATCTTTTTTTGAATTGTTTTATCGTTGTTAGCCATACGTAATATTTTTTGCATAGATGAGCTCATTCCATCATCTGGGCTTACTAAGCAAGCTGGGCTATCTTTTAATCGTTTAGATTCCTTAACTTCTGTTACCTTATCGCCTAATATATCTTTTATTTTGCTAAGTAAGCTATCAAAATGCTTTTCGTCATCTTTAGAAAGCTTTTCTACATTTTCTTGGTCTGTTGTTATATCATCAAGTTTATCAATCTTGCTTAAATCTGCTGCTTCTACAGATTTAAATTCATAATCTTTATACTTATGTAAAGACGTTACAACAAACTCATCTAATGGGTCATAAAAGTATAACACTTCTATTCCTTTTCTCTTAAATACTTCTAAATGTGGGTCGTTTTCTAATGCTGTGCGAGATGGACCTAATGCAAAGTATATCTCTTTTTGGTCTGTTTTTAACCTACTTACGTAATCTTCTAAAGAAATTAAATCTTCTTCTTTATTACAAATTGAGGAATTAAAACGTAATAAATTAACAAATTTTTCTTGATTTTGGTAATCGCCATAACCTAATTTAAAGTATCTACCATGTTCTTTAAAAAATTCGTTATAGGCTGCTGGGTCTTCTTTTGCTTTTTTAGTTAAATAGGTTAATATTTGACCTGTTATGTTATTTGCAATTTTTGTAAAAATTATATTTTCTTGTAAAGATTCTCTTGCAATATTTAGTGGTAAATCTTCGCTATCTACTACACCTTTAACAAAGCTTAAATATTCTGGCAAAAGTTCTTTTGTTTTGTGTTGTATTAGTACACGGCGTACATATAAATCTAATCCATAATTATCTCTTTGGAAACCGAAAAAGTCTGTATTTTTTTTAGGTATAAATAATAAAGAGTAAAACTGAATAGGTGCATCTACAGAGTTATGAATTACATCTGCCGGTTCGTCGCTATCGTAGGTTAAATGTTTATAAAACTCTGTATATTGTTCTTTTGTTACAGAAGTTTTGGGTTCACGCCAAATAGCAGCTATTGTATTAATTCTTTCGTTTTCTACATAAATTGGGAAAGAAATAAAGCTAGAGTGTTTTTTTATTATGCTTTCAATTTGCCATTTTTGTGTAAATTCTTTTGCATCATCTTTTAAGTATACAATTATTTCTGTACCGCGTTTAATTTTTTCGTCAAGTTCTTCTATTTGGTAACTTCCTAAACCGTCAGATTTCCATTTTATAGCAGGGGCATCTTTTTTATACGATTTTGTTTTTATTAATACTTCTTTAGCTACCATAAAAACAGAATAAAAACCAACACCAAACTTACCTATTATATTAGATGCATCTGCTTTGCTTTCTTTTAATTGCTCTAAAAATTTTGCTGTACCGGATTTTGCTATTGTACCAATATTTTCTATTAATTCTTCTTCGGTCATCCCTATTCCGGTATCTTTTATTGTTAAGGTGTTTGCCTTTTCATCAAAAGTTATTTTAATTTCTAATGGTAAATCGTTATCTTCTATTTCAGTTCCGCGTATAGATTCAAATCTTAACTTATCTAATGCGTCTGATGCGTTAGAAATTAATTCCCTTAAAAATATTTCTCGGCTACTATATAACGAGTGAACAAGAATATCTAATAATTGTTTTACTTCTGCTTTAAATTCATATTGTTTTGTTTTTTGGTCGCTCATTTGTTTTCTCCATTAAGTATAATTTTTTACTTTACAAAAATAGCATTTTATAACATATTAATTTATTTAAAATAACAAAAGGGAGGATTTTAAATCCTCCCACAAGTTTATTCTATAGCAAGATTTGTTATTTAACTTTAATTTCAAGTTCTTTTGGTTTAATTTCTTCTGCTTTTGGTATTGTTATAGATAATTGACCATCTTTAAACTCGGCAGAAATTTCATCAACTTTTATTTCCTTTGGTAATGTAAACGAGCGGTAGTATTTTCCGTAAACTCTTTCTACACGGTGATAAGTTTTATCTTTTTCTTCTTTGTCTTGTTTTCTTTCACCACTTATGCATAATTGACCGTTGTTGTAAGAAATTTTTACATCATCTTTAGAAACACCGGGTAAATCGAGTTTTAAGAAAAAGTTGTCTTTATCTTCAGAAATATCTGTTAATGGAGACCATACAGCATTTTCTAATTCCTCGTCTACATCCTTTTTAGGAAATCCTATTCTGCTTTCAAAACTGTTGAATAATCTGCTAATTTCTTTTTCGATGTTTAACAAATCTCGCATTGGGTTAAATCTTACTAGTGTCATTTTTATATCCTCCATATTGTTTTTAGTTCCTATTAATTATTTGCCCTTATAATAACAAGCAGCGTGCCAATCTACATATTATAAATAAAACAATACTTAAGTTATTATTTTATAATGGTTTATAAAAACATAAGTCGTTTTTACAGATTAATCTAAATAGTATGTCAAAAATAATGTGATAGTGTAATAATGTCATATTATAAAGTAAATACAACACTTTTGACATATTAAATGTAATAATGGCATACATTATAATTACAGTTAAATATTGTTTAATATTGCTCATTTATTAATTTATTTATATTTGTTAAAAATAATTATTTAAAACCTTAAAGCGCTATTTTTGGCTAAATGTAGCCAAAAACGGCGGGGAATAATTTTCCGGGGCAAAAATTATTTTAAAAAACTGGGGAAAGTTTTGTAACTTGTTGTATTATAATGCGTTAAACCCCCTCAAGTTTACGGAAAAATTGCGCTTATTCCCCATTTTGCCCTATTTTTGGCACTTTTTACCTTCGTTTTTTTTGCCAATTTTGGGTATAGTTTTTTTTATTTTTTGGGTATTGTTTAACTGTTTTATTTATTTTATTTTAAATTTTTAATTAATCTATTTGTTTATTTTTTAATAAGTTATTTAATTTTTTTAAATTTTTTTAAAAAATATTATTACTACCTATTGACAAATTTAAATTTATTTACTATTTTTGAAAAGTTCGAGTGCCGATTCCATTAAAACAAGGATTGAAAC
>CAZYZX010000016.1:0-34172 GCA_964652025.1 uncultured Melioribacteraceae bacterium
CCAGTCTTCTATATTAGTAAATCCATTATTATATTGTTGAAATGTTTGCAAATCTGGGTTCGTATTAGAAACTTGGTCTGGTGGATATGGATAAAAATAGTCATCCATATGTAAGCCATCAACATCGTAACGGCGCACTATATCCATAAATATTTTTACGTTATACTCTCTAACTTGAGGTAAGCCGGGATTTAATATTTTCATTGTAGGAAAATCTAAAATCCACTCTGGATGAGTTACAGATATATGTGATGGAGCAATAGGATATTGCCCTTTAGTTTTAACGGCACGATAAGGGTTAACCCAAGCGTGAAGCTCCATTCCGCGTTTATGAGCTTCTTGAATGGCGAAAGCAAGCGGATCCCAATCTGATTGGCTTGGTGCTAAACCTTGTGCACCAGTTAAGTAATAAGACCATGGCTCGTAGTTAGATTTATATAATGCGTCACACTCTGGACGTACCTGAAAAATAACAATATTCATGTTCATGGATTTCATTAAATCCAACAAAGAAATTAGTGAGCTTTTTTGCTGTGCTATGCTTAAATTTGGATTAGAAGGCCAATCCAAATTTGTAACGGTAGCAATCCATGCGCTTCTATACTCACGCTTTGGTGGAAGTGTTTGACCAATAATTGTTATTGCTAAAAATAATACTAATAAACTTGTAAGTGTTCTTGTTTTCATCTGTCTTTCCCTTTTATTATAGTTTACTTTTCTATTTTATCCAGTCAATACTTGTAGCAAACGGAACTTTAAAATAATAAAAAAAATGATTAAAAAGTAATAAAATTGAACTATTATTGTATTGAATTTATTATAAACATACATTATTATTATTCAATAAAATTTGTATTAGTTTATATGAAAAATTTTTTATTAATTATCCCTTTAATACTTATTATCACTTATTGCAGTAAGCAAGTAAAATATGACGAGCATAATGCACAAACTGCTTTAGATTGGGCGGGAACTTATTACGGCGTTACACCTTGTGCAGATTGTCCCGGTATAGAAACAACGTTAACACTAAATAGCGATTATACTTATAAACTATCTTTAGTTTATCAAGAAAGAAACGTTGCGCCATTTGTTGAAGAAGGGGTTTTTAAATTTGATAAAACGGGGAACAAAATAACATTATATTATAATAATAAAGAATCTAATAAATATTTTGTAGGCGAAAATTATATTAAACAACTTGATGTTAACGGAAACTTTATAGAAGGCGAATTAAAAGATTTATTTAAGTTAGTTAAAAAAAATTAAAGTAAGGTTTTACTATGAAATTATATATCCTTTTTATTTTATTATTAAGTAATGTATTTGCTGCCAATGAAACAGATACTTACGATACAAAGCAAGGTAAATTAAAAATTACTATGATTGGCTGGGCAGGTGTGCAATTTGAGTTTAAAGAAAATGTAATTTATGTAGACCCATCGGATTTAAAGGATTCTAAAGTTAAAATAGATTACGATACATTACCAAAAGCCGATTACATTTTTATTACGCACAGTCATTTTGATCATCTAAATATTGATGTTATTAAAAAACTTATTAAAAAAGGTACAAATATTATTGTAAATGATGAAAGTTCTAAAATACTTGGTAATAGTTTACCAGATGTTAATTTAATAGTGGTGCAAAATAATAAAAGCTACAATAATAAAGGACTTAAATTTAGTACTATACCAGCCTATAATATAACTAAAGATGGTGATAAAATATATCACCCAAAAGGTGTTGGAAATGGATTTTTATTTAATTTTGGAAAGCTAAATGTATTTGTTGCGGGTGATACAGAAGATATACCAGAATTTAAAAATCTTAAAAATGTTGATATTGCATTTTTACCATTAAATCGGCCTTATACAATGGATGAAATAATGTTTGTTAAAGCGGTATCTGTAATAAAACCAAAAACTCTTTATCCATATCATTATAGTGAAGAATATTTAAGTAAAGTGTTGCAGCTATTAAATCATAAAACAACACTAGAAATAAAGATTAGGCAAGTTAGATAAAATAGATGTTATAAACCAACACGATAGGAAAAGTAAAAAGAATTAGCCCCACCTTCTAAGTTAAGGTTTATTAAGTCGTTTTTAGTATTAAACGCAGTATAAACAAAATAACTAACGGCGGTGCCAACAGCAGCGGCAGCTAAAACATCGCTTAAGTAATGTTTTTTATCGTTTATTCTACTATAACCAACATAAGAAGCCCACCCATACAAAACAGTAAAAGATGTTGCTTTAAATGCAGTGCGTAAAGTTTTGTTATATTTAGTTAAGTGCCAATTATTATAAAAGTTATTTAGCTCGCAAAATAAAAATGTTGAAGAGGCAAATGCTGTTGAAGTGTGACCACTAAAAAAGCTTCTGTTATCACTTTTATCTGGACGTGTGCGTTTTATACTGTTTTTTACAATTTCTGTTATTGTGTAAGTATATATTATAGATTTTTCGTATAAGAATACTTGCTTAAAAGAGTTATCTGTAATTTGGGTATCAAATAATAAATCTGCTACAGAAAGTATCCCCAATCTGCCCCAAAAGATATATTTTGGGATAATATCTTTATCCATGCTGCCTAAGGAGTTATTTTTTTCTGAGCCGTAATTAATTGATATGCTTTTATCTATTGTGCTTGGGGTTAATGTAAGTTTGTTTCTAATGCCAATGTTGTAAATTTCATCCTTAAGTAAATAACCAACAAGTATTGGTATATCTGTATATCCTAACGAGTTAATAAATCCAGTGTAAATTTTAATAACAGTATTATCTTTATTGCTAATAAAATTTTGTGCGTTTAAATTAACGTACAACAAAAATAATATTATAAATGCGTATAAATTTAAAATCATATATTATTTAAGCTATTAAGCAAAAAATTTCTTCTATTAATAATATACTGTTTTAGTTTATTAATTTCACTATCAAAATTATATCTATTTTTGCCCAAGTAAGGATCTTTATTATACGCTTCTTTAATTTTAGATGCGTTTTCATCAATTACTTTAAATACATCTTCTAAAGTAAAAGTATTATTTAAAATGTCTTTCATTGTATCTAAATACAACTTTTTAGTAATAGGAAAACTTATTAATTTATTTATAAGTTCATTTTCTCCATATAATCCAACGTCACCTAAAAATGCCTTATCAAAATCCCATGGTATTACGGAAAAAGGTTTATCTGGTGCGCTTTTGTATAAATAAAAGTTATTAGTAAATGCATCTTGGTTGTTTAGTATAACAGTTAAAGCGTGGTATTTAATATAATTATTTACATCTAAAAATTTGTTTAAGCTTAAATAGTTATTGGTTAGGTTGCAAGTATCTATAGCATTAATTAAGAATTTTAGGGAGTTGTAGTTATTATCTTTAGGTATTTTCTTTTCTATGTTATACTCTGGAATGTAAATATTAGCAAAAGTAAATTTTGTTTCGAAACCGATTTTGTAAAGTTCAAAAACGGGTAAATTTCTAGTAACAAAAAAATCATCCTCAATTCGTTCAATAATAGGATAAAGACCTTTCTCTTTTCCATTAAATTTAACAAAGCAATAGCTATAGTTATGAGTAGGAAAGCCTAATTTTTTATAGAAATGTATTGCAATAGCTGTGTTAATGCCGGTTTTATCGTAAATAGTAGAGCTTAAGTTAAAAGTGTTTAAGTTATAAATAAGCGCGCCATCATTTAGCTTTATTTTATAACCCCATTTTTCATGATAACGGCTACCTGCACCTAAAGCGCTAACTGCCCCATAATAAACTTGTCCTTTAAAAATTATTCTACATGGAACGGCAAAATCTGTAACTTTATTTTCTAATAAGCTTATATAATCGCTTTCCGATGTTTCTATTTGTAATAGGTCTACAGCACCAACTTTTTCAGGCTCTTTATTGCTTTCGGAAATATTACAACCATAAGTGATAAATAAAAATAATAAAAATATTTTTCGCATATTAAAAACTCATTTGCATATCTAAAATTGCGCGAGATTCTTTAGTACTATAATCAGAATTAAATTGGTTTTTAGTTAAGCGTAAATCGCCATTAATTCTTAATTTTACTTTTTTGTTAAAGTAGATATTTAATCCTATTAAAGATTGAATAACATGATTTTGAGATACTGTTTTATCTGGTAAAAAATAGCTTGCAAGCAAAACGGGTTCTAATGCTTTAACAACTTCGCCATCAAAAATAATACTATAAGCGGTTAAAAACTTAGCACCAAAGGAATAAACTTTTTCATTTTCTCCGCGCAACTTTCTTAAAATACCTTCGTTTGGATCCTGCACATAAAATAATTCCCCAGCTGTATAAAAACCGGCTTTATCTAACTCTATACCAAATCCAAAACCATTTGTGGTAATAGGATTATCACCTCCTTTATTTTGCAGTTGATAATTTAGTGAAAAGCTAAGCCACTCTGTATGATATGTAAATTTAGCAATAGCACCCTTATATAAATTGTTGTTATGGAATAGAGACAAATAATAAGAAAAAGGGAAATTTTGCCGATTTTCGTTATATTTATAATAAGCCATTAAACTTACGGCGCGTCCACCATAGCCAAGTTCACCAATGGTTTGTTGCACATTGCTACGCTCAACTGTGTAAAGGTCTTCTTCGTTGGTCATGTATTCTGTGCCAAATGGTTTTTTAATATTACCGAATTTAATTTTAAGATAATCCAAATAATCAAATTTAACAGATACTTCTCTAATCTTAAATGAATTATCAATCGAGTTACCGCGTAAATCAATCTGTCCTTCAATTTTTTTATTATATTTAATATCGGCTTGTATTTTCCCCTCGTAGTAACTTTCTTGATTATATCCGTTTAGTATATTTCTATTATAAAATCGATAACCTACAGAGCCATATCCAGAAAACTTTACTTCTTGAGCCAATACACCATATTCTAACAAAAATAAAAACAAAATAATTATTTTTATTGTTAACTTAATTTTCATTATTATTCTCCAATTTAAAGTATTTTATATAAAAAATTTATTAATTTAAAGATACAAATATAGAATAATAAAAGGAATACTATTTTTGAAGCCAATATGGAATAAAATATTATTAATTATTTTATTTTTATTTAATTATACCCATGCGCAAAATAGTAATCAAACCCTATGGGATAATATTATTTACGGTGATAATTATTATGATATTAATTATAAAGATATTCCAGAATTATCTAAAGATAGTTTAATTTTTATTAAAAGTTTAGCTTTTAACAATAACAACTCGTTTTTTATTTATAAAAGCAAAAATACAGATATTTACTATAAATTTATTCCTTTTACAGGATCGTTAAGTGATGTAACACCAAAATTATTATATAAAACAATATCCGATAAAGCTAGAACAAAGTTAGCAAAAAGTATTAATATTTATAGTGCTGTAATTTGTAATAGACTTCTTAAAAATATTTACCCTTATTTAACAGATTTAAAACTATATAAGTTTACAAATATTAATGGGGAATATTTACCCGGTTACTTGAGTATTTATAATAAAAAAGAAGAGGAATTTTTAAAAGATACATTAAACACAGATTCCTTTATTTATTTAATAAATAATAATCCTAATATAAAAGTAGATTACGAAGAGATATTAAAATTTAGGCTAATAGATATTTTATTGGGGAATATAAACACTAATCCAAGCAGTTATTGGTTTATTAAATATAAAAATAGTATAACGCCATTAGTATTCCCAAAGCAAACGGCATTTACACTTTTTGGTGGACTTTTTTATTCAAGCGCTAAAATGTTAGTGCCGGGATTTTTAAGATTTGAGGAAAATTATAAAAGTCCAGAAAACTTAACTTGGAAAAGCAGATATTTTGACCGACGTTTTTTAATAGCTTTAAATTATGATAGTTGGCAAAAAACAGTAAGCTATTTGCAAAATAATTTAAGCGATTCTATAATTATTAATTCTGTTTATAATCCTTATGTTAAATTAAATAAAGAGACAAAAGATTTATTGATTAATGGTTTAATTAAACGAAGAAACGAACTTGATAAAGTTGCAAAAGAATACTATGATATGTTAAATAAATATGCGGAAGTATATTGCACAGATAAACAAGATTCTGTTTTTATAACACGTAAAAATAATGGGAATGTTTTAGTTAGTGTAAAATCTAAATGGTTAAACAAATTTGTTAATTATTTTAATAAAGAATTTGATTACAACATTACAAAAGAGATAAGGATATTTTTAGAAGAGGGGAATGATTACTGTTCGATTACTGGAAGTGCTAATAATTCCCCACTAATAATAGTAAATGGTGAAGGTGGGTTAGATACATTAATAGATAACTCTAAAGTAAAAAGCTATACGCCAAGTTTTTTTGCAATTACACAAAGCGATTATGACACCTATTTTTTTGATAATAGCGAAAATACTTGTATAAAACAATCCCCATATAACAAAAGTAATTATAAAATTTTAAGCAATTATATTGCTTATAATGAAAAATATGATACTGAACTAAAAGACTATGGTCATAAGTGGACATATTTTCCTATATTAGAAGTAAACACAGACGAAGGATTAATAATTGGCGGAGGACCGGAGTTAACAAAATTTAATTATGGAATTTTACCTTACTCCTTTTACTTAAGATTTACAGCGTCTTATGCAACAACACCAAAGAGTTATAAATTTGCATTTTATGGAGATTTTAGTGATATAATAAATAATGCCTCTGTAATTATAGACGCCACAAAAGCAGAATTAGGATTTGATAAATATTTTGGTTATGGAAACGAGACTGAGTATAATAAAACAAATGATATTAATGGGTTTTACAAAACCTCGTTTGAATTATTTAACTTTAAATTTGGTATTAAACATAAATTTAAGCAATTTAGTCTAACATATGCGTTACAATATGAATTTGGAAACTTTACCCTAAATAACGATACTTTATTAACAAACTTTAAGTATGGTAAATATGGCATAGGCACACTATGGTTGCTTGGTGTTCAGTTAGAAACTGTTTACGATAGTAGAGATAACATAGATAATCCTTATAATGGTATTTTAGCCAAAATAAACATTAAACATTACCCCTCTATAGTTAAAAAGCTGGAATTTCCATTTACTAAAGTTGAAGGTGAATTTAGGATATTTAACCAAATAAGGGGGAAATATTTAACGGTTATAGCAAACAGATTAGGTGGTAGCGTAGTGCTTGGTAAGTATCCTTTTTTAAAGGGTGCTTTTATTGGTGGTAAAGAAACCTTACGTGGATTTAACAAAAACCGCTTTGCGGGTGATGCAGCTATTTTTTCCCAAAACGAAATTAGAACTCAAATTACAGATTTAAATCTTTTTATTAAAAGTAAATTAGGTTTATTACTTTTTTCTGATATTGGACGCGTTTTTATTAGCAATAAGTATTCTAATAAATATCATTCCTCTGCAGGGTTTGGCTTTTTTATTAATTATAGCGATAGACTTTTTACTGTTGTTTCTACTTTTGCTTTTAGTAAAGAAAAACCGGAACTATTTTTTGGAACAAATTTTAATTTTTAGTATGAAAAAATTGCTTTTTATTCTTTTTATTCCAATTTGTATATTTAGCCAAACCAATATAGATACCACAAAGTTTAAATTAATAATACCAGAAAAAGAGTATAATACAAGTGCATTGCATAATCTGTTTTTTGGTAAACATTGGCGCAACCTTTGGGCAACACCTATTTATGCAGAAATATTAGACTTGGAGACTTTTGCCGGTGGACTAACTCCAATTGAAAAAGGGGGTGGATTTCAAACTAAATCATTACGTTTTGCTGCTAAAGATGGTAATATTTACAAGTTTAGGAGCATTAAAAAAGAACCATCCAAAGTATTGCCCGAAGAACTTAGAGAAACTGTTGTTGCAGATATTTTATACGATCAAATAAGTTCATCTAATCCATTTGCTGCTTTAACTGTTGTACCTTACTTAAATGCATTAAACATTCCTCAGTCTGTGCCGAAAATAGTTTATTTACCAGATACAGAAAAATTAGGAGAATTTAGAGAAGAATTTAAAGACCTTTTAGGTTTAATTGAAATTCACCCTAACGAAAACGAACAAGATACAACTTTATTTTTGGGTGCGGATAAAATACTTTCCACATATAAACTTTTAAAAAGGCTTGAAGAAAAAAAAGATGAAAGAATTGATGCAAAAACTTATTTAAAGGCAAGACTTTTAGATGCATTTTTAGGGGATTGGGACCGTCACACAGACCAATGGAGATGGGGAAGAATTAATAAAGATAATAAAAAATTGTGGGTGCCAATTCCTCGCGATAGAGACCAAGTTTACGCTAAGTTTGATGGACTTTTCCCGAACATAGCTACTATGTACGTTAAACAACTTTCTAGTTTTGATAACTCTTACCCACCCGTTTCAAAACTATCCTATAGTGGGCGCGCTTTAGATGATAGATTTTTACCTGAACTTACTAAAGCAGAGTGGGATAGCGTTACAACTTTTGTTATTAATACATTAACAGATTCACTAATTAATTACTCTGTATCTTTACTTCCTAAAAGCCATTTTATGCTTGAAGGGGAAAATATTATTAATACATTAATTAATAGACGTAATAAACTTAAAAATTATAGTAAGGATTATTATTGCTATATTAATAATGATGTTACATTATATGCAACTGTTAAAAATGATTATATTGTTGTTAATAGAATTGATGATAACAAAACGACTGTGCAATATTTTATTAACAAAGAAAAAAGTAACACACCCTATTTTACTTATAATTTTAATAATAATTATACTAAAGAAGTAAGAATAAATTTATTAGAAGGAGATGATAAAGTATTAATAAAGGGGGATGTGA
The DNA here is from genome assembly GCA_964652025.1 of uncultured Melioribacteraceae bacterium. Classification (GTDB taxonomy): domain Bacteria; phylum Bacteroidota; class Ignavibacteria; order Ignavibacteriales; family Melioribacteraceae; genus JAEXOD01. The sequence continues at coordinate 8,894 of CAZYZX010000016.1, forward strand.
ATAATTCCCCATTAATAAGAATTATTGGCGGACCGGGTAATGATACATTTATAGATTCCTCTTCGGTTTTAGGATATGCATTAAATATTATTCCAATTAAAACTATTAAAAATAAAACATATTTTTACGATAGTGATGATAATACTAATTTTATAAGTACACAAGGAACAGTAATAAATAAAGAACATTACCCACTACCAAGTAATGATGAAGAACGTTTTGAACCAGGTGCACCACAAAAAGGTGATGACATATTTTATTACCCATTTGCAGAGTATAATAAATCCAATGGGGTAACTATTGGTATTAATCCGGTTTATACAAAATATAATTTTAGAAAAATTCCATATGATTATAGGCTGTCCTTAGTTGCTGCTTATGCAACAATTCCAAAAGTATATAATTTAGGTTTAGACTTTTATTACACAGATTTATTTAATAATGCAGATTTATTATTAAGTGTATTTAGAACGAAATTACTGCTTACAAAGTTTTATGGCTATGGTAATTTAACAGATTATGATAGAAAGCTTGATAAAAATAATTTTTACAAAACTGGGCAAGAAGTAACAAAAATAAATATTGGTATTAAAAAAAATATAAACAAAAATATTAATATTACTTTTGGTGCGGAGTATCGATATTTAGAGACTAATATTTATAACAATATTATTGCTGCCAACGTACCAAATAATGGATATGGTTTAGGAAAGTTTAATTCTATTAGTGGCTCTATTAGTTTATTAGTAGATTATAGAGATAGTGCAAACTACCCAACAAGAGGAATATATTTTTACACAAAATATACCGCATATCCAAAGTTTTATCAAAACAAAAGTTTTTACAAAAAAGTATCAGCAGATTTTAGAACTTATTTTAATTTAAGTTTTATTAACAAAGCTGTAATAGCATTTAGAATAGGAGGCGAAAAAAACTTTGGTACCTATCCTATTTTTGATGCTTGTTATTTAGGTGGTAAAGAAAACTTACGCTCGTATGTGTTAGAGCGTTTTGCTGGAGATGCGGCTGTTTATATGCAATCGGATTTACGCTTGCCGCTAACCAAAGTAAAAATAATTATTAATGGTGTAGCTGGTATGTTAGCCTTTGCAGAAACGGGTAAAGTTTTTACTGGTACAGCAGATAAACAGTGGCATCCATCATTTGGCACCGGTTTTTATTTTACTGCATTAAACCACACATTTAATATTGTTTATAATATTGGCTTTTCCAAAGAGCTAACCACCCACTACATCACCACAAAATTCGCGTTTTAGGGGAGGGGGGGATTCCCACTCTACTAATTACTTATTTGTATTAACCGTTGTGGGTGGTACCCTTGTGATTATAAAAATAATTGAAAAGGTGAAAAAAATTAATAATGACAAAATAACATCATCCAAACTTATAAAATAAATTATATTTAATTTATCCAAAAATTCTTTGATATGTTTTAAAACAACATTATCATAAAGGAATGCTATACTTCCGAAAACTACGCCTGTAAAAATAAAATAATAGTTTTTAGTTTTTTTATAAAGAAGCAAACCTTGAAATAATAAAACTGGTAAAGTAATGGAGATGTTAATATTTAACAAGTAATTAAGCAACTCAAAAATCACAAATCCAATTATTCCACCCAAAATCCATTCTTTATGTAGCTTAGTATAATAATATAAAATAATAGAAGGTATGCTTAAACTTAGTATAATAAAAATTAAATTAAAAACAATAGGTGCATATTTAAATGATATGTAAAAGTCTATAAAAATATTATCAAAAAAACGGTACAAAATACCCTGAAGATAGATTCCATTAAAAAGTAAGGAAAGCAAGGTAAATAAAAACACAAACTCTGTGCTCTTCTCTTTTTTTATTAACCACACTTTCCATCTTGTGGCTCCTCTTTTGGTTTAACAGCAATAACATTTTTAATTTGCTTATTTTGAGGAAAAGCATTTATAGGAATATTATTATTGGCAATATTATTATAATTTTTTACATTTTCAGTTTCACTATTAAGAAATTGCTTAAAATCAAGACAAGTTTTAAATCTATCATCTCTATTTTTATTAGTAGCAATTGCAATAGCAGCATCTAATTTATCGGGTACGTAGGGGTATGATTCTTTAACACTTGGTATTTTATTTTCCACAATTTGTTTCATTAGCATAAAGTCGCTTTCTGTATTGCAATTATAAGGAAGCTTACCCGTAAGCATTTCGTAAAGTGTTATGCCTAAGGAAAAAATATCGGTTCTATGGTCTATATCTTTTTCAGCCATTATTTGTTCTGGGCTCATATAATTTATAGTACCAAGCTTAGTACCGGTTTTGGTCATCCCTTTATCACTTAATGCTTTGGCAATACCAAAATCCATTACTTTTACATTATTATATTGGTCTATAATAATATTGCTGGGTTTAATATCTCTGTGTATTATTCCCCTTTGGTGTGCAAAAGCAACAGCATCTAAAATTTGGTTAAAAATAGGCAGTGCAATATGCGGTGGCAATAATCCAACTCTTTTTAATCTTTGGGATAAAGTTTCTCCTTTAGCGTATTCTAACACCATATAAAATTTACCACCTTCATCAAAAAAAGAATAAAGGGAAACTATATTAGGGTGTATTAAATTTGCTTGTAAACGTGCTTCTTGCCTAAAACGATTTACAAACTCTTCATTCCGCATTAGTTCGGGTGCAAGCGTTTTTATTATAACAGGACGCATTAAATTTTCGTCCTCTGCTAAAAATACTTCTCCCATTCCACCTTCGCCAATCTTCTCAATAATTCTGTATTCTCTTATTTTCTCCATAATGCTTAATAAATAATTATAAACCTACCTATAATAAAAAATTATACTTTGTTATCTAATTTATAGAAATAAATTCTAATTATTCCTCCTTTTAATTTAATTTAAATAAAAAAAATAGTATAATAAATATAAAAAGTTAGAAAATATAAAGCAAGAATATATTAACTTTTATAATAATATGATAATTTATTTCAAAAAAAATAAAATATAAAAAATATGTTTACAAATGCTTAATTCTCTTTATTGGTAATGAAAATAAATTTTATTATATTTTAATAAAAGTAATTAAAAGGAAAGGTTTTTAATTTGAGGCAGTTATGAAAGAATTAAAAGATTTTACAGACGAAGAAGCTCTTCAATACATGATGGAAGAAGAAAAGAAATCTGAAATGGAGGGAAATGCAAGATGGGCACGTATGACTGAGCAGCAACGTCTTTTTTTTCGGATTGTTGCTTTTAATTTTAATCAATACAGCAATTACCCTTCTACTGTAATTTCTTTTGAAAAGCAGGGTTTTAGTGAAGAAGAAGCCTTTGAGAAAGCAGACGAATATTACTACAATTGGTATGTTAAAGAATTCGGTTCTGAGAATTTAAAATATTATTACCGTATGCCTGAAAGATACCGAAAGGGTATTCATAAAGATTTAGTTTTTGATGATGCGATTAGAAGGTTTAATTATAAAGAGCTTTAACTCATTTTATTAAAAAATTAGTCTCAATTTCAGTTTTAATTTGCCCTATATAATTGCTAATAATTTCATTTATAATAGTTTTGGGCAGTCCTAAAAATTTCCTTATAACTTTCCTTTTTTCATTTATTAATATTAAAAAATAAGATAATAAGAACTAGGGAAGAGATAAAAGCAATGAGAAAGGATTAACCACTCCTTTTTTTTCTTAAATAAAATGAGTCAATAATAGACATCTTTTTTATGAAAACCTTATAAATAAAGGTAACACAAAAAGCGATAATAAATATATAAACAAATGAAAGTAACATTTTAATTGTCCTTAAAAACTTAATAGGAAATTACAAAATTAAATGGTATAAATCAAATAAAAAAGGGAAGCAGAGAGCATTTATGCTGCACATACTTCCCTAAGTATTTAGTGCACCTTGGGGGACTCGAACCCCCGACCTGTTGATTAAGAGTCAAATGCTCTACCAACTGAGCTAAAGGTGCACCGCAAATATAACAATAATTTTTTTATCGGCAAAAGTAATTTTTTATTTTTATATTTAAGGTTATTGTTTTTTTTTAATAATCACTTGTTTAATATGAAAAAATTTCTTCTATTTTTTGTTTTAATTATTGCTATTAGTTGTAATCAAAACACTAATAATAAAATAGCAAATAAAACCGTAATTGTAGATGACCTTAATAATAAAATAACCATAACTAATACACCCCAAAGAATAATTTCTCTTGCCCCAAGTTTAACGGAAATGATTTATGGCTTGGGATTAGGCGATAAACTTGTTGGAAATACGCTTTATTGTGATTATCCTAATGAAGCAAAAAATGTTACAAAAGTTGGTGATTTGCTTAATGTGGATGCTGAAAAAGTTTTATCATTAAAACCAGATATAGTTTTTATAACTACTGAAGGGAATACATTAGAAAGTTACAAAAAACTTAAAGATATGAAGTTAAACATCTTTGTATCTAACCCAAAAAATTATGAGGGAATAAAAAAAACATTAAAAGATATTGCCAAAATTTTTAATGTATCACAAAAAGCAGATTCCATAATTAATAATTGGGATAATAGAATAAATGAAATAGTTAAAAATAATATTGTAGATACTACCAAATATATAATGTTTGTAATTCAGCTTAAGCCATTAATTGTAGCCGGTAAAAATACTTTTTTAAATGAATATATTAGGTTGCTTGGATATAATAATATAACACACGATAGCAAAGTTAACTACCCAATATTAAACAGAGAAGAGGTGTTAAAGCGTAATCCAGATTACATAATATATAGTTTTGAAGATGAAAAGATTAAAGAAAAAATGTTAGAACTATATCCAGAGTGGAAGCGCTTAAATGCAATAAAAAATAATGGAATAATAACAGTAGACCCAAATATATATTTTAGACCAGGTATGAGGTTTGTTGATGCGACTGAAAATTTAATTAAATATCTTCATCATTAAATTCTTCTGTATTAGAAGATATATAAAGCTTAGAACAATTTTGACCTTTAAATTTTCCGGTTTTTTTGCAATTATCAAAATTTTCTTTAACCTTTTTTAAATCTTTTGCGTTATCAGAAACAGCAAAATCATCTAAAACATCGCCACACTCAGTGCAAAACAATGGCAAATCGTCATTTTCTTTGTCAATCGTTAACTTTTTCTTCTTCATAGTTATCCAATTTAGGTTCCCAATCAATACCTTCGCAAGGAAGCGAATACTTGCTTGGGTGTTTATCATGTTTTAAGCATAATACAGCAGTTTTATCAAAATTTTTGCAACTGCTACAAAGGGTGTTTTCTATAATTTCCTTATTTTTTTGTAAAAATATTTGATATTGTACAATAGCTGGATGAATTATTACGCCATAAATGGATAAAATACCTAATAACCACCAAGTACTATAGTCTAAGTATTTATATTCATAAATAATCCATAAAAATGGAATTAAAACAGCAGTACGAATTATAGCAAAATAAATAATATCACCCATAGGGCAAAAAAAATTATTAATAGATAATAACTAACACAAAAAGCAAAATTAAAAGTTCAAAAATATAAAAAGCTTCTTTAATTACAAAATGTAACTAAAGAAGCTATAATAATTTATACAAAATTAAACGTGTAAAGTTTCTTCGCCAACTTGCCAGTTGCAGGGTGTAAGTTCGTTAGTTTGTAAAGCTTTTAAAACTCTAACTACTTCATCAACATTTCTACCAACGTTAAGGTCGTTTACGCTAACAAATCTAATAACACCGTCAGGATCTGCTATAAAAGTTGCGCGATAAGCTACTTTTTCATCTTTTTCTAAAATACCAAGTTCGGTAGCTAAAGATTTTGATGTATCTGCCAAAAGAGGAAATTTGAGGTTATGTAAATCTTTATGGTCTTTACGCCAAGCTAAGTGCACAAACTCGCTATCTGTGGAAGCACCTACTAAGTAAGCATTACTTTCTGCAAATTTTTCGTATTTGTGGTTAAATTCTGCAATTTCTGTTGGGCATACAAATGTAAAATCTTTTGGATACCAAAACATTACTAACCATTTCCCCTCATCTTTATAATCCCTATCACTTACAAAAGAAAATTCTTTGCCATACTCTACTGATACTACTGCTTTTTTGTTAAATTCTGGGAACTTATCGCCTACTGATAACATATATCTCCTATTATATTTATTAAATTAACTCCAAGTTTTTAACTATAAATTTTAATGATTAGTTCAATATCAATAACATTTATCTTATTTTTTTGTATTTTTTTATTCCTCAATTTTAATTAATTTTAATTTTATTATTTAAAGATGGTGATTTATGAAAAGGTTATTTGTATTTATTTATTTTATGATTAGTATTTCACAAAGTTTTAGTCAAGTAAATCCATTAAATATTTATTCCCCTCTTACAACAAAAAAGGCACGAGAGGAATTTAAGCAAAATCAAATTAATTTTATTAACGAAACTTTTAGTAACTTAACAGACACTTTAAATTTTGAAAAACTAAAATCTGCTTTTTGGGCAATAGAATTAATTAACTACAAAAATATTGAAATAGAAAACCAATTAAAGACATTATTATTAAAATATAATACATATCCATTAGATTTTAAGCGTTCATTGCTTCAAGTAATTTATTCATCTTTCCCCAAAAACTTTAGGGATGAAATAGAGCAAATTATGCATAGCGAAAAGAACGATAAATTATTTGCTATGTGTGCAAATTATTTAATTAATTTAGGGTATAATAAAAGCAAAATAATTAGTATAATGAATAATAATTTTGCTAATAGTGAAAATAGTCCCATATTATTTATGTTAAAATATAATTTGGAAACGAATAAAGATAATAAACCTAACATAAAAGATTTAGTAAAGCATAACATAATAAAAAATTATCCAATAATTTTTAGTTTTCAAAGGAAAAACAGAGATTACCAAGGCATAGCTGTTATAAGGCGGATTGATGGTAAGTTATTAAAAGATAACATTGGTAGAACTTTTTATATTAAACAGCTTGCTTGTGCAGTAACCAATTTACCAGGGTATATAACTAATGGTAACACACCACAAGGGATTTTTACATTTTTAGGATTTGGTGAAGCCACAAATAAATTTATTGGACCAACACCAACTGTTCAATTAGCTTTGCCATACGAAGTATCGCCAGCAGAGTTTTTTAAGGATTCCACATTAATTAATAAAGAGTGGGATTTAGATTTGTATAAAAGTATGTTGCCCAAAAGTTGGCAAAATTATACTCCTATTTACGAAGCCTTCTTTGCAGGTAAAGCAGGGAGAAATGAAATAATTGCGCATGGTACAACTGTAGACCCGGAATACTATAAAGATGCTCCATTTTTCCCAAACACTCCAACTTATGGTTGCTTATGTGCTTATGAAATATGGAATCCTAACACGGGTGGGCTTATCCAAAGTGACCAAGTGGATTTTGTTAATGCAATAATTGAATATGGATTTAGTAAAGCGTTTTTAATTGTTGTAGAATTAGATGACCAACAAAAAGATGTTACTATTGAAGAAGTTGAAAAACTTTTTGATTAGAAATAGTATATAAAGCTTAATAAAAAAAGCGCAACAAGTGTTGCGCTTTTTTTTATTTAAGAAGAGATATTATTACTTAATTAACAACATTTTTTTAGAAGCAGTATAATTAGCGGTACTTAATTTATAAAAATAAATTCCACTGCTTAAGTTTTCTGCGTTAAAGTTTGTAGTGTAAACACCAGCTGCAAGCTCTTCGTTTACAAGTGTAGCAACTTCTTTACCAAGTAAATCATAAACTTTTAAGGTTACATTACCACTTGTAGGAATTGAGAATTTAATTGTTGTACTTGGGTTAAAAGGATTAGGATAATTTTGTTCTAAGTTAAAATTAAAACTTCCACTTATTTCGTTTTTAACATCTGTAAAAGATTGGTAAGTTATGTTAACATCTGTACCATAGTAATGATACATATTGGATTGATTGTTGTAAAATAAATTTAATGTAAATTTGCTTGTTAATGGCGCTACAATCCAATTATTAGAGCCATTATCCCAATCATAACCTAATGCAGATGTGGCATTACCATAAATATCATATTCATATACTATTTTTGAAATATTAGTCCATGAATTATTTTTCCAATCTTCCCTAATATGTGTTAGGGGGTTACCAAAATTATCTCTAGTAAAAGTTTCTTTGTAAACACTTAACAATTTTGAAGAATCTTGATTATAAAATTGAAATTCATGTGATAGTAAATAGGGGCTAGAACCATAGTAAAAAAGATCTTTAGAATAAGGTTTTAATGTATTGGATGTAAAGTCAATGTATTCAGTGTATGCTGAAAGCATTTTATCACCTTCATATGTATAATAATTTTTTTGTATAAACATCCAATCGTTGTTTGACCATTGAGAAGATGTAGATAAAGTAATTAAATTGAGAGAGTTGTATTCATAAAGTTCTAAAGATGAATTTACCCATCCAGTAAACATCCATTGCTTTGTTAAAGATGAAATGATATTGTTAACATTATTATATGTTCTGGTGATAAAATTGGAATTTTGCAATGTATTTGTTGTGTAATTGTGCTGTTCAATTAATATTGTTGATACAAGATTTCCCGTGTAAGTATAGGTATAACGCATTTGATGTCTCCAGTTTACACCGTCCCATAAATAAAGACTAAAAACATTCAATGACCCGTCATTAAAATATTCATAAGCAAATTTAGATTGGTTAACCCAACTTGCTGTATTTAAATTGTAAGAAAAATATGTTACAGTTTCTTCTTTTTTCATGCTATTGTAAACAATAAATTGTTTACTATTAAATTCTAAAGTATTTGTAGATGTGTTAATAGTTTTAAGAGTCATTTCTACTAATAAACCTAATTCATTATATGTAAAGGCTTGCTCTTCAATTACGCGCCAGTTACCGTTTTCAAGCTGTTCTTTTATTCTAGTAGTTAATTGCCCTTTATTATTGTAGGTATAGGTTTCCCTAACTGTGTTTTTATCCATTACAATATATGTGGGTTGATAAAGTAAAGCAGTTGGAGTATAAAATTCGATTCCTTTAAGTTTATTTATTTTTTGTATATCTTCTGGTAATAGAACTTTTGCTTTTCCATCAGTATCTACAAAATTGCTTAAATTTATATTTTGGGCATAAGTAACCCAAGATATTAAAAATATTACCATAGTAGTAATTCCTTTTCTCATATAGGCTCCTATTAGTTAAATTAGTTAAAAAAAGATATTGTGTCTTAATTATTTTAACTGAATATTTTATTAAAAAGTTCATTTTTAATCAAAAATGATTATTAATAGAATTTATTTTTAAGAAGACAAAAAGTTTTATTAGATTTGTAAATTTAGAATTAAATAATAAAAGGATAATTATGAAAAGTAAGATTATTTATTATGTTATATGGTTAGTGCTTTCAGTTGCTATAATAAAAGCTCAAACTACAAAAGAAGAATTCTATAAAGATACACGATATGCAAGTGGTATATATTCACCTTATGTTTATGTAGAAAGCAAAAGCACAGATGCACCAAAGGGTTTTAAGCCGTTTTATATTAGCCACTATGGAAGACATGGCAGCAGATATTTAGAGCCAGCAGAAAGATATACAGTTCCTTTTAATGTATTGAATGAAGCAAATAAAAATAACAAACTTACACAATTTGGTAAAAGTTTACTAAATAGAATAGAGATAATTTATAAAGATGCAGAAAACCGATATGGTGATGTTACCCCATTAGGAATAGAAGAGCATAAGCAAATTGCAGAAAGGATGTTTAATAATTATCCCGAAATTTTTAAATCTAAAGGGAATAAAAATCCTTACATTTATAGTCGTTCTACAGTTGTGCCACGTTGCATTTTAAGCATGGCAGCTAATAACGAAAGGTTAAAGGAGCTAAATCCTAAAATTATTACCAAGCGAGATGCAACTAAACGCGATGTTTATGTTGGCAATAGTTATAAAGTTTCTTATCGAGACTCCATTAATGCGCTTAGCAAAAAGTTTATTGAGGATAATTTTGATACTAAAAGTTTTATTGCAAAAATTTTTAATGATGTTGAATATGCAAAAAACACTATAAAAGACCAAGCAGATTTTGTAAATGATATTTATTACTTGGTAGCAGCAGTTAAAGACGTTCCACATATTAAAGTGAATATGGATGATGTATTTACAAAAGACGAAATTTTTACATTGTGGCAAGCAACAAATATAAAGTTATATTTAGTTTTTACAAGTAAAGCGGCAGTAGATAGCAGTAAACTATTGCTTAAAAATATATTAGATTGTGCAGATAGTGCAATAAAAAATAATAATATTGCGGCAGATTTACGTTTTGGTCACGATTCTTACATTGCGCCATTGCTTACTTTAATGAAGGTTAATAATTGGGATGTAATAGAGAATGACCCAAATAATGTTTATAAAGTTTGGTGTGATTATAAAGTTGCCGGTATGGGTGCAAACTTAGTTTTAGTATTTTATAGAAACGATAAAAACGATGTGTTAGTTAAATTTATACATAACGAAAAAGATGCAACTATTCCAATAAAGCCAAAAATTGCTAATTACTATGATTGGAATGAAGTTAAAGATTTTTATACAAAATTAATTAAATAAACTAATAAAGTGCCTTCCCTAGATTTTTTAGAAGGGAAGGCGTAACAATTTATTAGCTTATAGTAAAATTCGTTATTTTAGTAAAGCTGGAATAAAGCGGCATATAAATAGGGTTAAAAGCTGCAATAGCGTTTTTAACTCTTTCATCTGGTTCACCAAATACAGTAAAACGAGTTAATTTAAAGTATTTATTAAATTTTTCGCTAAATCTTTCTGCAAATATATTTAGGTGAAAAAGTACAGCATCGTCATCTTTATAATGGTCTATCATTATACATCTTTTAAAATCATCTGAAATATACCAGGCGTTACTTACGGTTCCTTTCTCTTCAGTTTTAGCGGCTTCAAAAACCTCTTTGCAAAAATTAGATATGTTTTTTTTGCTTTTCTCTAAAATATCAAGTTCTACTATCCAAAATATCTTGCTTTCCATTGTTCCTCTTTATTTAATAATAATCATTTTTTTTGATTGAGAAAATGACCCACAAGTTAAAGTATAAATATAAACACCGTTAGCTAAATTATTGGCATTAAAAGTGTAATTATATTCCCCTTTTGTTTTATATTCACTTATAAGTGTTTGTAATTCATTGCCTAAAATATCATAAAGTTTTAGTGTAACAAAGCCATCGTTTGCAATTTGAAATTTAATATTTGTTGATGGATTAAAAGGATTGGGGTAATTTTGGTATAAGATATAATTATAGTTTAACAAATATTTTTCCGCATAAACAATTTGGCTATAAGTAAAGTTACCATCTAAATCAAGCTGTTTTAATCTATATGCTGTTCTTTCTGTGTTTTTGTTTATATCAGTAAAAGAATATTCGTTTTTAGTGTTACTGTTCCCCTTTCCATTCACAAATCCAACAGTTAACCAATTATTATTTTCTAATTTTTGTATTTCAAAACCTAAATTATTTAGTTCAGTATCAGTTTGCCAATTTAAAATTACTTTATCATTAATTCTAATGGCTTCTAATAAAGAAAGCTCAACAGGTAGCATATTATCTGGGTTAGAGATATAAATATCATCAAAAATCGAGCTTTCACTTGTGCCAGTTGCGTGATTATAAAGTAATAATAAATAAGGTAAGTTAGAATTTGTGTAAGTAGAATTAGTTATTTTTCCTATTAAAGTATTAGTTAAGCGGGTATCTGTGCGTATAAAAGAGCCTGAGTTAAAATCGGCATATAATGACCACTCGTTTGTGAAAGGATTAAATGTAACTTTAGCACTAATATAGCTGTTATTACCACTGGTACTAGAAGAAATTAAATTAGTTAGGTTAGAATTAGTAATGCCATTATTATAATAAGCTAATCTAATTGGGTCTGGACTACTTGAATTACCTAAAACAACAGCATAACCAAAACCGCTATTATAATTATTAGTAGAAGCAGCTAAAACAAAAGCAACACCGTAATTGTTGGCATCAAATCCAGAAGGATCTGACCTGCTTTGCCTAAAATTAAAAGACCAAGTTACTAATTTTGTTGCATTAGCTAAAGTGGTTGGATAACTTGTAATGTTAGAAAGAGGTATATATGCAAACTCTCTACCAGCAGTTGAATAAGATTTTAAAGTTAAAGTATTATTGTTAATTGAAACTAAACCCGATGAAGTTTCTGTTTTAGACCAAGCAAAACCTAAGGCACAATTTCCAAGTGTGGATGAATTTGTACGATTAAAATCATCTAAAAGACTTACAGTATAAGACTCTACACTTGATGTTGTTACAGTTGCAGTTGGTGGCGTACCATCTGTTTTGTAGTTTCTAAAATAATTATCCCCACAATAGGAGTAAATTTTAACATAATAAGTTGTGCTTGGTGTTAAGGATGAAAAAGATTTATAATTGACATCAGAAAATGATACATCAAACGTACCACTTCCATCAGATAAATCCGTGTCTTCTTCTGTGGTTGTACCATCGGATGGATTTGTAAAAGTTCCAGTCGTATTAATCAAAATTCTATAACCATTAGGTAAAACCGCACCTGTTGCATCGGTCCAATTAATTTTAAAGCTAGTAGAGGTAATATCGCTTGAATTAATGGAAGATGGATATTCTGTTGGTTCGTTAATTAATAATGTTGTAGCTGTAGCAGTTGGTGGTGTATCGTTTGTTTTATAATTAATTAGCGAACCAGAACCTGCGTAGGAATATATTTTAATATAATAAGTTGTATTATCAGGAAGTCCATTAAATGTATAAGAATTGCTACCGCTATAGGAAACATTTGCGGCAGCAGTGCCATCATTAGGATTAACAAAATCGTAATAAACAGTGCCATCAACAGGAGCGCTAAAAACACCCGTTGTATTTGCCAAAATTAAATAGCCATCTGGTAAGTTGGTACCGGTTGCGTCAGTCCAATTAACGGTAAAACCTGTATAGTGCGGATTGTTAGTAAACACACCAGTAGGATACGCTGAAGGCTCGACAACTGATTGGTATGAAGATGTTTGAGGAGCAGAACCGCCAATTTTATAATTAATAGTAGTTCCAGAGCCATTATAAGAATAAGCAGTAAAATAATAATATTTATTTGGATTAAGATCATTAAAAACGTAGCTATTGTTATCTGAATAATTAATATAAACAACAGCTTTACCATCGCTTAAATCAGCATCTTGGGTGTAAACAGAACCATCGATTGGGATAAAATAATTATCTCTATCGTAAGCAATAAATAAGTATCCTTGAGGAACTTGCGAACCGGCAACAGCATCATCCCATGTTAAAGTAATAGCGGTTTTATCGTTATTTAAATTAGCAATAAAATTAGTAAGAAAGTTAGAGGGCTCAACGCTATATGTTGGGGATTGTTTTGTTAAATTATTAAAATTGATATAATTAACATATTCTGGGTGGTCTACAAAAGGATTACGATTTTGTTGGATTGATTGAATGTAATCGTTGCGTTCAACTTCCCACTTATCGGGTGGATCTTGTAAATGCCATTGCAATAATGTGTTTAAATCTTGAGGTGCTTCGTTTAAAGCAGGAAGGCGCGTATTGTTCAACCAATTAAAAGTCCAGTCATAACCATTAATGCCATTATATCTTAAACTCATATAAAGCAAAGCGCGTGCAGCATCTCCTTTGTGGCTTTCTCTAGGTTCAAAAACATTTTGGTTTAAGTCGTTTTTACCGTAAGAGCAATATAAAAACGAGCTTAATACAGTTGTAACTTCTCCTAATGGGTGGTTATTTCTAACTCCATTTGCGTTATTTTGATTAGTGGGGAATAGATGATGCTGGTCTGAGTATTCATTAACTGTTTCAGATGGATATGTTGGCATCCAGCTATGGCACCAAGTATGTTCGCGGCTAAAAGTTCCCCATGTAAAAGGAGGTGTGTAAACATAGTTTTGCCCAGAGTAAACGCATGTTACAACTTTTTGTCCTCCAGTAGTATCGCGAGAAGCAAAGTTAGCAACATTTGTTTCGTCAAATTGATCGTAAGCAACTTTTGTATAAGGACTTCTTATCCTGTTTTGTAAGTCTGTTATAAAACTTGCACTGCTTGTGTTTATTGTGTTATAATAACTATCATCTTGCCCTAATAAAATTCCAGCTAAAAATAAAAATAAGATAAAAGTATAATAAGGCTTTTTCATAAATGTTTTATAAAAATTAATTAACAAAATTAAACTAAATTTTTTAGTTCAGTTAAGTTATTTATAATAAAATTAGGATTAAGTGAAAGTAAAAAATCTTTGCTGCGGTAGCCATAAGTTACTGCGCAAGTTTTACTACCTGCATTTTTACCACATAAAATATCGGTTTCTGCATCTCCTACCATTAAAATATTTTTAGGTGGAATGCTAAGAGTTTTTGATATGTAAATTATGCCATCAGGATCGGGTTTTATTTTTAAATCTGGCTTTCTGCCTAAAATAACAGAAAAGTATTTATTAATGTTAAAATGGCTTAAAATTAATTCCGCTTGGTCTTGTGCTTTAGTTGTTAATAAATTTATTTTAATATTTTTATTGTATAAATATTCTAAAGTGTCTAATAAACCAGGGTAAGGAGTGGAATAATCTATAAAATCGAAATATACTTTTTTATATTCGTTAATAAAATTTTCTGTATCGTTAATAACAATACCCATTTGTTCAAAAATATCTTTAAAGTGCAAGCCTATTTTAGTATAAAACAAATCTTCATTTAATGAAACATTGATTTTAAGTTTTTCTAAAGTTTTAAGAGTAGCCATATAAATATTTTGATGGGAGCTAAGCAAAGTGCCATCAAGGTCGAATACAACGGCATTAATAGTATTATACATTTGGGTTCCTTCTGCGATATTCGCTAAGTATAATTGCGCTTGCGGTAGCAACGTTAAGGGATTCTGCCCCGCCAAATTTAGGTATGGTTAATTTACCTTTTACGCTATTTAATAAATTAGTTTCGGGTCCATTGGCTTCGTTACTAAAAATAACAACTGCTTTATTAGGGAAGTTAAAATTATAAATATTTTCCCCATCTAAATCTGTTGCAAGCGTAACAAAACCTAATTTATTTAATTTTACAATTTCGTTAACAAGTAAAACATTTTCAACAAAATTAATTCTAAAAAACGAGCCCATGCTGCTGCGTATAGTTTTTGGATTGTAAATTTCTGCACAGCCATTACTTAATAAAACAGTATTTACCCCAAACCAATCGCAATTTCGTAAAATTGTGCCAAGGTTGCCCGGGTCGCTTATGTTATCTAATGCAACAATAAAGTTACTATTTAAATAATCCTCACTAAATTCTTTTTTATTAAAAATTGCAAATATTCCTTGTGGTGTTTCTGTATCGCTAAGTCTTTTTACGTCTTCTTGTGCTATTTTTTCTATTATTGTACGACTTTTAATAAATTCTACAAACTCTTTATTGTTTTTGTAAAATTCATCTGTAATAATAACTATTTCGCACTCGTAGTTGCTAAGTAATCCTTCGTAAACAAGTTTTTTACCTTCTATAATAAACTTGTTTTCTGCTTGGCGAAATTTTTTAATAAGTAGTGATGAATAATATTTAAGTAATCTATTAGATAACATGTTTATTTTATTTAATTATTACAAAAATAACTAAATTAATTAATAATTAAAATAAGAGGCTGTATCTTATTTAATAATACTTGACAGTCTTATTAATAATTATTAGATTTAATAAGTAAATTAAAAAATAATATCCGTTTTACGGCTAAAAAGTAGTAAAAGGGAATTAAAATAAAGTTTAATAACAAAATCCTAAGATAGAGGAATTTATCTAACATCAAGGGATGGAGTGAAAGAAGTTTGGAAGATCTCCGTCCTTTGGAAAAAACAAAGACGGAGATTTTTTTATGGAGAAAAAATATCAAACTTTAACCATATCAATTTACAATAGAGACCTATCATACAAACCGGTAAGCGAACTATTGCACAACTATGCGGATAAAATAGTTTTGCGCACAGGCTACCCAATACCAGATAAAAACGCAGCAATAATATTTTTAATTCTTCAGATGACAAATGACGAGCTTGGTGCATTAAGCGGAAAGCTTGGATTAATTAAATCTGTTAAAGTAAAAGCAACCACACTAAATTTATAATAAACAGAGGATACAATGGGACGTATATTTAATTATTTATTTTTATTAATATTAAGTTTTACAACACTAAACGCACAAAGTGGCTTGATAAAAGGTGTTGTTACTAATGCAGATACTAAAGCAGGCTTGGCAAATGTAAATGTTAATGTATCTGTAAACAAATATTCCACATCTACAAATAGTAAAGGTGCATTTACTGTTTATGGCTTAGAAAACGGAAATTACAAATTAGTTTTTAGCTTTGTTGGCTTTAAAAGCTTAACAAAAGATGTAACAATTAATAATAATACAGTAGATTTGGGTGAAATTGAATTAGTACCCGTTCCAGTTAACTTAGGAGAGATAACAGTTAGCAGTACAAAATTTGATAAGCAACTTAAAGATGTATCATTACCAATGGCAGTTATTACATCAGAAGATGTTGTTGTAAAAAATCCAGCTACTATAGTAGATTTATTAAAAGATGAACCGGGATTAAATTTAGGTAGAGATGGAATTTGGGGAACAAGACTAAATATTAGAGGTTTTAGCAAAGAGTCTGTTGTTACATTAATAGATGGTAATAGAGTAGAAACAGCTAATAATCTAGCAGCAGCATTATCGTTAGTAGACCCATCTGCAATTGAAAGAGTAGAAGTTATTAAAGGTTCTGCTTCATCATTATATGGAACAGGTGCTGTTGGTGGAGTTGTGAATATTATAACCAATAAAAATTTATTTAGTGGTAATTTTAATTATGGTGGTTCTTTTAGTAGTGGATATAATAGTGTAAATAAAGGAATAGCTAACAGTTTATCCTTAAATGCATCGTCTTATAATTGGTTTGCTAAGGTAATGGGCACATATAGAAATGCACAAGATACAAAAACCCCTCTTGGCACATTAAAGGATAGCAAATATAAAGATAATTCCGTATTTGCTACTTTTGGTTATAGGTTATTTGATAATCACGAGTTTATTTTAGATTATCAGTTATATAATGCAAAAGATGTTGGTATACCGGGTGGTTCTACACTTCCAACAACTGCAAGCGCACGTTACCCAGATGAAAAAAGAGAATTATACAGCTTAAATTACAAAACATATAATTTATTTAGCAATTTAGCTACATTAGAGTTTAAAACTTTTTATCAAAAAATTGTGCGCAATGTGGAAGTAATACCAAATGCAACAACTACATTAAAACCACGTGCAGACCACTACACAACAGGTGCAACAGTGCAATCTAATTGGTTATTTGGTGATTATCACTTAATTGCAGGTATTGATGCTTGGCAAAGAAGATACCAAGGAAGCAGAGAAAGATATATATCTAATTTAAAGCGTACTATTTATGATAAACCAATTCCAGATAGTAAATATTTAAGCATTGGTTTTTTTGCACAAAACGAATTTAAAGCTTTAGAAGATTTAACACTAACATTAGGTGGAAGAATTGACCACGTAAATGTTAAAAACGAAGCAACAAAAAATCCAGTTTATATTATTAATAATGGAGTAATTAATTATAATCCACCACAAACACCGGGTGCAGCTTTTACTGCTGGTAATAAGTCTCATTTATCTTGGAGCACTAATTTTGCAGCAATTTATAAACTTTCCACAACTACCGATGTTACTTTAAACTTGGCGCGCTCGTTCCGTGCACCTGCCTTAGAAGAAAGATTTCAATATATAGATTTAGGTGGGGTTATTTATTTAGGTAACCCGAATTTAGAGCCAGAAAACGGTTATTATTTAGATTTAGGAACTCGTTTTTACGGAAATAATTTATCATTAAAATTAAATCTATTTGCTAATTTTATTAATAATTATATTGTAGATAATCCAGTTGTTAAAGATAGCCTTTATGTTAAGAAAAATGTTAGCAAAGCAAGAATTGTTGGATTTGATTTTAGTGCAGAGTATGAATTTATTAAATCGTTTGTATTATATTCCTCAGTTTCTTATGCAAGGGGTAAAGATACAGAGTTTGATTTAGATTTACCGGAAATTCCTCCTTTAAATGGAAAAATTGGTTTGCGTACAGATTACTTTAAGTATATAAATGCAAATTTAGTTGCCAATATTTTTGATGACCAAACAGATGGCAAAATAAATGTAGACCCCAAAAAGTGGCAAGTTCACACACCGGGTTACGTTACATACGATTTTTACGCAAATAGTAAACCGATTGATTTAAGTCCACTAAAAATAGTTCTATCCTTTGGTGTAGAAAATATTACTAATCGAGCTTATAGAAATAGTTTATCTACTAACAGAGGAATTATTAAATTAGAACCAGGTAGAAATTATTTTGCAAAAATTAATATTGCTTGGTAATTTTATTTGTTAATTATTTATAAAAGCCTCTGTATATTTAGCAGAGGCTTTATTTTATTTATTCTTTTTTAGGTATATTACAAATGGATTGGTTTTTTATTGCTTTTATAAGTGCTGTGCTATCTGCTGCAAGCACTATTTTTGAAAAGAAGGTACTGTTTAAAATTGATGCTTTTTCGTTTTCTTTACTTAATTCTGTTTTCAATTTGCTTTTTACTATTCCATTTATTTTTATAGCAAATTACGCTAATATATCAGATAAAGGGTTATTTATTTTGTTCTTTAAAACAGTGCTTAATTCTGCTGCTTTTTATTTTGTGATGTTATCCTTAAAAAATTTAGAAATTAGCAAAGCTTTACCCTTGCTTGTATTAACGCCTGGTTTTGTGGCATTATTTGCATTTATATTTTTAAGCGAGCCTCTAAGTACTTATCAGCTAACGGGAATGTTTATGCTTTTACTTGGTACATATATTTTAGAGATGCAAGCAAAAGAAGATTTTTGGGAACCATTTAAAGTGTTTTTAAAGCATAAAAATTATAGATATGTTATGGCTGCACTAAGTTTATTTACAATTACAACGTTGTTAGATAAATATATATTAAAAGATTTAGTAAAAGACCCCAAAGCATTTTTAGTTTTTCAGCAGTTATTTACAGCAATAATATTTTTAATAGCATCTTTTTTTGTTAAGGGTGGAATTGTTAAAATAGTTAGGCAAACAGAGCAAAATTTATGGTTTTTTATAGTAATAATTGCGCTATTTACAATAGGCTATAGATATACCCAAATAGAAGCAATAAAATATGCCCCAGCTGTTGCGTTAGTGTTATCTGTAAAACGTATATCGGTATTTTTTGCTTCAGTAATAGGTGGTAAAATTTTTAACGAAAAAAATTTAATTCGTAAAGCAATTGCTACGGCAATATTAATAGCAGGAACGTTTTTTATTGTTAAGTAAATTACTGGTAGTAACCCTTGTTACGCGGTTCTAAAACTAAAGTACCGGCTAAAATATCGTGCAAAGCTTGCTTTTTTTCTGTAAAAGCTGCCATAATAAAGCCAATGTTTAATATAAGACCCGATAAAATTTTGCCAAAGTATCTTCCAGATGCACGCCCAAAAGTAAGCTTTACGCCATTTTCATCGGTAACAATTAAATTAAGTACCATTTTGCCTAATGTGGCTTTTTTGTTAGAAGACTCCATTAAAGCAAAATATAACCAACTTATAATAATCGAACCAATAACACCAATTACAAAAAATATAAGAAATGCGGATAATAAAAGAACTTCTTCTTCCACAGTTTGTGGTTGCATGTAACTAATAGAATTATAGTTATAGTTATAGTTGCTTTGGTCTAGCTCTTGAACAAATGCTGTTCCATAAATTAAAAATACGGGAATTAAAAGAACACCCATTATGATATTTAATATTATGCTATCTATAACATAAGCAAAAAAACGTTTCCAAAAGCCGGCATAGGTGTAGTATGTTTCTTCCATTATTCCCTCAACTTTAAATTGATATTTAATTTATTTGTTAAACAATATAAATAAAAATAACTTACTTTGCAATAGGTAGTTCAAAGCCAAAGGTGCTTCCTTTACCTAATTTGCTTTTAATAAACACGCGTCCGCCATGTTCTTCAATAATCTTTTTAACAATCCATAAACCTAAGCCGCTGCTTGGTTCATTGCCGGTGGGCTTTGGTGTTAAACGAACTCCTTTTTGGAACGCTTTTTTTACGTCGTCTTCTGATAAGCCAACTCCAGAATCGGTTACTTCTACTGTTACTTTATCTTTTGTAAAAAAGGTGTGTATTGTTACTGTGGTATTTGGTGGCGAGTATTTTAATGCATTATTAACTAAGTTATCTATTACTTCTTCTATTTTTGCGGGGTCTAAATTAATTTCCGGTATATCTATTGATGATTTATTAAGCAGATTTATTTGTTTTTTTATTGCATAGCCTTTGTTTTGTGTGTAAACAGAATCAATTATATTTTTTAGTGATGACATTTGCATATTTAACATTGGCTCTGGTTTAGTTTGTGCTATTACGCTTGTCATTTCATGAGCAAGTTCTACAATGTGCTCGCTGCTTCGTATCATAGATTCCATTATTTCGTTTTGCTCTACCGCATTTAAATCGTATGATTTTATAAGCTCTAAATAGCTTCTTATTGCAGCAGCAGGGTTTTTGATATCGTGTATTGCTATTGCAAAAAGTTCTTCTTTTTGTGCTTGAAGCTCTTCTAACTGTTGCTTGCTTTCTGCTAACTTTTCTTTCTTTTCTATTAATTTTAAATTCGCATGTTCTAAATCTTCTATTTTTTCTTTTAGTTCTCTTATTTGACTTCTTTGAAAACTGTTTTCTTCTTCTAATTCTTTATATTTTGCTTTAAGTTTTTCGTAAGCTTCGTTTACATTTGTGTTGTTAGCGTTGTTTTGTTTATTATTTGCATTTGCATTTACATTTTTAATTTCTAATTTTTCTTCAGTTTTAGCATGTTCTTTTTTATTTTTTTTGCTGTTTTTTACTAAAACTACTATAATAAAGACAATTAAAAATAAAACAACAAATCCTAAAATATATTTTAAAGAAAATGTTACTGGGTCTTTTGTTTCTGCAACGTTTTGTGCAGCTAAAACTTTAAACTCTAAAGTTTTGGGTAATACATCTTTACCGGCTATATTACCTTGAATTCTTAAAAGATGATTTCCCGCGGTTAGGTTTTTTAGTTCAACGGATTTATCTGTATTAGATGAAATATTAAATGGAGTACCATCTAAGGTAACTTTAAATGTTTTGGTGAATGCGTCTAAATTATTACCAGTAATATCATATTTTATAATTAAAATATCATCGGATGAGATTGGAGCTGCTTTAATTTCATCGGGTGATATATTATTTCCGTTTTTTAATATTTCTGTAATAACTGTTTCGTAATTTTCGTTTTGAGCTAAAATAGTAACAAAACTAAAAATTAAAAATAAAAGTATGTTAGCAACACGGTTCATTTAGAGCCTCTTATTTTTTTTGGTTTTAATAATTTTTTTTCTCGGTATAACTGTCCAATTTCTGCACCTAAAACAAACAATATAGAAGAGTAATAAATCCACAAAGCAACAACAATAATAAGAGTATATGTTCCATATATCTTACCGTAATCTGCAAAATTATAAATATAGTAGCCAAATAATCTGCGGGCTGCATCCCATAAAAAAGTTGCCCAAAATGCGCTAATTGCCGCAACTGCTTTACTAATTTTAGTATATGGAATTAAATAATAAAATGTATAAAATAAAGAAAAAATTAATAAAAGAGAAGTGATAGAAAAAACAGTATTAAGCAAAGTACCAATTTTAAATATTTCTAAAACGGGTATTTTATCAGCTAAATCGAATAAAAACCTTAACAAGGGTAAAACAAAAGTAAGCAAGAATATAAAAATGATAAGCAACAAAACCATTCCAAAATCTCTTAATTTAGCAATTAAAATGCTTTTATCTTTTTCAATTCCAAATATACTATTTAGTACTGTACGCATTGCGCTAAACAAGCCGCTTGCTGTTATAAAAAGTCCTATACCACCAATTAATGCAGCCGTGTTTTTATATTTAACCATTTCTTCTACGCGGTTTAATATTATTTTTTTTGCATATTCCGCATATTCTTTGTAGGGTACCGCTGTATCTATTAAGTGTATAATTTGCTCTGTTACGCTTTTGCTATCTAAAACATTACCTAAAATTGCAAAAAGAATAAAAATAAAAGGGAATAAGCACAAGAATATTGAAAAGGCTATTCCACCACCCCACAAAAACCAATCGTGCTTATCTATTTTATAATATAATCCTATTAAATAATATTTAAGGCTATTTAAAAACTTATTTAAAGTTGTAATAGGATTATAGTTTTTTATTTTTGTTAAAAAGTTATTTATTTTCATTCATTAAATTAGATATAGAATTATAATATAAGTTGCTAAGTTCCTTAAGGCTAAAAGTGTAATTATTAATAGTTAAGTTATTTGGTGCTGTTTTACCCAATAAATAGAATGGTTGATTTAATGCATTGCAAGTATCTTCAAATAATTCCTTGTTTTTTTCTTCAATAGATACAATAATGCGTGATTGTGATTCTGAAAAGAATGTAAAATCTTCTCTAGATTTAATTTCTATATTAACTTTTGCACCAATTGGGTTTTCTTTATTAATAATGCAACACTCTGCAAGTGCAACCATAATACCGCCATCAGAAATATCGTGAGCAGATTTAATAACGCCTTTATCAATTAAATTAAGTAAAGTTTTCCACAAATTTAGCTCAACATCTAAATTTATTTGTGGTATATTACCAGCAACAATGTTATGATAATAAGCTAAATATTCACTACCGCCAATTTCTTCGTAATCGTTACCTAAAACATAAATCAAATTATCTGTATCTTTAAAGTAAGATGAAGTAATATTTTTTACGTCATCAATAACACCAACCATACCTATTACAGGGGTTGGATAAACCGAAGCGTCTGGGCTTTCGTTATAGAAGCTTACATTACCACCGGTAACAGGTGTATCAAATTTGCGGCATGCTTCCCCCATCCCTGCTATTGCTTGGGCAAATTGCCAATATACTTCTGGCTTATAAGGATTACCAAAATTTAAGCAGTTTGTTACGCCTATTGGTAATGCGCCAGAGCATGCTACGTTTCTGCCAGACTCGCTTACAGCTATTTTTGTACCTTCTTTAGGATTTAGATATACATATCTTCCGTTGCAATCTGTTTTTGCTGCAATTGCTTTGTTTGTTCCTTTTATGTAAATTACTGCAGAGTCGCTACCAGGTCCTATAACTGTGTTTGTTCTTACCATGCTATCGTATTGTTGGTACACCCAGTTTTTAGATGCAATGTTTGGAGATGATAACAATTTTTTAAATACTGTAGGAATATCATTAGGAACAGGAATAGATTTTAAGTCGAATGCAGCAAGTTTATCAATATAATCGGGTTTTTTTTGTTCTCTTATATAAACAGGAGCTCCGCCACCTAAAACTAAATCCCATGCAGGAACTTCTGCCTTTAATTCGTTTTGGTAACTTATGTTTAAAATGCCATCGTCTGTTACTTCGCCAATTATTTCGCAATTCAAATCCCATTTGTCAAAAACTTCTTTTACTTTATCTTCAAAACCGGGTTTAACAACAACAAGCATGCGTTCTTGGCTTTCGGAAAGCATTATTTCGTAAGCGGTCATACCTTTTTCTCTTAAAGGTACTTTGGTAAGGTCTATATTCATGCCGCTTTTTCCTTTGGCGCTCATTTCGCTAGTAGAGCAAGATATGCCAGCAGCACCCATATCTTGTATGCCAATAATGTAATCATTTTTAATAATTTCTAAAGTAGCTTCTAACAGTAGTTTTTCTGTAAATGGGTCGCCAGCTTGTACGCTTGGTCTTTTAGCTTCACTTTTTTCGCTTATCTCTTCGCTTGCAAAGGTTGCACCATGTATTCCATCGCGTCCTGTTGATGAACCCACAATCATCACTTTGTTTCCTTTTCCTTTAGCTATTGCGCTGGCTGTTCGGTTTGTATTTACTATGCCTATTGCCATTGCATTTACTAGTGGGTTTCCCTTATAGCAATCATCAAAATAAACTTCTCCTGCTACTGTTGGCACCCCAAAGCAATTTCCATAGTCGGCTATTCCTTTCACAACGCCTTCAAATAAAAATTTTGTTCTTTTATCGGATAAACTACCAAAGCGTAACGAGTTTAGTGCCGCAATTGGACGAGCACCCATTGTAAAAATATCTCGCAGTATACCGCCAACACCAGTTGCAGCACCTTGATATGGTTCAACTGCACTTGGATGATTATGGCTTTCTATCTTAAAGCAAATTGCTAAACCGTCTCCAATATCTACTAAACCAGCGTTTTCTTCTCCAGCTCCAACTAATAGCCTGCCTCCGCTGCGTGGTAAGGTTTTTAATTGTGCTATGGAATTTTTATAACTGCAATGCTCACTCCACATTACGCTAAATATTCCAAGTTCTGTGTAATTTGGTTCTCTTCCTAATATTTCTTTTATTTTATCGTATTCTTCTTCAGTCAATCCATGGTTTAGTGCTAAATCTAAATTAACTTCCGGCTCTTTCATCTTGTGCTCTTAATATTTTTATTTTAAACTTTAAATATAACATAATAAGTTTTAAGTTTTTTTAAATTATTATGTTAATTATGTTTAAATAAAACATTTTTTTTGTTACTTATAATTTTGTTAAGTAGTGCTAATATCTGGATAAATCCCACCCCTCTCTTACGAAGAGAGGGGAACCAGCATTTGGCACTGCTATTTTTTTTAAAAAATTATAAAAGTATTAATCGCGTCATCCCTCTCTATATAAGAGAGGGACCGAGGGTGAGTTGTTTTATTTATATATAGATAAGTAGTTTTAGGAAGATAGAAACTGGTAACTAAAAACTTGTTACTCATCACTATTTACTAGTAACTAGTAGCTGGTAACTAGTAGCTATTCACAATTCACTATTCACCATTCACTAATAACGCGTTACTCTTAACGTGCAAAAAACCGCTGGTAGGTTTGCGAACTTTTGATTTTTGAGTTTTTGGCTTGTAAATTATTGTATTATAATTAATTACAG
>CAZYZX010000017.1:0-30044 GCA_964652025.1 uncultured Melioribacteraceae bacterium
TTCCCCCAATGTTTTCCATTCAACTTCTTTACCGTTAAGGTAGTGTTTCCCATCTTTTTCTATTGGTGTAAGCAGCTTATTGCGGTAGTATTCGTATTGCTTTTTACGCAAAACAAGTTCCTCGTTTAGGTTATCTATTAATCCCGTAAATGTGTCCAATATTCTAACAATCTCTTCTTGCACCTCTATTGGCGGTAGGGGGATTTGAAACCGAGAATATACAGATATCCATTGTCTAGCATGTTCTTTTGGTAGGTAAATAATACATTTCATTGCATAATAGATAAATTTAAAGTCTACATCAACATTCTTTTTTGGTGTTAGTATTTTTAACGCAGAAGACTTAACTTTAAAGTTAAAATTGACCCAATGAAAAGAAGTAGTAAAATCATCAAAAATAATTACAGGTTTTTCGTTACTAGCATAATAAATTCCAAACTCTTCATTTGTATATCCCAAAATAAATCTTTGCCCAGCAGTTAAAACAGGGATTTTGTAATCATCATCATATTTTGTGGAACCAACAATGTATTTACTAGGTTGTTCATAATCAATAACATCCCCCAGTGCTTTATACTCCACCCCATTAGGGCATAAGGTTTTTATTAATGTAAATATATTACTCATAAAGTCCCGTTAATCAATTGCCATGTAATAATGTTTTAAACCTATAGTTAAATTTTTAACCAGAAATATAATAACTAAAATTAATTAACTTTAATTTAAAATAAAACATTTTTTTAAACAAAACTAAAAAAATTTAATGTTTTTTGGGTAAAAGATAAGATAAAAATTAAAGATAGGAATGAAATTAGAAAGTTTATAAAAGAGAAGAACAGAAAAATTATTAAAACATTACTTTGCAAAATCTTAAAGTAATTTTTTCTTTCTTAAATATTCTTCTACTTCTTTATTAATTTTACCTTTCCAAGTACGCCCCATAATAATATTAGCAAAGCCTTTTGCTAAATAAAAGCATATTGCTAAAATAATTAATGCCTCTATAGAAGTTAATTCATGCATATTATTAATACCAATTAGATATCCTTAAAATACAAATAAAACCTGAAAATTAAAAGTAGCGCTTATTTTTTTATTTGATTAACTTAATTTTTTCTGTTATTTCTCCCACCGTCAGTTGTGCTCCTTTAATTTCTATTGCATTAGTAATTTATTTATTTTTACTAAAAAAAATAACTTATTGTTCTTCTTTGTTTTTAATTTCTTCTTTTTGTCTTTGAGTACCTCTATAATAAGCAGCTAACAAAGTGGATAGACTTGCAATTAAAGATATAAGACCTGTTACATCTTTCCCTAACAAAATTAGTGCAAAACCACCTATTATTGTAGTCATACCAATAATAAAAGCTAAAAACTGTCCCCTATTTCTACTTTTAATGTCGGAATCAATAATTTTATTTTCTAAGTTTTGTCTATGTTTGTATTGTCCCTCAACCATTATAAATATTCGTTCAGCACCATTTTCAACAGCCTCTGAATATTTAATTAATTCTGAAGCAGGAGGTAATGGTCCACTATACAATTCCTGCTTAGTTGCGATCACCCTTCCTTTTTGCATATTTTGGTGAATGTTCCCTTCTATTTTATTTGAAATTTTTTTTGTACTATTGTTTTTTTCTTTTTCGATGACATTCTTTATATCCAATCCAATGGCTTCCCAATCACTAAAAAGCGCTAAATAATCCGCTTCGTCTTCATTTTTTGAAATATTATATCTATTATATATACCTCCTAAATCAACAACTGAAGCAACCCCATCTATTGTTCTTGGTCTAGGATATCTTTTTAATATTTTAGTTAACATTTATATTTCAGTCCAATATCATTCTTTTAAACAATCTATTTATAAATTTGTTCTAAATTAAACATTTTTTGTTAAAAAAACAATTTTTTATTCTAATGAATACTCTTTTTTTGTTTTTATAATCTTGGGGGATATAATATGTACAAAATTTTTAGAAAGAAAATTTTTTTTTGTAGCGCGTACGGGATTCGAACCCGTGATCTTCGCCTTGAGAGGGCGATGTCCTAAACCGCTAGACGAACGCGCCAAAAACAAAAATTTTTAATAATATAATTAACAAAATAAATTTATATTTTGCAAAAAATTATTCAACAATTAAATCTTTTCTGCCCCACTCTGTAAGTTTTTGTTTAATAAAATCAATAACCATGCGATTTTCTTCGCTGCCATTTCCTTTAATTTCAATTGGTGTACCAAAGGCAATGTAAACATCTTTTTTAATATCAATTTTTCCAACTTCCTTAATAAACTTACCATTGCCCCAAGCATCAGTAAGCACTGCCATAGGGGTAACAGTAACATTATTACGTTTAGCAAGTTTAACGCCAAGCGTGTTAAAGTGCTCTACTTCAAATTTTGGGTTACGCGTACGTTGCGGAAATAAAATAATCGATTTCCCTTCCTTAAGCTTTTGGGAGCCTTCTGTTAGCACAATATTTAAATCTTCTCTTGGATTTTTACGTCCAACAACAATAGGCTCTCGAGCCGAAATAACATGCTTAAAAACAGGATACTCCACCAATTCTTTTTTAACCACATAAACAACGGGCTTAACGGGCTGAATAATAGCAACCGGCACCATAGTTTCTAAAGTACTCATGTGATTACTTAAAAAAATTGTAGGCTGCTTAAAGTTAAAAACGTTTTCCATTCCAAAAAAATGCATTCTAACACCGGCATTTTCTAAGGCTTGCATAACGTCAATAGCGCTATCGCTCCAACGTTTGCCATCGTATAAACCTTTTTTGCCTAAGTTAGCACACTTAAAAACAATTTTAACTAAATTATAATAAAAATAAAGCGAAGGGAAAACAGGCGTGTGATTTAAGGCTTCCGAGTGATATTCGGAATTGGAAGCTAAAATCTCATTGTATAAATTTTTTTTCATAACACAAGAATGAGATTTTATTATAAAAAGAGTGACCCCAAGGGGATTCGAACCCCTGTTACCGCCGTGAAAGGGCGAGGTCCTAACCATTAGACGATGGGGCCTAACAACTAAAACAAAAAACAAACTTAAGTTAAAAAAAGGAGTGACCCCAAGGGGATTCGAACCCCTGTTACCGCCGTGAAAGGGCGAGGTCCTAACCATTAGACGATGGGGCCTAGTGGGGTGAGTAATGGGGTTCGAACCCATGACCTTCTGGGCCACAACCAGATACTCTAACCAGCTGAGCTATACTCACCGTGTAAGTACGCCAAAGTGGACTCGAACCACTAACCTACAGCTTAGAAGGCTGTTGCTCTATCCAATTGAGCTATTGGCGCTTGTGTCACTCTCTTAAAGAACTTTTTGGTCGGGGCAGCAGGATTCGAACCTGCGACCTCCTGCTCCCAAAGCAGGCGCGCTAGCCGGGCTACGCTATGCCCCGAAATTTTTATTTAGGATTTCTAACTTAATAATTTTTTTTGTAAAAGTCAAACTTTTTTATTATTTTTTTTATCTTATATTTTTATTTATCTTTATTTTATGAATTTTTCAACCTTTGTTGCTAATAGATACGTTCGCTCTAAACGTGGCGGCAATTTCTTTTCCCTAATTTCTATTATTTCTATTTTAGGAATTTCCTTAGGCGTTGCTGTTGTTATTATTGCTCTCGCTATTCTGCAAGGTTACGACGTTACTATTCGCGATAAAATCATTAAACTTAACGCTCACATTCAAATTACCGCTTTTTCTAAACAAAATTTAACTAACTACCCAAACTTTTTTAAGTACATAAATAACAATTTAGATAATAACGTTTTATCTGCTGCACAATTCTTAAATAAAGAAGCTATTATTAAATCCAAGTCCGCTTCAGAAGGTGTTATGCTTGTGGGGCTAGACCCAAATCAAAAAAATTTAGAAATTTCTAGATTTGTTCTATCTGGTAATTTTAATATACATGATACTAACGCAATTTTTATTGGTAAAAAACTTGCAGAAAAGTTATTCCTTAAACTAAACGATAAAGTTACTATTTTTAGCCTCCGTTCAGACGCCCTGCCTTCAGAAGAAAATCCACCCGCTATTGATAACTTTATTGTAAAAGGAATTTATGAAAGTGGTATGGTAGAGTACGATGATATTAATTGTTATATTAATCTTAATACCTTAAACAATTTTTTAAACCTTAATAATAAAATTTCTGGCTATAATATAATGCTTAAAAACACTTCTAATTTGGATAGCACCGTTAGTAGATTACAAAATTTACTTGGCTACCCATATTATGTTAAATCCATTTATAAAGTACATCAAAACATATTTACATGGTTAGATTTACAAAAAAAGCCGGTGCCAATTGTTTTAGGTTTAATTATTATTGTAGCAGTTTTTAATATTGTGGGCTCGCTTTTAATGTTTGTGTTGCAAAAAACTTCGGCTATTGGCATACTTAAATCTTTAGGCGCTAAAAACTCTCAAATATTAAAAATATTCCTTTATCAAGGATTTTATTTAGGGCTAATTGGCATCTCTTTAGGTAATATTTTAGCTTTTACCCTTTCTTACCTTCAACTTAATTATAAAATTGTTTCTTTACCCGCTTCAATTTATTTTATTAATGCAGTGCCAATTTATATTAATCCTTATCATTATATTTTAGTTTCTTCTGTTACTATTGTATTAACCCTTTTGGTTGCTATTATTCCAAGCAAAATTGCATCTAAAATAAAACCTATTGCAGCAATTAGATTTGATTGATTATGATAGAATTTTTTATTGCAAAAAGATATCTTAAATCCAAAAACAAATTTAGCTTTATAACTATTATATCGGTTTTAAGCACTTTAGGCATAACTATTGGCGTTGCTGCACTAATTGTGGTGTTATCTGTTTTTAATGGATTTGGTACTTTGGTAAAATCTATTTTTATAAATATAGACCCTCACGTTAAAATTAATATTATTTCTAACAATGCTACACAAAAGTTAGATAGCTTAGAAACAATTTTAAAAGAAGATAAAAATATAAAAAGTTATTACCCGTTTGTAGAAGGTAAAGTTATTTTAACAAACAAAACAGGGTACCAAATAGTTAATTTAAAAGGTATAGACTTTAAACTTGCTGGTAACACTCACGGCATTGTAAATAAAATAACTTTTGGTAAATTAGAGCTAAACAACAATTCCACTTACCCACAAATTGCTATTGGCTTATCGCGTGCAATTAAATCTGGCATAAAATTAAACGATACCGTTGCTGTTACTGCTATCAATAATTTAGAAAAATCTTTAATCGATTTCTCTATTCCAACTACAAAAAAGTTTATTGTTACTGCAATTTTTGAATCTAATAATGTGGATTTTGATAATTCCAACATTTTTTGCAATATAGACCAAGCAATTAGCGTATTTAAGTTTAAACACAAAATTAGCGGTTATGAACTTTTACTTAATGACTTTAATGAAGCAGATAATTTAAAACTACAGCTGGAAAAAATTCTAAATCCAAATGATTTTTCCGTTAACACTTGGTACCAATTACATAAGGATTTATACAATGTAATGTTAATAGAAAGGTGGTCTACATATATTTTGCTAAGCCTAATAATTGCAATAGCAACATTTAATATTTTGGCATCACTAACAATGAGTGTTATACAAAAAAAGAAAGATATAGCCATTTTACTAAGTATGGGCGCAACAAAGCAAACTATTCTAAAAATTTTTATGTTCGAAGGTATTTTAGTTGGCGCAATTGGCACAATTGGTGGAATTATTTTAGGACTTTTAACTTGTTACGCACAAATTAAATATAAACTTTACCCAATGGATCCAACAAGGTATATTATAGATGCTCTACCTGTAGAAATTCGCACATGGGATATAGTTGCAATAGCCGCAATGGCATTTATTTTATCGTTTTTAGCTGCTTTATACCCAGCTAAACGCGCTGCAAATACAGAAATAATAGAATCTATAAAATGGGAATAATTAAATATGACTTATATTTTAACAGGTAAAAACATTTATAAATCTTATTATAAAAATAACGAAGCTAAAGTAGAAGTATTAAAAAATATAAATATTGATTTAGAAAAAGAAAAAATAACCGTTATTGTTGGCGCAAGTGGTGCCGGCAAAAGTACCCTTTTGCATGTTTTAAGTGGGCTTGATAAACCCGATAGTGGAGAAATTTTTATAAATAATACCAATATTGCAGCACTTAAAGATAACGAGCTTTCAACTTTTAGGAATAAAAACATTGGTTTTATTTTTCAATTTCATCATTTATTGCCAGAGTTTACCGCACTAGAAAACGTTATTATGCCTTTGCTAATAGATAAAATACCATTTAATAAAGCAGTAAAAAGAGGTGAAGAACTATTAGCAGAATTTGGTTTGCAAGATAGACTACACCATAAACCGGCAGAGCTAAGCGGTGGCGAGCAGCAAAGAATTGCCGTTGCCCGTGCTTTAGCAAATAATCCTACTCTTATTTTTGCAGATGAACCAACTGGTAACTTAGATACTGCTAATAGCGAAGTTATGCACCAAATTTTTATAAAATTAAAAGAAGAAGGGAAAAAATCCCTACTTATAGTTACCCACAACCCAAGCTTAGTTAAAATTGCAGATAACGTAATAGAGATGAGAGATGGAGAAATTATTTCCTCAGCTAACCATACAGATTAATCCCTTTAAATAGTGGGATTCTGGAAAAGTTGTTAAAATTGGGTGGTCGCTTGCTTGGTTTAACTCTTTAATAATTCTTACTTCCCTTCCGCTATCAAATGCCGCAGAAGAAATTATGTTGTAAAAAATTTCGTTAGAAATATGACCACTACAAGAAAAAGTAAAAAGAATACCATTTTTGCGCAGTAATTTAATTGCAAGCAAATTTATATCCTTATAACCTTTAGAGGCTTTTTTAACTTGAGACGCATTTTCTGCAAATTTTGGTGGGTCTAAAACTATAACGTCAAATTGTTTATTCATATCTCTATATTTTCTTAGCAATCTAAAAGCGTCTTCCTGCTCAAAAATCACTTTACTTAAATCTAAATTATTTAGCGAAATATTTTCTTTAGCAATATTATTTGCCGTTTCGCTTGTTTCTACATTAACTAATAAATTTGCCCCACCTTTTAATGCAAAAATACCAAAACCACCTGTGTAAGAAAAACAATTTAACACATCTTTGTTTTCACAGTAATTTAATAGCTCAAAACGATTATCCCGTTGGTCAAAATAAAAACCGGTTTTATGACCATTAACTATGTCTGCATTAAAATAAACACCATTTTCATATATTTTTACAAAATCACTATTTAAATTACCATAAAGCACTTTTTTAACAAGTTCTAGCCCCTCTTTAGCACGTATTTCATTATCACTTCTTTCGTATATTACTTTAGGGTTTAACACCTTTATAATTGCTTGCACAATTTCATCTTTAAAATAATCCACACCAGCAGATAAAAATTGGCACACTACAACATCACCATATTTATCTAAAATTAAGCCGGGCAGCATATCCGCTTCACCAAATAACACCCTAAACGAGTTCGATTTGCCATTAATAACTTTTAATTTTCTTTCGTAAGCTTCTTTTATTCTAATATAAAAATAATCCTCAGTAAAGCTTTCAGAGCCATATGTCCACATCCTTAAACTTATTTGGCTATATTTAGAAAAACTTGCAATGCCTAAATTATCCCCATCAAAAGACTTTACAAAAACAGGCTCGCCATTGCTTATTTCCCCTTTTAACCTTTGTATAGCTCCAGAAAAAACCCAAGGATGCTTATAAAATAAATTCTTTTCTCGCCCCTTATTTAAATATACCTCGTTTTTAACATTAAATTTTATATTCAAAAATTATTTCTCCACTTTAAAATTAATTTTTATAAGTAAATATAAACACTTAAATTTAATATTTAAAATAAAAGTTTTTTTTTGATTTTAACTAAAAAAATGTTAATTTATTAAGTTATATTATAACAGGCTTGTTTTTATGACCCCTTTAATGTTATTGTTAGTGGTCTTTCTTTTCGGCTATCTTGCTACGCATTTATTTATTGTACGCTTTAGAAAATCGCAATATTTATTTATCGGAATTGAATACATTTTAGCAGGATTTTTAATAAATCCATATATTACACAAAAAATAAACCTCTTTTTCGGTACTCATATCCCAAAGTTTGTTAATCAGGAAATTATTTACCAAATTAAACCCGGTGTTTTATTAGTATTAGGATTTTATGGTCTAATAGCTGGTCTTAAATTTAGATTTACAAAACTATTCGAGTTCAAAAAAACTGATTATCTTTTATCTTTTTTTGAGATATTTTTTAGCTTTTTAATTGTTGGTGGGTTATCTTTTTTAGCATTAAATATGCTTTTTTATAATAAAGCAAATTTATCTACCTTAATTAGTGCATCTTACCTTATTGCCATAGCTGCTTCTATTAATTCATTCTCTTTTATTAAAAATATTTCCGATAAGTTACAGCTTGAAGGGACTATTCATAAATATTTTGTAAATAGCTCGTATATTACTTATAATTTTGGTATTATTTTATATGGTTTTATTTATGCAATATTTAGACCTATAAAATTAGATGTGCTAAACTTTACCCCTATTGAATGGGTTGTTTTAAGCTTATTTTTTGCAGCTATAATGGGTTTACTTTTCTTTTTATTTTTGGGGAACGAAAAAAACGAAAATAAAATTTATATAGCTTTAATTGGCGTAGTTCTGTTTAGCGTTGGAGTTTCTTATTTATTAAAATTATCCCCTATTTATATTACATTTATTATTGGCTTTATTTTAAGTAATGTTTCTAAAGTGGGTGAATACGTTTTAACCGTATTCGATAAAATTTACCAACCTATAAGCGTTCTTATGGTTATATTTGCTGGTATTTTTTGGATACCAACTTCTGTTTATTCTTTAGTTATTACCGTTATTGCAATTGTTCTTTTGCGCTTAATTGCTAAAATGTTTGCAGGTTATTTTACTTATGCAGCATTGCGTGGAGAAGTAGAATTCCCCAAAACTGGTGGCTTTGGTCTTTTACCAATTGATATACTTTTATGTGGTATGTATATAGAGTATTACCTGTTTTATCCTTCAGCGGTTATTTCTTACGCAGGTACTGCTATTTTAGCTATGCTTATTGTATTTAATATTTATGGTTTTATTAAAACCAATAATTTTTTAATAGATTTTGATGACGTAAAAAGTAAAACTTTATGATACGCCTTTTTAGACAAATTTTAGTTATTAGTCTTTTATATTTAATTTTATTGTTTGTTGGTAATATATCAATTAACAAAGACCTTCACTTTATTATAACTTTAGTAAAGCTAGGCTTTATTATTCTTTCCGCTTCTACTTTGGGTGAAATTGCAGAAAGTATAAAGCTACCTAAAGTGTTTGGTTATCTTTTGGCTGGTATTATTTTGGGGGATAGTTTTTCTTCTCTACTTAGTATAAAATCTGTTATTACTCAAGATTTAATTGTAAAGTTAAATCTTTTAAATGAAACAACACTAAGTCTGTTTTCCATCTTAATTGGTTTATCTTTAAGCAAAGATATTATTTCTAATAATAAATCCTTTTTTATTAAAAATAATTTAATCTCTGCTTTTTTAATATTTTTTGTTTTAGCACCAATTATTTTTTTCATTACAATTTATTCCGTTAATATCTCACTTTTTTCAATTAACGAAATTATTGTAATTACCATAATTTTAGCTGTTCTTACTTTTAACACCTCGTTCGAATTTAATTATACTCTTGTTAAGGAAAATTATACCGATAGTTTTATCGCAAAATTTATAAATAGCTTTACTATTAATAAAGAAATTTTTACTTACATTTTATTTATTGCAACGTTAATTATATTATCTTTATTAAACTTTGCACCTTTTAATGTTGATATTAACTTATTAATTAAAATTATTCTTTCTCTTTTAATGGGTGTTATTTTAGCTTTAATATCCATTTTTTACACAAAATACATTAAAAGCGAAATTTTAATTTTTATTATCACCCTATCAGTATTAGGTAGCGAAGCATGCAGATATTTGCAGCTAAATAACTTTATCACATTTTTAACTGCGGGTATAATTCTTAATAAATACTTAATAGATAAAGAGCAGTTTAAAACTTTTTCTGCAAAAGTATTAGCTCCTTTACTTATTATCTATTTTGTGTTCTTTATATCTCAATTAGATTTATATATTACTAAAGAATTATTTTTAACAGCAACTATAATTTTAATTGCTGTAACTATATTAAAACTGTTTAGCTTTAAATTAACTGCAATTTTTGATAACAACCAAAACAACTTAAATAAAATTAGCTATTTTAGCTTTTATTCGCTTGGCTTTTCTACATTAATACTTATTAATTATGTTCAATTTATGCCAAAGGCTGCACAATTAATAAGCAATTTAGTGGTAATTATATTATTTATTAATAGCTTTTTATCTACAATTTTATTTAAGCTTGGCAAATATTTTATTTTAACCAAAACAGAAACAGTTGAAACTGAAATAAAAATTGAAAAATTAGATGAAGAAAAAGAACAGCTTAATAAAATAAATAAAACCAGAATAAAGTTCGATGAACCGAACGTTCCAGATAATTATATTAATAAATCCCTTTATAAAATACTTTTCGAGCTAAACAAAATATTTGGTAATTTTGAAAAAAAATTTATTTTAAGCCGAAGCGAAGAATCTGCAGAACTAATAATAGAAATAACAGAATATTACACTGAAGAATACCTAAAATTAAAAAACATAATACTAAAAACAGGTAATAATTATTCCTCACTAAAAAACGAATTGCTAAGGTCTGAAGAAAGAACTATAAATTTATACCTAACATTAACAGAGACAAGAAAAGCTACAGAAAAAAAGATATTATTATTAGAATCTTTAATTAAAGATATCTTCCACTCCTTAAGTGATTTAACTGATACTTTATCAGAGTATGCAGAAGTTAAAATAAACCCCAATAACTTAAAGGCTAAAAGGGGGAATAATTTTAAGCTGTTTATTACAAAATTATATTATTTATTAAAATATCAAATTTTAAGTAAGGTAAAAAAGGATTATTCAGTTTATCAAACTATTTACTTTAAAAACTTAGTTAAGTTTTACTTATTAGGTCAATCTGCAAACGAAATTTTAGAAACAGTAAACTTAGTTGGTATAGAACGATTAAATACATTGCGCCAAATAAAAAAATTATTCGATCACCAAATAGAAAACTTAAACGAACTTATAAAATTACTTGATGAAGAGAAAGATAACCCGGCTTTTAGCAATATAATTTACGATAGATTTGAAGAGCTACATAATCAATTTATAAACGAAATTAATTCAATACAAAACGAAATAAACGAAACAGGCACGCAAATAAGCAATCGATTAAGATACGCTTTAGCTAATCCAT
Organism: uncultured Melioribacteraceae bacterium; assembly: GCA_964652025.1. GTDB lineage: Bacteria > Bacteroidota > Ignavibacteria > Ignavibacteriales > Melioribacteraceae > JAEXOD01. The sequence continues at coordinate 11,445 of CAZYZX010000017.1, forward strand.
ATAACAGTTTAGTTAATACACTAAATAGTATAATTAGTTTTAATACTGCACCTGTTAAATATAAATATAGCAAAATTTTTGCGGAAGGTGAAAAAGCGCGCGAAACTGCTTTAGAAACTATTAGATATTGGATTAATTATTACTTGGGCTTTTTAGGTCAATTTCAAAAATCTGCTATTATTTATAAGTTACAAACAGAATTAAATTCCGTAATAAACCTTTCAATTGGGCAAATAGTATCAGAAATTAATAACCACTTAAAACTTTTAATTTCTGACATGAATTCTAAAATTAGACAATTAAAACAAGATTTTAAGGCAGCTAATTTAGATTTTAGCAAAATAATAGATAAAGCTAACTTATTGCTTTTGCATGACTCCCTTAATAAGCAACTTAATGCTTTAGAAGCAATCAAAAAAAGCAAAAAATTTAACCTTCTTATAGAAGAATTAATTAAAAGCTTTGTTAATATTTATAAAAAGCTACCAGATAATATCTATCTGCTTAAAGAATCAGATTTAATTTTATCCGAAAGATTACCCCATTTTATAGAATTAAAATTAGTACCTCTAAGGGAATCTGCTAAAAGTTCTTTAGAGTATAAACTTCCCAGAGAAATTGGCGAAGTTAACGAAATGTTAATCAACTACTTAAATTTATGCATTTTAGAAATTAAAAATATATTTTCAATTGTAGAATACCATTTAAGTACAGCAGATAAAGAATCTAAAAAAGAAATAGATGAAATTCAACAAAAACTTATTTTAGAAATTATAGAATCTTTATTCGATAAACTTAAAATAAAAACTACACAATTAGAAGAAGAAGTAAACAGACTTGATAAAAATTTAATAAATAAAATATCAGAAAAAGTTAATTTTATTATTAATGAAATAAATGGAATAATAGAATTTAGAATAAGCCTTACTAAAACCAAAAAAACTACTAAGGATGCTAGCGAAGATGCTATAAAAAAATTGTTATGGGATTTTTTATTAAATATAAAGCATACATCAACAAAAGTTTATATAAACTTTGCAAGATTTTATAAAATATACTTAAAAAATATAGTTTTAAAAACTTTGGTTTATTTAGGCTTTAAGAAAGTACCAGAAGAAGTTTATGAATCACAATCCATTTATTTTAACGAAAAAGTTCTTGCAAAATTGCCTTTTATATATCGAAAGCTTTTTGATGGCGCACCATTAGAAACAAGCGACTTTTTTATAGGTCGAGAAAAATTTACAGAAATAGTTAAATCTGCTTTTAATAAACATAACGAAAATAAACCCGCTTCTTTAATTATTATTGGAGAGCCAGGAAGTGGTAAAAAAAGCCTTATTAATACAATTAAAAATGTAATTTTAAAAGATTACGACACAATACATCATCAGCTTTTAGACTCAATTACCAGTCCTGATGAACTGCTAATGCTTTTTTCTAAATTACTTGGCTTTACCAAACAATTAACTAAAGATGAAATTATCGCAGAATTGAATAATAAATCTAACAGAAGAATATTTTTAATAGAAAATATAGGCAAACTTTATTTGCGCAAATATAACGGATACGAAGCACTAAAACTATTTAAGGTAATTTTAACCCAAACCCAAAGCAACACTTATTGGATTTGTACAAGTGGTAAATATGTATGGAATTTTTACTCTTCTAACTTTGGATTAGACGAAGTATTTACTGAAAAAATTTATACAAATATAACCCATAAAAAAGATATAAGGTCTATATTACTTAGCCGTCACAATGCAACCGGTTTCGATTTAGAATTTAAAGCTTCAGACTTTAATAAGTTAAAAAGTAAGTTCTTTAAAATTAAGTCTAAAGCAATTCAACAAGAGGAACTTAAAAACGAGTTTTTTGATAAATTGGAAGAATATGCAGAAGGTAATATTATTTCTGCTATGTATTACTGGCTAATTTCAGTTGAAAAGATTGATGGGAATAAGCTTATTCTTAGCCCTCCAAAGCGAATTTCTTTAAAGATATTTGAAGAGTTAAACCAAGAGTATTTTGTTATTTTGGCTATTATTTTTAAGCATGGCTGGCTTACAGATACTGATATTGCTGATATGCTTTTTGCTGATTTAACAGAAATTAAAACAGCACTAAACTATTTAGCTAATTTAGAATTGATTTATAAAGATAAATTGGATTTAAGCAGTGATAAATACTTTATTAATAAATTTGTTTATAAAATTATTGAATCAGAATTATTAAAACGAAACTTAATTTAATTATGAAAAAATTATTAATTTTATTTTTATTAATATCTAATACTCTTGTATTCTCTCAAACAAGCGTAAAAGATTCCTCTAATTTTATAGATACTTTAATTAGTAAAGAAAAAACTTTATCCAATAAAATTTACACTTATTTTGATACTGTTAAGGTGCCAATTTTTTCTAACACCCAAGCTAACCCTAATAATTTAAGTTTTGATTATTCAGAGCTTGTTAAGCTATTTAACTTTTGGACTATTATAAAATTTTTAATTTTAATTTTAATTTTCTTATTGCTTAATAAAATTTTAGATAAAATAAGAAAAAACAAAAAAATTAAAGAAAAATATATTTTTACAGCTCGCCTTGTAACTATAATAAAAATATTGGTCTGGTTATTTTTTGTTTATTTAATACTTAAGCTATTTTTTAATAATGCAATAGAAATTTTTATTATAATTTTATTACTATCGCTAATTTTTATTGGTATTTCGTTTATAGAAGTGTTTAAAAACCTAATTGGTGGTTTTTACTTATCCTTAAAAAATCCATTTGAAACTAACGATATAATAGAAGTAAAAAATATAACGGGTAAAGTTAAAAGAATTAATTGGCTTACTACACAATTAATAAACGAAACTGGCAGCGAAATACACTTACCTAATGCTTATTTTATTAACCACTCTGTTAAAAATATAAACAAAGGTGAACCCGAAAAACAAATAAACATTTGTGTAAAATTCCCCATTAACTTAGATGTTAATCTATTAAGAAAAATATTGTTAGAAGCTGCTCTCTCTTCCCCTTTTACATACTCTAAACAAAAACCAGAAATTTACTTAATAGAAAGCAATTACTTTAATAATTACTATGAATTTAAATTAATTGTTTATTGCATAGATGCATCCTTGGAAAATCAATTGAAAAATTCTATTAATTTATATATTAATAATGCACTAAAAACGGAAAATTTACTAAATGAATAAAGAAAAAGTTGCAGCAATATTAAAAATATTAATGGCTATTTCTAGCATAATTGGTTTATTTTCTATTATTTTAGAATATGGCTTTTTAATTAAAGGGCAAGTTAGCATTTTTTTGCACGATGCAGTTATTTTTGTATTTGTTTTCTTTATACTTTACAATTTAATTTTATTATTTATTTCTAATAACAAAAAAGAGTATCTTTTAACTCATAAATTCGAGTTTATTTTTATATCTTTTATCCTTATCGAAGCAATTCTAACTATTTTTGATAAAAGCCTGTTAAAACAGCTTGGGTTTGCACTTAAATTTAAGGACTTAGCTTATCTTTATATAATAATTGCACAAATTTTTATAGTAATTGGGTTATTACTAAGTGGCTTAAGATATAATAAAAAAATACTACAATCTAAAATTAACCCCTCGCGTTTGTTTGTATTAAGCTTTTTGGCAACAATACTTTTTGGTTCTTTGCTTTTAATGTTGCCTGCAGCAGTAACAAGTGGCAAAAATAATTTTATAGATGCTTTATTCACTTCTACTAGTGCAGTTTGCGTTACTGGGTTAATTTCTGTTGATACCGCCACCTACTACACTCCATTTGGTCAAATTATTATTATGCTCCTTTTCCAAATTGGTGGGTTAGGTTTAATGACTTTTACTACATTTTTTGCGCTTTTCCTTTCTGGTGGGTTAGGAATTAAAGAAAGAATTGTTTTACACGACCTTTTAGAGGAAGAGAATATTGGTAAAATTACAAAGATTATTAGCTACTTAACTTTAATAACTTTTGCAATAGAAGGCATTGGGGCTTTAACACTGTTTTATAGTATTCAAAATCAATTTACCAATTTTTACGACGCTTTATTTATATCTGTTTTTCATAGTATTTCCGCTTTTTGCAATGCCGGGTTTTCTCTTTTTACAGATAACTTGGCTGATAAAAGAATTGTGAATAATTATATATTTACTACCACTATTGCTTTTTTAATAATTTTGGGTGGTATTGGTTTTGGTACTATTCTTAATATCTTTAACTTAGATTCTTGGCAGCTAAAAAAATCTAGAATTCGTACTAAGTTTAGCTTGCAAACAAGAATAGTTTTAATTACTACTTTAGTATTAATTATTATTGGCACCATTGCAACTTATACTTTAGAATATAACCTAACATTAAAGGGAATGACGGAGCTTCAAAAATTGCATGCTTCATTCTTTCAATCTGTTACAACAAGAACCGCAGGGTTTAATACAATTGATATGTCTAAAATATCTACTGCTACCACTGTTTTTTATTGTATTTTAATGTTTATTGGAGCTTCACCAGGTGGTACAGGTGGTGGTATTAAAACAACCACCTTTGCGCTAATTATTTTTGGCTCTATTTCTGTTTTAAGAAATGCTAAAAGCGTTACTTATAAAAATAGAACAATTCCAAAAGATACTTTACTTAGGGGACTTATAAAATCGTTTTTTAGCATATCTATAATTACATTAGGTATTTTAGGTCTTGCCATTACCGAAAATAAAAGCTTACGTGATATTGCTTTTGAAGTATTTAGCGCATTTGGAACTGTAGGACTATCCAGAGGAATTACAAGCACCCTAAGCGAAACGGGTAAAATGATTATTATACTAATTATGTTTATTGGACGTGTTGGACCTTTAGCATTTTTATTTGCAATACTTAAAATAAAAGAACCACCAAGTTACGATTTACCTGAGGAAAATATTTCAATTTTATAAAGGAATACAATTATGAACAGAAAATTTGCCGTTATAGGATTAGGTGATTTTGGTTATAGTATAGCTTTATCTTTATCCGAACGCGGAGCAGAAGTTATTGCTATAGACCAAAATATGGAAGTTATCGAAGAAATTAGAGATAAAGTAACTTTTGCGGCTCGTTTAGATGCTACCGAAATTAAACCACTTAAAGATTTGGGTATAGATAATGTGGATGCTGCGATTGTATCTATTGGTACTAATTTCGAAAGTACTATTTTAACAAGCGTTCTACTTTTACAAATGGGCGTAAAAAAGGTTATTGCTCGTGTTAACTCTAAAATTCAAGAAACAATTTTAACTAAACTTGGTGTGCATCAAGTAATAAATCCAGAGCTTGAAATTGCTGGTAGAGTTGCTTTCAACTTAATTAATCAAGAAGTTTTAGATTATTTTCCACTTGGTGATGATTATAATATTGTTCAAATAAAAACTCCTTCTGCCTTTGTTGGTAAATCATTACAGGAAATTGATCTTAGGATTCGTTATAACATTAACCTTATAACAATAAAAAGAAGATACGAAATTAAATCTGACGATAATGGCGAAGTTACCTATAAAGAAAGAATTTATGGAGTTCCAACCGCAACAACAGTATTAGAAAAAAATGATATTTTAATAGTATTAGGAAAAGATAAAGATATAAAAAAAATAATCGATTAAGTATTTTTGTTTGACTTGTTAAATTTTATAAATTTTTTTAACTTAAATAATATAATTTTTACTAACTTGGAGAAAAAATATGACTACCATTGTAGATGTAAGAGGAAGAGAAATATTAGATAGCCGTGGCAACCCAACTGTAGAAGTTGAAGTTGTTTTAGAGTGCGGTGTTGTTGGTCGTGCTGCTGTTCCTAGCGGTGCATCAACTGGTGAATATGAAGCTGTGGAATTACGCGATAACGATAAAGGTCGCTTTTTAGGTAAAGGTGTTTTAACCGCGGTTGATAATGTTAACGAAACTATAGCAGAAGCCATATTAGATATGGATGCTGCTGAACAAGTAGAAATTGACCAAACTTTAATTGAATTAGATGGCACCCCTAACAAAGCTAAATTAGGTGCTAACGCTATTTTAGGCGTTTCTTTAGCTTGCGCTAAAGCTGCTGCAGAGTGCTTAGAATTACCTTTATACCGTTATATCGGTGGTGTTAGAGCTAGCGTTTTACCTGTTCCAATGATGAACATATTAAATGGTGGTGCACATGCAGATAACACTGTAGATTTTCAAGAATTTATGATTATGCCTCATGGCGCTTCCTCTTTTGCTGAAGCTTTACGTATGGGCGCAGAAACTTTCCACTCCTTAAAATCAGTTCTTAAAAGCAAAGGTTATAACACTGCTGTTGGTGATGAAGGTGGCTTTGCACCAAATTTAAGAACCAATGAAGAAGTTTTAGATATTATTATTGAAGCTATTGAAAAAGCTGGTTATAAACCGGGAGAACAAATTGGTATCGCTTTAGACCCTGCAGCTAGCGAATTTTTTGATAAAGATAAAGGGCTTTATGTTTTCAAAAAATCTGATAAATCTGAAAGAACTTCTGAGCAAATGGTTAAATTATATGAAGATTTAGTAGCAAAATATCCTATTATTTCTATTGAAGACGGTTTAGATGAAAACGACTGGGCTGGCTGGAAAATTTTAACCGATAGCTTAGGCAAAAAGATTCAGATTGTTGGTGATGATATTTTTGTTACAAATATGGAAAAATTAGCTCGCGGTATTAAAGAAGGCGTTGCTAACTCTATTTTAATTAAATTAAACCAAATAGGTACATTAACCGAAACTATTGATGCTATAGATATGGCTCGCCGTGCTGGTTATACAAGCGTTGTTAGCCACCGCAGCGGTGAAACTGAAGATACTACATTAGCCGATTTAGCTGTAGCTTTAAATACCGGACAAATTAAAACTGGTTCCGCTAGCCGTACAGACCGTATTGCTAAATACAACCAACTATTAAGAATTGAAGAAGAATTAGGTCCACAAGCTAAATTTGTTGGATTAGATTACGTTAATTATAAACGCTAATTTTTTATTTTTAACTTAAGACGCTCTTTCGAGCGTCTTTTTTTTTCTTATTTTTATTTTTTTTTGAGTGAGGATAACATGAGTGACAAAATTCTTTTTATTGAAGAGCTGATTAAACAGCATAACATCGAGATGATTGACTTAAAATGCATCGATTTAATAGGACGTTTACATCATATTTCTTTGCCTGTTAGAGAAAATTTAATTACTAAATTAATTAACGAAGGTGTTGGCTTTGATGGTAGCAGCTATGGATTTAAAAAAGTTGAAAATAGTGACATGATTTTAATTCCAGATTTAGATACTGCTGTTATTGACCCTTTTAGAGAAACACCAACTTTAAGTTTTCAATCCCATATCGTTTTAACCGATTCTAATCATTCCCCATTTTTGCAGGATGGTCGTTACTTAGCAAAACAAGCTGAAAAATTATTAAAGGAAGTAACTGGTGTTGATAAATCGTTATGGGGTCCAGAATTTGAATTTTATATTTTTAGTAATGTAGATTACGATACTCGTACTTCTACTAGTTACTATAAAGTAGAGCACGCAGAAGAATTTTATAAACGTGCTTACCATGCAGCTAATCCTTTTGACCTTTATGACGATTTTAGAGATGAAGCTTGCAAATACTTTAAAAAACTTGGGATAGAAGTAAAATATCACCATCACGAAGGTGGAGAACGTGGACAGCAAGAAATTGAAACTGTATTTTTTGACCTTTTAACTGCTGCCGATAATATTGTTATGGCTAAATATATTTTATTTAACCTTGCAAAATCTAAAGGACTTTATGTTACGTTTATGCCAAAGCCAATGTATCACCAACCTGGCAATGGCATGCATCTACACATGTTTTTACAAAAAGATGGTAAAAATGCTTTTTATAAACAAGGTGAATATGGCAATATTAACGAATTAGGTCGTTATTTTATTGGTGGTTTATTAAAACATGGTCCAGCACTTTCCGCATTCACTAACCCAAGCACTAATTCCTATAAAAGATTAGTCCCTGGTTTTGAAGCTCCAGTTGCTATGGTTTACGGTCAAGGTAACCGCGCTAGCGCAATTAGAATTCCTAAATATATTTCTAACCCAGAAGAAACTCGTTTCGAGTATCGTCCTCCAGACGCTACTGCTAACCCTTATTTATGTCTAACTGCTATGCTTTTAGCTGGTATTGATGGCTACATAAATAAAATTGACCCTGTTAAAGAAGGTTTTGGACCTTTTGATAAAAACATTGATGACGAATCTGCTAAACATGGAATTAAGTTTTTACCGAGAAACCTTGCAGAGGCTTTAGATGCTCTTGCTGTTGATAACGAATTCCTAAAACGTGGAAATATTTTTACAGATGAATTAATTAACCAATGGATTAAAACTAAAAACGAAGAAATTAAATCTATTGGTACTATGCCACATCCTTTTGAATATAAAATGTACTTTACTTTATAAAATAAAAAATCCCCTTTTTAAGGGGATTTTTTTTATTTAATTTGATTAATTTCTATATCACCACCCGATGTTGAAACACTAATTAAATTACCCCCACCATTTGTTTTACCAATAAATTTAAAGGTAGAAATCTTTTCGGTACTTGTTAACGGTAGATTTACACTAATTTCTCCACCAGAGGTTTTTAGCATTAAATCTGCTTTTATATCTTTTTCAACTGCTAATTTAATATCCCCACCAGAAGTGCCTAAATCAATCCCCTTGTTTTCACCCTTATATTCTACAGATATATCTCCTCCACTTGTGCTTGCATTTATTTTGCAATCACTTGTTTTTATATTTATATCTCCACCCGATGTACTTAAATTTATATCTCCATTCACATTATTAACTGTTATATCTCCTCCACTTGTAGAGCAGTTTAACACTCCCTTACAATTTACTATCTCTATATCCCCACCCGATGTACTTATTTTTTTAGACCCTTGTACTTCATTAATTTTTACATCACCACCAGATGTACTTATTTCTAAAACATAATCTTTTGGTACCATCACCTTATATTTAACATCTAAATTGCTAAGTGAAAAAAAGAAATTAGAGCCTTTCCTTTCCCCTTTTACATAAACCTCTTTTTCCCTTTTTTCAGCTGTAAAATCCATCTTTCTTTCTGCTTTGCTATTACCATAAATTTTAACTTGCACTTCGTTCTTATCCCATGCTGTTACTTCAACATCTCCTCCACCTTCTCCCTTTAAATATAATTTTTCCCCACTATTTACATTAAAACTTTTTTCAACTATAAGCTTTAAATCTTCTGCATTAATTAATGTTGATGCAAATAATACTAAAATAATAATTAGCTTTTTCATAAGTTTTCCTTTTTTGTTTATTATTTAGACTTATCAAATTTAAAAAGGTTACACCACATTTAATTTTACATTGTTATTAAAGCGTAATTTTTTTAATTTAGTAATTTAATTATTTATTAAGTAGGAATATTTAATGAAAAAAATATTTTTATCCCTATCAATTTTTATCCTAATTTGTTTTATTAATATAAGTGCTAACCAAACTTCATTTGATAACTGGTTATACTTAGGACCAATTAAAACAAATTTTAGCGATATACAAAAAACTTTATCCCACAATTATTTAGACATAACTAAACTAATTGCTGATGAAAATTTAGAACTTAATATTAATGGCAATATATATAAATGGAAAAACATAAATAACTATAAGGCTTCACCAAACAATAGTTTATTTTATATTTCTGTTTATTTTACTAATAATAACTTTACTAAAGTAACTTTTACTCTTTCTTATTATTTACCCTTTGAATTATATATTGATGGAGCGCTTAAAATAAAAGATTACAAACCTAACGATAATAGCAACAATAAAGATTTTACAGTTGATTTAGAAGCGGGCAAACACCAAATTATTATTAAAAGCTTATTAGTTAGCGATTATAAAAACTTTAGTATTAATGCCAAGTTAGATTCTTTAGATAGTAAAACAAATATTACTTTTACAGTAGATCCAATTAGATATGTATCGTTCAGCGATTTACTCGATAATCCTAAAGTTAAAGATTTATCTGTATCTCCTAATGGTAATTTTGCTGTGGTTAATTTTTCAGAAAGAAATAAGGCTAAAAATGGGAATAATTCCTATTTTAGAATTTTTGACTTAAAGCAAAATAAAGAAATTTTAGCTTATAGAGGTCTTTTAGATTTAACGTCATTCAAGTTTTCTAACAACGATAATATTGCTGCATACACTACAGAAAATAAAAACGGTACAAATCTTTATATAGCTAACCTTAAAACCGGTGAAGTAAAAATTTTATTAGAGGAAATTAAAAACTTTTCAGATTTCAATTGGTCACCTAATGGTAAGTTTATTATTTACTCAACAAAAGTAGATAGACCCAAAAACAGCACTGGCTTAAAACACTATAATAATATGACCGATCGTTACCCATGGAATAATTCCTATACCCTGCTAAATTATATAGATGTTGAAAGCGGTTATACTTATCAATTAACATTTGGTGAAAAAAGTACAGATTTAAATTCTATTTCCCCAGATGGCAAAAAATTAATTTACTCTGTTAATACTTTTATAAGTAATAGACGACCTTACTCTAAAACAGATTATTACATTTTAGATATAGAAACACTTAAAAACGATAGTTTATTTACTATGTATTGGGGTGGAACTGCCCTTTACTCTCCTAATGGGAATAAAATTGCTGTTACTGGCGGTCCATCAGAATTTAACAATTTAGGAGTTAATTTGCCGGATGGCGTAGTACCAAACGACTATGACACACAGTTATATATTTTTGATATAGCAACTAAAAATATATTCCCAGCATCCAAAAACTTTAATCCAAGTATATCAAACATATTTTGGACAAATGAAAATACAATTTATTTAACAACCACAGATAAAACTGAAGATAAGGTTTATAAATACGATTTAAGCAAAAATAGCTATACACCAATTAATTTAGATGTTTCTACAATAGGTAAAATAGATTTTGATTTAAATGGAACAGTTGCGGTTTTTTCTGGTGCAAAAGTAAATGTGCCAAGCAAACTTTTTTACTATGATTTAAGTAAAAATAAACTAAATTTACTTTTAGATACAGAAGGTGAGGAATATAAATATATAAAACTTGGGAAAGTAGAAGATTTTAATTTTGTAGCATCTAACGGTAGAACAATAGAAGGATTTGTACACTACCCAGTGGATTTTGACCCTACAAAAACTTATCCATGCATAGTTTATTACTATGGTGGCACTACCCCTGTAGAAAAAGAATTTGAAGGACGCTATCCTAAAAATATTTGGGCTGCAAATGGATATTTTGTTTATGTATTAGAACCAAGCGGCTGCATCGGTTACGGTCAACAATTTAGCGCTTTCCACGTTAACGACTGGGGAAACATAACCGCTAATGAAATTATAGAAGGAACGAAAGCCTTAATTAATAAGTACCAAAATATAGATTCAACAAAATTAGGCTGCATTGGTGCCTCTTACGGTGGCTTTATGACTATGAATTTAATCACTAAAACTAATATGTTTAGCGCTGCTGTTTCCCATGCGGGTATTTCTGCTCTTACAAGTTATTGGGGAAATGGCTATTGGGGCTTTTCTTATAGCGCCGTTGCTACTGCTTTTAGTTTCCCATGGAATAGACAAGATATTTATGTTGGTCACAGCCCACTGTTTAGCGCAGATAAAATAAACACTCCTTTATTGCTCTTGCATGGTAATTCTGATACAAACGTACCATCCGGTGAAAGCATGCAAATGTATACTGCACTTAAATTATTGGGTAAACCTGTTGAGCTTGTAGAAGTAGACGCTCAAGATCACCATATTTTAGATTATGATAAACGATTGCTTTGGTCTAAAACCATCTTAGCCTTTTTTGATAAATACCTAAAGCATAATGATAATTGGTGGAATTTTTTATATAACAAAAAGAATGATTAATGACTAAGATTTTGTATATTATTTTAATTTTTACTTCTTTACTATATTTCGGATGTTCTTCGAATAATGATGATAATAGTAAATCATCTGTTAAAGTTGAAAAAAAGGAATTAAACTTATTTAACTTAGATGTTACCAACTTAACCGAAACTGTAGAAACTATTAAGCAAGGACAAAATATAACTGAAATTTTATCTAATTATAATATTAATAATTTACATAATGTAACCGAAAATATAAACAAAGTATTCCCCGTTTCTAAGTTTAATTATGGGCACGATTATTATGTTTACACAATAGATGACTCCAATAAAACGGTTAAATATTTTGTTTATGAAATAAACAAAAAAAATTTTTTGGTTGTAGATTTTTCAAAAGACCTTAAAGTTTATAAAGATACAAAAAAAGTTACATATAAAGAGCACGCCGTAACGGGATTAATAGATTACTCCCTTTTTACAACAATTAATAAACTAAACTTAAGTGATGCATTAGCATTTAAGCTATCTGATATTTTTGGCTGGCAAATAGATTTTTATGGCTTACAAGAAGGGGATTATTTTTCTGTTATCTTTGAAGAAGAATTAGTTGGCAATAAACCAGTTGATATTGGTGCAATTAAAGCAGCATATTTTAATCACAATAACAAAGAATATTATGGCTTTGCTTACGAAATTGATGATAAAATAGAATACTTTGATAAAGATGGAAATAGCCTACGAAGAGCATTTTTAAAAGCTCCCTTAAAATTTACAAGAATTAGTTCCAAATTCACCAATGCACGTTTACATCCAATATTAAAAATTGTTAGACCACATACTGGGATTGATTACACAGCGCCCATCGGAACACCTGTGCAATCTGTTGGAGATGGCATTGTTATAGAAGCGGGTTACAAAGGTGGTGCGGGTAATTATGTTAAAATAAAACACCCAAATGGCTATTCTTCTGGGTATATGCACTTATCGAAATATGGAAAAGGAATTAAAACAGGTGCAAAAGTAAAACAAGGTGATGTTATTGGTTATGTTGGTAGTACCGGTTTATCAACTGGTCCTCATTTAGATTTTAGATTTTGGAAAGGAAACACACCAATTAACTATTTAACAATGGAATTCCCTTCATCTATGCCAATTGATAAAAAGTATTTGAATGACTTTAATAAAATTAAAGACGTGTATATTAAAAGGCTAAGCCTATTAGATAAACCTGTTAGCTTTGAAGATAATTTATAAAGTATTAATTTTGGCTACAATTTTTTCCTTTAAATCCGCTAAAGTTTGCTCACTTAGCATTTTATAGGCTTCATCGCGTATCTTACCCCAAGTGTTATGTACTGGACAAGGTTTTTCGTGGCTACATCCCGGAAATCCTAATACACACTGATTAAATACATCTAATCCATCTAATGATTTAACAATGTCTATTAGCATTATTTCATTTGGTTCTTTTGCTAAATAAAAACCACCGTTATGTCCCTTTTTTGACCCAACTATTCCATCGTTAGTCAATATCTGCATTACTTTAGAAACAAATTCCTTTGGAACTTTAAGGGTTTTAGCAACATAACCGGAATTGACCAACATTTCTTTATCCAATGTAGAAAGTAATAACACCGCTTGCAAACCTAATTCACATTTTTTAGAAAATATAACGGTCATGGCAATAAATATGTTTAAAATTATTTTAAAAAAAAGCCGCCAATTCAGGCGGCTATATTTAAATTAAAATGTAATTTTCTGATTTTTCCTTAGTGCATAATCCAACACAAAGGCACTTGCAACAAACACAGATGAATAAGTACCTATTACAATACCAAAAAACAACGCAAATGCAAATCCACGTAATACTTCACCACCAAAAATCAATAAAACTATTACGCTTATTAATGTAGTAAAACTGGTCATAATTGTTCTACGTAATGTTTTATTTATTGCATTATTCATGTTTTCTTGTATTTCTGCAGTCTTATGAATTTTAAAGTTTTCTCTAATTCTATCAAATATAATCACAGTATCGTTAATTGAGTAACCAACTAAAGTTAAAAATGCAGCTACAATACTAACCGATATTTCTAAATTAAGCCCTGGTATTACATTATATAATAAGGCAAATACACCTAATGTAATGGTTACGTCATGGAATAATGCAATTACTGCACCAATAGAAAATGTGAACTTAAAACGGAAACCTAAATAAATCATTATTACTAATAATGATAATGCAACAGCTATTAATGCATCACGTTTTAGCTCTCCACCAATTTTAGGTCCAACTACTGTTTCGCTAACTATAATAAATGGATTATTTTTAATATCAGCTGCAAAATTTTCTTTTATCCAGTCGGAAATACCTGCACGTACTGAAATGCGTTTATTATCACTGCTTTGCTCTACTAACGAAGCTTGGAAACCTTGTTCGTTAAGTTTTTCATATACTAATGTTGCAACTGCAGCAGAATCAAATTCAAACACAACAGAGTTTCCTGTTGTTTCTACTATTTTACTATTAGCATTAGTAATATTTTTAATAGCTGCTTCAATTTTGCTAATCACTTTAGGAAATACTTCCTTTGGTATTTCTTGCAAATCGGTGCGTAATAATACACCAGACTCGCCACCAAATGTTTTAACTTCAATATTGCCTAAACCTAATTTAGCAAATTCTTTTCTTATCTCAGTAATTTGAACTGGTTTTTCGAATTGAAGTGTTATTTCTGTACCACCTTTAAAGTCGATACCAAATTGAAGACCACGTATTAAAATACTCAAAACGCTTAAAATAAATAATGTACCAGATATTGTGTAAAATATCTTTCTTTTTCCTAAGAAATCGATTTGTTTATCAAATAAATTCATTTATCAATTATCTCCTATCTCTATGCAAATTTAAATTTAATGCCTTTTGCAGCCATAAACTCTAATACTACACGAGATATAACTAATGCACTAAACAAAGTAGAACCAATACCAATCATAAGTGTTAAAGCAAAACCTTGTATAGGACCACTTCCAAATTGATAAAGAATTATACCCGTAAAGAATGTAGTAATGTTAGAGTCGAAGATAGCAGAGAATGAATTAGAAAATCCACTATCAATAGCGGCTTTTAATGTTTTTCCGCTACGCATCTCTTCACGCATACGTTCATAAATAATTACGTTGGCATCTACTGCCATACCCATTGTTAATACTATACCTGCTATACCAGGCAAAGTTAATGTTGCTTGAAATCCTGCTAACACACCTAATGTAAACAATATTGTAAACATTAAACCTATATCTGCAACAACTCCCAATCTTCTGTAATAAACTATCATAAATAGTGCTACAAGTAAAAAGCCTAATAATGCAGAATTAAATCCTTGTGCAATACTATCTTGACCTAATGATGGACCAACTGTTCTTTCTTCTATTACATCTATTGGTGCTGGTAATGCGCCTGCTTTTAATACTATTTCTAATAATTTTGCCTCTTCTAAATCTGCCATACCAGATATTTGTGAGCTACCTGATGGTATTTTAGATTTAATTTCTGGAGCTGAATAAATTACTCCATCTAACATAATTGCGCATCTTCTACCTATATTTCCACCAGTAATTCTAGACCACTCTCTAGCGCCTTCACTATTCATTTGCATGTTTACTATTGGTGCTGTGGTTTGTTGGTCTATGTTTGCCATTGCATCTACTACTTTATCACCTGTTATTTCTGGCACTTTATTTACAAAATAAAGTCTGTAGTATTTTTCACCTTGGCTTACTATTTCTGGTTTTGCACTAAATACAAATTCGCTGTTATCTGGAATTACGCGTAAAACGTCTTCTCTATTAAGAATTTGCATTAATTTTGGTTTATCTTTTTCGTTTACAAAAGCATCTAAAAACTTGCTTTGTGTGTTTACGCTAACAATAGCAAAAAATGGATGTTTTTTAGCAAATTCTTCTTTTGTTAAATCTTTTTCATTTGTAGTATCTGCTTTAGCTATTTTTGTAGTATCAATTGCACCTGTACTATCAAATTGAATTTTTCCCGCTAAAAGGTCATCTATTCTTTGCATAACAGGAATGGTTGCATCATGCTCTTTAACTAAACGGAATTCCAATAGAGCACTACCTTGAACTAATCTTTTAGCTTCTTCTTCTTTTGCAACACCCGGTAATTCAACAACAATTCTTCTAGAACCTTGTTTTTGAATGCTTGGCTCGCTAACGCCGTATTGGTCAACTCTATTTCTTATAATTTCAATTGCTCTTGTAACAGCGTCTTCTTCTTGCTTTTGCAAATCACTTATAATTTTGGCATCATCATCTCTTATTGTACCAAAATATCTGCTTAGTCTTTTCCCTTTTGCTTGCAATTTAGCAGCAAGTACACTAACAACATTTTCATCTGTTAGTTTAACTTGGTCTTCTGCTTCTTTAATTGCTTTATTAAAGTCTTTATCTGGGTCTTTAGCTAATTTTTCTAATAGTTTACCCGTATTAACTTCCATTACAAGATACATACCACCTTGTAAATCTAAGCCGAGTTTCATACGTTTTTCACGCGCACTTTTATAACCGGGCATAGCATTTTTTATGCTGTCTTCTTTTACAGCTAAAACCTTTCTTAAATCGGTCCTGTCTATTGTTGGTGTGCTTTGCTTAATAGACTGTTCGATTTTTTTAATTTTACCCCTAATCTCTTTGTTATTCTGATAATCTTGGTATGTAGGATAGAGCAGGTAGATGCTTAACCCCGCAAAAAAGAGTATCATTATAATTCTAAATCTTAATTCTTTCATAATTTATTATTATTTAATTGTTAAATAAATAATTAAGCCAACATTTATAAAAAAAGATAAACCGGCATTAAAGCCGGTATTATTTTAAGCTTCTTCTTTAACAACCCAAGTTTTTACTACTGCAGAAACTTTAGGATGTAATTTTACAGGAACTTCATGAATTCCTAATGATTTTATTGGTTCTGCTAATTCAATTTTCCTTTTTTCAATTTCAAATCCTTTTTCAGCTAATGCATTTGCAATATCACTTGCTGTAACAGAGCCAAAAAGTTTATCTTCTTCTCCAACCTTAACTAAAATGTTTAAGGATACATTTTCTAATTCTGCTTTTAATTTATTTGCAGCTGCTAACTCTTTTTGTTCTTTTGCAGCAGATTGTTTTTTTTCTTCTTGCAAAGCTTTTATGTTCCCTTCTGTAGCTAAGTATGCAATTTGTCTTGGAATTAAATAATTTAGTGCATATCCTTCTTTAACATCTACAATAGTTCCTGCTTCGCCTAAATTTTCGAAGTGTTTTCTTAATACTACTTTCATCTAATTTCTCTCCTATAATTATTTAATTGCTTCGGAAACATAAGGCATTATAGCAATTTGACGTGCTCTTTTAATTGCTGTTACCAATTCTCTGTGCTGTTTTGCACTTAAACCGGTAATTCTACGTGGTATTATTTTACCTTGATCTGTAACAAATTTGCCTAATTTCTTAGCATCTTTGTAATCAATATATTCTTCTATTACTCTTTTAACTCTTTTAGTTTTCATTATATTTTAACTCCATTTTTAATCTTTTATTAAACCGGCTTCTTCATCAGTTAAAAACTTATCGAAGGTATTATCTTCAAAACTGCTATCATCTAATTCAGCATCTTGACTAATACCAATATCATCCGGCGATTTACTATATTTGTTTAAAAACTGAATTCTTTTTGCTTTTATTTCTACTATTGTGCGGTTTTTACCGTCTTCAGTTTTAAATGTACGGCTTTGTAATTCTCCATCAATTAAAACTGCACTTCCTTTTATTAATTTATCTCTACAGCTATCTGCCAGCTTATTCCATGCAACTACACCAACGTAGCAAACATCTTCTTGCCAATTATTAGCGCTATCTTTATATCTTCTATTTACTGCAATATGAAAATTTACAACAGGTGTATTGTTGGAAGTTTGACGAAATATTGGATCCTTTGTCAAGTTACCGGCAACAATTACGCTGTTAAGTTCGGGCATCTTTAGTTCTGCCATACCTTATCCTCCGTTAACTCGTTTTTATTCCTTGTCTTCGCCGTTTACCGTTTCTGTGCTAGCTGTGTTGCCTTCGGTCTTTTCTACTTCTTCAGTAGTCTTTCCCTTTTGTAATTCAAAATACTCTAGCGCCTCTTTGGTCAATTCAACGGTCAAAAAGCGTATTACTGATTCGTCTAATCGATATACCCTTTCAATACGTACTATAGATTCGGTTGGTGCTTTAAAACGGATTACTACATAATATCCGCTTTTTGCTTTTTGAATTGGGTATGCTAATCTCTTTCGCCCCCATTTGTCCACGTCTTTTATTTCACCACCATAAGATTTTATACTCTCTAAAATCTTATTTAGTGAAACTTCAATTTGGTCATCTTCTAACGCAGCATTTAATATTACTACGCTTTCATAGTTTTTTACTTTCACTTTTTCCTCCCTACGGACTTTTGGCCCCCATATTTTTTTATATGAGAGCAGGGTTAATAAATATGTTTATTTAAAAATATAGACTTATAATATACTATTTTTTAAATAAAAATGCAATTTTTTTGTTA
>CAZYZX010000018.1:0-19250 GCA_964652025.1 uncultured Melioribacteraceae bacterium
TTTTTTATTTCTCATCTGTATATGATGCACTTTTACACAAAAGGTTGCAAAAAAATTACGAATTTTTTATATACACAAAATCCTTCAACAAGTTGTAGCCAAAGTGCTAATATAAATATATGTTTTAAAGCAACAATATCCCTTCTAATTACTAAAAAATGTGCAACAAATATTGTTTGTTTTATACTAAAATTCTTAATTTATATTAATAAAAAGTAAGTTAACTAAAAATTAATATATACATCTTGCTTTAATTATTTCATTTTATTTTAATAAATATTAAATGCTATTTATTTAGTTTATTTAAATTTATATATTATTAAGTTTTTATAAACTTATGTTCTTTTAGAATAATTAATTTTTTTTCAACCATTATATTTTAAGGAGGAGATATGCGACTATTAGTTACAAATTTTGTTAAAGCATATTTAGGTCTTATTATATTTTTGTTAGTTGTAAGTAGCATAGTTACTTATAGCCAAACAGAAAGTGTAGAAAAAATACTAAGAGAAGATGGAAGCATAATAACAGGCATAAATGGTTCATATAATACAGAAAGGTACACTATATTTACAGATGAAAATAATAAACCTAAACTAATTAAAACAGAAAAATTATAAAACTAAAGATAGCAGCATTGTTGATTGGAGCACATTTGGTAGTGGAGTTAGTGGTGCTGTTAACGCTATAACACTAATTGGGTCTGATTTATACGTTGGGGGTGAATTTACATTTGCTGGTGATGAAATAGTTGTTAATAACATTGCTAAGTGGAATGGGAGCAGTTGGAGCGGGCTAGGGAGTGGGACTGATGGTGTAATTAATGCTTTAGCAGTAATTGGAAATGATTTATATGTTGGGGGTGATTTTATATCTGCTGATAGTAACTCTTCTATTCAATATATTGCTAAGTGGGATGGCTCTAACTGGAGCGCACTTGGTGATGGGATTAATAGTTCTGTTAGTGCCTTAGCAGTTAGTGGCACTGATTTATATGTTGGGGGGTATTTTAGTTATGCTGGTGGTATCGATGCTAACAACATTGCAAAGTGGACTGGCACCGAGTGGAAAAGCTTAATGGATGGTTCTTATAATGGGATTAGTAGTAATTATGTGACTTGCTTACTTGTTAACCCAAACACACACAAAATGATTGTTGGTGGAAACTTTACTACAGCTGGTAGCATTAGTGCTAACAATATTGCTGCTTTTTCTGATAGTGAAAATGATTTTAGCAACATTATTTCTGTTAATAAATCAGCAAATTATAGTTATTCCCTCTCTCAAAATTACCCTAATCCTTTTAATCCAGTTACAAATATTAATTATACAGTTGCTAAAGATGGACTTGTTAAAATAAAAGTTTATGATGTTTTAGGCAATGAAGTTTGCGAACTACTAAACCAAATAAAAGCAGCTGGCAGTTATACATTACAATTTAATGCAAGTAACTTACCAAGTGGTGTTTACTTTTACAAATTAGAAACCGATAACTTTATTGATACTAAAAAAATGCTGCTTATTAAATAATAAGTTAATTTAATAAATTTTAAGGGGTGTTGCTACACCCCTTTTTTTATTATATACTTTCTATTATTTTAACTTGAATATATTTAATTTTATAATAAATTTTCTTTGTTATTAAAATAACATATAAAAAAAATAAATTATTGCTTTTTAATTATTGATTTATTATTTTTAATTAACTTACACATAATTAATATAGTTTGTTAAATTTATGCAAGTTACTATTAATTGCTGTATGATACCACTTTTTTACTAATAACTATCTTTAACTCGGTTTTCTTGTTTTGTAATAATTATATTATTAAAGAAATAAATTAGTTGGTTTAACTCTGTAAATTAAATAATTTATTATTTGTTCTTTGAACTATTTTAATTTAGTAAGTTAAATAGTAAAAAAAATTAATTGTATATTTTAGGGAGGAAATATGTTATTAATTAATTTTATTAAATTAATTAAAGTATACTTAGGTCTTATTATACCTATCATTTTACTTAACGCCACCCAATTTTTAGCACAAACAGAAAATGTAGAAAAAATATTAAGAAAGGATGGCAGCATTATAACCGGCACAAATGGTGCATATAATGCAGAAGGCTACACTTTAGTTATCGATGAAAATAATAAGCCTAAACTAATTAAAACAGAAGAGCTTTATAAACCCAAAGCAAACACTAACATTACTTGGAGCACTTTAGGTAGCGGTATTATGGGGGTTAATGGTATAGTAAATGCTATTGCACTAATAGGGGATGATGTTTATTTAGGTGGGTATTTTACTAAGGCTGATGGTATTTCTGCTAATAATATAATAAAATATAATTTACAAACAAATAGTTGGAGCCCATTAGGAGAGGGATTAAACAATACAGTTTATGCTTTTGCTGTTATTGGTACTGATTTATATGTGGGTGGGTATTTTACAACAGCCGGTGGAAACACCGCAAACTATATTGCAAAGTGGGATGGCAATAATTGGAGTACTTTAGGTAATGGGATGAATTACACAATTAATGCTTTAGCAGTAATTGGAACAAATTTATATGCTGGTGGAGCATTTACTACTGCAGGGGGAAATACAGTAAACTATATTGCAAAGTGGGATGGCAGCAACTGGAGCGGACTAAATGGTGGGATGAATAGCGATGTGCAAGCATTAACTGTTAAAGATAACATTTTATATGCTGGAGGTAATTTTACAAATGCTGGCGGTACTGCTGTAAATAAAATAGCAATGTGGGATGGAACTAACTGGTATCCGCTTGGTCTAGGTGCTTCACAAACTGTTTATGCGCTAACTGTTTATAATAATAATATTATCGCTGGGGGCTCCTTTGAATATGCAGGAGGTCAAGTTGTAAATCGAGTTGCAGGATGGGATGGAACTAACTGGTTCCCACTTGGTAGTGGTACTAATGGCCAAGTACGTGCTTTAACAGTAATTGGTACAAACTTATATGTTGGCGGCTGGTTTACTACAGCTGGTGGTAGCAGTGCAAACCGGGTTGCACGCTGGAATGGCAGCACTTGGAGTGCACTTGCTTATGGCGTTAATAGCGATGTTAATTCTTTAGCTGGTAATTCTTCTTATCTTTTTGTCGGTGGTAATTTTACTAATACGGGCAACTCTACAGCGTTAAGAATTGCTAAATGGAATTTGTCTAATTCATCTTGGGGAACTTTACAAAGCGAATCTAATAAAGGAACCTCTGCAACCGTTAATGCCTTAGCTATAAATAATAATGAAATTTTTGTAGGGGGTAGCTTTGAATATGCAGGAAATATTAAAGCTAACAGAATTGCAAAATACAATACAACTACTAACACATGGAGTTCATTAAATAACGGGGTTGATAATACCGTTAATGCCTTAGCAGTAATTGGAAGTGATTTATATGTTGGTGGTTCTTTTAATAATGCTGATGGACAACCTGCTAGTAAAATTGCAAAGTGGAATGGTAGCAACTGGAGCAACTTGGGAACAGGAATGAATTCTAGTGTTTATGCACTTGCAACAAATGGAACAGATTTATTTGCAGGGGGTACTTTTACTACTGCAGGGGGAAATACTGCCAACAGGGTTGCTAAATGGGATGGTAGTAACTGGATTGCTCTTAATAATGGAGTTGATAATACCGTTTATGCCTTAACTTTTATTGGGAATGATTTATATGTTGGTGGTTCTTTTAATAATGCTGATGGACAACCTGCTAGTAAAATTGCAAAGTGGAATGGCAGCAACTGGAGCAACTTGGGAACAGGAATGAATTATAGTGTTTATGCACTTGCAACAAATGGAACAGATTTATTTGCGGGGGGCAATTTTACTACTGCAGGGGGAAATACTGCCAACAGGGTTGCTAAATGGAATGGCAGCAATTGGAGCAATTTAGGGAATGGTGTAAGCAACACAGTTTATGCTTTAGCATCAGCAGGTAACGATTTATACGCAGGTGGTTTTTTTACTACAGCAGATGTTAATACTGCTAATTATATTGCAAAATGGAATGGCACCGAGTGGAAAAGCTTAGTAGAAAATTCTGTTATTGGAGTTAGTGATTACGTTAATTGTTTGGCAGTTTGCCCTTCTATTGGTAAAATGATTGTGGGTGGTGCTTTTGTTAATGCTGGTAACCATGCTGCTTATTACGTTGCTGCCTTTTCTGATAGCGAAAATCCTTTACCTGTGCAGCTTTCTTCTTTCTTTGCTGATGTGGTTAATAATGCCGTTAACTTGTACTGGTCTACTGATACTGAAATTAATAACCTTAGATTTGAAGTTGAAAGAAAAACAGAACACACTGATTGGATTACTATTGCTTCTATTGATGGCAAAGGGAACAGCAATGTTAAAAATGATTACTTTTATACTGACCTAAATAACCTTTACGGCACTATTTATTATAGACTTAAACAAGTTGATTTAGATGGTAATTTTACTTACACAAATTCTATTTCTGTTAATAAATCTGCTAACTATAGTTATTCTTTATCTCAAAATTACCCTAATCCTTTTAATCCAGTTACTAATATTAATTATACAGTTGCAAAAGATGGACTTGTTAAAATAAAAGTTTATGACGTTTTAGGCAATGAAGTTTGTGAGTTACTAAACCAAATAAAAGCAGCAGGTAGTTATACATTACAATTTAATGCAAGCAACTTACCAAGTGGTGTTTACTTTTACAAATTAGAAACTGATAACTTTATTGATACTAAAAAAATGCTGCTTGTTAAGTAATAAGTTAATTTAATAAATAAAAGGGGTGTTGCTACACCCCTTTTTTATTATATAAATAGTTAAATATTTAGTTGGTTATAAGGTTAAAATTAATAACAAATATATAGTAATTTTCTAAAACAAAGTAGATTAGGATTGTTTAGATAAGCAATAAAAAAAGGCTACAATACAAATTGTAGCCTAAGAGCGGAGAGGGCGGGATTCGAACCCGCGGTAGAGTATAACCCCTACGACGGTTTAGCAAACCGTTGGTTTCAGCCACTCACCCACCTCTCCGTGGTATGTGTGACTAAATTAAAAAATTTAGATTTGTAATATACTAAATTATCAAATAGCATGTCAATAAAAAAATAACAATTAATTAATTATATTAAAAAATTATTGTTAATTACATTTGGGCAATTTTATTTATTAAAAATTAATGATGTCGAAAAATCGTCTAAATGACGATAAATCGACAATATTTATGCATAAAAATGCAAATTAATTGCATAAAAAGCTAATTTTATACTTATATAAAAAGGCATAAAACTTGCAAATGAAAAAGAAAAATTTTTATCAACAAAAAAAGAGGTAGTTATGTCAGAAATTATTCCACGTTGGGAATACAGAACTTTCAGTAATGATTTAGGCAAGGCAGAAGAGAATATTAGAAAACATCCAGAGGGAAAAACCCGCCAAAGCGATGAAGTTTATATTTTAAGTGAAGTAAGCATGGATAATACGAAAATACGCGATGGATTAATGGATATTAAAACATTACAACAAGTAAACGAAGACAGATTAGAGCAATGGTTACCAATAATGAAAGGGCAATTCCCATTACCAGTAAGCGAAATAGAAAAAGTTTATAAATGCTTTAAAGTTGCTTGCCCAAAATTTGAAAGAAGTGAATACACTTACGAACAATATTTAGAAGAATTAATTGGGAAATCTAAATTATTAAAAGCAGTAAATGTACATAAACAAAGAACCGGTTTTACAATAAGTAATTGCATAGTGGAAATAGCAGAAGTTACAGTAGATGGCAAAACAATTAAAACCGCAGCAGTGGAAGCAGAAGATCCTATTGCAGTTATTAACACAGTAAGAGAACTTGAATTAGATAAATTTGAAAATATAAACTATATACGTGGTTTAAAAAACTTAGCAGGAATGAAATAGGGGGAAACAATGGGAAAAGAAATAGAACGCAAGTTTTTAGTAAAAAGCGATGAATGGAAAGCTTTAGCAAAGGGGAAATATTACAGACAAGGATATTTAAGTACAGTAAAGGAAAGAGTTGTTAGGGTTAGAACAATAGATGATAAAGGCTTTTTAACAATTAAAGGACTAACAATTGGTGTAAGCCGAAGTGAATTTGAATACAGCATACCAGCAGAAGATGCTAACATAATGTTAGATAACTTATGCGAAAAGCCGATAATAGAAAAATATCGTGCAAAAGTAGAGTATGGTGGATTAATTTGGGAAATAGACGAATTCCATGGCGAAAACGAAGGATTAACAGTTGCGGAAGTAGAGCTAAAGGATGAGAACCAACAAATAGAGCTTCCAAGCTGGATAGGAGAAGAAGTATCGGGAGATCCACGTTACTTTAATTCAAATCTAATAGCAAATCCTTATACAAAATGGGAGCAAAAATAAGGGATGTCTTTTGTAAAAGAGAATACCATAAAAGAAGAGGAAATAGAAAAAGGTCGTCAAGAAAACCTTGACGACTTACTTGATTTAGAAAAGCATAAATTAAGTGTAATACCTCAAAAAGCCGAAACAAACACAGATAGAAAGATGAAATATTTCGGCTTACCAATAGCCATTATAGTATTTTTACTTTTGTATTATATGCCAACACCAGCAGGGTTATCATTAGCTGGGCAATCTGTGCTTGCGTGCTTTTCGTTTGCGCTAATATTGTGGGTAACGGAATCAATCCCCACACATGTAACCTCGTTAACATTAATGGTTATGTTAGTATTTACTGATGCATGGGGAATGAAAAATGTATTAGGAGTTTTAGGGTACGATGTTATTTGGTTAAATGTAATGGCATTTATACTAAGCTCGTTATTAGTTAAAACAAATATAGCCAAAAGAATAGCGTTAAATTTAATTGTAAAATTTGGTCATAGTGCAATGCCATTATTGCTTGCATTTATAATATTGCAATTAGCTCTTGCGCCATTAATTCCTGCTACTGCTGCTAGAACAGTAATTACATTACCAATTATGTTAATAGTAGCAGCAATATATGGAAGTACATCAGAAAACCCAAATAACTTTGGAAGAAACTTATTTTTATTAAATTTATTTGGTATTAACATATTATCTGCTGGATTTATGACGGGAAGCACAGCAAATTTAATTGCATTGTCTTTTATATTAAGCATGGCAGGAACCAAAATTTACTATACGGATTGGATGTTTGCAAACTTGCCAGTTGTTATAGCTGCAATGTTAATATCTTGGATACTTGGCGGAAAGTTTTTGTTTAGATTACGAAAAAATGAAAAGGCACCAGCAATTAAAGGAGGAATTGAAGTTTTAAAGAAACAATTAGATGCTATGGGTAAAATTACACCATTAGAAAAGAAAGGTGCCATAATATTTGGAATAGTAGTTTTAATGTGGATAACAGATAGATTCCATTTTGGGTTATTTGGATTTGAAATAAATGCAGTTATGGCTGCTATAATTGGTGGAGTAATTGCATTGCTACCACGCGTAGGAATATTAAAGTGGAATGAAGCAGATATACCATGGCATTTAATGCTATTTAGTGCAGGAGCTTATGCAGGCGGTTTAGCACTAAATGATACCGGTGCGGCAACTTGGGCGGTGCAATCCTTATTTAAAGCAATTAATTTTGATAAACACGTTAATTTTTGGGTGCTTTATACTGTAATTATTGCTGTTATGATGTATAGTCACTTTGTGTTTACATCTAAAACAATGAGGACTATAATTTTAATACCCTTTATAATTACTTTATCAAAAGAGCTTGGTATTAACCCCGTGGCATTAGCATTACCAGCAGCATTTACAATAGACTGGGTAATTGGATTACCGATTTCTGCAAAGCCAAACGTTATACTATTTACAACTGGTCAATATTCGGTTTTAGATAACTTGAAATTTGGTTTTATAATAAGTACAATAGGCATATTACTATTATTAGTTGCCGGGTTAACTTGGTTTAAATTTTTAGGAATTACGCCATGAGGAATTTAATTTTAACAATAATTTTACTTATTTTTTTACCTTTGGCAACCTTTGCGCAAACAGCAGATAAATTAAATGAAGTAATTAAAATAAATGATAATGGTGATGCAGATTATAGCATAAGCATAAATACAGATAAATATTACTTTAGGGAGATGTTAATTCCTTTAAACATAAAAAGTGAATTAACAGAGCTTAAAACTGAAAATGGGTTTGCTGCAAAACAAATTTCATTACAGGGTGTAGACTATATATATATTGTAAAAAAAGATTCTATTGCTACAAATAAAGTTGTTATAAATGCAAAAATAAAAGAGTATTTTAATTTTAATAAAGAGAAAGTTAAAGATTTTGGTAATTATACCTTAAAGTATAGATTTATTAATACAAAATTTAATAAAATTAATGAATACTCTGTTAAAATAATATTACCCAAAAAGTATAATATTACATCTGTTGATGAAAGCATACCAGAGGCAACAGAAGAAAGTGTAAAAAGTCCGTTTACTTTAGGTAAAGAAGAAGATTGTTACACAGTAACTTTAAGTAGCGATAACGTAAAACTTGGTGAAAATTTATATATAAAATTTAGGTTTAAGGAAGGGGAAAAAACATATTTATTAGGAATATTATTAGGTGCAATAGCAATAGGATACTTAATAATATTTAGAGATTTACGAAAGCCAAAGGCATAATGGTTAAAGATAGGAGAGAGAAAAAATTATGTCTATGTTCATAAAAAAAACAATAAAGTTAGAGCAGCAAATAGACGAATATTTAGATTATGTAGTAAAGGGAGGATTGATATTTAAGCTTGGAGTAAAATGTTATTTAGAAAATCAAGAGAAAGAATTTGAAGAGCATTTAAACGAGCTTAGGAGCATAGAAGATAAAGCAGATGACTTAAGAAGAAATATAGAAATTAAATTATATACAAGAACATTAATACCAGAAAGTAGGGGTGATGTATTAGGTTTATTAGAAAGTTGCGATAGAGTGCTAAACACAATAACTAATACATTATTGCAATTTTCGGTAGAAATTCCACAAATTATACCCACGCTAAAACAAAATTTTTTAGATTTAGCTGATATAGCTACCCTATGCAGTGAAAACACAGTTAGTGGAGTGCGCAGCTATTTTAAAAATATAGATGCAGTAAGGGATTATGTTACAAAAGTACAGTTTTACAAAAAAGAAACGAATAAAATAGCAGAAAAATTAAAGCGTACAGTTTTTAGAACCGATTTACCACAAAGTCATAAGATACATATAAGATACTTTGCATACCATATAGAGCTAATAGCAGAAGAATCGGAAGATGTATGCGATAGGTTATCAATAGCAGCAATAAAAAGGATAGAGTAAAGTGGAATATTCTGTTTGGTTTTTTATAACAAGTGGATTGTTTTTAGGTTGGTCGTTAGGTGCAAACCATGCGGTAAATGTATTTGGAACTGCAGTGGTAAGCAGAATGGTAAAATTTAAGAATGCTGCCATTATAGCAGGCATATTTGTAACCTTAGGTTGTGTAATTGGTGGAGAAGGGACAACCAAAACTTTGAATACTTTGGGTGCAGTAAATGCAATTGCAGGAAGTTTTACAGTTGCTATGGCAGTAGGTGCTTCTGTTGCAATAATGACCAAGCTTAAGTTGCCTGTTTCTACATCGCAAGCAATAGTTGGGGGTATTGTTGGTTGGAATTTTTTTACTGGTTCACCAACAGATTATAACAGTTTAGCTAAAATTATTTTAACATGGGTTACAAGTCCAATTATTGCTGCGGTTTTTGCATTTTTGTTATTTAAATTACTTAAAAATACAATCTTAAAACGTAACATACATATTTTAAGGTTAGATGTTTACACGCGTTATGGATTAATTATTGTTGGTGCATTAGCCTCTTACAGTTTAGGTGCAAACAATATAGCTAACGTAATGGGATTATTTGTATCATCCCAACCTTTTAAGGATATAAACATAGCTAACGTTTTAACTTTAAGTGGTACTCAAATTTTATTTTTATTAGGCGGATTAGCTATTGCAGTAGGTATATTTACTTACGGTTATAACGTTATGTTAACCGTGGGTAAAGATATGTATAAAATATCTCCAATTACGGGTTTTGTAGTTGTTTTAGCAGAGTTTTTGGTCTTATTTATTTTTACATCTCAAACATTAGAAAGTGTGTTGAAAAGTCTTGGTTTACCAACAATACCACTTGTTCCACTATCCAGCACTCAAGCATTTATTGGGGCAGTAATTGGTGTAGGATTAGCGAAAGATCCAGGTTCAATTAACTTTAAAGTGTTTGGTAAAATATCTATTGGTTGGGTAAGTGCACCTATTATTGCGGGTGTGTTTACGTTTATATCTTTGTTTTTTGTACAAAATGTATTTGAACAAAAAGTTATTATTAATAACTCGTACGAAGTTAATTATAATGTAATAAAATACGTACAAAATGCGGGAATTAATACAGATAATTGGGATAAATTAATAGGCAAAAAATTTATTGGTATAAAAGAATTTAGAAAGGAATTAAATAATTTTGGTAATTATAAAGATAACGAGTTATCTATAATTTTAAGCTATGCCGCAGTAGATAGCTTTAAGGTGGATACAACAAGATTAAAAACTTTTTATAATACGCAAAATAGTTTTGATAAATTTAAAGCATTAGAGGGGCATAAATATTACAATAAAGCAGATTTATTGCATGATTTAGAAGAAAATGGGCTATTAAAATATTATAATATAAAAAGTGAATATGTAGATTCAATTTTTAAACTTAAAAAACAAACCAATTAGAGGTAATTTTATGAAAAAAGCATTATTGTTTAGTATTATTTTAATGTTATACTCAATTAATATTTTTGGGCAAGATAGCAGAATACCTGGAGGGGATTATAGCGACCCAATAAAAACTAAGGTGATGAATGGTAAATTAGTTTTCGAATCTGAAGATGGTAACTTTAGATGGTGGATTGATAGCAGAGTTCAGTTAGATGGGGCTATGTATTTTGAAAACAAAAACCCATTAAGCAATGGAACAGTTTTCCGCAGATTAACATTTGCAGTAAAATCTCAATTATGGAAAGATTGGCAAGCAGAATTAGATTTAGATTTTGCGGAAGCAGTATTAGATTTACGCGATGCATTTGTTAAATATACTGTTCCTGATGTAAATTTAACATTTCAAGCAGGTAACTTTAAGGAACCTTTTGGAATGGAAAGGTTAAATAGTAGTAGATTACTAACATTTTTGGAAAGAACAGCTGTATCTAATGCATTTCCATTAGGAAGAAGAATTGGTTTTACAGCGAGATATTGGGAAGATTATGGACAAATTACAGTAGGTATATTTGGACATGAAGCAGGTACAAGAATTGATAAAGGCACACGAGACGAAGGATTTTCTACAAACGTGCGTATTTCTGGTGCACCAATAAATGAAATGGGTGAAAATTTACACATAGGTTTTGCTGCTTCTTATAAAATTCCAGACGCAGTTGCAGATTTAAACCCAAATACAATTGAAGTAAAAGCAAGAACCGAGACATACGTTTTTGATCCAAAACTATTACACACCGGTGATATTAAGGATGTAAACTATTACACACGCATGGGTGGCGAATTAATGGGAATTTATGGTCCGTTCTATATTCAATCAGAAGTTCAAGCTATGCAAGTTAAAAGATGGTATGGACAGCCAAATGTAAATTTATATGGCGGTTATGTAATGGCAGCTTATGTTTTAACAGGAGAAACAAGATATTATTTTGCAGATGAAGGAGAAGTTGGACCAGTTGAACAGCCAAAAAGCAAATGGGGCGCATTAGAATTGGCTGCACGTTGGAGTGTTTTAGACTTAAATGACCCAGAAGCTAAAGTTTTTGGTGGTCAGTCTAATCAACTTATGCTTGGTTTAAATTATTATCCAAATCCAAGTATTAAGTTGCAAATTAACTACTCAATGGTTAATTTAGACCAATACGCAACAAGCAAAAAGAAATTTATTGGCGACGACGATTTTTCGTTTATGCAATTTAGAGTTCAAGCATCATTATAACGGGGTGAATTATGAAAAAATTAGCAATATTATTTGTTTTAATAGTAAGTATAGTTTTAGTATCTTGCTCAAGGGATGAACCAACATCTCCAGTAAGTCCAAATCCACCAACACCA
This sequence comes from uncultured Melioribacteraceae bacterium, assembly GCA_964652025.1. Lineage (GTDB taxonomy): Bacteria > Bacteroidota > Ignavibacteria > Ignavibacteriales > Melioribacteraceae > JAEXOD01. Next base: position 12,178 of record CAZYZX010000018.1, read on the forward strand.
ACTGTTGTTGTAAAAATAAATGAAGTATTTTCTACAGGAACACCAGATTGGGTGGAATTATATAATCCAGGAACATCAGCTGTTGATTTAAGTGGTTATAAAATGTATGACCCAGATGGGAATACAGACCCAACAAAAAAATGGGTAATACCTGCTGGTACAGTAATACCTGCTGGTGGATATTTAACATTTGATTGCGATGGAACCGGAACCGGCAGCAATACGAGCTTCAAATTTTCTAGCAGTGGAGAAGAAGTTTGGTTAGAAAGTCCAACGGGAACTGTAATAGATCATATCGTTTTTCCAGCATTAAGTAACGATAGTTCATATGGACGTAGCCCCGATGGTAGTGCAAATTTAGTAAAATTTCACCCAGCTACAAAGGGAGCAGCTAATCCTACAGGTAGCACACCACCAACTTTATTGCCTGTTGTATTTAACGAAATTCTTTCTACAGGTAGCCCGGATTGGGTAGAATTATATAATCCTAATGATCAACCAATAGATATTAGCGGTTATTTAATGTATGATCCATCAACAACAACAAATAAATGGGTAGTTCCTGCGGGTACGGTAATACCAGCAAAAGGCTTTATAGCAATTAATTGCGATGATGCTGTAACAGGAGCAAACTTTAAACTTTCATCGGGTGGCGAAGATGTAAATTTAGAAAAGCCCGATGGAACACTTGTAGATAGGGTTGTATTTCCTGCATTAACTACAAATACATCTTATGGAAGATACCCAGATGGTAGTAATAATTGGCAAGTTTTAAATACTCCAACAAAAGGAGCAGCAAATCAACCATAAAGTTAAACTTAAGCTTGGCAGTTAAAAGCTGCCAAGCTTTTATTTAATGATAACTATGAAAAAAAGTAAAATTTTAATTTTGTTATTAATTTTTGTTTTTACATATTGCAAGCGAAATGAACCTGATGGTAATATTGTAACACCACAAGACCCTAATGCTTTAGCAGTAGTTCAAGAAATTTCATTACCTACTGAAATTACAGAACCTTCTGGGATATATTATAATTCCTCAACAAATTCATTATTTATTGTATCAGATAGCGACCCAAATCTTTTTGAAGTTAATTTTAATGGGCAACTGTTAAGCCGCTTAAATTTAGATGGTGTAGATATGGAAGGCGTAACGTTTTCTGCAAACAATGATACTATATTTGTTGTTGAAGAAACCGCTCAAAAAGTAACCAAGTTTACAAAAAACGGTATGCGTTTATTATCATTTCCGGTTAATGTAGCTACTAATTCAAAACATGCATTAGAAGGGTTAACAATTGATAATCAAAATCATTTGTTTGTAATAAACGAAAAAGAACCGACCTTATTAAACGAATTTGTTAACAATACATTAATTTATCAAAAAAATATTGATTATTCGTTAGACATTTCTGATATTTGTTACGATTATGTAGAAAATTGTTTGTGGGTATTAAGTGATGAATCTGGTAGTATTGTTAAAATAGATAAAAAAGGAAATTTACTTAAAACATATAAATTACCATTTACAAAAGGTGAAGGGATAACGATTGTGGGTAATAAATTTTATATTGTTAACGATTCAAATGCAAAAATGTATGTTTTTAATAAACCATAATTAGGAGTAAATGTATGAAACTGACCAAACTATTTTTATTTGGTATTTTATTATATGCGAGTGTAATAAATGCTCAGCAAATTTATATTAACGAAATCCTATCTACAGGTAGTCCAGATTGGGTGGAGCTATATAACCCAAATAATTTTGATGTAGATTTAGGCGGATGGCATACATGGGACCCAAGTACTACAGGCGCTCATTATATTCTACCTCCATTAACAATTATTCCCGCAAAAGGATTTTTAGTATTATTATGTGATGATGGAAACAATGGGTTACATACTAATTATAAACTATCCTCTGCTGGAGAGACTGTTTGGTTAGGAAATACAACGGGAGCAGTTGTAGATTCAGTTGTTTTTCCAGCGTTAACTACAGGAACCTCTTATGGAAGGAAACCAGATGGAGCGCCAACATTTGAAATATTTACAACACCAACACAAGGTGCTTCTAATGGTGGTGTAGTAAACAATCCGCCAGCAATAGAAAATCCAACAAGAGTTCCCTTTTATCCTACAAAAGATGATATAGTATATATACACGTAAATGTTACAGATGATAGTGGGCTTAATCCAGTCGTAAAATTGTATTATGATGATGGAACTGGTTGGCAAAGTACAAATATGCTTTTAGACCAAGCTCCACATTTTTTTGCAAGAATTGTTGCTAAACCAGCGGGTACTGTAGTAAAATATTATATAGAAGCTATTGATAATTTAAATGCTATTAGCACTAATCCAGCTAATGCACCAGCATCTTATTATTCTTATACTGTATTAGAAAATCCATATTTGCCACCTAAAGTTTATGTTAACGAAATTGTTGCAAGTAATACAAATATAATCTTAGATCCAGATTTTGGAGCATATGCAGATTATATTGAGATTTATAATGCAAAAAATAGTGCAGTAGATTTAAGCAATTGGTACATGACTGATAATTTAGGTAGTCCTACAAAATGGCAATTCCCAGCAAATACTACAATTCCTGCAAAAGGATTTTTATTAATATGGGCAGATAGCAAGAATACAGTATTAAATGGAATTCATACAAACTTTGGATTATCTAAAAATGGTGAAGCTGTTGGATTATATAATTCTGATGCTTATATGATTGATACCGTTACTTTCCCTTCATTACCAGATAATATGGCTTATCAACGTAATGGTGATGGAGGTACTTTATGGATAATTACAGATATGGTTACCCCGGGTGTTGCCAATACATTTGTATCTGTAGAAAAATTAGATATAATAGTAAATCAATTCGATTTAAGTCAAAACTATCCAAATCCTTTTAACCCAACAACTAAAATACGTTTTAACGTAATAGATAATAATGCTAAAACAACATTAAAAGTATACGATGTTTTAGGCAACTTAGTTGAAACTTTAGTAAATGAAAGTTTAGCAAAAGGTAGCTATGAAGTTACTTTTAACGCAAGTAATTTAAGTAGTGGTGTTTATATTTATACTCTTGCAAATGGAAATAATATTTTAAGTAAAAAAATGACATTAATTAAATAATTTTGTTAAGACTATCCCCGATAAAAAGGGGATAGTTTTTAATATAAATAATTAAATAAAGTTATGAAGATGTTTGATAAATTTGATAATAGTATCCGATTTAGATTTAGAATAATTGCCTTAATACCAATTATTGGTATTTTTATAATAACAGCCTACGTATTGTTAGGGGGAATAAATATTGCAAAAGATATAGAAGACTTAACATATAAAGAAGCAAAAACAGCAAACGAATTAAATAATCTAATTGTTCAGGGATTTCAGCTAAGAACCGCAAACAGAAATTTATTATTAAACTTAAATGATAACGTAGCACAAACAAATTTTGAAACTGCTAAAAAAGAATTTGACCAGAGCATAGATAAACTTAAAAATTTACAAAATGATAATTTAATAATTAAGGATAAAATAAATTTAATTAAAAAAGATTATGATTTATTATTAGAATTAAGCTTAAAATCACAAGAGATTGCGAAAAATGAAGGAAGCGAACAAGCTTTAGATTATTTGAATAGTACAGTAACACCTGTTTGGCGTGATTTAAAAAATAAAATGTATAGTACATTAGAATATCATGAAAAACAGTATGATGTATATAGAAGTAATTCGTTGAATGGATTAAATTTAATTTTTGCTGTTGCTATAATAATTGGTTTAATAACTATAATCTTATCATCAATAATTAGTGTAAATGGAGCCAAATTAATAATTGAGCCAATATTGTATTTAAAAAATATTGCAATAAAAGTAGCACAAGGTGATACTAAACAAGAAGTAAAAGTTTTTAATAAAGATGAAATTGGTGATTTAAGCGTTTCTTTTAATAAAATGATTGAAAATATAAATGAAGTAAATGAAAAATTAAAAGAAGAGATAAAACTTGTTGAACTAAATAATGCTGAGATTAGTAAAAATAAAGAATATTTACAAAGCAGTATTGCAACAATGCTTAATGCAATGGAAAAGTTTGCACATGGGGATTTAACAATTCAACTTAAAGTAGAAAAAAATGACGAAATAGGAGCGCTATTTACAGGCTTTAATAAATCAATTAAAGCAATAAATGAAATGTTAATAAAAGTTAACAGTGCAGTAGAAGAAACAGCAAAATCGACAGAAGCAATAACAATATCAGTAGAAGAAATAGCAGCTGGTGCAAACGAGCAAAGTATGCAAACGGCAGATGTTGCAAGTGCAGTGGAAGAGATGACGCGTACTATTTTTGAAACTTCTAAAAACACATCGTTAGCTGCAGAGGCTGCAAAAAATTCTGGTAATTATGCTTTAGAGGGGGGAAGTGCTTTAAATGAAACTATAGATGATATGAATAAAATTTACGAAGTAGTTAAAAGGTCAGCTGATACAATTTCAATATTAGGTGAAAATAGCGATAAAATTGGAGAAATAGTACAGGTAATTAATGATATTGCAGAGCAAACAAATTTATTAGCTTTAAATGCAGCCATAGAAGCAGCGCGTGCTGGCGAGCAGGGGCGTGGGTTTGCTGTTGTTGCCGATGAGGTGCGAAAGCTTGCTGAAAGAACTACTAAAGCAACTAAAGAAATTGCAGACATGATTAAAAAAATACAAGTTGATATTAAAGATGCGGTAGTATCAATTAATAAAGGAACAGAAGTTGTAAGGATGGGGAAAGATAAAGCGGATAAAGCTGGTATTATTCTTAATAAGATAATTGAAAATGCAAATAAAGTATCAGATTTAGTTGTTCAAGTTGCCGCTGCTAGCGAAGAACAATCAGCTACATCCGAAGAGATTGGGAAAAATATTGAGCTTATTAATAAAGTAACAAATAATACTTCGTATAAATTAAAAGAAATTGCTAATTCTGTAGAAAACTTAAATGACTTGACTGTGGATTTACAAAATTTAGTAAATAGTTTTAAAATTAAATTTTCTAACCAAGATAAATATTTGCTAAATTAAAAATTGCTATTTAATAAAAGCTAAAATATTTTTGTTAATTAGAAACAATAATATTATTATTACGTCTAATTAATAAAGCATTTTATTTTACGAGGTATTTTTGGATAGCAATTTAGTTATAGAAGTTAAGGGATTAACCAAAAAATATAAAGAGGTGTTAGCGGTTAATAACCTTAACTTAAATGTATACGAGGGGGATGTTTTTGGTTTTTTGGGACCTAATGGAGCAGGCAAAAGCACTACAATTAGAATGCTTCTTACTTTAATTAAACCTACTGCGGGCGAAATAAAAATTTTTGGTAAACCACTATACAAGCATAGGGAAGAGATTTTAAAAAATGTTGGTGCTATTGTAGAAAAACCAGATTTTTATTTGTATTTAAGTGCATATAAAAATTTAGAAATATTGGGCAAACTTAGCGGTGCAGATACTTCTAAAAAGCATATAATGGAAATGCTTGAGTTAGTTGGCTTAGAAAAACGCTATAAAAGTAAAGTAAAAACTTTTTCACACGGGATGAAACAAAGACTTGGTATTGCTCAAGCTTTGTTGCATAATCCTAAATTGATTATACTAGATGAACCAACTACGGGATTAGATCCGCAAGGTATAAAAGAGATTAGAGATTTAATTATTAGGCTAAGCAAAGAACAAAATAAAACTATTTTGCTTTCTTCTCACATTCTAAAGGAAGTGGAATTAATAGCAAATAGAATGATTATTATTAATAAAGGAACTACTAAAATTGAAGGATATGTAAAAGATTTACTAAATTCTGAATCATTATCTACTCAATTTGAAGTTAGTGATGTAGATAAAGCAATTAATATAATTTCTAGTCTTAATTTTAATATAAAAATTATTGATGTATCATTCAATTTTATTACAGTTCAAACCAATGCAGAAAATATTGGGGTAATAAATAAAACATTAATTGAAAATGGTGTTGATGTTACCGGTATAGTTAAAAGTAGAAGCTTGGAAGATTATTTTTTGAAAATTACGGAGGAAAAATGATTTTAACCTTAGTCTTAACCGAGCTTACAAAAATATTTAGAAAGTGGCGCACCTATATTGGTTTAATGGTTTTAGCTTTTTTAATAGGAATAGTTCAAACTGCAATTTATTATGAAGGACCTTCTGCAGTTAATATGGCAAACCAAAGCATAGCAGAAAGTTTTATTACAACTGGTAATTTGCTAAATGGATTTTTTGTTGGACATATTTTATTAAATAGCTTAATAATTCATGTACCATTTTTAATTGTTTTAGTTGGGGGAGATTTACTAGCGGGCGAGGCAACGCATGGCACTTATAGATTGCTACTAACTAGACCTGTTAGCAGGTTACAAGTGTTGATTGCAAAATTTTTAAGCGGTTTTGTTTTTACACTATTTTTTATGATATGTATGTTTATTTTAAGTATTGGTGTTAGTTTAATAATTTTTGGAAGTGGGGAATTAATTGTTTTAGGAGAAAAAATTTATATTTATGCTAAAAACGATATTCTTTGGCGTTTTTTATTAGCATATGGCTTTGCAACTATTAGTATGTTTACAATTATAGCATTATCAATAGTGTTTTCTTCATTAGTAGAAAATGCAATTGGTCCTATTATTTCCACTATGGCAGTTTTAATTATTTCGCTTATTTTATCTAATTTAAATATCACTTTTTTTGAAGAAGTAAAGCCTTATTTATTTACAACATACTTAAATAATTGGCGTTTATTTTTTGAAGACCCTGTTAATTTTAGCGAAGTTTCAAAATCTTTAGGTGTTCTAATAATTTATATTTTATCGTTTTTTGGTATTACAAGTTATATATTTATTAAAAAAGATATTCTATCTTGATAAGGATTAATTATGAAAAAGTTTTTAGTTGTTTTTTTATTAGTAAATGTAATTATAATAGCACAAAATAAAGACCCAAAGGAAATTATTAAAAAAGCAGAAGCACAATTTGAAAAAGTTAAAGATTA
>CAZYZX010000018.1:19350-21770 GCA_964652025.1 uncultured Melioribacteraceae bacterium
TATTTCTTTTTAAATTTACCAATAGCATCAACAGAGTAACCACCAATTGGTTTAGGTTCGGGCAAATATTTTCCAAATCTACGGCTAAGTGTTAAGTAACCGTTCCTCCAAAAATGAGTGATTAATTCATCAACTCTTTCTCGCATGTCATAATTTTGTGCCATTATGCACCTCACTAATTATTAAACTGCGGGTAAAATTGGAATAAGAGGAGCGAATTTATAATTTTTAATAATTGTTATATTTTCTAAGTTATCAACTTCAAACGACTTAATACCGTTAAAACTATTAGGTCTTCCAAAAACCACCCAATTGCCAAACCTATTTTTAGATAACAAGTAAGGCTCTAATGACATATGCTTGCCGAGATACTCAAACTCTATTTTATTGCGGCTTGCAATAGCATGTCTAATTAATTCTTTGTTATTCATCTCTCACCTCACTCTTATCTGTAAAAGCGCATAACGCCTATTACTTTTCCTATTATCGTAAATTTATCTGAAAAGTTTACAGTTATTGGTAAAAAATTGTCATTTTCTGGGATTAACATCACATTCCCATTATTTTTATAATATCTTTTAAGTGTTGCTTCATCATTTACCAAAGCAACCACAATATCTCCATTATTAGCAGTATTTTGTTGATTAATAATTACATAGTCATTTTCTAAAATACCAGCTTTAATCATGCTATCTCCTTTTACTTTAAGAGCAAAACATTTATCGTTAGCCCTTATAAAAGAAGTATCTACAGAAATAGTACTTTCTACATTTTCTTCCGATAAAATTGGGTAGCCCGCTGCAACACGACCTACTATTGGAATATCTAACAAATTTTCATTAGCTTTAAGTTCATTTCGTTTTATGCTTAAGGTTCTGCTCGCATTTTTAAGTAAATCCAAGTAGCCTTTTTTTTGTAAAGCATCTACATGCCTTTTCACTCCATTTGTAGAAGAAATATTAAAATGTTTGCAAATTTCTCTATAAGTAGGAGGATAATTAAAGTTATCTACATATTCTTTAATAAAATCTAAAATTTGCTGCTGTCTTTCTGTTAAATCTTTCATAATAGTGTAAATTTGTTTACTACAAATATAGTGAACAAATATGCACTTGTCAAGTAAAATAAAAAAAATAATTTAAAAAATTAATATTACATTCAATTGATAAAAAAAATCTTTATTTATATATTTAGTTTTCTAAAACAAAATTTTTTGCAAAATGGAAACCTTACCAAGAATATTTTCTGGTAGCACAAACAAGTCGTTAACCGAGAAAATAGTTCAATACTTAAATTTAGAGCCGGGCGAAATAGCAATAAAAAGGTTTAGTGATGGGGAGATATGGGTAAAATATAAAGAAAACATACGTGGGCGAGATGTTTTTATTGTTCAATCTACTCACCCACCAGCAGATAATATAATGGAGCTATTAATAATGTTAGATGCAGCCAAGCGTGCATCTGCAAAGCGAATTACGGCTGTTATACCTTATTTTGGATATGCAAGGCAGGATAGAAAGGATCAACCGCGTGTTGCAATTACTGCAAAATTACTTGCTAATTTAATAACTGTAGCTGGTGCGGATAGGGTAATTACAATGGATTTGCACGCTGCGCAAATACAAGGTTTTTTTGATATTCCATTTGACCACATTTTTGCCTCTGCAATTTTTACAGGGTTATTTAGAGATAAAGCAGAAAATTTGGTTGTAGCTGCGCCAGATTTAGGTGGTATAAAGGTAGCGCGTGCATATTCCAAAAGATTAAATTGTGGGTTAGTGGTTATTGATAAGCGTAGACCAGAACCGAACGTTGCAGAAGTTATGAACGTTATTGGCGATGTTAAGGGAAAAAATGTTTTGCTTGTTGATGATATGATTGATACGGGTGGTACTTTTATTGCAACTATTAACGCATTAAAAGCAAATGGTGCACAAGATATTTATGGTGCTGTTACGCATCCAGTTTTTAGTGGTAATGCAATAGAAAAGATTATAGACTCCCCAATAAAAAAATTATATGTTTCTGATACTGTAGAGGTGCCAGATAGGTTAAGTCATCCAAAAATTGAAGTTAAAAGTGTATCTGCTTTATTTGGCGAAGCAATAATCCGAAGTCACAAGTTCGAGTCTATTAGCTCGCTATTCGAAAACGACAAGGAAAAAGTAGATTTTTAAATTATTAAAAATATTTTTAAATAAGGTTTTTATTTTAAAAAAATTTTATTATTTTTGTAAGTTACAATGTTTTTAATTGTAGTTTGCAAAGAATTAAAGAAAAATATTTGGAGATACAATGGCAGATTATAATTTAGCCGCAAAAAAGAGAGAAAAAAGCACAAAAGGTGCTGTTAATCAGTTAAGAAGAAACGGCGAAATTCCCGGTGTATATTATGCAAAAGGAAAAGAGGCGGTATCAAT
>CAZYZX010000019.1:0-12439 GCA_964652025.1 uncultured Melioribacteraceae bacterium
TAAAAAAAACGAAGGTAAAAAGTGCCAAAAATAGGGCAAAATGGGGAATAAGCGCGATTTTTCCGTAAACTTGAGGGGGTTTAACGCATTAAAAAACAATAAGTTACAAAACTATCCCCAGTTTTTTAAAATAATTTTTGCCCCGGAAAATTATTCCTCACCATTTTTGTCTAAAAGTAGCCAAAAATTCTAAAATTTAAAAATGTGTTTTTAAGTTTTTATTTACTACGTTTTAATTATGATGCGCAATAATAGCCACTTTTTTAATTAATTAATTAAAGTATTGGATTTGTTATGCTTTTAATAAAAAGATTAAATGTTAAATACCATTCTAAAATTTGCTTATCTTTTTTATTGCTATTGTAGTAATTCTTAAAGGCAGATTTAATAAAATTTATATTTACTAAATTATTGTAATTATTGTTTTCGTTTAAGCTATCCCAAATGTAGTCCTTATTAATATCTAAGATTGTTTCGTTTAAATGCCATGTATATTTTTTAAATAATTTAGATTTTATTTTTGTGTAAATAAAAGACGCTTTGTTACCAAAAAGATAAGGATATGCATAATTGTTTTTAACCAAGCTAAATTTAGTTAATTTAGTAAAGTTATTTTTAATTATACTTCTAAACATTTTTCCATTTATTCTATCTTCTATATCTATAGATAACCCTACTTTAACAATTGTTGGTTGTAAAAAAATAGATATTGAATTACATATTGTATCAAGATAATGTTGGCTATAAGCAGTTGTATTTGGCATTTTTGTTTTAATTGCAAAAACATCAAGCCAATTTTCCCATCTAGTATAGTTAGGATTTGGCGAGTTAACAAAAATTTGTGAAACCGAATTAGTAACACTTTCTAATATTTGGCTTTCAAGCTCTGTATTAAAAATATTAGGTCTACTGCTTTTAATAAATTGTGAAATTTTACTGTAATCTTTATTAATTAATGCACTTTTACCAGCAATAAGCAATTTGTTTAGCATTTGCCTACGATAAGTTTCTCCATAACTGCCATCAACTATTACATCGTTATTTTTAGCAATTGTTTTATGCATTCCAAATTGAATAGTTTCACTTATGGGTAAAGTGATATTTGTATAAGATATATAATTTATTAAAGTATCTATTAAATTGTTTTTATTAGGAATTTCATAATCTAAAATTAAATGATTAAAGTTTAAACTTTCAGAAATTTTTTTGGAATAAATAACATCCGGCAAATTATTATCCCCAAAAGTGTGTGTGTTAAAATTGCTTTTTTTTGCTAAAAAATAGGAAAGTAGTAATCTACTATCTAAACCAGCAGTTAAACCTAAGCTAACTGAAGAATATTCGCTTATAGTAAAATCTATTAGTTTAGATAGTACATTATCAAAATCTGCCACAGTTAGTTTAACGTTAAAATTAGGTATCCATTCGTGCTCTGTATTAGATATTAGTCTATTTCCTAAAAACTCTGTTATGCCATTTAATCTTTTTACATCTTCTATAATTGGGTTAAAACTAACAGTAGGATTAAGGAACCATGCAGCAAAAAACTCGTTTAAGTTTAACTTTACATCACCAATAAATTTTAATAATAGATTTATATTATTGCTAAAGTAAACCTTATCTTTAGTATATTTCACATAAATATGTTTTATGCCTAGTACGTCATTAAATAAAAACACCTTATTATTAATCCAAGATACACCACAATAATGACCATCTGGAAAACTTACACTGTATGGATTATAAAGATATTTACCCCAAGTATTATTATTAAGTTTTTTAAATCCATTAGCTGTATTTTCTAAACCTATTCCACTTAAAACAAAACCTTTGTTTTCGTCTTTATTATAATAGATATTTGGGTCTGTTTGTCTTATCCATACATATCCATTTGGAATTTTGAAAGAGACAAAATTAGAAAGTAGAACATCAAATTTTTCTTTTTCTGCAACATTTAAGTTTCCCAAAATTCCACAAAACAGGCTCATGTTAATCCAGCAAAATTTTTTTAATAAGGTTTTCGTTTTCTACCAAAGCTTGAAATGAAGAAGTAATAAAACTTATATTATTAGATAATGGAAGGTAGTTTGCTTTAAATAAATCGTTATTTTTTGTATTAATAACAACAATATTAGTATTTGGTTTAATATTTTTTCTAAACAAAGCTTTTATATGGATATCTGTATGCGATAACGAGTAGCCAATAAAAACTATTTTTTTAGCTTTTCTAATTTCTCTAGCAGCTTCTGCAAAAAGTTGGGTAATAATAGGGTGAGTTAAAGATTTTATATTAGAAGGTGGCAGTATTAAAGTGTTAAACTCTGTATTATCTAAAGGGCAAAAGTATTCATATTCTTTATTATCTGGGTAAGTATAACCCAAAAAAACACCTTTATTAAGGTCAATTTTTCTATCCCATGGGGTAAGTAAAACTTGATTGCAACAATTGCAATATTTCCAATTTAAGCTACCATGTAATTTTAATATTTTATAAGAGTAGGGAATAGCATCATTTTTAACTTTAATCGGTTCTCGTGAATTAATCCAATAGTTATATTTTTTAAGAGAATCAATCGGTTCGTAGTTCATAAACGGGATGTAGTAATCTATAAACCTTGTTTTATGAAAAAGAGTATCGAAAGCTTGTTCAAGCAAAGTATCGTAATTTAAGTTTAATATAGTAACATTATTATTATATTTTTCTATCATTTCCCAAAACAGTTGGTAATATTTGCTTTTTTTACCCGTTTTAAGATCTACCACATAATAAATAAGCTTAATTAAATACTCTTTAATTAGTCTTAATCTTCTATTATCATAAAACTCGTTAAGGGATTCGTCGTGCAAAATAAAATGGTCTAAAAAGCCAAAAACAGCTTCTAAAGGAGGAAAAATATCTTTTTCTGTATTAAAGTAGAAGTTATCTTTAATAAAAGAGATAACAATTTTACCAATTTGTGAATTATAAATTTCTGGAATTTGGTTACCAACAATCATAGGCAAAAGGTGCTTTTGCAAAGGCACTTCATCTGCGTGAGAAGCGCCCGCACCAATAACAAAAATAATATCCCTAAAATTTGGGTAACGGAAGAAAATTTCTTTTTCCAAAACAAGAATTAATTATTTTTAGAAACACCTTCAATAGCTTGTCTAACAAAGCCATCAGCTTTTTCAAGTCTTTTTCTAGCTTCTTCTGCGCTTACGTTAGCTTTAATCATAACCAAAGCAGTTTTAACATGGCCACCGGCTGCTTCTAAATATTTACCAGCTTCTTCGTAGCCAAGCCCGGTAATAGTCATTACAATTCGTTTAGAGCGCTCAACTAACTTTTTATTAGTCATTTGAAGGTCTATCATCATATTTTCGTAAACCTTGCCCATGCGTATCATGCTTGTAGTTGTAAGCATGTTAAGCACTAATTTTTGCGCTGTTCCACTTTTCATGCGCGTAGAACCCATTACAACTTCTGGACCTACATAAGGGCAAATAGCAACATCAACAAAATCAAAATCAAAAGTAGAGCGTGGATTACAAGTTACATATAACGTTTTAGCACCAAGTTCTTTAGCTTTTTTAACTGCACCAACAACGTAAGGTGTTCTTCGGCTTGCTGCAATACCACAAACAACATCTTTATCTGTAACGTTAGCAGATAAAACATCTTTTGCGCCGTTTTCTTCGTAGTCTTCTGCGCCTTCTTGCGCAACAAACATTGCTTCTTTACCACCTGCAATGTAGCCAACTATCATACCTTGTGGTGTGCCAAATGTTGGCGGACACTCGCTTGCATCTACTACTCCTAAGCGACCGCTTGTTCCTGCTCCAAAATATAATAATCTTCCTCCATTTTTAAGCGCTTTTACTATTATTTCTACCGCTTGCTCAATATATGGTAATTCTTTTTCTACTGCAAAAGGAACCGTTTTATCTTCATCGTTAATAATCTTTAAAATCTCTGCTGTACTTTTTGCATCAATATCCATTGATTTTGGGTTACGCTGCTCTGTTGTTAACTTTGCTATCTCATCAAATAGTTCTTTGCTCGTTTTACTCATCTTATCAATTCCAATATTATTAATTTTTTATCTTTTTCATTTCTTAAATTTGTGGGTTTATATTTTAAATCTACTACTGTTGCGCTTCTAATTTTGGATTTATATTTAGTTTCTGCTTCCTTAATTTCACTATCTAAGTTGCCTCCCTTTATAGCTAATATTTTTGCTTTTTCTTGCATTAAAGGTAAGGCATATCTTACAAGCACGCTTACTGGCACTGTTGCGCGACTAACAAATATATCAAAACTCTCTTTATATGCTTCTATAAAAGCTGGATTTTCTACCCTATCGTTTACAGTTTTTACATTGCTAAGTTTTAATTTCTTAATAAATTCATCAACAGAGTCAATCTTTTTTCCTATAGAGTCCGCCAACACACCCCTTAACAATGGTTTTAATATTGCTATAGGTATTCCCGGAAATCCTCCACCAGTGCCAATATCTAAAAACTTTTTTGGTTTATCGCAAATATAATTAGTAACTAATGCAGAAATAAATACATGATTTTCAATAATATTTTCGGTATCCTTCCTAGAAATTAAATTAATAGCCTCGTTTTTTTGTACTACAAGCATAGCATAATTTGCCAAACGTTCTAATTGATAATCGTCTGGCGACATATTGTTTTCCCAAAAAAGGCTTTTTAATTCTCTTAAATATTGTTCAATTAGTTCCACAAATCTATCTCCCTATTTTTTTAAATATATTAACAATGCCGATATATCGGATGGCGTTACCCCAGAGATGCGGGACGCTTGACCGATTGAGCGCGGTTTTACCTTGCTTAGTTTCTCTCTCCCTTCTGCAGATATTGAATGAATTATGCTATAATCAAAATTTATTGGTATTGGTACATTTTCTAACTTCTCAAATCTTTCTATTATTTCTTGCTGCCTTACTATATACCCTTCATATTTCATTTCAATTTCTACTTGTTCTAATACTGTTTTATTTTTAACTACTTCTTCTATTTTTGGCTTATCTTCATCCGAAACTAAATTTATTATATCTTCTAACTTTGTTTCTGGTCGCTTAACAAGTTTATTTATCGTTTCTGGATTATCTATTTTACCCATGTTTGGCGTAGCATTATTAAAGGCTTGTGGAGTTATTTTTATGCTTCCAAATAAATCTTTTGCTACATTAATTAATATTTCTCTTTCCTTAAATTCTTTATATACATCTTCTCTTACTAAGCCAAGTTTATATCCATATTCCATTAACCTTCTATCTGCGTTATCTTGTCTAAGTAAAAGTCTATGCTCTGCGCGTGATGTAAACATACGATACGGCTCATCGGTAGATTTACCAACTAAGTCATCTATTAAAACGCCTATGTAAGATTCTGAACGTTTTAATACAAACTCCCCTCTGTTTTGTACTTTTAACGCCGCATTAATACCAGCAACTATACCTTGTGCTGCTGCTTCTTCATAGCCACTTGTGCCATTTACTTGACCCGCAAAATATAAACCTTTTATTAACTTGGTCTCTAAGGTTAAATCCACTTGGTAAGGAGGAAAATAGTCATATTCCACAGCATAAGCTGGTCTTAGCATTTCTACATTTGCTAAGCCTGGTATTTTAACTAAAGCTTTGTATTGTATATCTTCTGGTAGCGATGAAGAAAAACCATTAATATAAACCACATTTGTATTAAGTCCCTCTGGCTCTAAAAATAATTGATGGCGCGGTTTATCTGAAAACCTAACAATTTTATCTTCTATAGAAGGACAGTAACGAGGTCCTACCCCATTTATAATACCGGTAAAAAGTGGGCTTCTATCAAATCCAAGTCTTAATATGTCATGAACAGTATTATCTGTATAGGTTAAATAACAGCTAATTTGTGGTAAAAACGGGAATTTAGATTTATCTGTAGTTAAAGAAAATGGTTGAGGGTTTTCATCTCCGGGCTGCTCTTCTAAAATCGAGTAATCGATTGTATCGCCATTTAATCTAGGAGGAGTACCTGTTTTAAGCCTTCCAGCTTCAAAGCCCAATTTAACTAAATTTTCTGTTAAGCCAACCGAAGCTTGCTCGCCATATCTACCGCCAACAGTTTTATTAAGTCCCGTATACATTAATCCATTTAAAAATGTACCGGAGCAAACTATAACTGTTTTACATTTTATTTCTTCACCATATAAAGTTTTAACGCCAACCACCTGTTTATTTTCTTCGATTACTTCTATAACAGAATCCACAATAACAGTAGTATTAGGTAAATTATTCATAAATTCCGATGCCGTTTTACTGTAAAGTTCTCTATCAGATTGGCATCTACTAGCCCAAACAGCTGGTCCTTTGCTTCTATTTAAAATTCTAAACTGAATACCCGTTTGATCTGCTAAAAACCCCATAGCTCCACCAAGTGCATCTATTTCGTGCACAAGGTGCCCTTTTGCGCTTCCACCTATTGCTGGGTTGCAACTCATTCTACCAAATGCGTTTTTATCCATAGTAACAACCGCAACGCTGCACCCCATTTTATCTGCGGCGTATGCTGCCTCTATTCCAGCATGCCCACCACCTACTACAACAACATCAAAGTATCTCATTTATTCCTTTCGTTTCACGTGAAACTTTTTTACTCGTCTTTAAATTCTACTGTTTCACGTGGAACACTTTTTAGTTAATAATTCTGTAATGTTTCACGTGAAACTTTTTTTTATTTACCAATACAAAATTTTTGAAATATATTATTTAAAATATCATCCGTTGTAACAACACCTATAATTTCAGATAACGCATCTATTGCGTTACGCATATCTACAGCTATAAACTCTCCACTCATTTGCGCATTTACACTGTTTTTAGCAGAGTTAAGATATTCAACCGTCTTTTTTAATGCCGCATAATGCCTAACATTATTTATAACTGTGGATTTTTCTGTATAAACTCCATCGCCTACCGCATGCTTTTTCATCTCTTCAAATAATTGCTCTATCCCTTCCCCTGTTTTAGATGAAATATATACATCCGCTTTTATGTTATCGTTTTTACCCAAATCTATTTTGTTAACAACTTTAATAATTTTTGATGATATTGCCAGTTTATCTAATTCTGCTTTAATATCTTCACTGTAGTTATTATTAACATCGGTTAACCACAGTATTAGGTCTGCATTTTTTACCGCTTCTAACGACCTCCTTACACCTTCAATCTCTATTACATCGTCACTATTTCTAATACCCGCTGTATCAAATATTTTAAATAACACTCCATCTATAGATATTTCTTCCCTTATTATATCTCGCGTTGTACCGGGTATATCGCTAACTATAGCACGCGCCTCTTTTAATATGTAATTAAGCAATGACGACTTGCCTACATTTGGCTCGCCTATTATTGCTAAGTTTATCCCATCTTTTAATATTCTACCAAATCTATAGGAATTTAACAAATACTCAATCTCTTTTAATACTTTATCTATTTTTTCTATAATTTCATCTTTTGGCATAAACTCGTAGCCTTCTTCGCTAAAATCTAACTCCAGCTCTATTAAAGATGATGCATTTATAAGAGTTTGCCTTAGTACATTAACTTTTTGACTAAGCAAACCATCTAATTGATTTCTAGCGCCTCGCAATGCACTATCTGTACGGGATTTTATTACATCCAACACCGCTTCTGCTTGGGATAAATCTATTCTGCCATTTAAAAATGCGCGCTTTGTAAACTCGCCCGGCTCTGCACTTCTAACGTTTTTACTTAGTAATAACTCTAATATTTTTTTGGTTATAAAACTGTTACCGTGTGTACTAATTTCTACACTATCTTCTCCCGTGTAACTGTTGGGTCCCCTAAATACACTTATCAATACATCATCTATTACTACACCTTTCTCATCTACTATTTTACCATAGTGTATAGTGTGGGATGCTGCAAAAGCTATTTTAACTTTTCCTCTAAATATTGTATCTACTATTCTAAAACTATCTTCACCGCTTATGCGTATTACAGATATTGCTCCTTCACCTGGTGGTGTGGCTACTGCTGTTATTGTATCGTTTATCAATAAACTCATATTATGCAAACTTTTTTATAAAAAATTATTAAATATACAAATATTTTATTTAATAAACAAACATCATGTTTTATAACTAATTTATTTATAATAAGTTATACATCCTTAAACGTTTAAGTAATTTTTATTTAATAGATACTTAAAAAATACTATCTATAAAGTCATTTTATCTTTTATGTTATAGTTATTTTTTATATTTTAATAAGTAAAAATTAAAGGATAATATGACTGATATAAAAGCCATTGTTTTCGATTTAGGTAATGTTTTAATCCCTTTTGATTATAACATTATTATAACAAGATTAAACAAAATAGATGACGGTTTGGGTAAAAGGTTTTACAATCTTTATCAATTAAATTACCACTTGCACCGTGAGTACGAAAAATTTGAGATTAGCACAGAAGACTTTTTAAATAAAATGTTAGAGTTTTGCGAACATAAAGTAGATGAAGAAACTTTTTGTAAAATATATTCTGAAATTTTTACTATTAATACTAAACTTACAGAGCTTTTACCAATTCTTAAACAAAATTATAAATTATACCTGCTTTCTAACACTAACTTTATTCACCAAAAATATGGCTACGGAAATTATAGCTTTTTTAATCACTTTGATAAATTGTTCCTATCTTTTGAAGTTAAAGCTATTAAACCAGAACCACAAATTTATAACGCGGTAACTAATTTCAGCGGTTTACAACCTAATCAACACCTTTTTATAGATGACGTTTTAGAATATGTTGAAGGTGCTAAAAATGTGGGGTGGAATGCAGTTAGATTTATTGATAACGAACAATTATTAAAAGATTTTACGTTTTACAATATTAAATTTTAACTCTCTTTAATCCACTTATTCCAAATTTCCGGCTTGTAACCAAGCGTAACATCTGTTTTGGTTCTAACTATTGGAGTAACAAAAAGTAGCGAATCGTTTAATAGCTCTTCTTCTTTATCAAACTTTATATATTGTAAGTTTCTTTTTTTATATTGTTTACCCTCTTCGTTAAATAGTTCATCTATTGTAAATTTTCGTTTTATGCTTTCCAGCTCGCCTTTGCTAATCCCCTTTTCTGCTAAATTACGAAACTGGTACTTTATATTTCGCTCCTTAAAATATCGCTCCGCTTTCTGCGTATCGCGGCAATCCTTTACTCCAAATATTTGTAAATTTTCTACCGCCATTAATCAACCGTAAATGTTTTGTTTATATCTTTTGTTTGACCGCTTAATTCATCTTTTACTTTAAATATTACCGTATAGATTCCTTTTTCACTTGTGCTATCTAACACTGTTTGGCACTCTAATGCAACATCTCCTAATCGCTCGTTTCCTCTTTTTTCTATTACATTTTTATAAACAGCAGATTTTATATTATTCCCAGGTGTAAGTATATCTACTACATACGAAATCTTAAAATAATATTTCCCATCTTTTTCTTTAACCATAAATCCCTTTGCATTTACTGTTGCGTTTAATTCCCAACCGCTATCTAATTGGTAACAAAACGCCTCTGGACTAAATAACTCTAAATTTGCTTCTTCTTTTTTTCCACAACCAAATAATACTAAAATTAACACCAAAAATAATGCGCTCTTTTTCATATCTATAACCTATTTTTATAAATTGTTTAAATTAACATTATTTTTTTTCTTTTACAATAGTAATCAGACGACAGACTTCAGACTACAGACGACAGACTTCAGATAATAGATGATAGATTTTAGAGGGGTTAGGGGTGAGTTGAAAAAAATTTTTATGATTTGTTGAAATAAAAACTTACACTGGTTCCTTTATCTTGGCAAAATAAGGATGATGCCTTATGACACTTATGATTAATAAAAAAAATATGGATTGATAAAACCGGTTCCCCTCTCTTTGTAAGAGAGGGGTTAGGGGTGAGTTGGAAAACATTTATTTTTTACCAAATTAACTTAACTTCCTGCAATAATATTTTTACCTCTCGTCTTCTTCATCATTTTCTTCATATTCAGTGTCTAACTCCGCTCCTTCATTCATCATAAATTCTTCATACGCCTGCTCTTCTTTCATAAATTCTTCCATTTCGGCTTTTTCTGCTGCTAACTCTTCTTGTATCATAAACTCTTCTGCCGCTTGTTCTAATCTTACTAATTCTTCCATTTCGGCTTTCTCGGCTGCTAATTCTTCTTTCATCATAAATTCTTCTGCTGCTTGTTCTAATCTTACCAATTCTTCCATTTCTGCTTCTTCTGCTGCTAATTCTTCTTGTATCATAAACTCTTCTGCTGCTTGCTCTAATCTTACCAACTCTTCCATTTCGGCTTTTTCAGCTGCTAACTCTTCTTGTATCATAAACTCTTCTGCTGCTTGTTCTAATCTTATCAATTCTTCCTTTTCAAATTTCTCTGCTGCTTGCTCTAATCTTACTAATTCTTCCATCTCTGCTTCTTCTGCCGCTAATTCTTCTTGTATCATAAACTCTTCTGCCGCTTGCTCTAATCTTACCAATTCTTCCATCTCTGCCTTTTCTGCAGCCAATTCTTCCTCGTATTCTTCTTTTGTCATTTCTCTAACTTCATCAGAAAAAATAAATTTCATTCCATTAAATTCAAAAGATTGTTCTTTTTCTTTATTAGGTAAAGAAATTTTTTCGTTATTATTAAATTCTTTATCAAAACTATTAGGTGTTAAATTTTCCATTTTATCCTCCTTATATTATAAAAGTTTTAATTATATTTTTGTAATAAAAGCCCTTTTTAGTTACAAGTATAAAATTTAGTTACTAGTGAATGGTTAATTGTGAATAGTAACTAATTTAACATTTATCTTAAAAGTTACCAAAATCTAATTATTCATATAATACTACCAATATTAAAATACTAATAGCTAATATCTTATAAACCTTTTTATTTATCATTAGATTTAGCTTTCGGAATTAGATTAATTGAAATTGCACCATTTAATTTTACGTATTTTAATATAATTTCTTTTTCATTATCAGCAACCTTATAATTTAACACCAAATGTGTATATTTGGTTAAATCTACGTCAGGAATAAACATTTCATGATATGTTTTTCCCAAATATTCTCTTTTTACCGCAAAGCCTTTTTTATTTTTTAATTGTTTCAACAATTCCTTTCTTTTTTCAGCATCACGATATAGTTTGAATTCCTGATTATCATTGTTATACATTTTTTACCTCCTTGATTTTTGAATTTTAATAAAACTATTTTGTTATTTGTTTTTATAAAATTTTGCTAATAGCAATTTGTATTGTTATTTTTTTAATAATAATTGAACGTAATTAAAACAATAATAATAACGTTTTTTTTACTACGTTACAAGTTATATTTAAAAAATCTTTTTTTAATAAAAGAGCACCTTTATCTTTTTAATAATCATCTTTTTCATTAGCACTACAGGTCTGGTAGCTAGTAACTGGTAACTAGTAACTTATAGCTAATATCTTATAACCCTTTTTATTTATCACCAAATTCAAATTTCATATTTTAATTGAAATTCTTCCATTAGGTTTAACATAGCTTAGATAAATTGAAATTTTTCCTCTAACAATTGTATGATTTACTGCCAAATAAGCATATTTTTTTAAATCTAAATCTGGGTAAATAATTTCAAAATATGCTTTCCCCTCATAGTCACCAGCACGCATAGTGAAAATTTTATCGCTTATTAGATTTAGTAATTCCTCTCTTTTTTTCTCATCTCTAATTAGCTTAAAATCACTATTGCTTTTTCTGTACTTTACATTCTCAATTTTTAGTTCTAGTTCATCTTTACCCATTTTTCACTCCCTTTTGTTACTAAACTTTTATTTACCAATATTAACTATTTACTAATCTCTTTTAGTCAATTCTTGTTTTTACAGAATTGTCTTTCCAACTCTATAATATAAGAGCTTTATTTTTAAATTATTTCCAAAAATTTTTTTCGTGACAAGTTATTAGTGAACAGTGAATGGTGAATTGTGAATAGTAACAAGTGACGCGTAACGCGTGACGAGTTTTTCGCTTTTTGTTAACAGCTACTAGTTAATAGTTACTAGTAAATTGTAAATAGTGAATTGTCTATGCTTTAACTCTACTAAATTTACCAAAATCTTTTCTATCATCTAATACTATAAAAAATAAGCTACTAGTAGCTGGTAACTGGTAGCTAGTAGCTTAAAAACCAATCCTTGTTTTAATGGAATCGGCACTCGAACAGGCGGAAACGCCAACAAAACGTATAAGAATTATTCACGTTTCAATCCTTGTTTTAATGGAATCGGCACTCGAACTATGTCTAAATTTTCTTGCTATAGTTTCAAAAGAACGAGTTTCAATCCTTGTTTTAATGGAATCGGCACTCGAAC
>CAZYZX010000020.1:0-9739 GCA_964652025.1 uncultured Melioribacteraceae bacterium
ATGGATTTAAAAATCTATGTCTCAATCCTTTCAGAGCAAGGAGGAAAATATAAAGATCAAAAGGAAGGAAAATGGTACATTGTGGTCTCAGAAAGTCCTTTAAAATGTCTCAATCCTTTCAGAGCAAGGAGGAAAATATAAAGGCTGCGGTATGGTCGCAGTGTATGAAAAAGATGGGAAAGTTATCGTGTCTCAATCCTTTCAGAGCAAGGAGGAAAATATAAAGAGCTTAAAAATAATAACTTAGCAAAAAATCGTATGTCAAAGAACGCTTTTTTTAAAAAATGGGTTATTGAAAAATAATAACTTAGCTAAAGTCATTTAAAAAGTTCGCAAACCTCTAAAAAAAAAGGTGATCGGGTACCCCATTTTTAATGCAAAATTAACCATAGTTTAGTAAAAAGTCAAGCAAAAAATATTATTTTTTAATAAATTATAAAATAATTTTCCTTTAAAATAAAAGTTCGCAAACCTCCTTTAAAAAAATCGAAAATTGAGGTTTGCGAAAAATGGGCATTTTTACCCCTTAAAATTTTGCAAATTTTGCAGGTTTTTTTTGGCAAAGTTCGCAAACCTACCTAACATTGGACACTTTTAAGAGGTTTGCGAAGTTTTAAACTATGGACACATTTTATTAAGTAAATGCTGTAATTAATTATAATACAATAATTTACAAGCCAAAAACTCAAAAATCAAAAGTACGCAAACCTATCAGCGGTTTTTTGCACATTTTAAATAATTTTAAGAACCTTTTTTAGTGTTTATGTGTCTAAATAAATATAATATTTTACATTAACAAAAAAATAAGTTAATTTTGTAATATTAAATTTAACGAGTTTTACTATGAGTTATTACGATAGAGATTATTACCGCCCAGGCAATTATGGTTTTTCATTTTTCCCACCAGTTATAAAAGGATTATTGATTACCAATGGAATAGTTTTTTTGTTGCAAACATTATTCGAAAATATAACCTTTGGTGGCGTTCCAGGTTGGTACTATATAAATAGATATTTTGCATTAAACCCATTAACGGGATACGACCAAGCCTTACAACCATATAACTTCCAAATTTGGCAGCTAATTACTTATCAATTTATGCACGGTGGTTTTAGCCATATACTATTTAACATGTTTATGCTTTGGATGTTTGGGATGGAAATAGAAAATATTTGGGGTAGTAAAAAGTTTTTAATTTTTTACATAATTTGTGGCATTGGTGCTGGATTATTCCAATCCGTTTTGCCCATATTACTTAGTTTAGACTCTGCCCCAACAGTAGGCGCAAGTGGCAGTGTATTTGGCGTTATGATAGCTTTTGCAATGTTTTTCCCAGATCGCTACATATTCCTTTACTTTTTATTACCTATTAAAGCCAAATATTTAGTTGCATTTTTAGTTGTAATAGAATTTTTATCTGTTGGTAATATGAGTTTTGTTGCCCATTTAGCCCATATTGGTGGTGCAGTAACAGGATTTTTATTTGTATTATTCGACAAACAATATAATTTTAATTTCGATAAATTATTTAATTCCAACCGTAGCAAAAGAAATGTAAATTATAACTTTAGAAGACCAATTAATAATAATTACCCAAATGTAGAAGAAGCAGAATTTTATGATATACACAAAAATGACGAGGAAGAAGTAACACAAGAAGAAATAGACCGCATATTAGATAAAATTAGTCAATCTGGCTATAATAATTTAACAGACCGCGAAAAAAGGATTTTATTTAATGCTAGCAAAAAGAAATAATATTTTTTTTGCTATAATTACCCTATTATTATTAATAGGCTGCAATAAACATAAAACAATAGATAAAGATACATTATCTAAAGTTTATGTAGATATTATGATTGCTCAAGAAATATATTTGCCTAATTTTGATTCTTTAGAGATAAAAAAACGGGAAATATTTAAAAAATATAACATAACAAAAGAAGACTACTACAACACATTAGATAGTTACCAAGCAGATACACAAAAATGGGACGAGTTTTTTAAATCATCTTTAACCTACTTAGATACACTAAGAAAGCAAAACTTAAAGCAATAAATTTTATAAATAGGCTTGCCTTAGCTTTTCTTTATCTAAAACATTAGCCATGTTAAATTCGCTTTCTTGCACATTTTCAACATCACCAAAATAATTATTTTCAGAGCTATCTTTTTGTGTAACAATTTTAATATTTTTAGCAGCAAGCACAGCAAGTTTTTCTACCACAATACTGTTAGCACCATCTGGGTCTACAACACCTTTAATGTAATAAGGACCCATAGAAAGGGTTAGCTCTGCATATTCTTCATACTCTTTAGGAAAAATAATCGCTTCAAAAGTACCGGTTAAGTCTTCTAAGGAAAGGAATTTCATAATTTGGTTAGATTTTGTTTTAATACGCTTGCTTGCCATATACCAACCAATCATTTTAATCGATTTACCTTTAAACTTAGCCATATCTTTAGCTTTAATAATTTCGGGTCTATTAATATAATGCTCAAAAAAATTAAGCGGATGTTTAGTAACCATAAAATCAAAAAGTTCGTACTCTGCAGCGCAAATTTGTTCAATAGAGTATTCGGTATCTGTATAAGCTAACCGTTCTAATTCAATAGATTCATCTTCAAAAAGGTTAACGTAGTCTGGGTCTAAAATGCGCCTATGTTTAATGTAAATGTCTAATAGCCGCATTAAAGCTGGTCTAGTTTTATTAAAAGTTTGCATTGCACCAGCTTTAATAAGCAAATAAGTATCTTCGTAACCAGGTTTAACGCGCAAAAGAAAATCTAACAAAGATTTAAATTTACCGTTTAAGTTTCGCTCTTCAACAATTTTTTCTGCCGTTTTTGTTCTAAGCCCCTTAATAGCCATAAAACCAATACGAATTTGCTTTCCAAAACCTGTATACTCAACTTCGCTATTATTAACACAGGGCAAAAGGACCTCTAAACCTAAACGCTTAGCTTCTTGAATATACACAGCAGGAGCGTAATATCCCCCACCATTAGTAAGCACGCTAGATAGAAACTCTGCCGGATAATGCACCTTAAGATAAGCCACTTGATAAGATAGCAAAGCAAAAGACGCACTATGCGCTTTGCAAAATGCATAGCCAGCAAAAGATTCTATTTGCCGCCACAATTCCTTAATTGCATATTCATTATACCCTTTTTCTCGGCAACTTTCAAAAAATCGGTCTTCAATTTGCTTCATTGCTGCGTGGGAACGCATCTTTCCACTCATCGCACGTCTTAGTAAATCAGCTTCTTCTAATGATAACCCCGCTACTAAGTGCGCCACCTTTATAACATCTTCTTGATAAATCATTACTCCATATGTCTCTTCTAAAATATCTTTTAACTGCGGTAATAAATATTTCCGCTTGCTTGGGTCTTTGTGACGCAAAATAAACTCTTGCATCATCCCACTTTCTGCCACACCAGGGCGTATTACAGAGCTTGCAGCTGTTAACAGATTAAAATTATCGCAATCTAACTTTTTTAATAACGAACGCATACCAGGAGACTCGATATAAAAACAACCAATTGTATCCCCTTCTCGTATTATCTTTTTTGTCCCCTCGTCATTAAAAAGCATGTTATAGTCATATATATCAAAATCTACACCCCCTTTATTGCGCGCTATTTCTGGGTATACCACTGGTAATGCGTCTTTGCTGCGCTTCGTTTCTGGCAACTGATAGTTGCTTAAATCTATTTCAAATCCTTTTTCGTTTTCCATTTTTTATATAGTAAACATTTGTACACTAAATTTAACACTTTTTATAAAATTTTGCAACTTTTTCTTGCATTTTTCATTTTTGTTTTTTTACTTTTTATTTATCTTTAAATAAAAAAAATAGGAATTTAATGAAATCTGTTTTAGTGGTAGATGATAGTTACGCTTTTAGTGCTATGCTACAAAAGGCGTTATTAATGAGGGGGAATGTTAAAGTAGAAGTTGCCAAAAATGGGCAAGAAGCTTTAGAAGTTTTAGATAAAATTACTCCAGATTTAATTATGTTAGATATTGAAATGCCTATTATGTCTGGAATTGAATTTTTAGAAGCTATTAGGCAAAAGGATTTATATAAAGCTCTTCCCGTTATTATTATGTCTGCCAATAAAAAAACCGAAATAATCAAAAAAGCAGTAGATTTAGGTGTGGCTGATTATATTCTTAAACCAGCAAGCATTCAAACCATTTTAGAAAAAGTTGGCAAAGTTATAGATTAATTTTCCACTTAGCTTTTTATTTAAGTATCTTTAAATAAAAAAATTCCCTCTGCAATTAAATTACTTTAATTTTTAGAGGGAATATATAGGTAAGTTAAAAAAATTACTTTTGCAAAGGATAAGCACTACCAAAATAGTTGTAATGATAATTTTCGTAAAATTGCAAGTATTCTGCAATAACTCTATCTTTATAAGTACCGGTTAAATTATCCGCATAAACAATTTCACCAGTATCTACTTTTTGAACGCGCACATGCAAACGAATTAAGCCATTTCTATCTATATAGCCATCAACTATATTTCTACCATAAACAATTCCACACTCAAGCACTCTATAGCTAACTAAATAATCTGCAGCTTTTAAGTGTGTTTTAAACATCTTAACAAAAGTTTTTGCGCTATCCATTGTTGTAATAACGTAGCCATTTTTAAAGTCTGTTGCGTGGTTTTCTGCAAGCATTCTTTTTAGCATATCGTTATCGCGCTCTAAAACAACAAATTGATTTTTAAGCAAAGACCTTACCAATTGATCTTCTATTGATGCAACAATTGGTATATCTAAAGTTTTGTCTGTTTCTAATGATACTAATGCAACAGATTGACCTTGTGGAATTGGGAAGGTTTTACCTAAATCTAGCTTATCTACAGTGCGCTCAATAAATAATTGATTAGAATTTTCGAACTCTACTGGTGGCAATGTTTTGCAACCAACCATTAACACTAATAAAAGAGCAAATAATTTAATGTAACTATTTAATTTCACACTTCCTCCAACTATTTTTTGTTAAAAACTTTTTTATAATTTTTTAAGGACTTTTCAGCATCTGCTAATGTATCAAAATCCCCTATTCTTACCCTAAACCAAGTAACTTTTTTAATAACTGCTTGCGTTACATATGCATTAAACCCTTTATTTTTTATTTTTTTAACTTCTTTTTCTGCTACCGCTTTATCCTTAAATGATGCTACCTGATAACAGTATAATAAACCATCGCTATATATATCACCTTTTACCTTTTTTTCGGCTTTTAGATTATAAACATATGGCGTTGGGTCAAATAATTCTTTTTGTATCTCGGGCTCGTTTTTTTTGTTAGTTTCTTCTACCTTCACTTCTTTTTTATCTAATTGCAGTTCTTTTTGTGGCTTTTGATATAACTTATATACATTTGGTGTTTCTACTGTTATTTTTTCTGGGGTTAGCGCGGTAAAAGTGGTTTTTTCTAAAGTTATAGATTTTACGTCCGTTTGGTTTAATTGTTGCCCATTTATTATTATAGGCAGGAATAAAAGTATAATATTTATTATTTTTTTCATTTATTCCTCAATTTAGTTATTGATTAATATATCATTTTTTTTTATTATTGGCAAGTTTTTTAATTTTTATTTAATTTAAATTTATGTTTTTGTAAAGAAATTGTTAAATCAGATAAATTTATACTTTATCTCTTTTTTATTATTATTTATTTCTTTAAATTTATTTATAGTTTTAAGATTTTATTGAGACTTTATGAATAATGAAATTTCCATTCACGATTTAGAAGAAGGAATGATTTTTTTAGCTCCTGTTATCAATAAATATGGTCAAATTCTAATCTCTAAAAACACATTATTCCAAAATAAACATTTAAACATATTAAAAACTTGGGGTATTAAATTTGTTAAAGCTGGTTTTAATAATTCCACTAAAATAGATATTTCTGACCCAAAACTAATAGAACTTGCACAAAATAAAATTTCTAAACGTTTATTGTGGCAACCTTCTAACGATTTAGAAATTGACCTTTACAATATGGCTGTTGATTACTATGCTAAAGAAATGCTACAGGGGAAAGATATTTAATGACTATTGCTGATAAAATTCAATCAAATTCTGTTAAATTGCCAACTTTGCCTACTATTTATACTACGCTAAGCGAAGCTATGTATGTTAAAAAAACTAACATAGAAGAGCTTTCTAAAATTATTTCTGCCGACCAAGCTGCTACTATAAAAATTTTACGCGTGGTTAATTCTTCTGCTTATAGTTTTGCCGGGCATGTTGATACTATTTCTCGAGCTATTTTATACTTAGGCTTTAACGAAATTCATAACATTGTTCTTGCTCTTTCTATTATTAATATGTTCGATAAACGTAAAGTTTTACAAGACTTTAAACCTGTTGAGTTTTGGGCTCATTCTATTGCTGTTGGTACTATTGCAAGACTTATTGGAGAAGCTTTGGGCGTTTCTAATCTTGAAAATTATTTTGTTGCTGGTATTTTGCACGATATTGGCAAACTTTTACTTTTCGATAAATTCCCTAACGAGTATGACGAAGCTTTATCTTTTGCTGCTAAAAACAAACTCACTATTCACGATGCAGAAACACAAATTTTAGGCATTACCCATGAACAAGTTGGGAATATTTTAGCTAATAGTTGGAATATACCATCTTCTCTTAGTAATGCTATTGCGTTTCATCATACCGGTTTTGTTAATGGTAGAATTGACCCTTTAGTTATGGCTGTTCATTTAGCAGATGTTGTTGCTAGATTTTTGAACTTGGGATTTCCCGGCGATTATCTAATCTTACAACCTAATCCTGTTATTTTCGATAGCGTGGCTTTACCTAAAAATTTATTCACCAATCTACAAAATAGAATTTTGGATAACTACAAAGAAACAATAGATTTATTATTGGCAGATTGATTTACTAAATTTTGGATACTATGGATAATAACGATTTTATTTCCTTCACCCCCTCTGTTTTTTGGTGGCAAAAATTTTTAGCTGATATGGCTTCTTTTTCCTCTTCTTTATCTGTATCAGATATCTTATCCGATATTCTTCTTAATGGATTAAAAGTTTTTGCTAACATTCCAGATACCGTTAATGTTACTTTTTATGAACTTGTGGATGGTGAATTTATTTTGGCTAAAGAATATAATACTTTACCAAACCTTAACTTTAACCATACAAAAAACCTAAATAAATTAATTGACCAAAATATTATTGCTACTGTTATTTCTGCCGGTAAAGTTTTTTATCAAAAGTCTAATATTAATATCGTTCCAGATTATAATGTTATTATTATTCCTCTTGTTTTCTTTTCTAAATTACACGGAATTTTATTAGTTTACATTAATAACACAAAATTTAATTTAGATGATCTTTCTTTAAATTTAATTTCTCTTCAAGCTTCGCAATTTGCATCCGCAATTTATTCTTTTGAATTAAACAATCAAGTTAAGTACCTTAATAACTCTTTAGGGCAAAAAATATCCCAAAAAACTTTGCATGAAAAACAAAAACGTTTTGAAATAAGTAAAATTTTAGATTCTATTAATTCCGCCATTTTTATAATTGATGCAGATACAAAAGAGATTATTAAATGTAACATTGGTGCATTAAAAATATTAGGTTGCGAAAAAAAAGATTTAATTAATAAAACGCGCCAATCTTTTATTGTTAATTCTACTGAAATTGATAACTGGATTAATCTTTACTCTTTGGGCAATTTTGAAACTTGCTTTTTAACCCCACATAATAACAAAATTAACATTATTACCTCTGTTTCAGAAATTTACTACGAAGGGAAACTTTGCTTAATAGAAAACTTTATTGATGTTACCAATGCCAAAATTACAAAAGATACCCTTAAAAAGCATACTAACTTTTTACATGGATTAACTGAAACTACACAATCTTTGTTTGCCGTGCATAATATTAATGTTGCTATTAATAAAGCTATTTCTATTTTAGGTACAACTATTAATTGCGATAGAGTTATAGTTTATCAAAATGATGGCAACTTTAACATGTCTACTGCTTACGAGTGGCTTAATAGTGGTGTTAAAACAATTAAAAATAACCCAAAATTTAACTCATTAAATTTTAATAAACCAATAATAATTAACTTTTATAAACAGTTAGAAAATAATAACCAAATTAAATTAAACTTTACAGAAATACAAGCATTAAATGTAGAATACCTAAACATTAATAACGTTAATTCTCTTTTAGTTTCTCCAATTTTTGCAGATAACGAGTTTTGGGGTGTTATTGCTTTAAGTTACTCTGATAATTTTGACCCAGATAATATTTTAGAATCTAAAATACTTAAAACTGTTGCTTATTCTATTGGTAATTTAATTGTTAAAGAAAAATATATTAAAGACCTTATTAAAGCTAAAGCTGATGCGGAAAAATCTGATAAAATTAAATCGGACTTTTTAACTCAAATTTCCCACGAAATACGTACACCACTAAACACTATACTAAACTATACAAGTTTAATTGAAGTAGAGTTTAGCGATTTAATTACAGATGAACTCGCTTCTTACTTTGCTTCTATTAAAAGCGCTGGGTTAAGAATTGTTAGAACTGTTGATTTAATCCTTAACATGTCAGAAATTCAAAACGGGCAATATACACCTAGCGTTACAAAAGTAAATCTTTATAACACTATTAAATCTATTTACCTGCAACAAAAACCTTTGGCAGAACTAAAAAAATTAGACTTTAATATTTTAGGATTTCCTGAAAATTTAACTATTAATTCCGATGACTACGCAATTAGCCAAATTTTTAGCAACCTTATAGATAATGCATTAAAATTTACTGAAAAAGGAAAAGTTACCATAGGTTACGAAGATAAAGAAGGATTTCATAATATTTACATTAAAAATACAGGCGTGGGTATTTCTAAGGAATATATTCCTCATCTTTTTATTCCTTTTACCCAAGAAGAACGTGGGTACACCCGCCGCTTTGAAGGGAATGGACTTGGCTTAGCTTTAGTTAAACAATACTGCAATTACAATAACATTCACCTTAGCTATAAAACTAAAAAAAACATTGGCACTACTTTTATAGTCTCTATTCCTAAGGAATAACAACTTTTTAATTAAAACTTAATAATTTATTTCTATAGTATTCATATTGCTTTGTGCGCGCTTCTATTTCTGCCGGTATTCCTTCCCTTAGGTCGTTTACAAGTGCATCAAATTTATCTAATATTTTTACTATTCGCTCCTGCTCCTCTATTGGCGGGATGGGGATTTTTATTTTTGATAAATCTTTTGATGAAATTTCTATTACTTTTGTTCCTCTAGCATATTTCTTTTTTTCCTTAAAAAATAATAAAGTTTTAGTTAAATATGCTAAATATTTAGAGTTTTGATTATGTTTTAATATTGTTGCATGTCCACCAGTAACAATATCTTCATCACCTAACCATGCAACTGCTTTACAAATGTCTTCAACATTTTCACTTGTATTAGTCAAAATTAGGTCACCTTTACTTACTTTTTTTAGTGATTTGGCAAGTTCTACAGTCACAAAAGATTTTGTTTTTTTTGTAAAGACTCCATAATAAGTATAAATTTGACCATAATGAATACAACCAACTCCTGTTTCAGTAAAATCACTCTTTTGCAGTCCATTGCCTCTAATAAGTGCACCAACTTCCCCCAATGTTTTCCATTCAACTTCTTTACCGTTAAGGTAGTGTTTCCCATCT